>CAMCOS010000020.1 GCA_945876565.1 Lautropia mirabilis | reverse complement strand
AAGTGGCATAAATTGCGGCCATCATGAGGCCAGGTCTTTGGCTGCGCTGATCAATGGCGGGAAGATTCTGCGCGGCGGCCCGATAGAGTGAGCGAGCCCGCTCAGCCTGAAAACCGAGCAGTTGCTCAAATTCAGGTGTGTGTTTGCACCCCTGAATATCGCTAACCCGGACCTTGAATTGCTCGAGATCACTTAACGGCAAGTAAATACGGCCACGTCTGGCGTCATCGCCCACATCGCGGATGATGTTGGTCATTTGAAACGCTAGCCCTAGCTTGGCGGCGTAGGTCAAGGTTTGGGGGTTTTGGTAGCCAAATATGCCTGCCGATAATTCACCGACCACACCGGCGGCATACCAGCAATATTTTTCCAGTTCGTCCCAAGTGGCGTAGCGCGAGACATCCAGATCCATTTCCATGCCCGTAATCACGGCTTGTAGTCTAGCCTCGGTGATATCGAAGTCGACTAAATGAGGTTCAAGTGCACGGGTTACGGGGTGGGTTGGATTGCCTTGAAACATTTGGGCTATTTGGGTACGCCACCATGCAAGCTTCGTTCTTGCAATGCCAAGGTCAGTGCACTCATCGACCACATCGTCAACCTCACGGCAAAAGGCGTAGAGTGCGGTAATGGCGCGCCTGCGTTCAGGTGGCAAGAACAAAAACGCGTAATAGAAACTTGAGCCGCTGCGTGCGGCTTTATCTTGGCAGTATTCGTCAGGCGTCATGAGTATTAGAGTGCCTTTGCAAGCATGCGAATCCAGTCGGGTTTATTTAACGTCGGCCTGCGGTTAAACACATCAAAATTCACGGATTCGATTTTTTCAAGAATTCGTAATCCGCCAGCCATAATCAAGCGAATTTCCAAGGCCACTCGCCCCTTTAGTCGTCGTCCGAGCGGTTGACCTTGATCCATGAGGTCACGACAGATTTCAATCTGCTGGCGCATAAGCGTTTGCCAGGCATTGTCGCAGCGTCCTTTGCTCAGTTGCTCGATCGTGACACCAGCGGCCTCTACTGCATCCTGTGGCAGGTAGATGCGCTGCTTGCGCAGGTCGATGGCGACATCTTGCAGAAAATTGATACGTTGCAAGGCGCTACAGATGGCATCAGATTGCCTGAGGCTATCTAGGTCTGTTTGGCCAAACAAATGAAGCATCAATCTGCCGACTGGATTGGCGGATCTGCGGCAATAGTCCATTAGATGTGCCTCGTCTCGATAGCGTTGAACCTGGGTGTCCTGTTCGAACGCTGACAACAGATCCATCAGCGGTCCAAGGGGTAAACGATGCTGATGAATGGTGTGTGACAGTGGCAAAAAAATGGCATCAAGTGAGGGATCCCCAACAGTGATGGCATTTGGGTCCTCGCTAACCAGCGTCAGTGCATGCCGAAACCGAGCCAGTTCAGACCGGCGCTTTGCGGTGCTGGCATTGCCTTCATCTGCGACGTCGTCTGCAGCGCGGGCAAAACGGTATAGACGGATAACGTCCTGCCGCACATTTGCCGGCAATAACAGTGAGGCGACAGGGAAATTTTCGTAATGGTCGATGGCCATTCAGATAACGACACGGCGTTGGCTAGATCGGATGCTTATTGTAACGATGTGTGGTGCATTCCTTGGATTAGCAATGTCATCCACGCCGCCTTCGAAGTAACTAAGCTGTGGTTAGTGAGGCGAAGTTTCGATCTGGAATTGGGCGTTGAAGAAAAGGCAGTATCCGCTTGCGTCAATATCCGGCAAAATGGCAAGCATCCAACAACAAACTTTTGAATAATGACACTGATCAGTGCTTTGGCACTGGTAATCGCAGGTATTTATTTTTATCCTCAGATGAACGAGGCCACTTCCTCCCCTTGTGCTGCCGTAGAAAAGCGGTTTGTGCGCTAAAGCGCGCCACTCAGGTGGGGGATTTTGAAGTGGCCAAGGGTGGGGGAATTTGGGTGGCCAACCGGGGTTGGGGTCTGGCGTAATGACTGGGACCGCAAACGGGGCATGCTCACAGTGGCTGCTTCGATGGTGAAATCGGTCTACCCCAACACCCCAGCCCCGCTTGGTTGCTTGCGGACATATGGTGAGTTGATGTTCAATCCGGATCTGGTGCGAGCAGCTTTTGATCGCGGTATTAAATGATGGATACATGCAAGCACAATTCTGGGCGCAATCCATGATGCTGATGACTGCAGATGATGTTGAGATGACAGCAATTCGGGCTCAAGGCCCGGGCGGGCAAAACGTCAACAAGGTATCGAATGCCGTGCATTTGCGCTTTGATGTCTTTAAATCAAGCTTGCCAGCCGAGGTCAAGCAGCGACTTTTGAGTCTGGGTGATCACCATGTCAGTCGGGCTGGGGTGGTGACCATTAAGGCTCAAAAATTTCGTAGCTTGGTCAAGAATCAGGATGAGGCACTTCGACGCTTAAATGGATTGATCGCCAAGGCATTCATTGTGCCTAAGGATCGTAGACCAACGATGCCAACCAAAGCGTCAGTCCAACGCCGTTTGCAGCACAAAGCGGCGCGCAGCGATGTCAAATCGAGTCGATCGAAAGCCCTGTGCGGGTCGTTTGAGTAATTAAGAATCGCACCGCTTGCTAGGCTCGCTGAACTAGCTATCGCCACCGAATAGATCCCGGCTATACACCTTATGTTCTACATCCCGTATGTCGTCCGTGATGCGATTGGCGACGATAATGTCTGCTTGGTGCTTGAATGCATTCAGGTCATTGATGACACGAGAACGATAAAACTCGTCTTGATCTATTACCGGTTCATAGACAATGACTTCAACGCCTTTGCCTTTGAGGCGCTTCATGATGCCTTGCACTGAGCTTGAGCGAAAGTTGTCTGACCCTGCTTTCATGACCAAACGATAGATGCCAACCACTTTGGGGTTTCGCTTGAGAATGTCAAAGGCGACAAAATCTTTCCGAGTGCTATTGGCTTGAACGATCGCATGAATGAGGTTTTGTGGGATTTCCTTGTAGTTAGCCAGCATTTGCTTGGTGTCTTTGGGTAAACAGTAACCACCGTAGCCAAAGGATGGATTGTTGTAGTGGCTGCCAATGCGAGGGTCAAGGCAGACCCCCTCGATGATTTCCCGTGGGTCTAGACCGTGCGATGCGGCATAGGTGTCTAGCTCATTAAAGTAGGCCACGCGCATGGCCAAGTAGGTATTTGCAAAGAGCTTGATGGCTTCAGCCTCTGTGCTGCCTGTAAAGAGCACGGGAATATCAGATTTGAGCGCACCTTGCTTCAGTAGCTCAGCAAAACGATGTGCTCTAGGCGTGTCTTCACCCACCACAATGCGGCTCGGGTAAAGGTTGTCGTAAAGGGCGCGACCTTCACGCAGAAACTCCGGTGAAAAAATCACTTGCTCTGTTTGGTACTGATGACGTGCACGTTCGGTGAACCCCACTGGAATGGTGGACTTGATCACCATCACTGCCTGTGGATTGATCGCAGTGACGTCCTTGATCACGGACTCAACTGAGCTGGTGTTGAAGTAGTTGGTTTGAGGATCGTAGTCAGTCGGTGTTGCAATGATCACGTAGTCTGCGCCAGTGTAGGCTTCAGCTCTATCCAGTGTGGCGCGCAGATTTAAGGGTTGCTCCTTCAGGTAGCGCTCAAGCTCACTGTCTTCTATGGGTGATTGGCGTTGATTGATTAACGCAATTTTGTCAGGGTCAATGTCAAGCGCGATCACCTCATTGTGCTGTGACAAGAGCACGGCATTTGAGAGACCAACATAGCCAGTTCCTGCAATCGCTATTTTCATGATGGGTATTGGGTTTGGTCAGCGGTTAAATTGACGGGGGGAAACATAATGCGCTTATGCAAGTTTAACGTAGTGCCTGTTTCGGTAATTTCTATGTTGCACATTTAATCCGGACAAGGATTTCTCATGAAAGCACTATTGCAAAGGGTTCAGCGCGCCAGCGTCTCAGTCGATGGCGTTGTGATTGGTGAAATTGATACAGGTCTGTTGGTACTTGTATGCGCTGAACATGACGATACGGAGTCAACTGTGCGACGCATGGTCGACAAAATCGTGAGGCTGAGGATTTTTTCCGATGAGCAAGGAAAGATGAATCGGTCGGTCGTTGATGCCCAAGGATCCATGCTCATTGTGTCGCAGTTCACATTGGCTGCTGATACCACCAAAGGTAATCGACCAAGCTACACAGACGCGGCAAACCCAGAGCTAGCCAAGCGACTGTACGAGTGTTTTATCGATTATGCCAAGACGCATGTGACATCAGTGGCAAGCGGTCAGTTTGCTGCGGATATGCAGGTCAGTTTGGTCAACGATGGACCTGTCACGATCCCGCTTTCGATGGTGTGAGGTGCTAACCATAACCGTCATCCGTAACCGTCATCCGGTAAGCCACTGCGGTTTTCCGACTTGTTGTTCTTGCGAATTGTTTTGTGGCGTTGACTTGTGCAAACTGACGACCTTTTCTACCAAACGACAAGGAAGGCAGCATGAGTTCGTACAGACAGGCACGGTCATCGGCGGTTCCCGCTAGCAAGCGTGAGGCGATTCGACAAAGGTCGCAGCGACAATGTGGTCAAGGCATGACCGAATACATCATCATCGTGGCTTTGGTTGCGGTGGCAGCGATTGCGGTATATCAATCATTTGGACAAGTCATTCGCTCACAAACGGCGGCCATCGCCAATGAGCTGGCCGGTGAGAGCTCTCGCAATGCAATTGCTGGTGCTCGCAAGGCAGCGGGTGAGGCAAATAAGCAAATCACAAATAAATCATTAAAGAGCTACGGCGCGACCAGTCGGTGACGAGATCGGTATGCGCTACGACAGACAACAAGGGGCTGCGCTGGTCTTGGCCATTGCGATTGCCAGCGTTGCGGTCGTGGCTTGGCAGCAGCGGGCTTCTATTTCGCAGCTGGTCTTGGCCCAGCAAGTGCTGGATCGATCGACAGCTGCCGCTAGTCTTGCTGCGGCCCAACACCATGCACGATTACTGAATGGCCATGCCTTTCTGAATCGCACCGTCATGGCGCACCAGGTCGCCATGGCTCATTTACTGACAATT
This sequence comes from Lautropia mirabilis, assembly GCA_945876565.1. GTDB lineage: Bacteria > Pseudomonadota > Gammaproteobacteria > Burkholderiales > Burkholderiaceae_B > Algicoccus. The sequence continues at coordinate 36,912 of CAMCOS010000020.1, read as the reverse complement.
GCAAGTGCAGAAAAAATGCGACGTGAAATGAATATTCGTTTGATGCGTTATAACCCGCCCATTCATCTAATCAGCATGATGTTTGGTCCGCACCACGCGGCAGCTTATGGCGCCTCCAAATTAAGCGTATCTGGCGCGACCCTAAGCGGCGTGAACCAGTTGCATGAGGCATTTCGCCGGCACGACCAATTACTGAGCAATCAGCTCAAGCGCGCCAGAAAAACACTGCTCGAAAGCTTTGCCCGTGACACACGAGCGATTGTGTTGTCCGTGCTTGAGCGAAACATGAGTATCGATGTATCCCAATCACCTCGGCTTGCCGTTACCGTGAATATGCCCAGCGAAAACCTCGGTGTTCACCTGATTGAGCCTGCACATGAGGTCTGGCGTGATTGGTTTAAGCAGACCATTGGGCAACATCCTTATCTGCAAAAGCGCAGTGACACTGCGGTTAATTGGTGGGTGGTTAGGCCCAAGTGCCCGCATCTGCGCCACAACCTTCGGCGACGCGGTGATTCATCGTTTGAGGTGGATGGCTTGTGGCAGGCCACAGATAGCTTGTCGTTTCATGCTGTGCGGGGATCAAAGATTGTCTTGTGTTACTGGCGAGAGTATCCAATGGGGTTTGCCAATATCAAAGCTAACTCACAGCGGGCCGATGCCATCAGTGAGGGGGACAGCGAGCTTGCTGGTGCAGGGGAGTTTCCCGATGATTTCCGAAAGATAAGTTTCTTTCGCTGGTTCACGTCGCAATTTGCGTTGACCGCCATGTTTCACAACTTTGCCAACGTCCTTGCTGATGGCTGGGGCTATAAGACACAGATTGGCTGGCGTGCTCGTGGTCGGGTTGAGCCATACATTCTGCGTGATCAACAAAGTCTGGTGACGACTGTATCGGTCTCGCAGGCACTAGATTCATTACAGGATCCCGTTCTAAGGCTGGGCTTGCGAATCAAAGGGTTGTTAAGCATCGCGCCTGATTGGGGCGCTGCGTTGAGTGCGACATCAAAGGCGCAAGCCTATTACGACCGCTACGAGCCAGGCCATGGCGTTATGCCTGAGCAGGCAAACTTGTTTCACCCTTCCTGGATGGCGCGCAATGTTTTGGCACGATAAAGAGAGATGTTCGTGCGAGGCGCAAAAGGGTCAGGTATTGGCTGAGGCCATTGTTGTCGCGCTGATGCTGATGGTGTTGCTCGGTGCGGTTCATTGGAGCTCGCGCTGGCAGTTTCAATGGTCGCAGCAGTGGCTAGGTGCGCAAGCCGCAGCCGATGCGGTGGCGCTAGGGCATCAGAGTCAATCGATTCGCGCGAAAGCGCAGATGGCAGACGCGAGTCAATGGCCCAATTGGGTGCTTCAGGAGTACGCAGTGGGGCATGGGCGGTGGGTCGCGGTTAGCACGTCGGGTCGATTCGCTCAAACAGCGTGGCGGCTATCTGGTCCCGGGCAGGCGAGTCACGATGCCGAAGTGACCGATCGAATCGAGCGCGCAGCGGTTCTGTGGCATTCAGCTGACGTGGCGAGCAAAGCAGTCATCGCGAGTCTCATGCCTTCGATTCAAGCGGTTGAAGCACCTTGGAAGGATCGGGGCACTACGACCAATTGGTTACGACTTTGGCAGGGCTCAATACCTGAGCGCTATTTGGGTAAGGTTCAGTGATGCCGTTTCTGCCAAAAATTCTTCTTTGCCTTTTGGTGGCTGCTGAGCCGTCTTTGGCGTTGGCCTGTGGATCCTGGCCATCCTTGCCATATGAGAGTATGCGCACTCTGTCGTTGTGTGCTCAACCGCCTGTTGAGCGACGAGTGGGCGAGCTTTGTCTGCGTCACGAATGGTTATGCAGCGATCTTCGTTTTGACAGTTGGTTTGAGCATTGGATGCGAGAGATGGATGAACCATTTCGGCTTGAGCGGCGGTTGGGACAACTCATCTTCAGTGCTGAACAGGAAAAGAGTGCTTGGGCGCTGTTTTGGTTCGCGACGAATCAGTCTGAAAAGGGGTTTGCGGTTCTGTTTTCTCGCTTAAGGGTCTCACCTGCAAAGGATAATCAACCATGAGTCAACAACAAGAGCCCAGGGTGCAATTAGTGAAGCGTTTGGCCCTGCCAATCGCACTAGGCTTGGTCACGATCGGCGGAGTGCACCATTACCTGACGCGGCAAATTCAGGCTTTAGATGAACAGGCGCAGCTTGACATGGTCTCACGCGTTGTGGCTGCCAGTGCACTTTCAGCGGGGACATCGCTGAGCTTTGAGCATTTGTCGCTCAGGAGCATGCCGCAGACGTGGGTTAGTCCAGACAGTTTTCAAGCAGAACAAGCCCAAGCCTTGGAGGGGATGGTGTTACTTCAGGACGTGGTGGCTGGCCAGCCGTTGACGCGATCGGTGCTAGCGAGCCCGAAACCGCGTGCGCTGTCCGAGCAACTAGCTCCGGGGCGCCGAGCCGTCACGATTCCGGTTGACCGCGTGAGCTCGCTTTCAGGCAGACTCGATGCGGGAGATCTCATAGACCTGTATGTGACCTTCACGCATCAGGGGCAAAGAGTGACAACGCTGCTAGTCAATGCGGTGCGTGTGCTCGCAACCGACCGTCCGTTAGTCGACAACCCATACGCCACGGGTGAGTCGAGTGTGACATCAGTCACACTCGATGTTTCGTCTAAACAAGCCGTCAAACTTGTGTCTGCCAATCAAGGTGGTGTTTTGACCGCGGTCCTGACGCTTGGCCAGACACCTGAGCAATCTGGTCTGGGAGCAGAGGGCTTGAGTGCAGCACAGGCGAATCATTTGGCGGGTTTCGTTGGGCTTGCGCCTTCACTCGGTGCTGAGCAAACGCCAATTATTATCTACGGTGACATCACGGATGCGCCGCAGCAGATGCCGTGAAGCAAGCAATGATGATAGTCATTTCCCGACATGCCTTGCGGTGTTTAGCGCATCGTTGCGGCTTGCATTTGAATAGGCTTGTAACCAGTGTCAGGTGTGTATTCGTCCTATTGATGCTGCTCATGACTGTGTGGCCGGATGCGCTTGCCGCGACAGCTTTGTCGCTCTCGCTGGAAGCTGGAAGCGCCCATGTGGTAAAGCTTGAGGGTATCAAGCAAATTGCTGTTGGCAACAGCCAGTTGGTGCAAGCCAATGCGGTCTCTGACAGTGAGGTGATCCTGTTTGCCAAACAGGCAGGCTCGACGACGGTCGATATCTGGACCAAAAAAAATGGGCATCATGCTTACCAGATTGATATCACTGCGGCTGGGTTTGGTAAGCGACTGCTCGAGGTGCAAGCCATTCTCAAGGAATTTCCTGGGGTAAGTGCAAGGTCCGCGGGTCAGCACATCGTCGTCGAGGGCAGGGAGGTTTCGTCTGAAAGCCGCAAGCGTCTGGACCAATTGCTGACCAAGTATCCCGATGTGATTGACCTCACGAGTTCAATTGACTGGGACCAGATGGTGATGCTTGACGTACAAGTCTTGGAGTTACCTCGTCAGCAACTTCGTGAAATGGGTGTGCATTGGCAGTCGCTGCCTAATGGTGGCTTGCAAGCTGGCGCTGGGTGGCAGCTTGGCAGTCGGGGTTTGCTAGCGACTGCAATGCCTGAGATTGCAGGCACAGGTGCATTGTTTGGCGTAAACGAGTTGCTGACAGCCAAATTGCATGCCATGACGCAATCAGGGCAAGCAGTTTTACTGGCTCAGCCGCAATTGCTGGCACGAAGCGGCTCCCCAGCCTCATTTCAGGCTGGCGGTGAGGTGCCGTACGCCTTCGTAGACAAGGAGGGAAAGCGCACGACGCTTTTCAAGAAATATGGGGTGATGCTAAATGTCACTCCCGAGATTGATCGTTATGGTGCGATCCGCGCCAAGGTTGATATCGAAGTCAGCTCCATTGATCCCTCCATCACAACGCAGGCAGGGCCTGCCATTCGCACGCGCAAAACCAGCACGGAATTTAATGTGAAGTCCGGGCAGACGCTCGTATTGGGCGGTTTCGTGTCGCATGAAAGTTCTGAGGGGCGGCAAGGCCATGCGGGTGTGGCGACAGAGCAGCAACGTCAACTCGAGCTCGCGATATTTCTCACCCCCGTCATCGTGACACCAGACCATCCCGACTTGATGGCCCGTATTGCGCGCGGGCAAAGCATTCAAGACAGGCAGATCGGCTTTGCCCACGACATGAATGTGCCAGTGACTGGGCAGCCGGACACCAGTAAGCATCAATGGCACCCGGCTCATCCTGCGCTATCGCAATGGGGTAAGTCTGGCGCGGCGCTAGGCGGCAACACATATTCATTTGACCCACTTAATGATCAGGAGTACCAATAAATTGCTATCGGTAGATGTTCGATATGAAGATGGACGCGAACAGGCGTTTGAGGTCTGCTTGCCTGCTGTGATCGGCAAGGATGCCGATTGTGAAATTCGCCTTGCACACTGGCGTGTCAGCCGCACTCAGGCAAGGGTGTCAAAGCTCGGCGAATTTTTGCAAATAGAGGATTTGGGTAGTTTGTTGGGCATGCGTATCAACGGATTGCGGTGTGCCCAGCACTTTCCGCTATTGGCCACCGATGATGTCACGATCGGCCCGTGTCGTTTGCGCTGCCGCTGGGTTGAGCCCGTGCGTGATCGCCCGAACCTACAAGATGCTTGTCAGGTCGAACCGGTGTTGAACCAGGGTGACCCCCCCGTCTCGATAGACCCAGAGGTGCGAGCTTGCCTGCACGCTGAGCTCATCGCTTTGCTTGATGTGCGCAAACTGGATTTAAATCATTTGCCACAGGATTTGCTTAGAACCAAGGCGCAGGAGATAGTGCGTGAAATGCTCTTGCGTGATGATCGAGGGCTAAATGTTGAGCAACAAGAATTAGCGATAGAAGCAGTGGTCAGTGATGTCGCCGGCCTTGGTGTGTTGCAGCCGCTACTTGATGACCCTGATGTTTCGGAAATTATGGTCAATCGCCATGATCAGATCTACGTCGAGCGTGGTGGGGCATTGCGACGACATTCAGTTAGTTTTGTCAATGATGCGGCGGTCAGAACCGTGATTGAGCGTATCGTCTATCCGCTTGGGCGTCGTATCGATGATGCCTCGCCAATGGTGGATGCGCGTTTGGCTGATGGTTCGCGTGTCAATGCCGTGATAAGACCAGTTGCATTGCACGGCGCATGTCTGACGATTCGAAAGTTTCCAAGTAAGCGTTTGCAACTCGAGGATCTGGTTCGTCTAGGCTCCGTGGGCCAAGAGCTCGCCAGCTTTTTGGGGTTGGCGGTCCGACATCGAATCAATGTGTTGATTGCCGGTGGCACCGGCTCAGGCAAAACAACTTTGCTGAATATTCTAGGTAGCCAGATTCCGATGCAGCAGAGGATTATCACGATTGAAGATGCTGCTGAATTGCAAATTGCTCATCCTCACGTCCTGAGCCTGGAATCCCGACCAAGAAACATGGAAGGCAGCGGAGAAGTCACGATTCGTGATCTGGTGCGTAATGCCTTGCGCATGAGGCCAGACCGTATCGTGGTGGGCGAGTGTCGTGGCGCTGAAGCCATTGATATGTTGGCCGCAATGAACACCGGGCATGACGGGTCGTTGACAACGCTTCACGCAAACAGCCCCAGGGATGCCTTGTCCCGCCTTGAAACCATGGTACTCATGGCAGGTAAAGAATTGCCGCTGTCTGCGATCAGAGATCAGATCGCTCGAGCAATCCAGTTGGTTGTGCAGATTACTCGATTGCCGAGTGGCAGACGCGTGGTTACCGCAGTCGATGAAATCACTGGCCTTGAGTCTGGCCAGATTCAGTTGCAACCGCTTGTTCGATTTGATCCGATTCAACAGCGCGCTTTGCCGCAAGGTTTACCACCGATGTTTTTTCAGCAATGGCGCGAGCAGGGCAGCGGCAAAGAAATAGAGTTGCTTGAGCAATGGTTTGGCCAATGTGGAACATTGGCTTGATGCGCACACACTGGTGGTGGCTTATCAGTGGTGGTTTGGCGGTCGCCTGGGCAGTGTGGCTCATACAGTACGCGCTCTATGGTGCACTGGATCGGTATCGAATGATGTACACCAGTGAGGCTGAACATCGTTTGCGGGACTTGTTTTTATTTGTCGATCTGAAGTTGCTTTGGCCGGCAGCCTTTATTTCTGGCTTGCTGTTATGTGTGCTGGCTATTCTTTTAGGGTTTGGCGTGATCACCGGGTCACTTATGATGCTGGTTTGTCTCGGTCTGCCGAACTTCGCAATTGGATGTGCCAAGCGGCACCGGATCCGTGTTTTTGAGCATCAATTGCCCGAGGCTTTGATGTCAGTTTCTGGGGCAATGCGCGCTGGCGCAAGCTTGTCGTCTGCTCTGCAAGGTCTGGTTTTGCACGCGCTGCCACCCATTTCACAGGAAATGGCAGTGGTTAACCGCCAGATTCGTCTTGGAGCCAGCACACCCGATGCATTCCAACAGTTGTCCGCACGACTAGGCGGCCAATCGCTTGAATTATTGGCCGTCACGATACGGGTGGGCATGCAAACCGGAGGTCCTCTGGCAATGATGCTTGAGCAAGTTGGACAAACCATGCAATCGAATCAGCAAATCAAGGCTAGGCTAGCGGCATTGACTGCCCAAGGATGGCTTCAAGCGTGGGTGATGGGTGCCATGCCGCCGGCGCTGATGGCGGCACTAGGCGCCATGGATTCCGATTTTTCAGAGGCATTGTTGCAGACCCATCAAGGGCATATGGTGTTGATGGTGGTTGCGTTGTTTGAGGTGCTCGGCATTTGGTGGTTGCGGCGCACGGTGGCATTGACGGCCTAGAAGGGAGGCAGGTAATGGACTGGTTTGCGGCAGGCATTGCGGTGGTCGCTGGTGTGGCCGTTTTTGTATTGATCGGTTCGGCCGCTCATTGGTGCAAGCTGATGAGGTCATCCGCTTGGCGCCAGTCTTGCGAATGCTTGATGCGGTGGTCTGTGCGTGAGCGCTACGCGCTTCGCTTGTGCCACGCCAACTTGCCGAATTGGCATGTCACTGACCTTTGGCTGTTGCATGTCCTGTGCGCGATATTAATGGGTGCTGCAACCGTCATTCTTGTCAGTGGCTGGGTCTGGATCCCTGTGGGTGGTTCCTTGGGCTGGCTTGTTGTGTCGATTTGGGTGGGTCAACGTATCAAGCAGCAGCAACGGCTCTTGAGCGCACAACTGCCAGCTTTTCTTGATCTATTAAGTATGTGTTTATTTGCTGGTATGAATTTGCAGACTGGTGTGCAGCTGGTGCTCGTGTCTCAAGGCGATACGGCCTTGGCAAACTTGTGGCGAGCCTGGCTCTGGCAGGTGCGCTCGGGTGCCAGTCGCGTTGATGCGTTTAAGAACATGCTAGCTCGTGTGCAGTCACCAGCTTTGCGGCGCATTTGTGTGGCGCTAATTCAGGCTGAACAATCCGGTAGTGGCATGGCTGCCAGTATGCAAGCGCACAGTGAACAGCTGCGACAAGCGCGTCTGATGAACGCCGAAAAGCAGGCGCTGAAGGCACCGGTGAAGATGTTGTTGCCGTTGGTTGTGTGCTTCTTCCCGAGCACGTTTCTCGTGCTGGGGTTTTCCGTTTACATCAGCATAGGAGATCTGCTTTGATGGTTTGCACCGACTCTCTTGATATCACCGTTTGCCAGGATTTCAGGTCACGGCTCATTGGCTTGCGACACAGCCAACCCATTGGGCCAAGAAAGGCAGTCTGGCTTACAAAGTGCCGATATGTTCATACGTTTGGCATACGCGAACCGCTGTCCTTGATATTTCTGGATAGCAGGCTCACGACAAAGGCCGTGGTGCCTGCGACGGCGCGCGGTCGTATCTATGGTCACTCTACGGCTGCATCAGTGATTGAATTAGCGCACAGGCCTTTGGATGAGCTTGTGACTATTTGCAAGGAAATTTTACTGTTGGCTAATGTGATCGATGCCACTGAATACTTTCTTGTAGGTCGGATAAAAGCTCGCGTAAAGAACGCTGCCAATGAATACATTTAACGGCAATTGCAGTGCGGCGGCGATGTCTAGCGGTATGCCCAGCGAAACGACCGCTCCAACCACTAGGTCGATACCAAAGAAGATACCCGCCCAGGCTGCGCCGTAGACCAGAAATGCCCATTTGTTTCGCCAGCATGCCACTGCGCTAAAAAACAAGGCTTTGCCGATGGGGGTGCTGTGCCAACCGATCAAAATAGGTGAATACCAAAATAGTGCAGCCAAAATGAAATAACAGGCAGCAAATAAAAGCATTGGCATTTGCAGCGTTTCAATCAAAGGGGTGGCGTCTTGCGTGTCGGCCAAAGTCTGCATGGCTTGCCCAAGCTCACCAGCAAAAGGCAAGAACACCATCAAACCCACGGTTAGGCAAATGCAAACGTACAGCACGCCTAGGATGAGCAGTTTCTTAAACAGTCCTTTTGGCTTTAGCGGCTCTATCCACATGCTTGGCATCAGCTTTTCACCATTGGCGACATGACGCGTGAGCACCAGGGTCACCAGCGTAATTGCTGGCATCAGGATGATGAATAAAAGAGGGCCGATCGGGGCCGTGAAGGTGGCAAATATCAATACCAGGGTGACAAACATTGCCCAGCTAAAAAGCGCCATGGGTTGGCGCTTGAACAATGTCCATCCATCAACGATCCACTGCCAACCCGCCATGGCGGGCAAAGAGACTGCTTGCATGATTTAAAGCTCCGGAATTGGCGCAGTCACTTGACTCATTCTCAGGGTCAATATGCGCTCAAAATGTGTGGGGTCATGCGGCGTTAGCTGTTGCGCTGGTCTAGGCTTGAAGTAGTCAAACAAGCGCGATATCCAGAATCGCAGCGCAGCAGCTCGAAGCATGGATGGCCAAAGTTGCCGCTCGGACGCGGTTAGCGCACGCACCGTTTGGTAGGCGTTCAACCAGGCGTGTACATGCGCTGGCAATAGTTCGCCTGTTGATGGGTCAATGCACCAGTCATTGACCGCAACCGCCAAATCGAATAGCCAGTAGTCACAGCCTGCAAAATAAAAGTCTATGACGCCCCCCATTGACGGGGCGTGTGCTGAGCCAGTAAACAAGACGTTGTCGCGGAAATAATCGCAATGTGCTGGGCCGAAAGGTAGGCCATCCAGTTGACCACTCTTTTTAAGTTCGGTTTGCTCATCCAGCGCTCTATCAAGCAAGTTATGCTGGGTTGGCGTTAAAAACTCAGTCACTGTTGGTGCGGTCGACTGCCACCAAGACAAACCGCGCAGATTGGGCTGGCTGGTTGGAAAGTCTTTTCCCGTCAAATGGGTTTGCGCCATGGTTCGAGCGGCCAACGCACAGTGTTCAGGGGTCGGGTGCTTTACCCACTGACCGGGTAACTTTGACACGACAATGGCTGGCTTGCCATGCAAGCTTGAAATCAGTTGACCGTCTAAACGGGTCTGGGGCATGGGCACGGGGATCTTTTGGCTGGCCAGCCAGTGCATCAGATCAACGTAAAAGGGGAGCTGTTTGAGAGTCAGCACCTCAAAAATTGTCAGCACATAGTTGCCACGAGTTGTGTCGAGAAAGTAATTAGTATTCTCGATGCCCGCTGAAATGCCCGATAGTCCGGTCAGCTCGCCAAGCTGATAGTGCTCAAGCAAGTGTCTCGCATCTTCATCGGCGACTGGAGTGAAAACAGCCATTGAGGTGTACCACCAAAAATTGGTCGCGGCAAGTTATCTGCCAAAGTACGGGCATTGTAGACGAGGCAAAGGCACGTTCAAATCCTGTGTCGCTATCAACGTAAAATGGGAACCATGAAACCTATTAACCCACAGGATTGGCAGTTGTGCGTGGCCCCCATGATTGATGTCACGGATAGGCATTGCCGGTACTTTCATCGATTGCTTGCGCCTCGAGCGCGTCTTTACAGCGAGATGACCACCACAGGCGCGCTGATATTTGGTGATCAGGCAAGGCACCTGGATTTTAATGAAGAAGAACATCCGGTGGCACTGCAGCTTGGTGGCAGTGAACCGCGAGATCTTGCCAAGTGTGCGCAAATTGGTGAGCGCTGGGGCTATGACGAAATCAACCTGAATTGCGGTTGCCCCTCGGATAGGGTACAAAAGGGTTCGTTTGGTGCTTGCCTGATGCGTGATCCTGATTTAGTGGCTGATTGCATCAAGGCGATGCTCGATGCCGTGTCTGTGCCAGTGACGGTAAAACACCGGCTGGGGCTTGACGGCATTACCGACTATGGATTTGTGCGCGATTTTGTCGGCAAGCTCTTTGCCGTTGGTTGCCGCGTATTTATCGTTCATGCCCGGCATGCGGTTCTTGGTGGCCTTTCACCCAAAGAGAACCGGGAAATACCGCCCTTACGTTACGACCAGGCGGCACAACTGCGCGTGGATTTCCCGGACGCGGTTTTTGTGGTCAATGGTGGCCTGACTCAGGTTGAGCAGTGTCAAGATGCTTTGACCCAGTTTGATGGGGTGATGCTTGGACGGGCGGCTTGGCATGATCCGCTCATTTTGGACCGGCTGTCTGTGTTGTTAGGCCACCGCAGCCAAGCCGCCGTCCAAAACGAGGTGCTGGCCACCATGAAGGAGTATGCGGCTGATCAAGTCGTGCGCGCAGTGCCTTTGCGGGTCATTGCCAGAACCATGCTTGGATTTGCGCAAGGCCAGCGCGGCGCCCGGCGCTGGCGCCAAATGTTGTCAGATCAGCGTCTTTTGAGCGCAAACGATCCGGATCTTCTGCTGCAGGCTTGGCAGTATGTGCAAGCCTCAGACACCCATTTAGAGAGTTTCTGATTCAGGACTTGTGTTGCTCGGGGTCAGAGGGCCAGTCACGTATGTAGGCTTTGAGCATCGAGTTTTCAAATTTTTGCGCTGCCACAATGGCCTGCGCCAAGTCATAAAAGGAAATGACCCCCATTAAAGTCGGGCCATCCATGACGGGCATGTAACGCGAGTGCTTGGCCAGCATTAGGCGCTGCATCTCATCGGCTTCCGTGTTTGGCGTGACACTAAAGGGCGCATCGTCCATGATGGCACGAATGGTGTATTCACCCACGCTTCCATTGTTTTGGTGCAAGTGACGCAAAATCTCACGGAAAGTTAGCATGCCAACCAACGTTCCGTGCTCCATGATCACGAGCGAACCAATGTCATGTTCGGTCATGGTGCTAATTGCCTCGCGCACGGGCATGTCCGGCGTGGCCGTGAACAAGGTATTACCCTTGACTCTAAGAATTTCACTGACTCTGAGCATAGGAATGCACTCCTGTACACGTTTGAAATTAGACCAAGTGATTTGATTTTAAGTGTCTGCGCAAAGCTTGTCATGATGCGCATGCACATCGATTCGGTTGTCCGTGAGCTGACGAGGCACATTAGCAGCGATGATTGCTCCAAAAAGGAAAGCTAGCCACGACAGGTAAACCCACATCAAAAATGTTGGCAACACAGAGAAAGCGCCGTATATCAATGTGTAAGTCGGGAAGTTGGCGAGATAAACACCAAGTCCCCACTTGATAAGCTGGAACAAAAAACTGCTTAGCATTCCGCCCAGTAGAGCCGGCACAAAACCGACTTTGCAGTTGGGCACGGCGATAAATAGCAGCGTGCAGCCGATCCAGCTTATAAGGAAAGGTAGCCAAGAGGCAGCAACATGCCAAGGCATGATAGCGTTAGCGCCGTTGTAGAGGAGGGCTTGTTGAACCACGGACGAGGATGTCCACAAACTTGCACCCAGAATGATCGGACCGAGGGTCAGCACGGCCCAGTAAATCAGGAACCGCTGGCCGAATGGTCGCTTGCGCTTGATATGCCAGATATCATTGAGCGCATCGTCAACCGACATGATCACCAAAATGGCGGTGACCAGTAAAAAAGCACCCCCAATGGCAGACAGACTGGTCGCTTTGCTGACAAACTCATCAAGGTATTGCATGACCGTTGAAGCAAATTCGGCGGGTAAGAACTGCTGGCGCAAGAATTGTTGTAGCGATGATTCAAACTCAGAAAATATTGGAAACGCCGTCATCAAGGAAAGTGTGACCGTCAATAATGGAACGATGGCCAAAATTGTTGTAAACGCGAGGCTAGCGGCAACGTGCAGTAAATTGTCGTTCAGGGTGGCGGTGATGATGCGGCGCCCTGATTGGCAAGTATCATTGAGCAAGGATCCCGGCATGTCAACCTCGAGACAGTTAGCGAGACAATCTAAACATGATAGCAACACAGAGTGAAAGTGACACCGTTACGCTGTCTAGGCGTTTGAAGCTCATTGCCAACATCAGCCTTTGGCTGCTGTTTTTATTATGTTTGGCGTGGGAGATTTTTCTGGCGCCATTACGACCAGGCGGTACGTTGCTGTTCCTCAAAGCTTTGCCGCTGGTGTTTGCATTTCGTGGCGTGGCCAAAGGCAGCATCTACACCATGCAATGGGCAGCCATGCTCGTGTTGCTTTACTTAATGGAAGGTGTGACGCGAGCCATGTCAGATCCGCCTGGTCCTGGCGTGACACTGGCCTGGATTGAGATCGTGCTCTCAGCAGTGTTTTTCTTTGCTGCGATCTTTTATGTACGGCCTGCCAAGCGCGCGGCGCAATTGGCGGCCAAGGAGAAACAGTCACTTTCAGGCAGCCACTAGACGAACGCGGGCTTGGACATTTATATCGAGCCATCACGCATGGTGCGATAATCCAACTTTTAGAAAACATAACGGCTAACAGCCCTTAGAAGAACCCTTAAAAGAACCCCTTAAAAGCGATCATGTCAGGCAACTCTCTCGGAAAGCTATTTTGTGTCACGAATTTTGGAGAATCGCACGGACCAGCGATTGGCTGTGTGGTTGATGGCTGCCCGCCCGGGTTAGCGCTTGACGGTGCTGACATTCAAATCGAGCTCGACCGACGCCGGCCTGGTACCTCGCGCCATGTCACACAGCGCCAAGAACCAGACCAAGTGGAGATTCTGTCGGGTGTGTTTGAAGGCGTGACCACTGGAACGCCCATTGGCTTGTTGATTCGTAACCAAGATGCTCGCAGCAGGGACTATAGCGCCATCACGGATACGTTTCGGCCAGGCCATGCGGACTACGCGTACTGGAAAAAGTTCGACATTCGAGACCCTAGAGGGGGTGGCCGTTCTTCCGCAAGATTAACGGCGCCCACGGTCGCGGCGGGTGCGGTCGCAAAAAAATGGCTTAAAACAGTCCATGGCATCGAAGTCAGGGGCTACATGAGCCAGTTGGGGCCAATTGAGATCCCCTTTGAGGCCTGGAGTCACGTACCGAATAATCCTTTTTTTGCAGCCAATGGCTCACTGATTGATGCGTTAGAGTCATACATGGATCAATTGCGACGAGACGGGGACTCCATTGGTGCCCGCATCGAGGTTGTGGCTAGTGGTCTGCCGGGCGGCTGGGGCGAGCCAATCTATGATCGCCTAGACGCAGACATCGCTCATGCCATGATGGGGCTCAATGCGGTTAAGGGCGTAGAGATTGGCGCAGGCTTTAAAAGTGTTACCCAGCGTGGATCTGAGCATGGCGATGAGATTACCCCGACCGGTTTTTTGGGAAATAACGCGGGCGGTGTGCTTGGTGGCATCTCGACGGGTCAAGATATCACGGTGAGCTTAGCCATTAAGCCTACCTCCAGCATTCGGATTGAGCGTCGATCAATCAACCGGGCGGGTGAGCCTGTGTTGGTCCAAACGCTTGGTCGCCACGATCCATGTGTTGGCATTCGTGCCACACCGATTGCCGAAGCACTGCTGGCGATCGTGTTGATGGACCATGCACTAAGACATAGAGCGCAATGCGGTTAGCCCACATGGCATAATCGAAAGCCTGATCAAAGGCCTGATCAAAGGCCGGACTAGGTAGCTCGTTTAGTCGGGCTGTTTGTTCAAAAAGGTGATGTTCGCTGTAACAGTTTGGGCAACGCTCATTGCGGATCATATTTATTGCAACTTAGCTGGAAACGCTGCCATGAAACGTACGCTTTACGACAAATTATGGGATGCACATGTCGTGCACCAGCAAGCCGATGGCACGGTCATTTTGTACATTGACCGGCAGTTACTGCATGAGGTCACGAGCCCTCAGGCTTTCGAGGGCTTGGACATGGCAGGTCGAAAGCCCTGGCGGGTCAGTGCCAATCTGGCGGTTGCTGATCACAACGTGCCGACACAAGATCGCAAAAGTGGAATTGCGGATCCGATCTCCAAGCTGCAAGTCGATACGCTAGATCAGAACTGCGAAAAATTCGGTGTGATCGAATTCAAAATGAATGACCTGCGCCAAGGCATTGTGCACGTCATCGGACCCGAGCAAGGTGCAACCTTGCCTGGCATGACAGTTGTCTGTGGTGATTCGCATACCAGTACTCATGGCGCCTTTGGTGCCCTAGCGCACGGGATCGGTACCTCGGAAGTCGAGCATGTGCTGGCAACGCAAACCTTGCTGGCAAAGAAAAGCAAGAACATGCTGGTTAAAGTCGATGGCAGGCTGCCAGCGGGCTGCACGGCCAAGGATGTTGTTCTGCATATCATCGGCGTCATTGGGACGGCTGGCGGCACAGGCTACGCCATCGAGTTTGGCGGCAGTGCGATCCGGGACCTTAGCATTGAAGGTCGAATGACCGTGTGCAACATGGCGATCGAGGCGGGTGCTCGTTCGGGCATGGTGGCCGTCGATGACAAAACGATTGAGTATTTCCGTGGTCGACCATTTGCGCCCACAGGTGCACTCTGGGATTCGGCGGTTCAGTACTGGCGCACGCTGTATTCCGATGAGGGGGCTCACTTTGATCGGGTGGTGCAGGTCAATGCAGCCGATATCGTGCCACAGGTGACCTGGGGAACGTCGCCAGAAATGGTTTTGCCAGTGACTGATCGTGTGCCGGACCCTGATAAAGAAAAAGATCCCACGCGTCGCAATGGCATGGAGCGCGCATTGCAGTACATGGGGCTAGAGCCCAATACGCCCATTACATCGATCAAGATTGACAAAGTCTTTATCGGCTCCTGCACCAACTCCCGTATCGAAGACCTTCGCGCTGCCGCAGCTGTTGTTCGCGGCAAGCGGGTTGCCACCAACATCCGGCAAGCGATGGTTGTGCCTGGTTCGGGATTAGTCAAGCAGCAGGCTGAGCGTGAAGGCCTGGACAAGATTTTTTTGGAATCAGGCTTTGAGTGGCGTGAACCCGGCTGTTCGATGTGTTTGGCCATGAACGCGGATCGACTGGAACCCGGTGAGCGCTGCGCATCGACGTCCAATCGGAATTTTGAGGGTCGGCAGGGTCAGGGCGGTCGAACACACCTGGTCAGCCCAGCAATGGCCGCAGCTGCCGCGATTGCAGGGCATTTTGTTGATGTACGCACGCTGGGCTAGGAATCGATATGGATAAATTTTCAGTTCACAAAGGTGTTGTCGCACCGCTTGATCGTGAGAACGTTGATACGGACTTGATCATTCCGAAGCAGTTTTTGAAGTCCATCAAGCGCACCGGTTTTGGGCCTAACTTGTTTGATGAGTTGCGCTATCTTGATCATGGTGAGCCAGGCATGGACAACAGCAAACGTCCCTTAAATCCGGACTTTGTTTTAAATCAGCCTCGTTATCAAGGTGCTTCGATTCTTTTGGCGCGTAAGAACTTTGGCTGTGGATCAAGTCGTGAGCATGCGCCATGGGCACTGTTGCAATACGGTTTTCGGGCAGTGATTGCCCCATCGTTTGCTGATATTTTCTTTAATAACTGCTTTAAGAACGGTCTGTTGCCGATCGCGTTGACCGACATGGAGGTGGCTCGTTTGTTTGATGAGGTCAATGGATTCAATGGCTATGAGCTCGTCGTCGATCTGCCAGCTCAAGTTGTGCGTACCGGTGATGGGCGTGAGTTCGGATTCGAAATTGACGCGTTTCGTAAAGACTGCCTTGTCCATGGCCTGGACGAAATCGGCCTGACGTTAAAGCAGGCCGACAAAATTCGAGCGTTTGAGGCCCAGCGTCTGGCTTTGCACCCATGGCTTGATGTTCAACCAGTTGGAGCACGGCGATGACACACAAGATTGCAGTATTGCCGGGTGACGGCATCGGAGCCGAAATTGTCGAGCAAGCCTTGCGAGTTCTACATGCGCTCGGATTGTCGATTGAAGTGAATCAGGCGCCTGTTGGCGGGGCTGCTTACGACCAGTACGGCCATCCATTGCCGGCCTTAACGCTTGAATTAGCAAAATCCAGCGATGCGATTTTGTTTGGCGCTGTCGGTGATTGGAAGTACGACAAGCTGCCACGTGAGCATCGGCCCGAGCAAGCGATTCTTGGCTTGCGTAAAGCGCTTGGTTTGTTTGCCAATCTGCGGCCAGCGGTTTTATATCCGGAGCTCGCTAATGCATCATCTTTGAAGCCCGAGGTTGTTTCGGGCTTGGATATTTTGATCCTGCGTGAGCTAACGGGCGATATTTATTTTGGTCAGCCCCGCGGTGTTCGTACCGCGGTCGATGGTTCTTTTGTCGGGGAGCGCGAGGGGTTTGACACCATGCGTTACGCCGAACCGGAAGTGCGCCGTATCGCCCATTTGGGATTTCAGGCTGCCAAGAAACGCCGCGGCAAGCTTTGCAGCGTGGACAAGGCCAATGTGCTCGAAACATCCCAGTTCTGGCGCGACATTGTGATTGATGTGTCGAAAGAATATCCGGATGTTGCTTTGACACACATGTACGTTGACAACGCGGCCATGCAATTGGTGAGGGCTCCGAAGGAGTTTGATGTCATCGTGACTGGAAACTTGTTTGGTGACATTCTGTCGGACGAGGCAGCCATGTTGACTGGCTCAATTGGCATGTTGCCCTCTGCATCGTTGAATCAGTCCGGTCAAGGCCTCTATGAGCCAAGCCATGGTTCGGCACCAGATATCGCGGGTCAGGGCATTGCCAATCCCTTGGCGACAATCTTATCGGCTGCCATGATGTTGCGCTATTCGCTAAACGAGGGTGCTGCGGCCGCTCGAATCGAGTCAGCCGTGCGTCAGGTTTTGTCCCAAGGGTTGCGTACAGCCGACATTTTTGAAGCCGGAACCACCAAGGTTGGTACTGCAGAGATGGGCGACGCTGTGTTGAAGGCGCTTGGCACGTTATGATGTCCAGTTGAGTCGGTGTGCCGATGACTGGTTTTTAATCTCGTCGGCACACTTTTTTTGATCGATTGGGCATAACAAAAAATGAGTTCTTCTGTCGGTTTTATCGGATGGCGAGGCATGGTTGGCTCTGTGCTGATGCAACGCATGCGCGAAGAAAACGACTTCGCTGGATTGGAGCCAGTTTTTTTCTCCACGAGTAACGTCGGTGGCCATGCGCCTGATTGGGCGGGTGGCGGCATCTTGCATGATGCCTACGATATAGACGCGCTGAAAAAGCTACCCATGATTGTCACCACCCAAGGCGGTGACTACACCACGGCAGTGCACGACAAATTGCGCACGGCTGGTTGGCGTGGGTATTGGATCGATGCGGCTAGCACGCTTCGAATGAAGCCCGACGCCGTTATCGTCTTGGATCCGGTCAACCGCGCTGTCATTGATGCCGCCTTAAGCAAAGGCACCAAAGACTTCGTCGGTGGCAACTGTACTGTGTCTTGCATGTTGATGGGCTTGGCTGGTTTGTTTCACGCGGGTTTGATCGAGTGGATGACCAGCATGACCTACCAGGCTGCCTCAGGCGGTGGTGCGCAGCACATGCGCGAGCTGCTCAATCAGTTTGGACTGCTCAATGCAAATGTCGCTCAAAAGCTGGCTGATCCCGCCAGCGCCATCCTGGAGATCGATCGCTCTGTGCTGCAATTGCAGCGCAGTGGTAACTTGCCCGTGGATAACTTTGGTGTGCCGCTGGCAGGCAACCTGATTCCGTGGATCGACAAGGACCTGGGCAATGGCGTGTCACGTGAGGAATGGAAGGCAGGGGTTGAAACCAACAAAATCCTGGGTCGAGGCGAAGGATTTGATCATCCGGCAGTCCCCATTGACGGATTGTGCGTGCGCATTGGTGCCATGCGTTGCCACAGCCAAGCATTGACTATCAAGTTAACGAAAGACGTGCCGCTCGATGAAGTTTCTGACATCATTGCTCAGGGCACGGCTTGGGCCAAAGTCATCCCTAACTCGCGGCAGGCTACCATGGAACAATTGTCACCCGTTGCCGTAACCGGTACTTTGGATATACCGGTTGGTCGTCTGCGCAAAATGAGCATGGGTCCGACGTATCTGAGCGCTTTCACGGTCGGTGACCAATTACTGTGGGGTGCCGCAGAGCCGCTGCGTCGAATGCTCAAGATTTTGCTTGAGCGTGGTTGAGCCGATTTTGTTACATTTAGTTTCACATTAGCCAAGTAATGGTTAGGTAACTCGCTATTTACGGTTACTTAACCGATCAAACTCGTATCTCGATTGACATGAAAAATAAGAAATCCAACTCCCTTGAGAGTTTTATGATGACCAGCGCACGCTCGATGGCGCTGGCTGCTGTCGCGCTCATGAGCATCGCCCAAGTTCATGCGTTTGAGATCGGTCATTCCCGAGTCACTTCCGCATCTGGCCAGCCTTTGATCGTGCAAGTGTCAATCACCAACATTTCCGACATAGAGGCGGCTTCGCTCGCGGTTAGTTTGGCACCGCCTGCTGTGTGGCAGGCTGCCGGGTTGAACCCGCCTGTTGCGCTTGATACGCTGACCCTGTCTGTTAACCCTGGCAGGCAAAGCAATGCCCGTCTGGTTGAGGTCCGGTCTAGCCAGCCAACCGAGCGAACCGTGGTTGATGTGTTGTTGTTAATTACCACGTCGGTCTCGAGCACAACCGCACAAGCCAGCGTGATTATTGCCCCACCACTTAAGGTCAGGCCAGCGGGGGACCGAGTGACCGTGCAGCGCGGTGACACGCTGATTGGTATCGCTAACCAATTTCCTGTTCAGGGCGCAAACCTTTACCAGCAGCTTTGGGCGCTCTACAGCGCCAATCCTGGCGCTTTCTCGCGTGAGAATATGAATCTTTTGAAGGCGGGATCTGCCCTCAGGATTCCAGACGCGGCTGCGGTGCGTGCAGTTGATCCAGCATTTGCCAAAGCGCAGTACCTCGAGCACGTTCGCGCTTTCAAGCAGGGTCGAGGTGTTGGTCAAGGCAATCAGGGCATTGCTGCGGATGGGACAGCGCAAACATTGCAAACGCCGCCCAAGCAGCAGGGATCTGTTGAGCAGGCTGGTACTGAGCCGGCAGCCCCGGGCAGCGATCAAGTTCGCTTGACGGCCGCAGGACAAGATCCGCAAGCGGACCAGGCCGATTCGGCTGCCGCTCAAGCCAAAGCCATGACTGAGGAACTCGAGCGCAAGCAGGCGTTGGAAAAGAATATCGAAGCTTTGCAAGGGGCGATCGCAACAGTAGCTGGCACTGATGGTCAGTCAGGGCAAGATGCCACAGGTGGCGCCCAGCAGCAGTCCGCTGGTTCAAGCGCGATGGCGTCCGGCCAAGGTGGCCAAGCAGGTGGTTCCTCCGCGGCAGACAGTGGGGCTAGTGGGGCTCAACCATCCGATTCCGCGAAGGCCGCATCGCCCAGTTTTTTCTCTAAGGCAAGCCAGTGGGTCACGGACAACACAACGGCAGCGATTGCGTTGTTGCTGGCCTTGATCGCGTTATTGCTGGCATGGGCGTTGCGTAAAACGAAGTCCAAGTCTTCGCAGGTTGAACAGGTGCAAAGCCGAGCTGAGCACATCGCCACTGACTTCAATCAAAAGTTGCAAGAAATCGATTTGTCGCTCGATGATAAGCCTAATGCTGCAGCTCAAAAGCCTGACAATAAAGGCTAATGACCATGACGCGCGTGGCCCTTGGCGTCAGTTATGACGGCAGGCCTTGGTCCGGATGGCAAACCCAGTCGAATGGCCAAACCGTTCAAGATCAACTAGAAATTGCGCTGGCCCAATTTGTCGGAAATCAGGTCAGCACCACCTGCGCAGGCAGAACCGATACGGGCGTTCATGCATTAGGGCAGGTGGTGCACATTGATTCGCCTGTCGAGCGGTCAAGCAGTGCCTGGGTGCGCGGTCTTAACAGCCTTTTGCCTGACTCTATTTCAGTTCAATGGGCTTTGCCGGTGCCACTGGCATTCCACGCGCGTTTTAGCGCGATTGCGCGCTCCTACACTTACGTACTACTCAATACCCCAGTGCGCCAACCGTTTTGGGCGGGGCGGGCCGGCTGGTGCTTTCGGCCGCTCGCGCTTGAAATCATGCAAGAGGCAGCTGATTTACTCGTGGGTGAGCATGATTTTTCCAGTTTCCGATCATCTCAATGCCAGGCTGCAACACCGGTGCGTACCATGTACCAGATTCGCTTGCGACGCCAGGGTGATATTGTCCTCATTAGCCTGACGGCGAACGCTTTTTTGCATCACATGGTTCGCAATATTGTTGGAGAGCTCGTGCTTTTGGGGCAAGGCAAGACTGATTTGGCCCACTTTAAAAGTGTCTTCAAAGGGCGGGATCGGACCAAGGCTGCACCCACCTACAGTGCCAGTGGTCTATATTTGACGCATGTGAGCTATCCCCAAGAGCTGTTGCCTAAAGGGCAAGTGCTATCCACTGCTACCTTGGCAGGCTTTGAACTTGATTAAAACGCACCCATGCAGATGCCCACGACCCAAGAACAACGAACGCGCATCAAGATATGCGGATTGACTCGTGAACAAGACGTTGAGCTTGCGTGCGCGCTCGGTGTTGATGCATTAGGTTTTGTGTTCTATCCCAAAAGTCAACGTTGTGTCACGCCCGAAGTGGCCGCACGACTGGTACAAAAACGTGATGTCTTTGTGTCTAGTGTTGCGCTTTTCGTGGATCCGACCGTCGACTTGGTCAATGCTGTGATTCAGGCCATGCGCCCGAGTTATCTGCAATTTCACGGTGACGAAACCCCGGCCTATTGCGAGCAATTTGCCCACCCGTATATCAAGGCGTTTCGAGTTGGCGCGCCAGGCCAAGATACCGATGTTGGCCTGCTCGCGGCATGCCAGCGGCATGATCAGGCGAGCGCTTGGTTGTTTGATAGCTACACACCCGCCTATGGTGGGAGTGGCCATGGTTTTGATCGGACATTGCTCGATGCCGTGCTGGCTTATGCAGCTAAGCCCGTTATTTTGTCGGGAGGCTTAAAGACCGATAACGTTGCCGACCTCATTCAACAAATCAAGCCGCAGGCCGTGGATGTCAGCAGCGGGGTAGAGCTAAGTCCGGGTATCAAGTGCCCTCAGAAGATGAGCGACTTTGTGAGGGCCGTGCGTTCGGTTTGATTTGTCAGCTCGGTTTTTGACATGGGCTTAGCGGCAAGGTATGATTGCGTCCTTCAGTTCTCTAGGCGGTTAGCTCAGTTGGTTAGAGCGCCACGTTGACATCGTGGAGGTCGTTGGTTCGAATCCAATACCGCCTACCAAATCTTAAAACCCCAGCCTTTGTTGCTGGGTTTTTTGTTATCCACTACCCAAGATGGGTCGACCAGTAAAAACGCCGTGCGATCTCCCGATTGTCGCCCGACGTATCTACAAACAACAAAGCGATTCAAGTGCCTTGCGCATCGTGTTTTTTAACAATGGCGTAGAGTTGGTCTTTAAGAAGCAACTTTTCTTTCTTGAGGGTCTCGATCTCCTCATGCGTGCCCGGAGAAATGTGCTCTTCCATGTTCTTGATCTTTTGATCGAGCTCATTGTGCTTGTCAAACAAGCGCGTGAAGTGATGGTCTGTGGTTTTCAGCTTGGTAATCAGGTCTCGGTACTCGGGAAACATATTGACTCCATCAGGCTAACGATTTGAGTCGCGAAAGCAACTCGCTTAGTGGCATATTACAGGCGATCAGTGTTTGATAGCTTGCACCACTCGAGCAAAGAATTCATCCGCTTGACTTGAGTCAAGCCAGCGAACGATCACAACCAAATTTAGCGCGGGTTCAATGAGGCTGAAATGTCCGCCAGCGCCCATGCCGAAATAGGCTGAAGATGACAAGGATCTGAAAATTCGTTGCCTGTCATTGAGCCACACCAGATAGCCGTAAAAGGGCGCCAGCGGGCTGGGTGCTCGCATTTGTTTGATCCAGTCTAACGACATTATTTGAAGCCCATTGGCGATGCCATCATCAATAAGCATCTGAGTCAGTTTGAATTGATCCCGTGCGCTGATTGAGACGCCGCCGCCCCAGTGCGAGCCGCCAGGCACAGACTGTATTTTTTGTCCTTGAATCTCTAACCAAGCATGATCGTAGCCAACCCATCTCCAGTCAGATGACAGATCACAAGGTTCAGCGATGTGCTCTTTAAAGACCTCGGGCAAGGGTTTTTTAAAGAGGTGTAACAATGCTAAGGACAACTGGTTAATGCGAACATCGTTGTATTCCCAGTAGCTGCCTGGTGGCTGAAGTTCACGTTTAGTGCCTTTTTTGCCGTGGGTGACAGGCGCAAACGCAAGGCTGCGATAGTGATCAACCTGGTCAGGAATCCCGAAGCAGCTACCACCCCATTCGCTGGTTTGTTGCAGCAAGTGACGCCAGGTGATGCGTCGATTGTGTTGGTCGTCAAATCCGATGCCTGGCAGAACCTCGACGATCGGTTGGTCTGGTGTCAGCATGCCTTGGTCGTATGCCACACCAGCGAGTAGGGCTAGATACGCCTTAGCGACACTAAAGGTCAGGTCTGCGCGATCTGGATCACCAAACTCAGCAATTGGTCTGCCATCTTGTGCGATCAAGCCAGCAACGGCGCCGCGCGGGTGAACGGGGCCATACAAACGGTTGTAAGGCGGCGGGTCGTCCTGGTGCACCCCCCAAACTCCCTGGGTATCACGTGACCAAGCCACCTCATGATCAACGGCGAATTGAATGGCGCTATCAAGCTGTTTGGATTTGTGAATCATTTCTCCCTCGGGGCATTATGAGACCTGATTCTGCTCAGATGCTAAGATTTGGTGGTTTCATTAATCGTATTTCAAAAAAACTGAATCATCATGGTTGCCATCACGCTGCCCGACGGGTCGAAGAAAGAGTTTCCTGGTCCTGTGACCGTTGCCGAAGTGGCTCGTGCCATTGGCACTGGATTGGCCAAAGCGGCGCTGGCCGGTAAGGTCACCCGAGGCGATGGTAGCAAGCTGGTCGATACGAGTTATACCCTTGATGAAGACGCCAATCTGGCCATCGTGACCGCCAAAGATCCCGAGGGTTTGGATATGCTGCGCCATTCGACTGCGCACTTGTTGGCTTACGCGGTCAAAGAGTTGTTTCCCGAAGCGCAGGTTACGATCGGTCCTGTGATCGACAACGGCTTTTATTACGACTTTTCTTATCATCGTCCGTTTACGCCGCAAGACCTGCAGGCCATTGAACAGAAAATGGGTGAGCTTGTCGCCAAAGACGAGCCGGTGACCCGCGAGGAGTGGGTGCGTGATGAGGCAGTTGAGTTTTTCCGTGGGTTGGGCGAAGTCTACAAAGCAGAGATCATTGCCTCGATTCCAACCAATGAGACGATCAGCCTTTATCGCGAGGGAAGCTTTATTGACTTGTGTCGTGGCCCTCACGTGCCGAGTACGGGCAAGCTGAAAGTCTTCAAACTGATGAAAGTTGCCGGCGCTTATTGGCGTGGTGACAGCAACAACGAAATGTTGCAGAGAATCTACGGTACGGCTTGGGCAAGTAAGCAAGAGCAAGATGAATATCTTCACATGTTGGCCGAAGCAGAAAAACGTGATCACCGCCGAATCGGTAGAGAGCTTGACCTGTTTCACTTCCAGGAAGAGGGGCCAGGCTTGGTGTTTTGGCATCCCAAGGGATGGGTGATTTGGCAGCAGGTTGAACAGTACATGCGGGCTGTTTATCGTGACAATGGCTACCAGGAAGTCAAGGCACCACAGATTCTGGATTTGTCTCTCTGGAAGAAAACCGGTCACTGGGACAACTATCGTGAGAATATGTTCACGACCGAATCTGAGAACCGTGTCTATGGCTTAAAACCGATGAACTGCCCTGGCCACGTACAGATTTTTAATGCAAATTTGCATTCCTATCGTGAGTTGCCCTTGCGCTATGGTGAGTTTGGGCAGTGCCACCGTAATGAGCCCTCGGGTTCTTTGCATGGCATGATGCGCGTTAGGGGCTTCACTCAAGACGATGGTCACATCTTTTGCACAGAAAACCAGTTGCAAGATGAGTGTGCTGCGTTTACCGAGTTGCTACAAAAAGTTTATGCGGACTTCGGTTTCAATGATGTGCTCTACAAGGTTGCAATGCGTCCTGAAAAGCGCATTGGTAGCGATGAGAGCTGGGACAAGGCCGAGCAAGCGCTCATGGAAAGCCTAAGACGCACCGGTTGTGAGTTTGAGGTATCGCCAGGCGAGGGCGCATTCTACGGACCAAAGATTGAATACACCCTGAAGGATGCCATCGGTCGACACTGGCAGTGTGGCACTATCCAGGTGGATTTCTCGATGCCAGCGCGTCTTGGCGCTGAGTATGTCGATGAGCGAGATCAACGATTGGTGCCAGTGATGCTGCATCGGGCTGTTTTGGGTTCATTAGAGCGTTTTATCGGCATGTTGATTGAAAATTATGCCGGTGCCATGCCACCCTGGCTTGCGCCAGTGCAAGCTGTGGTGTGCTGTATTTCCGAGTCTTCAGCACATTATGCGGCGCAAATCACACAAAGCTTGAAAAAACAAGGCTTTAGGGCTGAATCTGATTTGCGGGGTGAGAAAATCAATTATAAAATCCGTGAACACAGTCTACAGAAGGTTCCTTACATCCTAGTAGTCGGTGATAAGGAGCGTGATGAAGGCACCGTAGCGGTGCGCGCGCGTGGTGGTGTTAACCATGGTGTCGTGCCATTCGAGGCGTTTACAACCTTGTTGGCAGAAGACATCAAGGAGCATCGCCAAGTTTCTGTACCAAAAGATTAATTTTTAGGAGTTTTAGACATCGCAACAGAAAAGCCCCATCGCATTAACGGTGAAATCCGCGTCCCAGAAGTGCGACTGATAGGAATAGAAGGTGAGCAGCTTGGAATCGTTAAAACGTTCGAAGCTATTCGCATGGCCGAGCAAGATGACGTGGATCTTGTAGAGATTGCTCCAAACGCCGACCCCCCGGTATGCCGTTTGATGGACTACGGTAAGTTCAAGTATCAGGAACAAAAGCGCCAAGCCGAGGCGCGCGCCAAACAGAAAATCATCCAGGTCAAGGAAGTCAAGTTTCGTCCGGGAACGGATGAGGGTGACTACCAGGTCAAGCTTCGCAGCCTCAAGCGATTTCTTGATGAAGGCGACAAAGCCAAAGTCACGCTGCGTTTCCGGGGCCGTGAGATGGCTCACCAGGAACTTGGTATGAGAGTGCTTGAACGTGTACGAGACGACTTGCTAGAGATGGCTGTCGTAGAGGCAATGCCAAAGCTCGAAGGCCGTCAAATGGTCATGGTGCTTGCGCCCAAAAGAAAAGTCGCGCTTGGCAAAGTTGACGCTAAACCGTCATGATGCATGTTCTGTTTGTGATCGACCCGCTTGAGGGCCTAAAAGCCTACAAGGACTCCTCGGTCGCCATGATGCGTGCTTTGGTGGCGCGTGGTCATTTAATCAGTGTAGTGCATCAGGGCGATATCTTCATTGATGCGGGCGTTGTCAAAGCGATGGCCAGGTCGATCGCCTTGCATGCTCATGCGGACCTGCATGGGCATGCATGGTGGGACTACACCAGTGACTTTCAGGAGCGTGCGCTGCTTGATTACAGCGCGGTGCTTATGCGCAAAGATCCGCCATTTGACATGGAATATGTCTATTCCACACATATGCTGGAATACGCGCAGGCTGGTGGTGCCAAGGTTTTTAATCACGGCGCTGCCATTCGCAATCACCCAGAAAAGCTTGCCATCACCGAGTTTGCGCAATTCACCGCACCGACCCTGGTGACTCGAGACATGGGCAGGATCAAGGCGTTTCATGCGCTGCATGGCGACATCATCGTCAAGCCGCTTGATGGCATGGGTGGCACGGGTGTCTTCAGATTGAAGGCTGATGATGCCAACCGCAGTGCCATTCTTGAAACATTGACCCACGATGGACAGCGCACCATCATGGCGCAGCGATACATCCCTGAAATTGTCCTGGGCGATAAGCGAATACTGTTAATTGGCGGTGAGCCGGTTCCGTATGCCTTGGCGCGCATTCCGCTGGCCGGTGAAACGCGAGGCAACTTGGCAGCGGGCGGGCGTGGTGTGGCCCAACCGCTGACTGAAAACGACTGGAAAATTGCCAATACGCTTGCGCCACTTCTTCATGAGAGGGGCCTGCTACTGGTCGGTCTGGATGTGATTGGCAGTTACGTCACTGAAATTAACGTCACTAGTCCAACCTGTTTTGTGGAGATCACAGAGCAGACCGACTTTGATGTGGGCCAACGGTTTGCACAAGCGCTGGAGGCAGCGGTGCATGACTAAGCCTCAGGTTGTTGTGGCACTGGTGACGCACGCGCCACTAGGGTCTGCCTTGAAGTCAGTGGCTGAGCATATTTTTGGTGAGCACCCGGCGCTCACGGTTATCGATGTGTTGCCAGGCGCTTGCGCTGATGACTCCACGGATAGTCTGCTCAAACGGTTGAGTAGGCTCGATGCAGGCGCTGGTGTTTTGTTGCTCACGGATTTGCCAGGTTCGTCTCCTGCAAATATTTGTGTTCGCGCCTGCTCACTGGCGCGCGAAACTGGAATGCTTTGTGAAGTGGTGTCTGGCGTGAATGCTTCCATGGTTCTGCGGGTGATCAACTATGCCACAAGCAACCTGCATGAAATGATCAAGGTCGCGCTAGAGGGTGCCAGTCAAACCATCAAACGTGTAGACTGCTAAGCAATCGCGAGTCCTACGTAAAACTAAACATTGTTGGAAGCATGCGCCATGCCGCAAATTGAATTAGTGGTCTCAAACAAACTTGGCTTGCACGCTCGTGCAGCGGCCAAGCTGACTAAACTGGCTGGCCAGTTCGGCAGTGAGATTTTCATCGCGAAGCAAGCCCGTCGCGTCAACGCCAAAAGCATCATGGGTGTCATGATGCTGGCAGCGGGCAAGGGCACAAGCGTACAAATTCAGGCTGAGGGTGGTGACGCCGATCAAGCACTCGATGCTATTCGGGAGTTATTCGATGATAAATTCGGCGAAGGCGAGTAAAGACAATCATTCGGAGCGAGGGGGTGCGAGCGCCACCGCCAGTGCAATGATTTGTCTGTACGGTCGTGGCGTTGCCAGTGGCTTTGCCATGGGGCGGGCAGTCGTGCTTGGTGCGGCAGCGCTTGAGGTCGAACACTACCGGATCACGCCAGAGGTGGTCGAGCAAGAAACGACTCGATTGCAAAATGCACTAGAAGTCACGCATCGGGAGCTTCTTGAACTCGCGACTACCTTGCCAGAAGATGCACCTCGGGAATTGGCAGCCCTTTTGAATGTTCACCAGTTGCTGTTGGAAGATCCACTGCTTGCCCAAGAGAGCCTCGCGTTAATCCGTGAGCGGTATTACAACGCTGAATGGGCGTTGACCACACAGGGGCAGTTGCTCGGTGAGCAGTTCCTGGCCATGGAGGATGACTATCTGCGAGAGCGCGGCGCTGACGTGCGTCAGGTTGTCGAGAGAGTGCTCCATACGCTTCGTGGCAGCAAGGTCATGTCTGCACTTGATGGGGTCAGTGACACTGGTGATCCGTTGATTGTGGTCGCTCACGACATTGCGCCCGCAGACATGGTTCGGCTTCGGGGCGCGCGGTTTGCAGGCTTTGTCACGGACCTTGGTGGTCCAACGTCCCACACGGCCATTGTTGCCCGTAGCATGGGCGTGCCTGCCGTCGTTGCTTTGGGGCATATTCGTCAGGTGGCCCGAGATGGTGACTATTTGATTGTCGATGGCCAGTCTGGCGTAGTTCTGATCAACCCGACACCAGATCAGGTCAGTGGCTACAAAAGCATGGCCGTCAAGTACGCGGACTCGCGTCGGGCGCTGCTTAGCCTGAAAGATGTCACTTGTGAAACGCTTGATGGTGTGCGTATTGGTCTGCAGGCCAACATCGAAATGCCTGATGAAGTTGGCCTTGCTTTAAGCCAAGGTGCCGAGGGGATTGGCTTGTTCCGCAGTGAGTTTCTGTTCATGGGGCGTGAAGACCTGCCTAGCGAAGAGGAACAGTTCCATGCTTATCAATCGGTTGTACAGCAAATGGGTGACAGGCCAGTCACCATTCGCACACTGGACATCGGTTCTGATAAAGCGCTCGACGGTGAGGCGACGGTGGCAACCAATCCTGCGCTCGGTCAACGTGCGATTCGTTACTGTTTAGCCAAGCCAGAATTGTTTGCGGCGCAGTTGCGTGCCATTCTTCGAGCTTCTGCCTTTGGTTCGGTTCAGATTCTGATTCCCATGATTACCAGCCTTGCCGAGGTTCGGGCGACCTACGAGATGATCGAATCCGTCAAGCGTGAACTCAGTGCACAAGGCGTTGCGTTCGATCCGGGGTTGCCAATTGGTGCCATGGTCGAAGTGCCTGCCATGGCCATTGCGATTGAACCCTTCGCTAATGCTTTTGACTTTTTGTCGATTGGAACCAATGATTTGATCCAGTACACGCTTGGCATTGACCGTGCGGATTCGGAAGTGTCGTCTTTGTACGACCCCTTGCATCCGGCCGTCTTGCGCCTGATTGCGGGCACCATCAACGCAGGGCAACGCTTACGCAAGCCCGTGTCTGTTTGTGGGGAAATGGCAGGCGATGCCAAACTCACGCGTTTGTTGCTTGGCATGGGGTTAACACAGTTTTCCATGCATCCCAGGCAGCTTTTGGATGTAAAGCAGCAAATTTTGCAGGCACATTCGAACGCATTGCGCACCAAGGTCGCTGCTGCACTGAATCGAGCAGAGACGATTGAACCGAGTGCGCTGAGCTAGTGAAGTCTGACTGTCAGAGAACCGTTCAACGTTAGTTTGACCCAATAAAAAAGAGTGAGCAGCTAGGCTGCTCACTCTTTTTTTGCAACAAAGTACTGAACCTACGGTGTTGCCTGAGTCACGATCACTTCATCGTGAATTCCGGGTAGGCTTCCATGCCGCATTCGGCAATATCAACACCTTGATACTCTTCCTCTTCGCTGACTCGGATACCCATGATGACTTTGATAATGCCCCAGACAATCAAGCTCGCCACAAAGACCCAGACAAAAATTGTCAGTGCGCCAATGATCTGAGCCGTGAAGGTGGCCTCCTCATTGGTCAGCGGTACGGCAAGCAAGCCCCAGATTCCAACCACGCCGTGGACGGAAATGGCACCGACTGGGTCATCGATCTTAAGCTTGTCCAGGCCCAGAATCGAGAACACAACCAGTACACCGCCAGCCGCGCCAATCAGTGTGGCTGCCAAAGGTGACGGTGAGTCTGGCCCAGCCGTAATCGCCACCAAGCCTGCCAAGGCACCGTTCAGAATCATGGTCAAATCGGCCTTGCCAAACATCAGTTTTGCCACGATGAGTGCCGCAATTACACCGCCAGCTGCTGCTGCGTTGGTGTTCATGAAAACCACGGCAACACTGTTGGCTGATTCAACCGAAGCTGTCGCGAGCACTGAACCACCATTAAAACCAAACCAGCCGAGCCACAATACAAACGTACCCAACGTAGCCAATGGCAGGTTCGCGCCAGGAATAGCCCGAGCTTCACCATTCTCACCGTACTTGCCTTTTCGCGCGCCCAGCAAGATGACCCCAGCCAGTGCCGCAGCTGCACCAGCTAAGTGCACAATGCCAGAGCCCGCGAAGTCCAGAAAGCCCAAGTCACCAAGGCTGTACATGCCAAAGACGGACTGGCCACCCCAGGTCCAAGAACCTTCCATTGGGTAGATTACTCCAGTCATGACAACGGCAAAGAGCGCAAATGCCCAAAGTTTCATGCGTTCAGCCACCGCACCTGAAACAATCGACATCGCTGTGGCAACGAACACCACTTGGAAGAAGAAGTCTGCCGACGGGGCATAGGTCGCCTCGTCTGCAACGCCATCCCCGGTGATGCCTGAGAGCAAAAAGCCGCCGTCATACATAATGCTGTAGCCAACAATCATGTACATCGTGCAAGCGATTGCGTATAGAAGGATGTTTTTGGTGAGGATTTCAGTGGTGTTTTTGGCGCGCACCAGACCGGCTTCAAGCATCGAAAAGCCAGCTGCCATCCACATCACCAATGCGCCGCAAACCAGGAAGTAAAACGTGTCGAGTGCATACTGCAATTGAAAAAACTGTGCTGCCACGTCAATAATTTCGGTATTCATCGTGATTTTCCTTTCGGTTACAGGGCATCAGGACCAGATTCGCCAGTACGAATCCGAATGACTTGTTCGAGCGACGCCACAAAAATCTTGCCGTCGCCGATCTTGCCGGTCTTAGCAGACTCTTCGATCGTTTCGATGACGCGATCAAGGATGTCGTCGCTAACCGCGGCTTCGATTCGAAGCTTGGGCAGAAAATCCACGGCATATTCAGCGCCGCGATACAGTTCGGTGTGGCCCTTTTGGCGGCCAAATCCTTTGACTTCTGTGACGGTGAGGCCCTGCACGCCGAGTGCTGACAGAGCGATCCGGACTTCGTCAAGCTTAAAGGGCTTGATAATCGCAATCACTAATTTCATGGGTTTTCCTTTTTAGTCAGGGAACGGGTGAATAAGATCAAGCAAATGCCATGCCAACTTTAAATGCGATTTTTTTGCCTCATATTGGTGCTTTATTGAGGGGTTGATTTCATATGTTGCACTATAGTGGTGCTTATAATGCATTGCACCGCAGCGTAATCGCAGAAGATTGATCCTCAGCAATCAAAACTGCGAGCAAAACTGTGCGCAGTGGTGTGGAATGACGCGAGCGGCTAAAATCAGGGCAAACTTACCAATAGGTGCCAATATGCAAACGAATCCTTGGCTAGACGCCTTTCAAAAAAACGTCTCTGACTTAATTGCGCGCAGTCCCGCTGCGGAGGTGGAGCGCAACGTCAAAGCATTCATGACGCAAGCCTTCAGCAAGCTTGAACTCGTGACGAGGGAGGAGTTTGATATTCAGTCAGACTTATTGCGCCAGGCCATTGAGAAGGCAAATGGATTGGAGCGTCAAATCCAAGCGCTAGAGCAGCGCATAACGGCGCTCGAAAATAGCAAAGGCTAACTTTTCGTAGTCCGACCACGGCACAAGCCTGAACAAAGTCCAAAAATACTATACAATCAAAGGCTTTCCTAAATACGCTGTGCAGCTACAGTGAATTAACTGTGTTTCAGCGCAGTACTTGAGTCCTCGCAGCACCTGAGTGTTCACGGTAGCAAAGTGTAGCAATGGCGTCGGGTAGCAATGCCGTAGGGTAGCGATTGCGTCTTTTAGGAAAAACAAGTGTGGTCGGGTCGAAAAGCACTTGCCAACGGCGGCAAGTCACCTAGGCGACATGACATAACTGGAAACATCATGCCGAAGATGAAAACCAAGAAAGGCGCTGCCAAGCGCTTTTCAGTGCGGGGCAGTGGCTCCATCAAGCGTGGTCAGGCTTTCAAGCGTCACATCCTGACCAAAAAAACCACCAAGAACAAGCGTCACCTGCGCGGCTCGGCTGCTGTTCATGCATCTGATGTCGCGTCCGTACGCGCCATGATGCCGTTTGCCTGATAGGAGACTGAAATGCCCCGAGTTAAGCGCGGAGTTACCGCACGTGCCCGTCACAAGAAAGTTATCGCCGCTGCAAAAGGATATCGCGGTCGCCGTGGCAATGTATTTCGTATTGCCAAACAAGCTGTTATGCGCGCTGGTCAGTACGCCTATCGCGACCGTCGCAATAAGAAGCGCACCTTCCGCGCGCTTTGGATCACGCGTATCAACGCGGCAACGCGCGAGCATGGCGTGAGCTACAGCACCTTCATCGCTGGCCTGAAGAAAGCGGCCATCGAGCTTGATCGCAAGGTGTTGGCTGACATGGCTGTTCACGACAAGGCTGGTTTCGCAGCCATCGTCAATCAAGCCAAATCAGCGCTCTCGGCGTAAGTGGTTTGTTCAAGCAGGCGCTTGAACATTGCCCCTGACACGATTAGCGTTAATACCTTGCGAACGGAGCCTTTAAGGCTCCGTTCGTTTTTGCGACACATTTACGCAAGCGCCCTATATTCAGAACTAACGACCAGCCATGTCCGACACACTACAACACCTTGTCTTAGAAGCTAGCGAAGCGTTCGAAGGCGCTGCCGATGTTGCCAGCCTAGAGAACGCCAAGGCCAAGTACCTTGGTAAGCAAGGCGCGCTGACTGATTTGATGAAAGGCTTGGCAAAGCTTGATTTAGAGCAGCGCAAATCCGAAGGCGCGCGCATCAATGAGGCTAAACAGTCGATTGAGGCCGCGCTCACGGCAAGGCGACAGGCGTTGGCCGATGCAGCGCTAGCGAAGGAACTGGTTGGGCAGACCATTGATGTCTCTTTGCCTGGCCGCGGCTTGGGCGTCGGTGCCATTCACCCAGTGATTCGTACCTGGCAACGAGTGGAAGCCATCTTCGGTTCAATCGGATTTGACGTGGCCGATGGCCCTGAGATTGAAAACGACTGGACCAACTTCACGGCGTTAAACAACCCGTTGAATCATCCGGCCCGCTCAATGCAGGATACGTTTTATATTGACATGAAAGACGATGATGGGTTGCCGTTGTTGTTGCGCACCCATACCAGTCCAATGCAAGTCCGGTATGCCCGGATGAAAAAGCCGCCCATCAAGGTCATCGCGCCAGGGCGCACTTACCGGGTTGATAGCGATGCGACCCATTCACCCATGTTTCATCAGGTTGAAGGTCTTTGGATTGAAGAGAATATCTCCTTTGCTGATCTCAAAGGTGTCTACACGGACTTCATGCGTTGTTTTTTTGAGACCGATGACCTGAAGATTCGATTCAGGCCATCGTTTTTTCCGTTTACTGAGCCTTCAGCGGAAATCGACATGATGTTTACCAGTGGTCCAAACGAGGGACGCTGGCTTGAAATCTCCGGTGCCGGGCAAGTGCATCCTGATGTCATCCGTAATTTTGGGCTTGACCCAGAGCGCTACATTGGATTCGCCTTTGGTTCTGGCCTAGAACGTTTAACCATGTTGCGTTACGGCGTGCATGACCTGCGGCAGTTTTTTGAGGGCGACCTGCGCTTTCTGGCGCAGTTCGCCGAATAACAATCATGGTTTGATTGCGCGAACCGTGCACCAGCCGAGCAATCTATTGACGGCGCAACCACATTATCGACTGAGTTGAATTATGCAATTTCCTGAATCTTGGCTAAGAGCGTTTGTCGATCCCTGTGTGACAACAGAGGGGTTGGCTGATCAATTGACGATGGCTGGTTTAGAGGTTGAAGAGATTGAGCCTGCAGCACCGGCGTTTTCTGGTGTCGTGATCGCTCGAATTGACGCCGTGGCACCCCATCCGAACGCGGACAAGCTTAGAGTGTGTCAGGTGACTGCCGGTGGTGAGCCCTTGCAGATCGTTTGTGGCGCACCCAACGCAGCGCAAGGTATGCTGGTGCCATTGGCCAAAGTTGGCGCGATGTTGCCTGGTGGATTAAGGATTGGCACAGCAACGATGCGTGGGGTCGACTCAGCAGGCATGCTGTGCTCGGCCAAAGAGCTTGGCTTGTCACAAGATCACAGTGGTTTGATGTCTTTGCCGCTATCGATGCCAATTGGTGCAGACTTGCGTGAAGCGCTTGTACTCAATGAGTCGATTCTGACCTTAAAGCTCACACCCAATCGGGCCGATTGCCTTTCCATTCTGGGGGTCGCTCGGGAAGTCGCCGCACTGAACGAGCTCGAGCTTAAAGACAGTCCGGCCCCATCGGTTGCGGTCACCATCCCAGACCGGCTCACGGTCAAGGTTCAAGCAAATGACCTTTGCGGGCGATTTGCTGGTCGCGTGGTGCGTGGCGTGAATGCCCGTGCGCAGACCCCAGCCTGGATGGTTCAGCGCCTGGAACGGGCAGGGCAAAGAAGCGTTTCAGCTTTGGTCGATGTTTCCAATTATTTGATGCTCGAGCGTGGTCGTCCGACGCATGTGTTTGATTTAGACAAAATGAGCGCGACCGAATTGACGGTGCGTTGGGCTAATGCCGGAGAAACACTGAAGTTGCTGAACGGTGATACGGTTGAGCTGTCGCCCCAAATGGGCGTGATCACGGCTGGCGATCGCATCGAGAGCCTGGCTGGCATTATGGGTGGGGATGAGACAGCGGTCGGTCTTGATACTCAAAACGTATACCTCGAAGCGGCATTCTGGTGGCCCGATGCGATTGCAGGGCGAACAAGGTTGCTTAAGTTGACATCCGAGGCTGCGCATCGATTTGAACGCGGTGTGGACTTCGCCAACATTTCAGAAGATCTGGATCGATTGACAGCCCTGGTTCTTGAGGTATGTGGTGGACAGGCGGGGCCGATCGATGACCAAACATTGCTTTTGCCGAAACGATCACCAGTCACCATGCGCTTGTCGCGTTGTCAAAAGATTCTAGGCATGGAAATTCAGGGCGAAGAAGTTGCCGGGGTATTTAAGCGCTTGGGATTTGACTTTACGACCACGGACGACGCTTTTGTTGTGACGCCACCGTCTTATCGGTTTGATCTCGACATCGAAGAGGACTTGATCGAAGAGGTCGCCCGGATGGTTGGGTTTGACAATATTCCGGCGCGTCCGCCTGTGGCGAGTGCCAAGATGCATTTCAAGCCTGAAGCGGCGCGAGGGCAGCACGCTTTGCGGCAAACCATGGTTGAGCGTGACTACCAAGAGGTAATCAATTTTTCGTTTGTGGATCGTCATTGGGAGATTGATCGACTCGGTCAATCAGATCCGATCGTGTTGCTTAACCCCATCGCCAGTCAAATGTCGGTCATGCGATCTTCGTTGCTGCCTTCCTTGGTTGCCAATGTCGTTTACAACGCCAATCGACGTCAATCGCGCGTGCGGGTATTTGAGATTGGCCGCACATTTGTCCGTGATCCAGCCGTTAAGGCATCTGACTTGATGGTGGCGGGTGTTTGTCAGGCCGTCAAGCTCGCTGGCGCCGCCTGGGGGCCGTCGGCGTCTGAGCAGTGGGGCCTGCAAAGCCGTCATGTTGACTTTTTTGATGTCAAGCGTGATATCGAAGTTTTGTTTGGCAAGCATCTGGCCAATCTCCGATTTGAAGCAATTGAGCATCCGTTGCTTCACCCTGGGCGTAGCGCACAGATCAAGTTCGATGGCAAGCCTTGTGGTGTCATTGGTGAGCTTCATCCCAAGTGGGCCAGAGCCGATGGTTTGCAAAGTGCACCCGTTTTGTTTGAGCTCGATGTTCAGCCACTCAGTGATGTGGGTTTGCCACAACCCAAAGCCTTATCCAAGCAGCCAGTGGTGCAGCGCGACATGGCACTATGGGTTTCCTCGGATATTGCTGTTGGCCAGATCCTTGATACCATCGAGACGACTATTGCCAGTAGCCCCGATTTGTCGGTTGTCATTCACAAGCAGCTTTTTGATGTTTGGCATCCCAAAGAACAAACCGAGCAGGCATTATCGGGGCAGGTCAGTCTGGCGTTTCGCTTTTGGCTACAAGATTCAGAGGTCACGCTCGAGGATGAGCGAGTGGAGCACTGTTTGTCGTTGATACGACAAGCCATTGAGAATACCCATGGCGCGCGTCAGCGTTAGGAGCGATATATGCTAGATACTCAAACATTGACCAAGGCAGAGCTTGCAGAAGCGCTGTTTGAACGAGTGGGCCTCAATAAGCGCGAATCGAAGGATATCGTTGAGACATTTTTTGATCAGATTCGGGAGTCCTTGGAACAAGGCGACCACGTGAAGCTCTCTGGCTTTGGGAATTTCCAGGTCCGAGACAAACCGGCCAGACCAGGACGTAACCCAAAGACTGGCGAAATCATTCCAATCTCGGCTCGTCGTGTAGTGACCTTTCACTCGAGCCAAAAGTTAAAACTCGCCATCGAAGTACATGACGATAGCGTTGGCACCTCAGATCCACTATTGGGCTAGAATCGAACGCGTAAAGTGTCAGTACAAACCATGACTCAGACTGAAACGCCAACTATCGCTTTGCCAGCTATTCCAGCCAAACGCTACTTCACCATTGGTGAGGTCAGCGAGTTGTGTGCGGTCAAGCCCCATGTGCTGCGCTATTGGGAGCAGGAGTTCACGCAACTCAAGCCGATCAAACGGCGTGGTAACCGCCGTTATTACCAGCACCACGAGGTGCTGCTGATTCGCAAGATTCGTGAACTGCTCTACGAGCAGGGCTTCACGATCAGTGGTGCGCGCAATCGGCTTGCTGACGGACGCGATACACAAGCCGATCCTGATGCGGCTGTTCGGTTCACCGCAAAGGAATTACAAGCCTTGCGGGCTGAGTTGATCGATATTTCCAATTTGCTTAGAAGCGTCTGAGCAGCAGGGTTGCCGTTCTGCTACAATCTTAAGCTTCGGGGCGTAGCGCAGCCTGGTAGCGCACTTGCATGGGGTGCAAGGGGTCGAGAGTTCAAATCCCTCCGTCCCGACCAGTAAAATCAAGGGGTTACAGTTCACAAGGCTGTAGCCCCTTAATCATTTCCTCGACTCGTGTCCTAGATTTGTCCTAAATTTCAGGGTTTTGCAGTCGAATTTTGCCCTCCTTACACCAAACGCCCGCCAAACCTATAGACTCGGCAAATAAGGGTTGACATTTTGATAATGTTTTCCTACAATGGCGCATGGATACCAAAGAAGACGGAAGGCGCCTATCCCGAGAGGCGCAACACGAGCGCAGAAAGCAAGCGGTACGCTTGCACCGCCAGGGCATGAAGGCCACTGAGATTGCGTCGGCACTAAGCATGTCGC
>CAMCOS010000019.1 GCA_945876565.1 Lautropia mirabilis | reverse complement strand
AGCGCCACATGTTCGCGACGCGTGATGCTGATGATCTCAAGATCGAAGGGCGTTGGGGCTGACACCGGGTCATCGGTGCTGGCATCGGTCTGTGAGGTGGGCAGGCTGGTGTTCATGCCTGTAAAGATAGACCTAAACGGGCAATGTGTCCAGCATTTTTTACATGATCTAAAAACGCCTACGTCTTCACCGAATATTTACGAACTTCGGTGGGCAGTGTTGATCGCTTCAAAATGGCCCGGTAGGCGCCGCCTAGCCAATAATGTGCGACGGTGCGAGACAATCCAACCCCGAGCATGAGCAGGATCGGTTGCATGATGCCAACGGTTCTTGGAATTCCCGGAATACCGATGATGGTCACGACCGTGACATAAGCCAGCGTATAGAAGACAAAGGCTCTGGCCACCAGATGAATGGCAACCAAGTTGGCATGTCTAAAAATCACCCGGTAAAAGCCGTGCATCACAAACAAGGGCAGGGCGAGCACAATGGAGATCAAACTTGCCCAGTCAGCGCGCCAGAACACTTCACCATACATTCGCACGGACTCGTCAAGGCGCAAAAAGAATGCCAGCCAAGTCGCAAACAGGCAGAGCATGACGTCTAACGTCACGACAATCAGACGTTTGACGCCACGGGGTAGCGCTAGTAGTGGCTCGGTTAGGTGACCGCCTCGGTGGTTTGTCATGCGTGAGATGGGTACTGCAGGTAAGTGACCAACATTTGTTGCCTCGGTTTGTGTCTGGTGCCATGCTAGGCAGTGTTGCTAAGCGCTATGTCTTTCTATTCATGGTGCTGTGAATGTCTGCTCCGTACTCATGGATTAAATCCTGCCTTTGGGACCCATGGCTAAAAAGGTTTTGTTCAGCGGGGATTTTAATCGCCGATTTCAATTGGCGTGGTTCGGTGGTTCGGTGGTTCGGTGGTTCGGTGGTTCGGTGGTTCGGTGGTTGGGTGGTTGGGTGGTTCGGTGGTTCGGTGGTTCGGTGGTTCGGTGGTTGGGTGGTTGGGTGGTTGGGCATTGGGACTGCGTCGGCTGGGCATGCCCACGATCTGGTGAATAACCGTCGCTACAAATCACTCAACCCCCGCCCTGCAACTACGATGGGTAACTGGAGTCGACAACGATCGGATAAACTGCAAGCGATTGGGACAACACCAAGCCATTGATACGTTGCGTTTGGCAGCACTGGGGTTTGCGTACTATTGGCGACTATTGCTCAGGGAAAGTCGCGTCATCTCGGTCAAAGCCATCGCAAAAGCCGAGGGGATGTCAGTAGCGCGCGTCAGTCGCCTGCTAAGACTCACGTTGCTAGCACCTTCGATTGTCAAGCGGCTGATAAAGTCAACTGATACTGTCTTGTTTGATGTCGTTAGTCACCCTTGGCCATCTTGCTGGGCAACCCAGAAGAGGTTTATGTCGACGGTCAACGATGACACTAATGGCAATGATGCGCGCATGGTGGTATGCAGGGGCTCAGGCTGAACCTATTTGCCGGGAGAGCATGGGTTTTGGATATAGGTTTTGTGTTTGCGCATTGATGTTTCGAGGTTGACTGCTAGCAGCGCGCGCTTCATCAACGCGGTCAGCGCGACTTTAGCGATCACTACTTCTGCAACCACCGTGGAACCCTGAACTTCGCGATCATGACGTACGCCAGCACGTAGAGCGCGGCAAACAGAAAGCACCACACGATCAGCAGCCAAGTTTTATCCCAAAAGAGCGTGGCTGGAACAATCGCAAACGTGGTAAACACAACCAAGTAAGGTGTCGTGCGGTTGTTCCGGGAGAGCAGCATCTTGGCTTCATCGTCATGAAATACGGATCGCACGACTCGGCGGTACACCAACTGATGTAAGTGCAGGGCATCTGCCATGCCTGGTGACTGCCCTCGGGCAAGTTTTCTGTAGGTCGAGAAAACCGTTTCCCAGATCGGATAAATCAGCAGCAGTAGGGGATACCATGGTGAAACCTGTGGGTGGCGCTGCACTAGCATGATGCCAATGAGTGCGAGTGTGAAACCCCAGAAGTAAGCGCCGCCATCACCGGCAAAAATCAATCCGCGGGGGTAGTTCAGTATCAAGAAGCCAGCAGTCGCAGCAATTAAGCACACCGACATCACGAATAGCTGTCGGTCGCCTAGCTTAAAGCTTACATACGCGTAAGAGAACCCTATCAGGATAGCCACTAGCCCAGCCAAACCGTTATAGCCATCAATTAGGTTAAAGGCATGGGTCAGACCGATCAGGCCCAGAAACACCAAAACCACCCCTAGCATTGGCCATTGCTGCCAAAGGACATCAATTGACGCAATGTTGAGATGTGGAATCGTCAAATTTAGCCAGTAGATCGCCGCAACGGCAGCAATGGCTGTCAACAACAACCGCCATTTCGGGCTGACTTTCTGGGTGTAGTCCTCGGCCGTGCCAATGGCCACCACCACAAGAACAACAAGTGTGATTGGCACATAGCTCAACCAAAAGTCACCCTGGCTAGTCAGCCCGCGGTCGATCAGCAGGGCCACCACGAGCCCGCCCAACCATCCCAAAAAAATACCAGGGCCACCGAGGCGCGGCACTGCGCCATGGTGGAACCGTTGCGGCGCGTCTTCAGCGTACCGTTTTGCGTGCAAACGAAAACCCCGGCGGATAAAAAACACCGAAAACAGGGCGACAACGAAGCTAATCAGGCTATACCAGAGCATGCGACTATTCCACAGTAATCGCGAATTTTAACCACATTCCTAAGGAAAGTTCTGTCACCGACGCCTCGCGAATCGATTATTAGTTGCATCGTAGCCTAGCCAACTGGAGCAGCGCAATTTTGTCGCCAATGCCCCTGCTCGTGTACAAAACAGTTCGCCAACTAAAGGTGTCAACATGAGCTAAAATAAGAAGTGTTTAGTGACTGCTTAGTGGCGCTACGTCATCGGAGTTAATTGTTTTCAAGATGTTTAGCCACGGGTTAAAGCGATGATGTGCGTAGGGTGAGTAATTTGCGGTATCTGCCTGGTGCGTCTCTATCGCATGCCACCCCGTCTGAACGCGGCCGTCCACACTTGCAACCGGGTTGTCTGCAGCGCTGAGCCACTGAACATCGAAGCATTGACGCCAAGAGTAGGTGGGCAGGAATCGGGTAAGTAAAGAAATCTGATCGAAATCAAGTGAGGGAAGGTCAAGCGAAGGAAGTTCAAGTCAAAAAAAACCTAAGCAAAAACAGGCCAAGGAAAAGCAGGCAAGTGAACAACCGAGGCCCGAGTTCTGTAGCAAAAACCGCAAAAGCCATAAAGTAGCTGCCTGCCCAGTCATCCGAACCGTCAGTGCCAAGTATCACCACCAAGTATCACCAACCCGCAATGCTAACCCCTAAGGATACGTAAATATGCCGGAGCCCATATAGATGGATGCATACCAAGACAGGGTAGAAGACGACGAGATCAGTCTGATGGACATCTATGACTTTATACGCGATGGTTTTAAAACCATCGTTGCCATGTCTGTACTGGGTTTGACAGTCGGTGTGGGGGTGAGTTTTGTATTGCCTGAGAAGTTCAAGGCATCAGGCTCGATTGAATCAACGAAGGTGGCTGCTAATGCCGTTGATGATTTGCAAGGGCTGGCAGAGAAAATGCGGTCACCAACTTACTACAGCACACAGACGTTACAGGCATGCGGACTTGCCGACAAAATCAACCCGGGTGATCAGTTGGCGAAAGACCTGAACCCCACCGTAGGTCGTCAATCCTCATTTGTGTCTGTTTCATTTGAGGCGAGTACTCCTGCACAAGCCAGTCATTGTCTGCAGGCGGTACTCGACGACGTCAGGCTTAACCAATCAACGCTCGCGAGAGCGTCTAAGCTGCGCGTCCAAGAGCAAATTCGACTAGCTTTGCAACAGCTAGAGCGTGCGACTGAACTGCGCGACCAGCAGATTGCACTAGACGTTCAGCGCTTGGGTGTGGCAAAACAAAAGCTTGACGCTGCCCACCGCTTTATCTCCGAATTCGAGAACCGCATCGTCAACTTCGACTTCCGTAACGATCAGTTTTCTGCGTCATCTTTATTGCTGGCAACGCTGCAATCCAAACAAAACGAAGCCAAAGATCTACAAATTCAGATTGACGATCTAGAAATGAAAGTCCAAGCCCGGATCACCTCAGCTGATGATGCTGTGTTTGGTTTTGAGGAGCGTGTTGCCCAGCTGCGTGAGAGCCTAGACGAACCGGCTACGCGCGAAGCTCAGTTCGCTACGCCAATTTATTCTCCGGACACCAAAGTCTCACCTAAGCGTGGGTTGATTTCAGTCTTGGCACTACTGGTTGGTGGCGTCTTGGGCCTCATGATCTTGATTGGGCGTAGAGCCTTGCGCCACATACAGCAACGTGATGCTGACAGGGTAGGTGCTTAAGTGGTTGCGACGAGTAAACCTGGTGAGAGCCGCATCAGTGAACTTCATCAGTGAACCTCATCATTGAGCCTCATCATTGAATTCGACCAGAGGGCTTGATCAGACAGCAGCTTTGAGTCATTTTCAATACACAAGCTTTTATCCGCCCCTGTAATTGACCTCGGTCAATTACAGGGGCTTGTTTTTTGGCGTTATTGCCACGGACTTGGCTTTCAAGGCTGCGCTCTTTGCTGAAACGTCGGATAAATGGGTGTTTTTTCAATAAAAACCACAATTTGGCAAAGATAGCGTGAATATTCGTTTGACTTGTTCCCGTTCCGGGGTACACTGAATTTGCAAGATTTTCAAGCGACGCGGTTGCAGTTTTAACTGTCGCCCATGGCGTTACCAGTGGTACTCAGTCCCTTCCTTGATCGTCTAGCACTTTTTATCTTTATTTCAAGGAAGTACTATCATGGCAACTGGTGTCGTTAAGTGGTTCAACTCAGAGAAAGGCTACGGTTTCATCATGCCCGATGGTGGTGGCAAGGATCTGTTTGCTCACTACT
Organism: Lautropia mirabilis; assembly: GCA_945876565.1. GTDB lineage: Bacteria > Pseudomonadota > Gammaproteobacteria > Burkholderiales > Burkholderiaceae_B > Algicoccus. The sequence continues at coordinate 42,030 of CAMCOS010000019.1, read as the reverse complement.
CGGAAATCCGTTCCGACGGCTACAAGACTCTGCAAGAAAATCAAAAGGTTTCTTTTGAGATCGGCCAGGGCGCTAAAGGCCCAAGCGCGACCAACATTCAGCCGATCGAATAAATCGCTAGGCTAGTTTGTGAGAACCCACGCTGCAGGTGACTGCACCGTGGGTTTTTTAACGCCTGTTTTTTAGTGACTGTTTTAATGCCTGTCTCACTGGTTACGTTATCGTTTAGTTGCATCGTTTGACTGCGCCCTGACTCAGTTTTCATTTTTCGTTTTTACTCTTTGGTTCAAGCATGTCTAACCCCACACTCGATACGCTGTTATCCCGAAGGTCCGTCAAGATGGTCGGCGGCCCTGGCCCAAGCGAGGCCCAAATCGAATCCGCATTGGCTGCCGTGGTGCGTGCACCCGACCATGCCAAGCTTTGTGTCTGGCGCTTTGTGTTGATCAAGCAACCGGATGTTGTCGCCCTCGGTGAAAAAGCCATCAGCATCCTGGCGGAACTTGGTCGACCCATGTCAGAAGACAAACAGGCTTCTACGCGTGCTTGGTTGATAGATGTGCCATTGCTGGTGGGGCTTGCTTATCAAATCCATCACGACCACCCGAAAGTGCCTGAAATCGAGCAGACACTCGCCATGGGTGCAGGCGTGATGAATTTTCAGAATGCCATGCATGCCATGGGTTTTGCGAGCTACTGGAGTACGGGGCTCGCCACCTTTACCGAGGAAATGCCGGAATACTTGGGTGTTGATACCTTGGAGCAGCAGTTTGTGGGGTTTCTGGCAGTCGGTACTCCTAAGAACCCGGTGTTAGCGGCCGAGCGTCCAGACCCTTGGTCAATTGCCAGGCACTGGAAAGCTGAGTAATAGGGGAACAAAGTTACACAGTTACACAGTCTGCAAACCTGATCTGTCTGGCTTGATGAACCTGAGCCTTAACGCATTGCTCACCACAAACACACTAGAAAACGCCATGGCGCCTGCGGCGAGCATGGGTGAGAGCAGCACACCGTTAATCGGGTAAAGCACGCCCGCGGCCACGGGCACCAACGCGACGTTGTACGCAAACGCCCAAAACAGATTCTGATGGATATTGGCCAAGGTCGCCCGTGAAAGGTCAATGGCCGTAACCACCTTGCTTAACTCACCAGACATCAGTACCACCGATGCAGACTCAATGGCCACATCGGTGCCCGTGCCGACCGCCATGCCCACGTCCGCCGTGGCCAACGCCGGTGCGTCATTGATGCCATCACCCACAAAGGTGACGATGGGGTTAGGTGATTTCTCTTTTAGCTTTTTACTTTCGAGCTGCTTATCTTTTGGGTTTTGAAGGGATTTGACCACCGCTGCTTTGTCTTCGGGTCTAACTTGGGCACGAACTTCATCAATCCCCAGTTGTCTGGCAACAGCATGAGCGGTTCGTTCGTGGTCGCCTGTAATCATGACGCACTGAATCCCTCGAGATTTCAACTGATCAATGGTTTGCTTGGCTTCAGGCTTTAATGGATCAGATACCGCCATGAGCGCCACCAGCTGCCCGTCAATCGCCACATGAATCGGTGTTTGTCCGAGTTCAGCCCAGGCATTGATCGTGGCTTCAAACGCCTCGGTTGACATGCCCAATTGCTGCATCAAGGCAGCCGAACCGACGGTTATGGTGTGTTCAAGCGCGGGTTCAACCGAGGGTTCAGCTGTGTGTTCGGTCGTGTGGTTGTCGTTGCTACTGTCCGCGTTGCTAGTCTCCGCGTTGCTAGTCTCCGCGTCGCTGGTCTCCGCGTCCTTGACTGTCGTGACACTGACAGTCGATTGGATCCCCAAGCCCTTCACCGCCTCAAAACTCACCACACTGACGGTTGGTATGGTGCTGCGGTGATTTTCGTCGCTTTCGTTACTTTCGTGACGTTCGTGATTTTCTTGGTCTGCTTTATTTGCTCGGTCTTCCTTACCAGCAGCTAGCCGCTCATCCGCCGCCTTCACGATGGCGCGGGCGATGGGGTGCTCGGACTGGCGCTGGATCGCTGCGACGATTTGCAGGATCTGGTCGGCATTCCAGTGGTTGTTCGAGTGGTTGTTCGAGTGATTGTTTGATTGGTTGTTTGATTGGCTGTTAGGCTTTGCTGTTTGCGTGAGCTCAAGCTGCGTCAGGCTCGGGTGTCCTTGCGTCAGCGTGCCGGTCTTGTCAAATGCCACGACTGTCGTGGATTTCAGCTGCTGCAAGGCATCGCCCTGGCGAAACAGCACACCGAGTTGGGCTGCGCGCCCCGTGCCCACCATAATGGACGTGGGGGTCGCTAAGCCCATGGCGCAAGGGCAGGCGATGATGAGCACCGCCACGGCGTTAACTAACGAGGTGCTGATGTCATGCGTGAAGGTATACCAGACAATGAAAGTGACCAGTGCGATGGCCATGATGACTGGCACAAAGACAGAGGTGACTTTGTCGACGGTCGCTTGAATCGGCAGCTTGGCATTCTGGGCGGACTGCACCATGCGAATGATGCGTGCCAGCACCGTATCTGAGCCAGTATGGGTGGCTTTTAAGGTGAAACCCACCGTTGTGTTGATGGTGCCAGCTGAAACCGAGTCGCCAGGTTTGAGCTCAACCGGTATGGGTTCACCGGTGATCATCGCCTGATCGATAAAGGGGTGTCCTTCCAGAATCTCGCCATCAACAGGGATTTTTTCTCCGGGACGCACACGCAGCAGATCACCGGGTTTGACCAAGTCGATGGCGACATCCGTCTCGGTTTGTGTCACTGGATCGATGCGCCTAGCTTGCCTGGGTTGTAAGCCAATGAGATGCTCGATTGCTGCACCGGTTTTACCGCGCGCGCGGGCTTCAAATAGTCGCCCCAGCAGTATCAGCGTCACAATGACGGCAGCGGCCTCAAAATAAACGTGCTGCGCGGATTCCGGGATGAGACCAGGGGCAATCATCACCACCATCGAATAGAGCCAGGCACTGCCGGCGCCCACGGCCACCAGGGAATTCATTTCGGGCCGGCCTTGGAACAAGGCTTTAAAGCCATGGGTAAAGAAATGCCTGCCTGGCCAAGCCAACACCAAGGTGGTGAGCACAGCTTGGATCGTGTGCTGCACCCCAAGGCTCATGACGCTATTGACCCAATGATGAAACGGGGCAATCAGGTGACCACCCATTTCCATCACAAAGACGGGTAGGGTCAGTAGCGCAGCAATCCAGAACTGGTATTTGAATGCCTGCACTTCCTGATTGGATTTCTCTAGCTGAGATTCAATCGCAGCATCAGGCGCTTGCACTTGCCCCACAAACCCGGCTTTTTCTACCGCCGCGAGCAGCTTGGCGTTCAGGCCAGCGCGCTCATCGGGGTTCAGTAATGTTTCATCGATTTCAAGCGCCGCGCGCCGGGCCGCCAAGTTCACGTTGGCGGCAGTGACACCTGGGACTTTTTTTAAAACAGTTTCCACTCGGCGCACGCAAGCCGCGCAGGTCATGCCGTCTATTGAAAGGTTAAGTTTGGAAAGATCAAGTTTGCTCATGCCTTGATTGTAGGACGATGAACGCTGGTTTTACCGATAATCCTTGGCAGGTAACCATTGCATAGCGGCCTGCCTACTTGGTGTGGGGGGCAGTGGTGTAGTGCGACACTGCAGTGAGTCAGCGCAGGGCGGGAGTGTGTGGGGGTCGGTGCATTACTCGGAGCATTACTTGGTGCATTGTCGCGCGTTATTGCGTGCGTTATTGCGCGCATTAAGAGCCTGTCATAAATTTTGTGTGCGCTACCAAACGCACTAGTCTGTCAGAAACTTCCAGGCACCCCTGAGCGTAAAGAGTTTAGCGGGGTTGGCTTTTTCTTCTAGCACCAGGCTCATGCGTTTGACCAGCCTTGGGCTTTTATTGCCACGCGCAATGGCCAAGTCAATGAGCCAGGGCGCACGATTGATTTTATTGGCTTGCTGGTAGACACTGAATTTGGGTTTCAGCTCTTTGAGCAGGTGCTCGTAGGCTCGGCAGATGTCGGTGTCATTCGTATGCTCAAGCAGAGCTTGGGCGCTTAACATGCCGGTCTCCATGGCCTTGCCTATGCCTTCCCCTGTTAAGGCATAGGTGCTACCCATGGCCTCACCGGTCACGAGTAACCCAGGTGCAGCAGGTTTTGCGCCTTCTAGTGAGCAGCGTAAGGGTGCCCCTTTGATCTCACCCATGAGGGTGCCCGTCTGCATCAGGCGCTTGGCCATGGGGTTGCTGTCGGTGAACTGTTTAAAGAGTTCGGCCAAGTTCAGTTTTTGGGGTTTGAGCGATGGCAGTCGCTTGAAGCCCGGCAACTTGGCCAGTTTGGCTCGCCAGCTAATTTCATGCATGCTAAAGAGCCCGACCCCGATGTTGTAGATACCATTGGGGCAGGGGAAGATCCAGCCATAGCCTGGTGCATAGGACTTGTGCCAGCTGATGTGTAGATGCTCGATGGGCTTGCCCTCGTCATCCACAAACTCGGGATGATGCACATAGGCACGCAATGCCATGGCAGACGGCAAGGCGCGGGTGCACTGACCCGTGGCTTGCAGCGTACCGACCGTTGCCCCAGTCGCCAAAATCGTCCACTTGGCCTGTACTTCAGTTTGGCATCCGTCTATATCGGTTGGTGCATCATTGATGTTTGCGCCCATTAGACTGGCACCCACTACACGGGAACCCTTGATACGTGCTCCAGTTACACGACCCTGGCTGTCCTTAATGGGCTCGAGGTAGCGCACGCCGGTCATGACGGTTGCGCCGACTGCTTTGGCCCGTTCAAAGAGGCATTGATCAAGCGTCTTTCGAGGTAACACCGCCAAATCACTGGGGATGTAGAGCGTGCCCCCCTTGGGGCCATGGCACGCCAGGCCTTTGACGGCCGTGGCAGCTTGCCTGACGGTCGTGAGCACACCGAGTCGCTCGAGCGCCTGCATGGAGTCAGGAATTAAGCCATCGCCACAGGTTTTGTCGCGGGGGAAGTCATGTTGATCAATAAGGAGCACTTGGCGGCCAGCTTGCGCCAAGGTGATGGCTGCCGCACAGCCTGCTGGTCCCGCGCCAACGATCAGGATATCGGTTTGAAGTGATGTGTCTAGGCGAGCGGGGTGGGTCATGAATGAATGTGGGGCAGAGTGGGGTGGGGTTGGGTAGATTGGGGTGGTTTGGGGTAGTTTGGGACAGTGGGCTGGTTGCTTTTTGGTCTATTTTTTTGGTCTATTTTTTTGGCCTATTTTTTTGGCCTGTTTTTTTGGCCTGTTTTTTTGGCCTATTCTTAGCGGATGTTAGCAATTTTGTGATCCCTTGTGATCCCTTGAACTGTGCTTTGGGACAGCAAAGCGCTATGCTTGGGGCTTGTTTGTATCTGCATGACCGGGAGAATGAAATGAAGCTGCATGTGCCTGACATGACTTGCAACCATTGTGTGTCTACTATCACCAAGGCCATTAAAGAACTGTCATCGGATGCTCACGTGGTCTGTGACCTGCATGATCATGTGGTCGAAGTCGCCAACCTAGTTGAAACCATGCCCGACAAGGTGATTGCGGCACTCGATGAGATTGGGTTTGAGGCAACGTTGCTTGAGGCCGAGGCTTGAGACCGAAGCTTAAGTTTGGTGGTGTATCGATCGACCCTTTTGGATCGGTTTTGGGTTGGCTCTGCAGTCCAGTTCTAGTCAGTTCTTTTCTATTGGTTAATATGCCGGTTCTTTGAGTTTGGTTTAGTGTATTTACTTAGGCTTCAGTCATGACGGTTCTAGTTACAGGTGGGGCAGGTTATATCGGCTCGCACACTACGGTGCAGTTGCTTGAGGCGGGCATGGATGTTGTCGTGTTGGACAATGTGTCGAACAGTCATGTCAAAAGCCTCGATCGTGTTCGCGAGATCACTGGGCGAGAAGTGGGTTTTGTGCAGGCCGATGTGCGTGACCGAGAGGCTTTGCGCGAGGTATTTGCGAAATATCCGATTTCATCGGTGATTCATTTTGCTGCTTTAAAAGCCGTCGGAGAGTCGCAAAGCGAGCCCCTGCGCTACTACGACAACAACATCACGGGTAGCCTTTGCCTATTTGAAGAAATGCAGCGGGCTGGTGTTTACTCGGTGGTGTTTTCTTCGTCGGCAACCGTCTATGGTGAGCAGGGCACCGGCCAATACCGAGAAGACGCGCCACTGGCGCCCATGAGTGTGTATGGACGCACCAAGCGCATGGTGGAAGATATTTTGCGTGACTTGTGTGCTGCTGACCCCAACTGGCGGGTGGCACTGTTGCGCTACTTCAATCCGGTGGGTGCACATCCCTCTGGCCTGATCGGTGAGGATCCCAATGGCATCCCCAATAACCTCATGCCGTTTATCGCGCAGGTGGCCGTGGGCAAGCGTGCCAAGCTCTCTGTGTTTGGTAACGATTACCCCACGCCCGATGGCACGGGTTTGCGTGACTACATCCATGTGCAAGACCTGGCAGCGGGGCATTTGGCGGCGTTAAATGCTCTGCAACGTGGCGATCTCACCATGCCATTGACCGTGAACTTGGGCACGGGCAGTCCTTGCAGTGTGCTTGAGATGGTCAAGGCGTTTGGTCAAGCTTGCGGCAAGCCAGTGGCTTACGACATCGTTGATCGTCGTCCAGGGGACGTGGCGGTGTGTTTTGCGGATCCGACGCTTGCTCACCAACTACTTGGCTGGCAAGCCAAGCTTGGCATTGATTCCATGTGCGCGGATGCCTGGCGCTGGCAGCAGATGAATCCAGACGGGTATCGGTAATACGAATCGGTAGTTCCGAATTGTTATGCCCACACTGTGACCGCTAGGCGGGTGCCCTTATAGGGGAAGTATTCATGGGGTTGGCGTCTGTCTAGGTAAGTAACCGGTTTCTTGTCGGCCCTCACTGACATGTTGCGTCATCTCTTTGCCAGGGTAATTTTGCCCTAGCGGCTCACATCGTCTCGAATAATTGGTCAGAATATTGACTTGATTTTTTGTAAAGACGGTGTAAATATATGTCCATCACTTTTGAGTGGGATTCAGACAAAGCTAATAGCAACTGGCACAAACATCAAGTGACATTCGAGGAGGCAAGCTCGGTTTTCCTAGATGACTTTGCACGGCTGATGCCAGATCCAGATCATTCATTGCACGAACGCCGATTTTTGGTTTTGGGTATCAGCCATTTGCATCGCTTACTGGTGGTGTGTCACTGTGATCGCAAACATGGCACTGTTATTAGGATCATTTCGGCCCGCAAAGCTACAGGCCGTGAAGCACGTAACTATCTAGGGTGATTTTTAATGCGTAAAGAATATGACTTCTCCAAAGCCGGACCAAACCCGTATGCCAAACGACTCAAAAAAACGGTGACTATCAGACTCGATGACTCGTCACTTGATTACTTCAAGCGGATGGCTGAAGAGTCCGGCGTTCCTTATCAAACTTTAATCAACATGTATCTGCGTGATTGTGCAGACACTGGTCGTAAATTAGACATCGCTTGGCGTTAATCAATCACGGTTAGTGATGGTTCACTGTCGTTTCGGCCGTGGTGATCTCCTCGCTTTCTTGCCCCACGCTATCTTAGAGACTTCGTCCAAAAACTTAATTTAAACCACTGATTTATATAATTTTTGCCTGTAAAATGTATTTTTTTAAAAATGCAGGCAAAAATGAAGCCCCTCAGTGATCAACAGCGGCTCTATCTGGTGGAGTCAGACCAATTGTATAGAGCGTGGCGGCAGGCCCGATGGCGAAGTCACGACTACCGCTACGGCATGCGCTGGAAAACCGTGAATAACGCCGAGTACTTGGTTCGCTTGCGCGATGCCAAGGGCAACGGCAAGTCGCTGGGGCGTCGCAGCGGTGAGACAGAAGACCTATACGAGCGATTCATCACGGGCAAGCAATTGGCCGAGCAGACATTGCAAGGCCTGACGCAGAGAATGCAGACGCAGGGTCGTCTGAATAGGGCGTTGCGCCTTGGGCGAATGCCCACGATTGTTGGCAGCATTTTGCTGCGATTGGATGAAACACGAGCGTTGAAGGATCTTCGCGTGATTGGTACTCACGCTCTATTTGCCTATGAGTCGATGGCGGGTGCTGAGTTCAAGGTCGAGCTGCTGGCCTCGGGTGATGTTGATTTGCTTTTTGATGGTCGCAAGAAAATTGCCTTGCTGGCTAAGAAGCTTGAGAACCAGGGTTTGATAGAGCTACTGCCGTTATTACGTAAAGCGGACAATAGCTTTACTGTGTCTTCGTCGGATGCGTTTCGCGCCATCAATAAAGATGGCTTTATGGTGGACTTCATCACTCAGGATAAGGGGATGTTGTCAGAAAGTCCCGCCCCGATGGCGGCTCATGATTTGGCGGCGGTCGAAGTACCAAACCTTGAATGGCTGGCCAATGCACCTCGGATTGAGCAAGTTGTGATTTCGGCCGATGGGCAGCCGGTGATGATGCCGGTGCCAGATCCCAGGGCGTTTGCCTTGCATAAGGCCTGGCTGTCACAACAAATTGATCGCGAACCCGTGAAAAAGCAGCGTGATTTGAACCAAGCACGAATGCTCGGGGAGTGTCTGCGTGACTACTTACCGAACTTTTCCCTCGAGCCCGACGCGATTGCGAAGATGAAGTACCTACCGAAAGAAATGATTGATCGGTCATTGGCATTGATTCTATAGCCAGCGGTAAGGGTGTTGGTTCAAGCACCCTACAGGATTTGTCTAAAGCGCACGGTTAGCCTGCCGCATGTTGGTCTGCAGGCTTGATCTCCAACGGTCTATCGGGGTCACCTTGATCTAACCGCATGGTCCATTGAGATTTGCTGCGTTACAGTGACTGCTGTGGGGTGTCATCACAGCAAGATGTCACCACGGCAATTTTCTGGAGCAGTCATGAAATCAATGGATGTCGATGTCGCCATCATTGGCGCGGGTACCGCTGGCCTGTCAGCGTATAAAGCAGCGATCAAGGTCGGCCGTGGTGCTGCTCAATCGGTGGTGATGATTGAAGGTGGTCCCTACGGCACCACGTGCGCGCGTGTGGGCTGCATGCCGTCAAAATTGTTGATTGCAGCGGCAGAGGCTGCGCATAGCGCGCTGCACATGGACCCATTTGGTGTGCATGTGGATGGCGAGGTTCGCATCAATGGCAAAGAGGTGATGGATCGGGTCAAGCGTGAGCGTGACCGATTTGTGGGCTTTGTACTCGATGGCGTAGAAAACATCCCCGCTGAACACAAGCTGCGTGGCTATGCCCGGTTTGTGGCACCTGGCGTGCTCGAAGTCGATGATCACACACGGATCAATGCAAAATCAGTTGTTATTGCGACGGGTTCGAGCCCGAATGTGCCGCCACCGTTCAAAGCGCTCGGTGACCGCGTGGTGGTTAACGATGATGTGTTTGCTTGGCATGATCTGCCCAAGCGGGTGGTGGTGTTTGGCCCAGGCGTCATTGGCCTGGAATTGGGTCAGGCCTTGGCGAGGCTTGGGGTGACGGTCAGGGTGTTTGGCATGAGTGGTTCCTTGGCCGGTCTCTCAGACCTCAAAGTGCGGCAGACCGCCAAGAAGATATTCCAGGAAGAGTTCTATCTTGACCCCGATGCGCGCGTTTTAGACACCAAGCGCGTGGGTGATGAGGTAGAAGTCAGATACGTGAGTTTGGATAACAGCGAGTGTGTCGAGCGCTTTGACTACGCTTTGGTGGCCACGGGCCGTCGCCCGAATTTGGCGGGCTTGGATCTGGCCAATGCCAATATCGAGCTTAACGCCCAAGGCATTCCCGCTTTCAATCGGGAAACACTGCAAGTCGGTGATCTGCCGGTATTTATCGCTGGCGACGTGAACAATGACGTTCCCCTGCTGCATGAGGCGGCCGATGAGGGTCATATTGCCGGCATGAATGCGGCCAACTATCCGGATGTCAAGCCCGGCAAACGCACGATTCATTTGGGTGTCGTCTTCACGGATCCGCAAATTGCGATGGTGGGCATCGGGCCAGAGAAGTTGGAGAAAGGCTCGTTTGTAACCGGTGAGTTGGATTTCACCGGACAGGGCCGTTCGCGCGTGATCCTCAAAAACAAAGGCTTGATGCACATCTATGCCGACATCAAGACCCGCCGCTTTCTGGGTGCCCAGATGGTGGGGCCTGTGGCTGAACACTTGGCCCATCTCTTGGCATGGTCAGGTGAACAGGGCATGACGATTGATCAGATGCTGACCATGCCCTTCTATCATCCGGTGATTGAGGAGGGCTTGCGCACGGCCTTGAGGGATACGGCGGCCAAGCTTGATGGGGTGGGTTAGGTAAATAAACTTTCACCAAGCGTCATTTAACTGTATATAAAAACAGTAAAATAGTGTCCTTCAGATTCACTCAGTACTGCCAGCACTTGGTCCGCGCAGCCGACAGCACCGTAGCACACTGTTGGTCTACGTTGATTTGTATCGCGTCTCGGTTCGTGGAAGTGCCGTTGAAGTGGTGTTGATTGGTGGTGTTGATTGGATTGCGAGAGCCAAGGGGAGACGTGAAGTTGTTGGTGCCAGACAAGCCAAAAATTTTTCATATTGTGCATGTCGATAAGCTTGCTTCGATCGTATCGGATGGATATCTGTGGTGCGATGCAGAGATGGTACGGCGCGGGTGCATGGGGTCGGTGATTGGTATACCCGCAATCAAACGTAGGAGACTGACTGAATTGACGCTTCGAAGTTATCCTGATTTGTATGTCGGGCAGTGTGTGCCGTTTTATTTTTGTGTCAGATCAGTGATGCTTTATCTGTTGCACCGTGCCAATCAGCCCGACTTGATTTATCGCGGCGGGCAAGGTCCAATCTTGCATCTTCAAGCGGATTTAAAATCGACAGTAGACTGGGCGCAGAGCAATCACAAGCGCTGGGCATTCACGTTAGGAAATGCTGAGGCTGCGTACTTCGAAGACCGATCGCATTTAGGTGCTTTAAATGAACTCGATTGGCGCTCAATCACGTCAAATTTTTGGGGTGGGGGGCGCGTGGATCAATCAGTCAAGGAGCGCAAGCAGGCGGAATTTCTAGTCGAAGGATGCTTTCCATGGACTCTCGTGCAACGCATCGTCGTGCAGAACTCTTGGACGTATCGACTAGTATTGTCCGTATTGAGTGGCGTTGCCCACGTACCGACGGTCGAAGTTAAGCCTGATTGGTACTATTGAGCAGGCAATGGGGGTGGCTATGATCGAGTACAAAACCGGTGACATTCTTGGCGAGCGTTCTCAGGCGTTAGTGAACACAGTTAATTGCGTTGGCGTGATGGGTCGTGGCATTGCGCTTGAATTCAAGAAAGCATTTCCAGACAACTTTAAAGCGTATGAGCAAGCCTGCAAGCTTGGAAAGGTTGTTCCTGGCGCGATGTTTGTTCATCAGACAAACTCTCTGACAAGCCCCCGCTTCATCATTAACTTCCCGACTAAGCGCCACTGGCGCAGCAATAGTCGAATCGAGGACATTGAGTCTGGCTTGGGAGCATTGGTATCTGATTTGCGTCGATTAAACATAGAGTCAGTTGCTATACCTGCTCTGGGTTGCGGAATGGGTGGGCTAGATTGGGATGAGGTCCGACCTCTAATAGAGATTGCTTTTGCTGATTTGCCCGATATCCAAGTTGCCGTGTTTGAGCCGCAGGGCAGGCCTGCGCCCGCGGTGGGGTCCGAGGTTAGACCGGCTTGCAAAATGACCCCAGGTCGTGCGGCTTTGGTTGGGCTAATGAGTCGCTATCTTCAAGGGTTTATGGATCCGGCAATCAGTTTGCTGGAGGTCCACAAATTGTTGTACTTCATGCAAGTCGCTGGCGAGCCATTAAGGTTGAAGTACAAACAAGGTTTCTACGGTCCTTATGCAGAAAACCTGCGGCACGTTCTACAGGCGATTGAGGGCCATTTGCTGGTTGGTTATGCCGATGGCGGTGACGCCCCAGACAAGGAATTGGAAATCTTGCCTGGCGCCATTGAGATGGCTAGCCGGTTTTTGGAGGGCTATCCAGACACTGGAGCAAGGCTAGATCGCGTGTCACAGCTTGTCGAGGGATTCGAGTCATCGTTCGGGCTTGAGTTGCTCTCGACTGTCCATTGGGTGCGGGCACATTCGCAAGTGACCGCTATCAGCGACTTGGTGCGGCTCACTTATGAATGGGGCGAGCGCAAGAAGCAATTCACGCCGAGGCAAATCGAGCTCGCTAACACCATCCTGTCGCAAAAAGGCTGGATTAATTGACGTCAGTTCTGTGGCAAATTGACTCACATTGCTGCACAGATTATTGGTTGCACAAGGTGCTTTGGCGATGAGGTAGCGCACGGGTTTGTCATAACAATGGCGTAACCAGTTCCAGTGTTTCGCACCCACTCGCTTAGAGCTTGCAGACTTCAGGTTGTGTGAGAAGCATCGGGTAGGGACGCAACACCATTGGTTATCAATTTGACGATTACTATAGTAGAATTACTTTGTAATTACATTTTGCAAGGTTTTTAATGAAAGTTCGCTTAGTCCGGATTGGGAACTCTAAGGGTGTACGGATACCGTCCAACGTTTTGAAGTCCGTTGGTGTTTGTGACTCCATGGAGCTCTCGATTAAAGGTGACTCTATTGTTCTAACCCCCAGCCGGGTTGCGCGTTAGGGTTGGGATGAACAGTTTCGTGCCGCTGGTGACGATGCTGATGACAACCTTTGGTTGGCTCAGTCAGCCCCTAATGAGTTTGATGACAAGGAGTGGACCTGGTGAGCCGGCCGCGTCAGTTCGATGTTTATCTGGTTGGCTTGGAGCCGGTGGTGGGGTGCGAGATTAGTAAAACTAGACCCTGTTTGATTGACCTCGAACTCGGGTCAGCCTTCAACCCAATTTTCAACCTCTAGCGCAGGCACCCGCTCAAACTCCGAGATGTTGTTGGTCACCAGCACCAATCCTTCGCTGCGGGCGTGGCCCGCAATATGCAGGTCATTAACGCCAATGGGTTGGTCGCGTTTTTCTAGGGCGGCTCTGATAGCACCATAATGCTGTGCGGCCTTCATACCATAGGGCAATACCTCGACTCGGCTACAAAAGTCCTCGATGGCAGTCAGATTCTCACTCACATGTTGGCTTTTCTCTGCACCATGAATCAATTCCGCCAGGGTAATGGTTGAGATAGCCATCCGACTGGCATTGGCGTTAAACGTCGAAAGTGCCTCGACTGGCCGGCGTTTTAAAACATAGATGACGATATTCGTGTCTAGCAAGTAACGCAGCATCAAAGGGCTTCCCGCTGCGCTTGTTCTTGGGATGCGCGCTCAGGCAAAAAATCATCGCTCACCCGCGGGCCACCCAAAAAAAAGCTGTCCCAAGTCTGACCGACGGGAGTGATGATGCGCTCTTGCCCTCTGATGCGTATTTCTACCTTGCGAACGTTCTCAGGCAAGCGAACGTCCACCGGTAGCCTGACAGCTTGGGTGCGATTATTCACAAAAACGGTGCCAATAGACATGATGAGCTCCTGAGCCAATATATAGTGATTGTATATAGCAAAGTGTGGGTAGTCAAATTTCCCGTGCCTGCGCCTAGCTTACAGAAGGTGTTACTAATTTTTCGGTTTGTCGTGTCGCTCTTGGATCTCAAAGAGATAGGCGTAATGCAGCTTTCAGAGAAACACAACATGACATTGCTGTTACCACCTAGCGCGTAAAGCCCCGTTCTTCAAGGCGGGGGTATAAGCGGTTCGGTTCTTCATCTGTGAGAAGCACCGTAGGGGGGGCAGATAAAACGTAATTTATTTTTACTTTAGTGATAGAATAAATTAACTATAAGAAATTATTGTGCATAAATTAATTTTATTATTAAATTTGCTGGGGGCAGGTGATGCTTATCGAGTTTAGAGTGGAGAACTTTCGATCCCTGCGTCAAGAGCAGGTACTCAGCTTAGTTGCCTCCAAGGACAAGACGCTACAAGACACGCACACGGTGAGCACAGGTCTTAAGGCAGCACCCCGGCTGCTGCGTAGTGCCGCCATTTATGGCGCCAATGCCAGCGGTAAGTCCAATTTGCTCAAGGCGCTGCAGTACATGCGAGGGGTGGTCGCGGAGTCGGCGACTGTGATTCAGCCTGGCCAGGCATTTGCCCTGCAGCCATTCCGACTTGATGCGCAATCGGCCACGAAACCGACGGCCTTTGAGGTGACCTTCATCATCGACGGTGTTCGGTATCAGTACGGGTTTTCAATGACAACCCAGCGTATCGTCGGTGAGCACTTGCTGGTTTACAAGGCCTTTAAGCCCCAGCGTTGGTTCGAGCGTCATTTTGATGCGCAGACGGGCAAGGATGTCTACGAATTTGGTTCTGGCTTGAAGGGACCAAAGAATCTGTGGGAAGGAGCTACCCGTCCGAATGCGTTGTTTCTCTCGATGGCAGTTCAGCTTAACAGCGATGCGCTTCGTCCGATCTTCGATTGGTTCGTCAATGAGCTTGTGATTTTTAACGAACAGGCGCAGCTAAGCCCACAGGTCTCCATCCAGATGCTAAGGCAGACTGAAGGTCGTCGGCAGATCTGTGACTTCTTGTCGGCTGCGGACATGAGCATTGCAGACATCGAGGTAGTCACGCGCAAAGTGCCCGGACAGGCCGTGCATTTTGATCTAGCAGCGGGAAAGACCGAGGTGCCCAATGAGGAAGTAGAAAAGCATCAGCTGCGTTTTTCTCACCTGACCGAAAAGGGTCAAGCCGTCTTTGATCTAATGGATGAGTCCAACGGTACTAGAAACTTGCTGTTTCTCGCTGGCCCGGTGCTCGACATCTTGCGCAAGGGACTGACCTTGGTGATCGACGAGTTGGACACTAGTTTGCACACTTTGCTGGTTCGGGAGCTCGTGCGGTTATTTCACCATCCAGAAGCTAACACCGGCGGCGCACAACTGATCTTTACCACTCACGACACGTCGTTGCTCGATGCGCCGGATCTGTTTCGGCGTGACCAGATCTGGTTCGTGGAAAAAGATCGTGATCAGGCCTCGGAGCTGGTTGGTTTGTCGGAGTTCAGTCCGCGCAAGAACGAGGCTCTGGAGCGGGGCTACTTAATTGGGCGGTATGGTGGCATTCCGCTCCTAGACCAAACATTGGGATTGCATGACTGATGGCGCGTGACAATTCGCCACGAGAGCGTCAACGCCAGCAGCTTGAACGCAAGTTGGCACGACGTGCCGTCTATGACCGTATCCTGATCGTTTCGGAAGGCATCAAAACAGAGCCTAACTATTTCTGCGAGATCCGACAGGCCTACCGTTTGCATACAACCAATGTCGAAGTTCGCCCCAGCGAGCTAGGTACTGCTCCTATTCAGGTCGGAGGTGGTGCAGTATGCCCAGGAACTGTTTGAGTTCGGCAACAGACACAAGAATATCCAACCGCGCGCATTCGAACAGGTGTACGCGGTATTTGACCGCGACAATCACGGCAGCTACTTTGATGCCTTGACCATGGCCGAGTCACTTGATCGTAAACTGAGGAACGACAATAAGCAGCCCATTCGTTTCCAAGCGATTGCCTCAGTGCCTAGTTTCGAGCTGTGGCTGCTGCTTCACTACGAGGACATACAGGCGCCGATCCATCGAGATGAAGTAATGCGTCGCCTAAAAACCTACATTCCCGCTTACGAGAAGGGTGCAACGCGTGCTTTGAGCATCACCAGTGAAAGATTGTCTGTGGCCACGCAACGCGCCGATGCGTTAGCGGTAAAGTACACGGCACGTTCGCAGCCCGAGCCTTTCACTGGGGTTGTCAATCTGGTGACACTGCTGACAAAGCTCAGGGCTTGAGAAGGCCATTCAGATGCGAACTGCTTCAATTGAGCTTGTTGCCGTCGTAAGCTTACGCCGTGATGTGGCCCCCGGGTCCGGCAATTCATTTGCACAAATTTTTACCTGGCGAACGCTGAGTCCGACACTTTTTCTTTCGATGCCGCTCACTACAAATGTTGTCCCTGGCGCTGATATTGGTTTTGTGTCTGATCCTATATTGCCCTAACCCGAACTAACCCATGCGACGGATGACGATGACACCTAACTCGTCATGCGAATCAGTTTTCTCAAATCCTCAGTAAAAGCCGCTGTGTCTTCTGAGTCTGAAGCCAGCAATCGGATCTGGCCTTCGTTGTCAAAGATATAGACGCCCTGGCTGTGTGTGACGTTGTAGACCTCTGGGTCGTCCCCGGGCTTGGGTGCTTCAATTTGATAGGCGATGCGGTATTTACGTGCCAAGCGCCGGATGGTGCGCTCATCGCCAGTTAGCCCGATGGCATTGGGGTTAAAAGCATCGACATAGGCTTGCAAGACATCTGGCGTGTCGCGGATTATGCTTTTGCAGACGTTGTTGGATCCAACCATCAGTGTGTGCCCATCGAACTGCAACTCCGCAGACTTGGTGCCCCGAAAACTCGAAATGGTTAGGCTAGGCGAACGACTCTAATTAGGTCCCCGCCTGTTCTTGGTCGCTATTGGTGTTTAAATCGCTGCGCAAGTTCTTCGCGTTGGAAACGGAATTTCGCCGGATTTTTTAACTTCAGATTACTCAAATTCTGTAGCTTCCATTTGATGGCTGGTATATCTTGCAAATGGTTAAACGGCAGAAGTGACCAGTCCGGTCTGGCTTGCACCAGCGACAGCAGGAAATTTCTGTGGTTTTGAGTCAGCGCTTGTGGAAGTTCGGCCATCAATTGTTGCTGGGTATTGAGTAGGGCATCTAGGTTGATGGGCTCTGATGTCATTCCTACAAACTCGTTTTTGAAAGTCTCTTCCATCGGTTGAGGATTGGAAAACAAGACTTCATGCACGGGTCTGTTGTGACCAGCCAAATAGACCACAAAGCAGTCCAGAATTTCTTGAGTCAACCCATGGCTTTCGTACATCTTGAGAACGTCGAAAAAATCGCGTGGATGCTGTCTGTCCATTGCAGCAACCAGTTTGCTGCCATAGAGTTCAGAGGGCGAGAGCACTGGGATTTGTATATTTTTGGAAAACAGCGCTTGAGTTTTTTCTGACAGTGAGCGTGTTTGTGCCGGCAGGACTGTTCCCCGAAAAACGAAATTCACTTCAACCTTGACTTCGGCTTCTGCGCTGAAGATGTCAAGCTTCACTTCATCGCCACCATGCACTTTCCTGGTTCGAGATTCATAGCCCATTTTGGCGGTCGCTCCCTCAATGCGCTGGATCTCGAGGGCGATTTCTTCCAAGGCTGTAACCCTGTCAGCCAGGTGATTAACGAAGACGACGTCAATGTCAACTGACAGCCGTGGCAGGTCCTGAACGAACAGGTTCAGTGCTGTTCCTCCCTTCATTGCAAATCGAGGGGTTTGAAACACGGTGGGGGCGATATCCAACAGCAGGTTGACCGTTTGTACGTAGGTGGGATTCATTTTTTGAGATGAAGAATTTTCTTGTCCCGGGTCACAGCAACCCAACGACTTGAACTTCCGAGTCGTTCATTGTGTTTCTTGGCAATCTCAAGCCAGGGTAGCTCAAGGCGCTCGGCTAACGATTTGGCCAACCGCACTACCTTTACACGTGTCGTGTGGGCCAACAATGTTTCAAGAACATCAGGGCGTAGGTGTCGAACGTTTTCCGCGACGTTCAATGTCTCTTCCAGTGACTGAAGCTTGCCCGTGTCGCTGAAGAGTTCGAGTAACGCTCTCTCCGGCACGGACACCATTACTTTCGGGTTCCCTGCCGGAAGTGGTGCAAGACCGAACCCTTGGGGCAGTGTGCTGTCAAAAATTCTGGTTGACTGGTATGTGATATTGAACAGCTCGGTAAACCATGCTGGGAGTCGTCCCGCCTTTAGACCCCATAAGTTCAACCGTTCTTGATGTGCAAGGTTGTGGCGTGTCCCTCGCCAATCCAGGGCGGTTTTCCCTCCAACGTGCAACTCCGGAACTTCGAGCGACAGGTACGCCAATGCCTTGTTCATGTCCAGTTTGGCGTTTGGCACCTGGTATACGCCACGTCCTAATCTCTTGAGCCAGCCTGACTGGGCCAAGCGGGCTGCAGCAGTTGAAGGTAAGCCTAGAGCCTGCAGGTCGCGGCAGCCGTATGGCGTGTCCCACTCCAGCTTGCTCAGCAGCTTTTTGATTGAAATATTTTCGGAAACTTGCATGTGAGCTGAACTATCGCAAATATTTCAAACAATGGCAAGAGGTCCCGAGCGTAAGTGTTTGAAATATTCTTAGAAAACGACATTTAAATGTGAATTTCTAGAAATATTTCAAACAACAGGAGGTCGAGGCATGAGATCTAGGGAATTGGAGATATCGCCAAAGTTCCTTGATCAGTGCCCTATCTATTTTTTGAAATAGCAGCGTTGCCCCTCAACTGTCTGAAAGGAGTGCGTGGCGTTGTGGCCAGCAGGATTGTCACAGGCAGGGGGCAGCGTGACTTTACAAGGATTCTTGCTATAATTAATAGGCTAGATTTAACCAATTAAATATTTATAATGGTTAAATATGACCGAAAAAAAGATCCCGATGCCATTCGAAGTCAGCAGAGCTGCTCTAGAGCTCGGCGAGAACGTACGCGTCGCGCGCAAGCGTCGTCGTTTGCTCCAGGCAGAACTCGCACAAAAGGCAGGCGTGGGCGAGAAGACCATTCGTCGCCTAGAAAATGGCGATGCCGGTGTCGCGATTGGCAATGTGCTGAGCGTTCTATGGGCGCTTGGGCTGCTTCCGACTGCTCGTGTGCTTGCAGACCCAGATCTCGATGAGCACGGCAAAACGCTTGATCTCGTGCGCCTACCAAAGCGTATTCGCCACTCTGTCCCCGATAATGATTTTTAAATAGACACCAGATGCCCGCTACGACAGTTAAGACCATTACGACCGCACAAGCCCAGAGCTGTTACACATTTATCCAGCTGCCCAACACTTTTGAATGGACTGTGTGTGGCGTCTTAAGGGTGAGCACGATGGCGACAAATCGCTATCAGGGCGTTTTTCAGTATGGTCGCTCGTATCTCGAGCGCAAGAACGCTGTATCACTTGATCCGTTTAACCTACCGTTGAGTAACCAACCTCGAGAGATCACCAAGCTCAAAGGCATACCAGGGGTATTGCGTGACGCTAGTGCTGACGCATGGGGTCGTCGCGTCATTCAAGCCAAGCTTGGTTTACCTGAAGCTGAAATCAGCGAACTCGACTATCTGCTCAATGGTCCAGACGATGGTGCCGGTAATCTATGTTTCGCAGTCACGCCAAACTCACCACCGACTGTTCGAGCGTTTAATCGCACACACAACCTAGAAGCACTGATTGCCGCAGCACAAGAACTAGAGGACAGCGGCACGCTTCTGCATGAAGTTCTCGAACAACTCGAGCCAGGCACCAGCATGGGCGGTGCCCGACCGAAGGTAACCGTAGAGGACAATCACCGCATATGGCTTGCCAAACTACCAGAAAAGGGCGATAGGCTTAACATGCAGCGCATCGAATATGCCACGCTCGAACTTGCCAGGCTAGCCGGTCTAAATGTTTGTGCAACACGCATTGAGAAGGTCGCGAGCCAGGACGTCTTGATGCTTGAGCGTTTTGATCGACTGTTCAATCCTGATGTAGCCAAGTATGAGCGCTTTGGCTTGGTGTCAGGCCTAACTGTCCTTGATGCCGAGGATGGGTATCTTGGAAGAGAGCGTTGGTCTTACCTGCTGTTAGCAGACGAGCTGCGTCGCTGGTCCTCAAATCCCAGGGAAGATCAACGCGAGCTATTTCGTCGTATGGCTTTTAACGCCATGGTCACCAACAATGATGATCACCCGCGTAATCATGCGCTACTTAAAACGAATGGGCAATGGCGCCTATCACCCGCCTATGACATTGTGCCAGTGCCGTTGATTTCGATTGAACGTCGAGATCTGGCTCTTGAAGCTGGATCTTACGGACGCATTGCCAGTGTCTACAACCTGCTCTCGCAGTCAACCGTATTTGGTCTGTCTAACCAAGATGCCAAAGCTGAAATCGATCGAATGCGTGAAAAGGTGTCATGCTGGCAAGCGGTGTTTAAGCAGCACGGCGTTCGCGACAAGGATATTGTTGCCATTGCGCCGGCCATGCTCTCCCCATGTTTCGATCGAACTGAGCCAACTAGTCCAGTTTGACGCGTTCAAACTGCTAACTCGTCATTCGAATCAGCTTTCTCAAATCCTCAGTAAAAGCCGCCGTGTCTTCTGAGTCTGATGCCAGCAATCGGATCTGGCCTTCGTTGTCAAAGATATAGACACCCTGACTGTGGGTGACGTTGTAGACCTCTGGGTCGTCCCCAGGCTTGGGTGCTTCAATTTGATAGGCGATGCGGTATTTACGTGCCAAGCGCCGGATGGTGCGCTCATCGCCAGTTAGCCCGATGGCATTGGGGTTAAAAGCATCGACATAGGCTTGCAAGACATCTGGCGTGTCGCGGTGAGGATCAACGCTAACAAACACAATGCGCACATCTTTGGCCTCATCACCAAGGTTGGTCATGATCTCGCTCAGTTGCGCCATGGTGGTTGGGCAAATATCCGGGCAGCTCGCATACCCAAAAAACATCAGCACTGTTTTGCCGGCGAGATCTTTCTCGGTCATGGTCTTGCCGCCAGCGGCCTGAAGCTCAAACGCCAGATCTGGCAAGTGGCCACTGACCTCATACAGATGCCAGTCAGGTGAGCGTTCGGAGCAACCCGCCATGAGTGCTGCCAAACCAAGGGTAGCAACGGTCAAGATGCGCTTGAATGTCTGGGCCAGGCTTGGTGAGGTAGAGATGGCTTGGTCTGTCATGGTGTCGCGAGAAACAGTATTGGTAGGTAGGGATGCATACAACGCCGTTGGTGTTGCACGATTAGTATGACGCCCAATGGTTGGAATGTTAGCAGTCACACAAGTTCCCTGGGATTGATTCAGATCAGTTTGTGGGGTTGGTCGTTGCCCCGCTAGGCCTGTCCCAGCCAAGCCTTTGCTTCTTTGAAGGCTGGGCCCTCAAAAGCGGGCTTAAAAGCATGGGTCTCAGTGGCTGTCATGCCAACCGATGCTGATTGCGCCAATAGCTTCCATTTATCCAACGCAGCAACCATGTCGGAGATGATTTCGTGCAACTTGCCTGTCGTGAGTTCAAAGTAAGGCGCATATTCAATCAACTGTCTGATAGAAGTGATTGGCCCTGTGTCTGGACTTAGCCAAGTCTTGGATTCAGGCAGCTTGTCTGGGAACGGGTTGACGTCAAACGCTGGCGCAAGCTTCCATTTGCCAGGCCGAGTGTGTAGAAACCCGACGTTTTGTAGGTGGTCATCGACGTTATTGATCAGGTGGTTAAAAACGATGCGCCTATATAGCTCCTGTGCATCGGTCACATAATCGTCACAAACGACTCGCATGGCATCAAGCAACTCGGTGTAAGAACGGTCTTCGTCACGTCTAGCCTGCAACAGCGTCGCACCTGACATGTATGGGATGCGCCCGCCATTGGCATTTCGATCAAACCGCCGGATGACAGCCACGGCTTGCTTTCCGACAGTCACGACACGAGCATTGGCCGCTTCAATGCCAGCTGCACTTGCCAGTGCCAGGGCAAGTACTTCAGCTTTAGTGACTGTGCGCTCATCAGCAATACTTGGGAACTTGCCTAGTGATAGCGCACCATCGGAATCAAGCAATGTGCACTTGGGGCGCATGCCTCCTAAAGAGGTGGCTTTGCCCTGCAAATAAGCAAGATCCTCGGCTGTCTCCTGATTCAGCTCGATGGCACGAGAGGCGTAAAGGATTTTTTCTAGTTCGAGTAATGGCGGTGTTTTGCGTGGGCCGTCGTCAGCGGTTAGGTGGTTGCCTGGGTGCTCGCACAAGCGCAGTGCGCCGACACGGCTGAAATCGTCAACGGCTGCAAGGTAGTCAAACGCCGTCAGAGGCTTGAGTGTGGGATCGGACGCTCGACGCTTGGCGTGAGCTCGGGCAATCACGCGTCTGCCCCAGGCGTCTGGCTCTGTGTCGGCTAATGCCAAGAAGAATCGGCTATCACTGTGGGTCAGGGGCTTTCTGAGTTGATATCCCAAGCTGCTGGCCAAGTCCGGTGATACATCAAAAAACGCAGTGTCTGATAGCCATGATTGCGCATAGGCAAATTGAGAAAACTCGCGCTGACCATCACGCACAAAAACTAGCCGCCCAATTGGTTCTGGCCGATCGCCTAGGCAAATGTCGACAGCCACCTGTGTAGGTGGTGCTGCATTCAATGTCTGAATCACACCGTGCTTGTTGATCCCTTTGTTCATCGATCAACCCCTATCTTTAGCCTGGATGTTTCGCTTTGAATCAGTAAGCTTGCGAGGTGGTCTTACACGCTGAGGCAGTTGTTGGTCGCTTAATACGAGCCCAATTGGGTCGTGTGCTAAATCAAGAATCTGATCAAGCTTGTCGAGTTCGCCGAATACCTGCAAGGCCCTGGCAATGTGCACAATCGCTGTACCAGGGTGGCCAGCCTCCATGCGCTGAACGGTCGTGATCGAGGCGCCGATGCGGGAGGCTAGGTCTTGCTGGGTGAATTGACGGCGACGTCGAGCGCGCGAAACCGCATCACCCAAACGGGCGAGACTCCTGTTAACCGGCAGAGGAATGGGGCTATTGAATTTCATTTAAGAAGTTATATTTAAATTTTTATAAATTGTAGCAGTGTATTTATGATGTTTTATTTTTTATGTCATACATGCTGGGTGGCGGGGCTTTTGTTGCGCTAGTCACCAATAACGTAACTACTTCTAGCGTTTCGACGATCTCGTGGTGGAAAACTGGGTTGACAATCACTGAGACTCAATCGGGTAGGCGTTGATGAATCCGCCTGCCGGGGGTACTTTGTTACCCAAACGCATGTGCCCACACATGATCTGCATCGGGCCATGCTCCTCATGCCGCCAGTTAGTAACTGTTATCTGCGCCAAACTAGAGAAACTCGTGGGGAAGAGCGCGGCATGTCAGCCAAAGAATTTCTCAGCATTCAGCGGCTCGTGGGCACAGTTCACTGCATCGAGCATCATGTCCACAACACTGTCGAGGTCTCGATCGGCAGGTGCTGTGGCTGCCTGATCAATGTCAAGTCGTTTTGCGATTGACGAACTCACCGACACGGGTGCGCAGATCTCGCTCTTGATGGCTTTTGCATAAACAACGTCCTCAGTCATTGCATGCAAAAGGGACTGCACGCGCACCTCAAACCTGACGTCAGCCAGCCTGCCTGCCGTAAAAACACCCCTGAAGTTTGAATGCTTGCTCTCGCAGCGACCATGGCTAGGTTTACGCAAACACCGACCCATCAGGTGCCAAGAGCTTGAACTGAACCGGATTCTCTTCGAAAGCGTGGCAGGCTTGCATGGTGCGTTGGGTCGCAGCGAGATCCTCGTAATCAAATAGCGCTGACCACTGGGCCATCCGAGCGAGCGCTCGGGTTAGGGGTTCAGGGTCGTTACGACGCGACAAAGCCCGCTGGGCATCGACGTACTGTTCGTGAAACAGTGTGGGGATTGTGATGCGGGTGCGCCCAAAACGCGAAAGCTCGGCATTCATCAATAGCCTTGAGAGCCTACCGTTACCGTCACTGAATGGATGAACCTCTGAAACCAAAAACGCATAGAAAATGGCTCGCGCCAAGCCCTCTGGAACGGAATAAGCCAGTTTGGCGCCCTCTAGCAACGTGCTACGGACAAATTTTGGTTCAACAAAGCGAGTTTGCCCCGCATAGTTAGACTCCTCTTTGATTTCTCCGGGGCTTGCCTCTGGCCTGCGGCTGAGCATCAAATGATGCCTTTCTTGAAGTCCCTGCACGATGTCAGCAGCTGCTGGCACCGTTGCCCTGAAGTGAGGATGCAGTATTAACTTGAACACCCCAAGGATGTCGTGGGAGTCTTTAGGGCGAGACCTGACAATTCGGTCATGCAAGACAATATCCTGTGCTTGCTCGACAGAAAACCGAGTGCCTTCGACGTAATTGGAAAAGTAGCTCTCTAAAAATGCAGCGTGCGTGCGTGCCACATCAGTCACTGCCACGTTTGGGCAATCCGGCACCGCTGTTGCCCTCAAGTGGCCAGCAAGAGCTTCAAAACGGTCCAATCGCTCGCGGTCAGCCGGTGTGCCACCCACCAACAGCATGCCACTGCGAGTGCTCAGCTCGCCTTTGGCATAAGTCCCCAATAGCGCACTCACCAACCGATTGAAATCCTCAAAATTGGCATGCAGTGCGGGCGCGATCAACCGGGCATCCTCGCGCAAGCGGTTTAGAGCATCCTCGCTAGCAGCATTTAGAATCTCGACCAACTTCTCCTCAACACCAGCCTTGCCAACTGAGCGACTTCCCTTGCCCAGCAACACCATGTTCTCTAGGAGCATGCGCGCACGTGATGACCAATACAAGCCCGTTGTGCCCAAGGCCAGGTCACCGGGCAACGACCCTGGTCCTGGCAGTAACACCAAACTCAGGCCCGGCAGTCGACGCACCCGCGCAACTTGTGTTGGCACCGTCAGCACTAGCTCCACGGGCTCGAGCAGATTGCCTTGTTTGTCACGTTCTCTGGTGAGGCCTCCCTCCAGAGCGCTTCGGTGCGAAACCACAGCACCGGGGTAAAGGTGTCGAGCGATCGTTTGCCAGTTTCGCTGAACCAGCATGGCGACCGGGCTCTGCTGGCCGGGAGAGGTCTGCGTGGGATCAACAGCGTTGGCATACAGACCCTTGGTGACACGTGTCACTTTGCCATCTTTGGCTGCTCGCTGCAGACGCCTTAAATGAGCTGCATCACGTGGCACCAAGATCTCATGATCATCCAGACGCAAGCGATCGCCGCCCGCCGACAACGAAGGCTGCCTTGGTGCGGTCGGTCGTGTACTCAGCTTTGGGGTAGATGACGGTTTATCCATTAGTCCAATGACGTTTTGAGTGATTTGACGCTAAGCTTTGCTTTTCTTTGTCGTTTTTAGT
This sequence comes from Lautropia mirabilis, assembly GCA_945876565.1. Taxonomy (GTDB): domain Bacteria; phylum Pseudomonadota; class Gammaproteobacteria; order Burkholderiales; family Burkholderiaceae_B; genus Algicoccus. The sequence goes on along the minus strand of CAMCOS010000019.1, from coordinate 17,076 downwards.
TTTATTTTATGTCATTTTTGTCGTTTTAAGTTTATTTTTTGAAATTGCAGCACCCCAAAAAACTTACAAAGTACAGCAAACCATGTCGCTTAGAGATAAAAATCAGGCGACAAAGATCACGAAATGTCGTTTTTATTTTTTATTACACCGAAAATGTCGTTTTGAGTTTTTTAGGGCACGATTAGAGCCTGATCAGTGCCTGCCCATTCATCGCTGGCCCACTCAAACCCAGCCTTTCATCCAGACCGCAAACTGAGCAGGCTTGATACCGTAGCGGGCCATGTTGCCATCATGCAGGCTCATGAGCTGGGTTTCCACCACCTCGACAAAGCGAGCTTGATCCGCTGGCTCAACCCGCGCTTGGGCTTGGCCACGGATATGTGCAATGGCCTGAGTTTTGTTGAGGGAGGCTGAGATGATATGCGCCACGGCGCTTTGAATCAGCGATCGGTACTTGATGCGCAAGGGGTCAGGTGAACTGATCACCCGAAGATAATTGTTGTAACGCGCGCAAGAGCGTAAGTACGCCCATACAAAGAGGTCGCGCAATAAATCGATACGGCCAAGCTCATAGACCCCGAGCATGGCCTGAACATAGCGAATTTGTGGCATATCTACAAACGACAGTGGGCATAGGTTTTGCGCGAATAGACCGATGTTGGCAGCTAGCCGTGCCGTACGTTTGTTAACGTCTTCAAATGGCTGGAGATAGGGCAAGTGAACCAGTGTAAAAAGCGCCTGCTCAAATGGATTCTCGATTGCACCGGCCTTGATCAGAAACAGATCAAACCATTCGGTGATTTGTTGTGGGGTGTCTGCTGGCGTAAAACTTGACTGTCCAATGAAAACGGGTTTTTTACGTAACCCCCCGCAGGCAGCTGGGTCCGCCAGCAGGTTATCTGAGAGCATGGCATGCAAATTGAGCACTGTGTAGCGGTTAAAACCGATCTGGGCTGCATTCTCGAGCATGAACTCAATGGCGACTTTGTGATTCAGGATCATCTGCGTGTCAAGGGCCGATTGGTTGTCTGCAGCAACGTCCATTGCGAGCAATCGCTCGGTTTCGAGCAACGAATAGGTATTTCCTTCTAGACGGCTCGAGTTCCAAGAGAGGTCAATCAGTAGCCGATTTGCCAATTCGCGTGCGTACGTGCCAGCAGGCTTGGCATCGGCATACACACGTCCCTGCGCGAACAGTCGCTCACAGGTGTCAGCAGGCAGATATGCAGTGACATTGGGCTGATAGTCTTCAAGCAGCTTGGCGTTGTAAGTCACCTTCTGGCGCTGATTCAATGGCCTGCTGACTTGTGTGAGCGTGTCGCGTGCTCGCGTTGACAGCGGGATTTCCGCCAGACTGGCCTCAGGCTCTCTCATGACAAGAGGAGAGCTAGTTGCATGGTTATGCGCATGCAGCGGATAAAGTCCTGGTTGGGTCAGGTGTTGAAGTAAAGGATGAGGCAAAGGCTGAGCCAAAGGTTGAGGCAGATGGTGAGGTAAGTAATAGCGTGTCGCGCGTGCACGCCCAGATTTTCCTAGCCAACCTGCGTCAACGAGCAGTGCAAGCCATCGTTGCGCCGAGCGCCTGGGTACGCCCTGCATCGCATTTATCAGAGCCTGAAGCGATAGCCCATCGGTCTGGTTTTGCCGCGCTGTCAGTTGGTTAAGCACCGCTTGACGAAATGATGCTGGAACGCGGGAAGAAGTTGCTTGCGCAGGCTCTTCTGTTGGGGTCGAAAGCGTGGTCATGTGGTGGTTGTGGCGTTCTTTTGAAATTTATTGGCGTAATTTTAACAAATCGCGCCAAAATTGTTATTAAATTGGCGTGATTTATGAAAAAATGGCGCAATTTCGGCTAAGCCAGCCAACCGCAGCATTGCTGTAGGCCATTTGCTGTAGGCCATTTGCTGGAGGCCATTCGCTGGAGGCCGTTGATTGGCGTGTTGAAGTCCGTTCTGGAAACGGTCGCAAGAGGCGGACACAAGAACAGGGCACAATGTAAGTCGCAAAGGTGTTGAGTGCTAACCCAGGATGAGGAGACTGTCGAAGTGACCGAGAAGAAAGAGCAGATCGGTCAGACCAGCAGTGCACCAAATCAAGTAGGGGCGAGCATGCTTCGTTTGATGGCTGTTGATGGTCTGACTTGGAATGCACAAAAGCAAACATTTACCGCGCCTGTTTCGCTCGTTGCCCGTGGCAAACCCATCAGTGAACTGGTGCTAGAGGATCGAGGGTGATTTTTCGGCAGGGAATTAGCGGCACTGCGCTTGAACATCAAAGTCGGGCGTCACGTTCATCCCTTGCTAAGCCCACGCTCGCTTCAGCCCTTCGGTCTATAAAGCTCAGGCCACAGTTGTGCGATTACCTCGCGGTGTTCCGCATAGGCGTAGCAACTGTTGACCTTGCCCACTCGCATGTGTTCGTTTTCAGGGCGGTCAACGGCTTGCATGCGCTTGGGTGCCATGCCCTGAAACGCGGTCGTGGCCATGGGGCCAAGCAACTCCATTAAGTGCGTGCAAGAGGCGCTGCCACCGAGCAATTCTTTGGTTTTCTTGGTCCAGCCAGGGCCAATTTGCAGTCCAATGACGCCAGACAGGGTGTTTTGTGCTTCAAGACAGACGCCAAATGGCGTGGCTTTCATCTGTGCTTTGATGTCTTTGACGACCAGGTACTCATCCAAAACCAGGGTCAAGACCATGTGATGGATGGGGGTCTGTGGCGCCAGCGGTTGATCGCGCAGTTGCAACTTGAACTCGTGAGATTTGGTGTCCATCATCTCACCCACGACTTCGTAAAGGCCATCAGAGCGACTGTAGAACCGCAGATCGATCTTGCGATGGTGCAGTTCTTCTCGGGTGATGCTGAGATCTGTGTTGCTTTTGTTGTTGGTGTTGTTGTTGGTGTTATCCATGGTGCGGTTACTCATGCGCGCGCTTTGGCGCTGCCCAAACAGTTGGCCAGCAACATGGCAATGGTCATGGGGCCTACACCGCCTGGCACAGGCGTAATCGCGCTCGCAACCATCTTCGCGGATTCGAAGTCCACATCCCCGCATAGGCTGCCATCGTCCAGACGATTGATGCCAACATCGATGACCACCGCTCCAGGTTTGATCATGTCACCCGTGATCATCTTGGGACGGCCCGTGGCCACGACCAATACATCCGCATGTCTGGTGTGAAACGCGAGATCCTGGGTCTTGGAGTTGCAAATGGTCACCGTGGCGCCTGCGGCTTGAAGTAGTAGGGCCATGGGTTTGCCCACGATGTTGCTAGCCCCCACAACACAGGCCGTGGCGCCACGCAGCGGTACTTGCTCGTCTTCGAGCATTTTCATGACCCCAAAAGGCGTGCAGGGGATAAAGCTCGGCCTGCCAATGGCCAGCAGCCCCACGTTGGTCGGATGAAATCCGTCAACGTCTTTGGCTGGGTCAATGGCCTCGATCACCTTTTGTGGGTCGATGTGTTTGGGCAGCGGCAGCTGCACCAAAATCCCATTGACCTTAGGGTCCGCATTCAGTTGGGCAATCTTGGCCAGTAACTCGGCCTCGGACAAGTCGGCACCATACGTGTGGTGAAACGACGCAATACCCACTTCTTCGCAGGCCTTGATTTTGTTGCGCACGTAGACAGCTGAAGCTGGGTCAGCACCCACCAGAATCACAGCAAGCCCGGGCTGCGGATTGCCCTCGGCCACGAGCGCATCGATCTTTTGTTTTAGCTTCACGCGGATACGCGCTGCAAGCGCTTTGCCGTCGATGAGTCGTGCAGGATTCTGAGAGGTCATGGCGGTCTGTGGTGGTTAGTTCGTTGGTCAGCAGGGTGTTTGAAACTTGTTGCCGGTATTAGGTGACCCGGTCAAAAGTCAAACCCCCATTCTATAAAAACCGCGCCTCGCGTGCTTGCCTGATTTGGTTTCGCTTTGCCAAAGGTTATTCCAAAGGTTTTGCAAAAGGCTTTGAGGAAGGTTTTCAAAAAAGAAACCTTCGCCCAGTTTTGCACGTTGGGTAAGGTTTGGCAGAGCGGGGGATTGATCTGGTCAGCTTGAGCCAAACCACTTTGCTAGGCAGCCACCTCAGTGTCAACCATGCCCGAGTGGCGCAACAAAGCATCTATCTGCGGGTCACGGCCTCTAAATGCCTTAAACGACTCCGCTGCCGGGCGCATACCGCCAACCGAGAGGATTTCGCGTTTGAAGCGTTCACCGGTGGCCGCATCTAGCGTGCTTGGCGCCTCTTCAAATGCGGCAAAAGCGTCGGCAGACAGCACTTCAGCCCATTTGTAACTGTAGTAGCCAGCGCCATAGCCACCAGCAAATAGGTGAGAGAACCCATGCGGAAAACGATGCCAGGCTGGTGGTTTGATGACGGCGACCTCATTTCTCACTGCATCGAGTGTTTGCATCACCTCGCCAATGCCCATGCCCTGAGGTTGGTGGTGCAGCAGCATGTCAAATAAAGAAAACTCGACTTGGCGAACCGTCTGCATGCCACTTTGGAAGTTCTTGGCGGCCTTCATTTTCTTGAACAACGATTCAGGCAAGGGTTCGCCCGTGTCCACATGTGAGGTTAAGGTTTTGAGGACCTCGTACTCCCAGCAGAAGTTCTCCATGAACTGCGAGGGTAGTTCAATCGCATCCCATTCAACGGCGGCAAAGGCGCTCGCACCTGGCTCATCGACTTCTGACAGCAGAGCATGCAAGGCGTGACCAGATTCATGAAAGAGGGTGATCACGTCATCATGGGTCAAGAGTGCAGGCTTACCACCTTGGGCTTTGGCGAAGTTACACGTCAGATACACCACGGGTGTGGCCAATGCGTGCAGGGTTTTGCGGCGGTTGCGTTCACTGCCAACCCAGGCACCACCCTGTTTACCCGTGCGAGCATAGAGGTCAATGACGAGGTGGCCAATCAGCTCGCCGGCTTCGTTTTCTACGCGGGCTGCTCTGACATCCTGATGCCATGCGGGTATCGCGATGTCAACGAGCTTGACGGTAAAAAGTTTGCTGACCAAAGTAAACAGACCAGACACCACTTTGGGTTCGGTAAAGTACTGTTTAACCTCTTCTTCGGAATAGTCGTATTTGGCTTGGCGCAGTTTCTCGGACGCAAACGCCACATCCCACGGCTCAAGGGGGTCGAGGCTGAGGTTGGCTTTGGCGAAGGTCTTCAGTTCATCCAAATCTCTGTGGGCATAGGGCAAGGCTTTGGCTGCGAGTTCGCGCAAAAATTGCAAGACTTCTTCGGGCGTGTCTGCCATGCGCGTTTCAAGTTGAAGGGCGGCAAAGTTGTGAAACCCGAGGAGCTTGGCGCTCTCGGCACGCAAGGTGAGCGACTCTTCGATTAGCGCTGAGTTGTCAAACGTCGGGTCGCCTTCGTCTGAGGCCAATGTGGCATAGGCCTTGTACATCGTGTGGCGCAACTGTCGGTTAGTGGCATATTGCATCACCGGCAGGTAGCTCGGCATTTTGAGTGACAGCTTGAACTTCTCACCTGTCGATGTATCAATCGCTTGGTCCTCGTCAGCGTCTTGTTTGAATGCTGCCACCACGTCAGCTGGCACTCCATCGAGTTCAGCCACGTTGTCCAGCACCAGTGACCAGGCGTCGTTGGCGTCCAGCACGTTCTCTGAGAACTTTTGTGAGACTTGAGACTGGCGCTCGGAAATCTCAGCAAACCGTTTCTTGGCATCGCCCTCGAGTTCTACACCGCTTAATCGGAAATCCCGAATCGCCAGACCAATCACGCGCTGGCGTACTGCTGGCCATTGGCCAAACTCCGGACTGTCGGCTAGGCGCTTATATTGTTTGAACAAACCCTCGTGTAAGCCAACCCAAGTGGCAAACTCGCTCACCGGTGCCAGCATCTGGTTATAGGCTTCGCGCAATTCCGGCGTATTCATCACCGACTTCAAATGACCAACCACGGACCAAGCACGCCAGAGTGGCTCGGTGGCGTCATCTAGTGGCGTGATGATGGCTTCCCAGGTTGCTGGCAGGGTCGGGTCTGCCGCGGCATCGATGGCGGTGCGAGCGCGAGTCAGCATCTGCTCGATGGCAGGTGCCACATGCTCGGGTCTGACTGCTGCATAGTCAACGAGGTCGTGAATAGGGGCGAGCACGGGATTGGTGGTGTCAGTGTTTGTCATGTTCTAAACCGTCATTCTGTCGTGGTTGAGCTTTGTCGGGCCGACTTGATGAAGCTTGATAGAACGATTTTAGGTTGAAATTACATACTGACTGGATTTAGACCCGATTCTTATTGGGTTTAGTGTCAGGCATGGCGGTGTTGGGCGTGAGGGTATCAGTATCAGGCGTGAGAGGTCTGGGGGGCCGAGTTGGTCTGGTCTGCGGGGCTCGGTCTTAGGTCAGTTGTCCGTTGCCAGTGCCATTTCGACGCTTAATCCCAGCCTGATTTGTGTCGGGTACCCGATGGCCTGATTCGTCAACAGTCGGATGAATCTCAGTGTCAATTTTTAGCGCTGCAGACTCACCACCGGGCTTGCCAATGTGAGACTTGGTGGCGAGCGACTCAACGAGTTGGACTACCAGCGCCTGATCGTTTTCGCTGAGCAAGTCCAGTAGGCTAACGATATTTGAAATTTTGCTGCCATCAGCAGAGATGTCGCCGATCTGTCCTGCAAAACTATTGCGCTGGTGATTTGACTGTGCCACAGGCTGCTGTTTGGTGTTCAACACCTGCAGCAAATCGTCGCCTAGCCAAGTGGCCAATGCCTGCATGCGTGGCGACTGTGGGATCGCAACACCGCGTAGCCATTTTCTAACTGTCTCGGTACTCACGTGTGGCAGGTAAGGGAAGCGCAGCGACAAGTCCCGAGCGATCGTCGACAAAGAAGGTAGGGTTCCGCCGTACGCTGAACGCAATGACAATGCCAGTTGTAGTGCGAACCGTTGTTTTAAATTATCTAGACCTTTGTTCAACGTCGAGACCTCAGGCTTTAGTGACAGTTTGGATCATGTCAGGACTAAACAAATGTTTGCGCAAACTTTATCGTCAATTTTAAGTGTTACACATGGAATTGCATTCATGAGTAAGTCTTTGGCCCACTGCGCTCACTGGTCAATGCAGCCTGAGATGCACTTAAAGTCATACAAATGGCAGTTATCATCGAAAAACTATAGATTTGTCGATGCGAGCAGGTTGGGTTTGCACTGTCGCAGTAAGACAACACTGAACATCGCCAATTCGATTTGCACAAAAAAATCGTTAGTTAACCTATAGTCCAACCTCTTAAATTATCTGGTTCATTGATGATGACAGACTCACCTCAGTATCAAGACGATGAAATCGACCTGGCTCAGCTCGTGGGTACTATTTGGGAGGGTCGTTGGGTCATCGCAATGGTGACTGCTTTATCAATGTTGGCAGGTGGCCTGTTCGCTTTCTTGGCGCCACAGACCTTGAGTGGCAGACTTGAGGTGCGTCCGATTACTGTCGGGCAGGCAAGTGCTTACGACACTTTGAATGAGCTACGGTTTTTTGATATCCGACAAGATGAAGTGGTTGAATTGTCTCGCGAAGACTTATTGGAAATGTTCATTGAGGATTTTGCTGAGCGCGAGACGTTGGTGGCCGCAATTCGTGAGCACGGCGTCAATAAGCGGCAACCGGATGAGTCCGAGCTCGAATATGATATACGCCTGGTCGAAGAGGCTTATCGATATCAAATCCTTCCGCCGACCGATTTGGCAGATACGCGTGCTCGTGACCCTCGGCGCAATTGGGTGGTTGATGTCAAAAGTGATCAGGATAGGGACACAACACGGATCATTTTGACTCAGGCCTTGAGTCATTCCCAGGATAATGTCCGGCAGACTTTACAAGAGCAGTTCACGCGGCTCGTTTCGATTCGTCAGCGCGATGCTGACTTCAAGCTCGAAGATCTTCGTTTCAAGCTTGGGAACGCGCTGCAAGACTATGATAAGAATGTGCGCAACCGGGTGGCATTTCTTCATGAGCAAGCTGAGATTGCGCGCTCGCTCGGTATTGCCAAGAACACCATCGAAACACAAACGTTTCAGGCAGGTTCTTCGGTGGTGGCCAATCTGACGGAAAACCAACCGTTTTATCTACGGGGCTACGAGGCCATTGAAAAAGAAATCAAGCTACTGCAAAGTCGTGAGCAGAAAGAGGCCTACATCGCTGAACTGATTGAACTCGAAGCGCAAGCTCGGGCGATTGAACAAAGCCAGTTGATCGACCGCGCCATAGTGGCGTTTAAAGAGACACCGATCGTTCAGGGTGATTTTGTGGCAGCGCGCTATGACGTTGGTGCAATTGAGTTCAAGTCCAATATTCGTCGGGCACTAATTTTGGCTATAGCATTGGTGGGCGGTGGATTTATGGGGATCGTCATCATTCTAGTGCGCTCGGTCTTGAGTAAACGCAAGTCCATGCCGGCGTAGGCTATTTCAGTGATCGCGTCTAATCTGATTGCCAAGTGGCACACAATCTCAGGTTAAATCGTGCTGACAGTAGTTAGTTCTCCTGAACGGCTACACAAGCGGTGAAGCGGTGATGAACCGGCTCATTGAACAAATGCATGGTGGATAGCGTCAGGTCAGCTGGAGAGGTGAAGTTCACGCCCTCGACGTAATATGCGCCTTTACGCCAGGTTTTGCGTGGCGCTACGGCATGTAACTCTGATGTTGGTGACCACGAGTGTGGTCAAGTGGTAAGTCAGTGATCTGCAAGCGCACCATCAACCACAGGCTTCTAAACCACTTAGGGCTGTGGCTAAATCCTTCAGACATCAGCCCACTAAAGCTGTTTACTCTCTAAACTGTAAACAGGTCTTTCAGGAAGGTTGATCGTCTGAGCTAGCAATGAGAGATACATCAATGTTGCCGTTACCTAACGTCTCGCGGCCACTGACGGTTACCCTTCTATCAGTGTTGAACGCCAAAAGAATTTCGTCAATCAGATCAGGCGGGAAATAGCAGCAGTGGTCACGCCCATCGCTGGTATCGCGCAATGTGAAGGTGAAGTTGTCTTTGTCCATTTCGGGAATGACTCCCGAAACTTGGCAGATACGTTCTTGAATGGATCTTGCTTTGCGCAAAGCGGTGCTTACACGTTTGCTTGACTCACGAGTAAGCGAGTAGCGGGCATGCGCGTTGCTAAAAATTCGGCCGCGTATCTCAATGGATTCGACGATACCGGATTGTCGTGGAACCAGTTTTTCAAGTGCTTCGAGTAGATCGAGGTCTATGTCGCTGCCCGCAGCAGTGTGTGAGTCTGTCTCAAGTGGCCACTGGATCGCCGTCTGAAGCTGACTGCCTATTTGCGCCGTCGATAACTTGGCGAACAACGCTGGCTGGCACATTGCCCTGAGACAGTCCATCTCCGATGGCTCGGAGTGCAAAAATTGGTTCGAGATGAGGCCAAAGCATGACGCCTGGCTTTGGCAAGACCTCCGACGGGATGTCTGTCAGCGCACAGCGCCAGCTTTTTTGCGGCGTCATGTCTAGACTGGTGTCGATTACCCAAAACCAAGGTTGATTCAGTGCATCATGTACTGATGAAACACCGTCTTTAAGCTGCTGTATCACCTGTGCACTTGTCGGTACGACGATGAATCGCAGAGCGTGTGCTTGCTCTTCGGCGAGAAAGTAGAGTAAATCGCCAAGTTTGCTCATTGCCGTAAAAATGCGAGGACCATCGAAGTCGTAGAGAATTTCGTTTGGCTGTGGCATGCCGAACGCGTTTACAGGAAACTCTGTTGCTTTGATGTTCCAGTTCATATTTAGTGTCTCAAGCATCGACAGTAAGTGAGAGCGGCTCAGTAGGGAACGGTTCAAGGCGATTGACGCCTTCGTATGGCCACCAGGTCGTGTGCGTAGGAAAGTGATTGCTCGGTGTCACTTTGATGAGACCATGTTTGTGCTCGAGTCGCCCCTGCATTACGTAAGAGCCTAGCTTAGGGAATAGCTGCAAAGAATGCTCAGCATCGTTCAGGTTCTGAAATAAGGACAGCCCCAGTCTAAGGCATGGCGGACCATTGATAGATTTGCCTAGTTCCTGGTGAGACTTGAAGTCATCTTCTGTGGGTGGGTTCGTCTTCGTTATCCGAAAAACTTCCGCATCGGCGGGTGATGCATCTTGCGGTGGGCAGCCCTGTGGCCATGAGGAGGGAAACTTTGAATTTGGCGGGGTGTTTGAATGCAAGCTCACTGTTTTCCACGGTTCTTCTCGTTACAAAAAGCATCATTCGATATTGTATGCAGGCTTGAGTATGCCTGTCATCACAAGCGGGTGAACGAACCCACATCGATGCAAGCGTGGACCACACGGCTGTAATTACACGCTTGTAACCGCACGGTTGTAATTATTTGTAGCGGCGACCCTCTTGTTTACCATTGCGCAGGTAGTGATGCCCCGGACTCATGCCTCCCTGGCAAATAGTCAGAGGTCATTTTCACGACCGATAATAAAAAGCTTTGGCTTTGAAACGATTTCTCGCACGAATGAATTTCCCTCTTGCAGTTTGCTCGCCCATTCTTGGCGCGACATGACCTTAGGGTTGATTTCTCGAGCTAAAACAGTTTGTGCTTCATATAGGGCATTGTTGATTTGCCCGAATGTGATGTCACCAATGACCAGAACATCGATATCACTTTGCGCAGTCTCACTACCTTTGGCTGTCGACCCAAAAACAAATGCCACTTCCAAGTGATCGGCCAGCGGCTGTAAAGCATTCGCCAACACATCATGCAAACCTGTGGTTTTACGAATCAGCGCAATCAACTCGGGGTAGACGGGGTGGTTACTATTGGCACTGAATCGAACTTGATTACCGGATGTGTGTGATGTCAGCAAACCGGCGCTGACCAGCAAATCCAGCTCCTTCTTCAAGGTGCCAGGGGATGTTTGTGTCAGGCGAGCAAGTTCGCGCAGATGTATCGAGACATCTGGGTTCGTCATCAGCAGAGCAAGCACCTTGCGACGATACTGATTCGGAAAGAGCAAGTCAGAGACAGACATATCGTTTCTTTATAGAAAACAATCGTTTCTTAATTGAAAACATCGTACCGGTTCAGCGCTAGTACGACAACTTGCACTGGTTGCACTGGCGTTGCTTTGATTGCTTTGATCGTCTATGGCTCGCGCTGCTCTGATGTCGACATCAGAGCAGCGCAGGATCGACCTTGAGTACGAGCGGCGCCGTCTTGAGCATCCGGTCAGCTTGGGCAACCACAAATTGTGCGATTGCTCGAACGAGGTCTTTTTCTGTTGAGGTGTAGAGGTTCGATTCTGCTAGTTCGGGTGCCAGCAATTTGGCTTTACTGGCCAAGTTGGTCATTTCGCGAGCAATGAGTTTGGGTGGCACGGTGGTGCGATGCGCGAAGTCAGCCAGATCAAATGCGCCGATCTCTTCGATTAGAAATGCATCGCCATATCCCATGGCCATCTCTTGCTCAAACTGCTCACCGTAAACGTTAACCGACACCAGATCATAGAGTGGTGCAGGGATCAGTTGGTTGGCGCGCATGAAAAACGAAATGTTCTTGCCGTGTGCATCGCTGTTGCCAATGAGCAATTGAAGCAAGGCCCATCTCAGCAGGCTTAGCTTTCCCGCCAGGGGATTGTCAAATTCGAGCGCCGTAAATAGTTTCTCAAAACTGACGCCCTCACGAATATGGCGTACATCTTGACCGTGCCCGAAATTACGCTCGTACTTGTGAGATACAGGTAAATCAAGCGCCTGGCAGCCATCGATGACATGACGCCGTTGCACGGCAATCGCATGATGGGTGTCTTGGGCGTCTTGGGCGTCTTGGGCGTCTTGGGCCTCGTGGGAGACTTGGGCGCCATCGCCATACAGTGCTGTGACGACCTTACGGTCAAATCGCTCGACCAGCAAAATCGGCTCTGGAATCCGTTTGATGGTAACTGGAGCCACGGCAAGGCCCATCTGTGCTGCAAGTGTCATGCAAAAGTGTTCATTGGCCACCATGCACGGGGTGAGTGGACTGCGTGGCTCGGGTTTTAAGATGTGGGTTGATGCGAGGCAGCCATCGGCAAGCGAGATCTGCTCACCTTCAACGAGTACCTGCAGTTTGTCCTGGAAACCCGCGACCGATAGACGCACCTTTCCATCCCAGACCGGAAATGGTAGGTATTCACGCTGTTGGATGCGGTGACTGAGTTCCTCATGGGAGATGACTCGACGCTGGGGCTCCTCATCCGCTGATTGGCTCTTTTGCAGGTCAGCCATGACGAAACTCAGTGCGCCAGCGGGTTCTTTGCCAAGCAAGGCCACAAGGCCAAAGACATTGTCTTTGGATATCTGGTTGTTGATAGAAACCACGTCTAGCGCCCGACCTTCGGGCAGCAGGTTTTGTAAGAACCGCTGAACAGCCCCCGATCTGACTGAACCTTGCAGTGCTGTCAGTTCCTGATCCCGCACAGTGTGCACAGTGTGGTTTGGTAGCGCGATGTGAGGAGACAGCGCAAACGCATCGGCGTGCTCTACCCACTGGCGGGAGTAGGTGAAGTCATAAGTATCTGTACGACTGTCAAAGTGAACCTCGCCCACGTGCTGGTTCTGCGTCGTCACCTTAAGCACATGCGTGGTCATTGCGATTGCTCTCTTGTCGGCGGCTTCGAAGGGCTGTTGCCTGCGTGGTTGTCGCCTAAGCGGTTATCGCCTGCCTGTGAAGACTGGCGCCATTGTTTCAGGACGACTGATGCCCCTTGCTGGTCAAACAGCAGCAAGGTCAGACCAAGCCCTTTTAAGACTTTCAACACCTTGTCTAGGCTTACCGATCGACCGTTTTCTAGCTGGGAGAGTACGTTTTTTGAGACGCCGAGCATGCTAGCTGCATCGTCGATTCGCATGGCACTTTGGGCTCGACGATCCCGAATCAAGCGACCGAGTGCCACCATGTCAGTGATTTGGGGATCCGGGTTTATCAACGGACGAGGTAGGGTTCTGGGCATATGGCAACCTTGCAGAAGATCTTTAAGTCATGCGTGTGGGTTTGCTTATTCGCTTGCTTGCGTGTTTGCTTGCTTGGGTCGGGTTATCAGTTGTCTCTCGGTCGTTTCTCGGCGAGCGCGGTACCGATGGGCGATGTGATCCCTAACCACTTTGAGCAGCGCTATCTGATAATAATTCCTGAATTTCAGGAATTATATCCATTCCCGAGCCTTTAATAAAATAGTTCACAAAAAACAGGAATTATGTTGAATCCGGCACCCCATATCAAATAGTTCTCAATATATGGGAACTATAGGGAAGTTGGAGGGCAGCAGGCAGCAGGCAGGCAGCAGCAGGCACGCAGCAGTAGGCAGCGCACAGCAGGCATTACATGTCTATAGCCCAGTCACTATCGATTCTTACGGCCTTAGACTTAGGTGTTTCCAAATAAGAAACGATTGCTCTAATTTTGGAAACACCATGTGTGCGAGTAGGGCCCTTGTTGGCTTGATCGTTGCCTTGATCACTGCCGTGCTGACTTGCTTATTGGTCCAAACTGCCGCTCTAAGTTCTAAGTGCAGTGAGCGCTAAGTGCTAGGTGCTTTTAGTTCTAAACACTTTCGGTTTTGACCGCTTTCAGTTCTAACTACTTCAAGTTCTAACCATCCGCGCTGCGCCAGTCGAGGCTGGCCAGCGCCTGTACCATCACGCCGTCGGCGCATCACCGGCCAAGGCGACTTTCATCAAATCAGCGACAGTCGTTACCTGAAGCTTTTCCATGATGTTGGCGCGGTGTGCCTCAACCGTCTTGATACTGATGCCCAGATCATCGGCAATTTGCTTGTTCAAGCGACCCGCTACGATGCGCTCAAGCACTTGTTGTTCACGAGCTGTCAATTTACCGAGCATCGCTTCGTGCGCACGCTTGGACTGTTGCTTTTGTAGGTTCTCGTTGGCGATTTCAAACATACGCGAGACGGTGTCGCGCAGGTCTGTTTCGTTAAACGGTTTCTCGAGGAAGTCGATCGCACCCTTTTTCATGGTGTTCACCGCCATGGGCACGTCACCATGACCCGTGATGAAGACCACTGGCATGTGCGACTTGCGAGCGAGCAGTTCTTCTTGCAACTGCAGGCCGCTCATGCCTGGCATGCGAACATCGACAATCAAAATGCCCGCTTGATCCTCCCGGTACTCGGCCAGAAAAGCTTCAGCACTGGCAAATGATTTGACGCGATAGGTGTTGGCTTCAAGTAGCCAACGCAGTGAGTCACGCACAGCCTCGTCATCATCCACAATATAGACAGTACTAGCAGTTGGCGGCATGGTCATGCGGGAAACTCCTCTGTGGCTTTGTTATTGGGGGGTTGTGCTGTCTCGGTGTTGCTTACAGTGTTGATTGCGGCGTCGATTGCAGCGTTGGCTTCAGCATCAGTTTCAGGCTCGTTGTTCATCTCGATAGGAGCACATGGTAACGTGAACCGGAAAGTCGTGCCGCAAAGCTCCGGGGTGTTCGGACTTTGGTTGTTGGTGGCCCAGAGCTGACCATGGTGGGATTCGATGATGGTGCGGCAAATATTTAAGCCCATGCCAAGTCCTTCTGACTTGGTGCTAAAGAACGGTTCAAATAGCCTGTCTGGGTCTGACACGCCATGGCCCGCATCGATGACCGCAACCTGCATGGTGTTGTGATGACGGCTGACTTCGACGGTTAAGACGTGCGCCGCACTGTTGTCCATGGCTTCAAGGCCGTTTTTGATGAGGTTCAGTAGCACCTGCTCAATCAGAATGGGATCGGCCAAGACCTTGGGCATGTCTGGCGGCAGCTTGATTTCAATGTCGATTGAGCGCTTGCGCGCATCGATTTCCGCCAAACTCACGGCGTTGTCGACAATGGTCTGGATGTCGACGGATTGGCGACGAGGCTCACTGCGTTTCACAAAATCCCGAATTCGGCTGATGATCTTGCCAGCGCGCTGCGCTTGCGCGGCGGCTTTTTCCAGGGCGGGCAAGAGCTTGTCGGGGTCGGTCTGCCCAGCCTTGACCATGGCCGCAGCACCCATGCTGTAGTTGCTAATGGCCGTTAACGGCTGGTTCAGTTCATGTGCCAGCGAAGATGCCATCTCGCCCATGGTGGTCAGACGGCTGGTGATTTGAATTTTCTCTTGCTGAACCCGCGATGCTTCTTCGTGCTTGCGCCGCTCGGTGATGTCGCGTGCCACCTGCATGCGCACCCGTCTGCCATCGGTCCAGGCAAGCATCCGGTGCTGGACCTCAAACCACCGCTCGACATGGGTGGAATAAACCTCAGCTGACTCGTCGCTGTAGCGACCGCGCCGCCCGGCTAACAGCTCTTGGTGTCCGTTGGTTTGTGCACCAAAGAGGCTTCGGTAGGTGCGGTTGGCAAAGAGTAAGTCCATGCCATCGGCGGTATCGGCGGTTACTGATATCGCGTCGTCCAGGCTTTCAAGCACGGTCATGAAACGTTCATGTGCGGCGGTCAGAGCCTCCCGAATTCGTCTGGGCTCGGTGATGTCGGTCATTGATGTCATCCAGCCGATCTGGGTGCCATTGGGTGCCAAGAGGGCTGAGACATACATCCGTGCGGTAAAGCGTGAACCATCACGGCGCTGGGCTTCAAGCTCAATGCCACTAGACGGCGTCTTGCCGCCAATGACTGCTTCAAGCGTCTGACGGTGGGAGTCGTACTTGCCCGGTACCCAGTAAGGGAAGGGTGGCATGCGGCCAATCAGGTCCGCTTCGTTCCAGCCAATCATCCGACAAAACGCGGGGTTCACGTATGCAATCCGGCCCTCTAGATCGAGAACTCGCATGCCAGTGGACATGGAGTTTTCCATGGCGCGCCGAAACTCGGTTTCTGCCATGAGGGCGGTCTCAGTTTCAGTGCGGTGACGGGTGTAGCGCCATAGTGCCAACAGCGCCACCACAATCACAACAGATAAACCAATCACCACCCACGTTAAGCGCTGCTGACGCAGCTCCTGATCGATCGTGATGAACATGATGCTGTCGGCACGAATTTGCTGCAACCAGAAGAAAGCACCCATCACCAAGGCATACAAACCGAGCACAAGCATGGGGGCCAGCCAATACCAGCGCCTGCGCTTTAGGTGCGCATGTTCATGGAACGGCGTGGAGATGACCGATTTGGGTGGCTGTCGCATGTAAGTCAGGGTCGATTGACTAAACGCCGGGTGGTTTAAGAACGGCGCCAGGTGGTTTCAGACCTAGCCATTGTAGTGCGTGTTGTGCGACGAAATGGGAATTCGCAGTGGTTCCAGTTGCGGCAAACCTCTATGCACCGAGCGTGACAAGCGCCCTCATCGAAAGTCAGCAGCTTATTCTTTTAAACACGCAAAGAAGGGTGCTGAAAGCTGTAGGCATCAATCGATGTCCTCGGGCGCAGTCGCCACCGCGCTCGCCACCGTACACTAACGCCACGGCACACTTCAATGCTCAACCTATGGCAATTAACATAACTGGCGACTCAGCCCAACCGACGCATCGATGAGTTGCTGCCCCACAACTGGAAGCCTAGTCATCAACCCAGACCTTGGCTGCAGGGTTCTGATGTCTGCAGTCAGAATAGGTTTTGGTGCTGGCGTAATAGAGATCAGCGACCTCGATGGTCTATCCCTGATTAAAGTTCGGTTTGCGTGTGGGTGAAACGCCAACAACCAATTGAGCGTTTGGATTTTCAATTTATACTTCTAGGCCTGTGGATCCGTACCACCTTGACTTGAAGTGCACCTGAAGTGGAAACCATAAAAACGCTGAGTAAAAAGCCACTCGTGGAAGCGATGTTTGAGCTTCGCTGGGGTCTCGATGGAGCGCCGGGTGTAGGCGTAGATCCGTAATACCAGTTACTGGTCGGACGTCAACGTCAATATCGAGAAAATTCTACTTCCTACCCCGTTTATCCTAGGGGAGGGTTACTGAATTGCCCTGGGTTTGGAGGAGGCTTCAAGTCCTGAGAGAATGAAGCCATGAAGAAATCAACGAAGTTTTCACCAGAAGTCCGTGAGCGCGCTGTGCGCATGGTGCAGGAGCATCGAAGCGAGTATCCGTCGCTTTGGGCCACGGTTGAATCAATAGCGCCCAAGATTGGCTGCACCCC
>CAMCOS010000018.1 GCA_945876565.1 Lautropia mirabilis | reverse complement strand
TACTCGCCCAGGCGGTCGCGGCAATTGGCATTGATCTGGTTGACCACCGCGATGATGGGGTAACCGATCTGCTCGGTCTTGGCTTTGAGCTTGTCCCAGTCGATCATGGACAACTCGCAGTGCTTGACGATCTCATCGGCGGCTTCTTGGGGAATCAAACCCAGTTCGCCCTGCACCTTGGCCAGTGCGCGTTCAATATCCAGATACTTGGCCGTGCGGTTCTCATCCGACCAGATTTGGCGCATACGCGCGTCGCTGAAGATGTCGCCAAAGATGCGTGAATCGATGATGGTAGCAGCCATAAATCCTCTGGATGTTGTTGGGCTAGACAGAAATGGAGGACCGGACCCAAGCGGCACCGAGCCCGGGGATAAACCGGTTTATCAACCCTGCTTGCGTTGACCATGCGATGCGCCTTGGGCACTTGCGCACGATCAATCCAGTCTAGCGATGGGGTAGGTGTGTCGCTCATGTTCTAATCCAAAAAATCTCAAGTGCGGGTCAATCAAACACCAGTTCAAAGGTCACGGCAATTCAGCCATGCGCTGCAACCAATCCGAAGCGAAGTCCTGCTTCAATGCAGATTAACTTTATTGCAATCAGCGGTGGTTGATGCTTATGGTGCCACCGAGGCTCCCTCAATGCCATGCCGCTCTAAAGCCGTCGCCACAAAACCACTGGTCTTGACGTCCTTGACGAACTCAGCTAGGTAAGCCACTGCATGCTCTGCGCGACCTTTGGGCAAGCCCATGGCCTGTTGAATTGTCATGAACCGGCCAGGCAATAGACGCAGGTCAGCAAACCGTTTTTGGTCCGATTGCAGCTGCTGTTTCACACCAGCAGCCACATCTAGCCCCATTTCTACAAACACGTCGACCACTTCCGGAGAAGTGGGGGCACGCACGATCTGCGCCTGTTTTAACTCACGGCTCAGGTAAAGATCGTAGGCACTGCCCCTACCCACCACCACGCGGGTGCCTGCTTGGTCAACCTCGTGGTTGGATTGAAGCGGCGAGTCTTGGCGCACCAAGTAGCAGCCTTCGATCAGTATGTAAGGAGAGGTGAAGGCAATTTCCTGACTTCGCAGCGGGTCAACGGCGAAAAAGCCAACGTCGGCAACTTGTCCCTGCGCGACCGCTTGAACCGCCTTGCCCGCTGCGTCAAACACGACGAGTTCGAGCGGCAACCCCAGGCGCTGAGCCAACAGGTGGGCCAGATCCACCGAAACCCCACATATTTCACCAGTCGTCGGACCGTTGCAAGCCAGAATCGGATTACCCAGGTTGATGGTCGCCCGTAGTCTGCCAGTGGGGGCAAGTGCTTCTGCAACTGAGATATCGGTCAAGGTGATGACTCCTGCTGGAAAATCTACAAGATGAAATCGGCTGGGATTTGGTGGGCGTGTAACACTGCTCCATTTCACACCGCACGGTCTTTCGCCCTTGTGCCTGCGCGCAACGCCAACCTTCATCGGGCACAAAAGGCCGCAAAGTCGGGACGCTGGTGAGCCTGCTCGCTTCGCCTACTCTAATGATGCTGTAGAGGCAACCGCCCATGTGACGAATTTGTTGGGTGCGACAATGTTCAGCCCAAACCTCGAAGCCGGCCTCCATCGACCAAACACCGGTGTGATTGATCGAGGCCGACCGGTTCACTGTCTTGCCAACATGAATGCGCTGGCAAAACATCACCTGATCCAGGCTGAGCGTGACAACATGGCTACCGCAGCAACGGCTGTCGCAGGCACACGCCACTTGATCAAGTAGCGTGCGTGTCGTCTCTTCATGCACCTTGCCCGAGACGTAGGCGCAATCTGTTGTCATGAGCATGAGTACGGTCATGCTCATGCTCAATTGGTCGGCGGGCAATGCCATGGCAATGATTTCATTGCCTAGTCAAGCACAGAAAAAGCGACACTTTCATGCCGTGGACCACAACTGCGCCTGCTGCCGCTCACTTCAGTGGCCATGGCAGTTCAACCACCTGCTGAAGCACACCCGCTGGAAAGTTCAAAGTCAGGTAATGACCCAGCATGGTCATAAAGCCAACACACAACCCAGTGTAGGTAAGGCTGCGAATCCATCCCAAGGAGGTACGCCGCACCAAATACGAGGTAATGAATAGGACGAGTGCCAGGATGAAGCCGATGAGTGCGGTAGCAATGAACAGAAAAGCGAACCACGCCAGTGAATACCAGATGCTGCTGCCACCGTATTCACCTTTGACCTTGGCAGCCAGCTCTTGGTCGAAGTGTGTGCCATGCCCGCCTGGACCTTTGACAATCTTCCACGCCACATAGCCTGTGGCTGCTAGCATCAACAACGCTGTCGACAAGGGAAATACTGCCCCCAGAAAAGTCAGGGAAGCGCTGCTATAAGCCGCATAGGCGAACAACATCATCACAAACAGCGCAAACAATAATTGAGGCAATCGTTGACCCAATGTGGTCCCGCCAAGGATCGGCATTTCCGAGTGCGCCGCGCCAGCATCCGGCTTTTTACCAACCATGACGGCACCATCCTCAGAGACTCGGCTGCGCACCGACATGGCAATGGTAATTACAGCCAACGCACCAATAATGATTACACCGGGGCGCACAAGAAAGCCTGCCCCATAGAACTGAACTGCTTGGTACAGGTAGTTTTCGACTTGCGGTGACAGCACAAAACCAATCAGAACGGCCGGACGGGGCCAACCAAAGCGGCGCAGAAACACACCCAAAATTCCCATGCCAAACAGCAGGAATAGATCGGAGATGTCGCGTCTGGCTTGGAACGCAGCAAAGCAAATCAACATGATCATGGCCGGAGCCACGTAGTTAAATGGAATGAAAGTCAGGCGAGAAATTGGGGAGGCCAGCAAGAAACAAATGAACGCCCCGATGATACTGGCCATGGCCAGCGTCCATGCGATGGTATACGTAAGATCCAAATTGGTCGTGACCATGCTGGGACCCGGCTGCAGGCCCAGTAATGCCATACCAGCCAGGAACACCGCCATGGAACCAGATCCCGGAATACCAAACAGCAAAGTGGGCATCAGCGCACCGCCTTGCAAGGCGTTGTTGGCTGACTCTGGTGCGATGACGCCTTTGATTTCACCTTTGCCAAACTGGCTTTTATCCTTGCTCGACTGGACCGCGTGACCGTAGGCCAACCAGTCCACGACGCCCCCGCCAAGACCAGGGATGGCGCCGATGAATGTGCCCAAAGTAGACGAGCGCAGCACAAGAAACCAGTGCTTAAAGGTATCCTTGACGCCTTCAAGCCAACCTGCTCCCAGCGTTGAGCCAGAGGCGATCGACGTTTGGCGACGCATCAAATCAGCCAGCTCCGGAATCGCAAACAAGCCCAAACCCACAATGACCAGCGGTACTCCGTCCATCAAGTACTCAAAACCTAAGTCGATCCGGGTCTCACCCGTAGCAGGGGCCGTACCAATAGCGCCGATGACGATACCCAAACCACAGGCGGCCAGGCCCCGGATCATGCTGTTACCAGCCAAGATGCCCACCACCGAGAGTCCGAGCACGGCCAGCATGAATAGCTCGGCTGTAGAAAATATCAGAATGATTGGCCTTGCGACCACGACAAATCCAGTCAACAGTACGGCACCAAAAATACCCCCGAGCAAAGAAGAGGAGAATGCTGCGCTTAACGCACGAGCCGCCTGCCCCTTTTTGGCCAAGGGATATCCGTCCAGTACCGTGGCCTGGCTGGCACTCGACCCCGGAATACCCATTAATACTGAGGTGAAGGTGTCACCTGTGGGAATCACCGCCACCATGCCAATGAGCATGGCGATGGCCGATACCGGGTCCATGCCGTATATGAAAGGCATGAGCAAGGACATGCCCGCGATACCACCTAAGCCCGGCAGTATGCCAACACATAGGCCAATCACGATGCCCAGCAACATGAAGCCCAGATGCTGAAAGTTCATTAGGCCCACAAGGGCGGTTTGCATAGTTTCCAACGTGAACACCTCAGCAAGTTTTATGAGGAGAATGGTACGACGCAACGTTTTAACAACCGTCTTCCAATCGGTTCAGCGTTCGAACCGATTGGATTGCAAAGCCAGCCAGCTTTCTGAATGTGCCTCAGAACGTCACGTTGTAATCCTTCGTCAGCACCTCACGCACCAAATCTCGAGCGGGGACGGGAATGGTGGTGCCCAACTCAAACGTTGCCTCAGCGGCTTTGTCAATGGACTGGTCATAGCCACCCAGCACCTTTACAACACCAGCTTGATATTCAGGGTCCTTGCGCATGTCACGGAACGCTTGACGCAGGGTCTCCACGATCTCGGGTGGCGTGGACTTCGGCACTACCAACAATTTGTTCGCGGGAAAGCCAGAGATCAAAAACGCCCTGACGGCCTCCCATTCATCGCCAGACGGAGGCTTGCCGTTGACGATTTCATAGGCCTCAGCAAAATGTGGGAGGTCAGGGAAAGCCGGGTCACGCTGCAGCTGACCGTTTGCATCAAGCACACCCCAGCTGAACAAAGGAACCGCCTTACCGGCATTGACCAGGGGCAACGAGTTCTTGATGTAGGCCGAGCTGGTCTGGTAGTCAATGGTGGCTTCGCCACGCTCGAAAGCCAGGCGACCCTCGCCACGCGATTTCATGCCAAAGACGTGTTGAACATCGAGACCCAGCATCCTGAAGCTTAGCAATGGCACGAGATCGAGCGACGTAGCACCCTGGTTGCCATAAACCAGCTTTTTATCGCGGATTTTCGCCAGATCGCTCAACGAGTTGACGCCCAAACCTGAAGCAATGTAGGCGACACCCCCGGTGGGGCCAGCCATGATGACTTCCCAGTCTTTGTAATCGTATCGCACCCGCTTATCGCCAAGCAGGTATGGAAACTGGGTTGACCCGGAGGTACCCAACAGACTCAACCCATCGGGTTTGGCGTCCGCTGCGTACTGGTTTGCACCTGTGATGGAGCCACCGCCGGGTACGTTACGCACTACCACATTGGGGTTACCAGGCAGGTACTTGGAGAGGAAAGGCGCCAGAAACCGCGCCCATACGTCTGTACCACCACCCGTACCAAACGGAACAACCCACTCTACAGTCTTGCCAGCATAACTGACATTGTTGGCATGAGCGGGGAGTCCAACTGAAAGCGCCATGGCTGCGCCAGCAAGTTGCAATGCGCCAAGCATTAAGGCGCGACGTTTTTGGATTGTCTTCATGAAGCTGTCTCCTTGTGTAAAAAAAATTGGCTTTGGGTTTTCCCTTATTGGGTTCTTGTTATTGCAATTAGTCACTTAAAACGACTGCACCTTTAACACCATGACGCTCGAGCGTTTCAGTGATAAATCCATTCTCGATCGAACGCATAATGAACTGATTAAGCGACTCGACAAAGGTATTCGCAAGCACTTGTGAAACACCGATCGCTTGTTGAATCTGCATGAAAGCAGGTTCGATCATGCGTAGCCCTGCAACCCTGGCTGCATCTGCTTCAAGCTGCGCCCGGACACCGGCGGCCGCGTCAAGCTCAAGTCGAAGGAAGGTATTGACGACCTCCGGTGAATTACTCTGGCGCACTAGCGTGGCATGTCGGATGCTTCTTGTCAGATACAAATCGTAAGCACTCCCTTCACCGACACCGATCAATACACCCAAATGATCTATGTCCTCATTACAAAGGTAAAGTGAACCTTCGCGAACTAGGAAATTCCCTTGGGTGACCATATACGGACGCGTAAAAGCCACCTTATCGGCACGTGCTGGGTCTGCAGCAAAAAAGCCAATGTCGCAGGCACCCATCGCAACAGCAGCGCTGGCATCTTTGGCTGCGTCAAAGGTCATGAACTGACAACTCAGCGACATGCTGTCGGCGATGCGGTAAGCCAAGTCGATAGAAACGCCCGCAGGCGATCCCTGTGCGTTGCGGTAAGCCAGAACAGGGTTGCCATAGTTGATGGCCACCGTCAGTGCCTTGGCCATCATGAATCTCTCCTGGCCGCAAGTGCCTCGGGTGCGAAGTCAAGCCCCGCCATGAGAAGGCGTGAACTTGGACTCAGAGAGATTGCAAACGGCCCCACTGCTGATGTCAGATTTGCACAATGACCTGACCAATCAACGACCGGGTCAGGGTCACCGACGACTCGCAACAACACTTGCGCCGGACTGGCAGGATCTTTTAGGAGCCAATCTGCACGGAAAACCACACCCTTGCTGATACTCCCGCGCTTGTACACGGCTTGAATGGGACTTTGCATCGTCATGACAGTCACCACCTTACTGGTTAAAAATTTCCCGCAACACGAGCGGAACAATGCCACCGTGACGGTAATACTCAATTTCAATCGGGGTATCAAGCCGAACCACCAAAGGCGCCTCGGTTTGGGTTCCATCCTGTCGCGTCACCACAAGCTTGGCAGTCTGCAACGGCACCAGGGGTGCATCCAAGCCTTTGATCTCAAAGGTCTCTGACCCATCAATCCCCAAGCCTTCTCGGTTGTACCCAGGAGCGAACTCCAAGGGCAACACGCCCAGCAACACCAGATTGGATCGATGAATGCGCTCAAAGCTTTCTACAATCACGGCATCTACGCCCAACAAGCGGGTGCCCTTAGCCGCCCAGTCACGCGCAGATCCAGTGCCATACTCTTTTCCACCAAAAACCAGTATCGGCGTGCCATCGCGCTGATAAGCCATTGCGGCTTCATAGATCGATAAGGTTTCTTTCTGGCCAGATGCAGCGTAATAAAACGTGCGCCCACCCTCCTGCGGCGCACCATTTTCAAGTGATGGCAACATCAAATTCTTGATGCGATGGTTTGCAAAGGTGCCGCGCATCATCACTTCATGATTACCGCGGCGAGAGCCATAAGAGTTGAAGTCGCTTATCTTGACTTGCTGATCCCGAAGATAGGCACCGGCTGGCGTATCCGCACGAATTTCGCTAGCGGGGCTGATGTGATCCGTTGTCAGTGAGTGCCCAAAAATTCCTAATGCGCGTGCATTCGTGATACGCCGCTTGGTTGGGATCTGCAGATCGAAATTTTTGTAAAAAGGTGGAGGTAAAAGATACGTCGATGCTGGCCAGTTGTATAACTGGCCAGATCCCGACTCTAGGGCGTTCCAATCATCACCACCGTCGTTCAATCGCGAAGTGGCGTCAAACGAATCACGCCCAACATGAGTCTTAACCAGCGCCTCTACCTCGGCATCCGATGGCCAGATGTCATGGAGAAAGACTGCATTTCCGTTCTTGCCGATACCGATAGGCTCCGTAGAGAGGTCAATGTCCATCGTTCCAGCCAAGGCATAAGCCACCACCAAAGGCGGTGACGCAAGGAAGTTTGCCTTGATGCTGCCATGCACACGCGCTTCGAAATTACGGTTACCCGACAGGACCGCACAGCCTATGTACTGCTCTTGATCGAGCGCCCGTTCAATGGCCGGGTCAAGCGGGCCAGAAAAGCCAATGCAGGTGGTGCATCCATAAGCAACAACGTCAAAACCAAGTGCCGACAGCGCAGACAGCAGTCCAGCACGGCTGAGATAGTCGGTTACCGCGCGCGATCCAGGCGCCAGTGATGTTTTGATATGCGGCGCTACTTCCAGTCCATGCTCTGTCGCATTGCGAGCCAACAAGCCAGCGGCCATCATCACTGATGGATTGGATGTATTGGTGCATGAGGTGATCGCGGCAATCAGAATGTCGCTGTGCCCAATTGAAAAAGATTCACCGCCGCGCTCGGGAATGACTGTACGTCGGCTGCGATCGGGATCAACACCATAGCCACCTTCTGAGGCCGCAGTCGCCAGCATGGTGCGCAACGTCTGCTTGAGAGATCTCAGTGCGATGCGATCCTGCGGTCGCCGCGGCCCCGCCACGCACGGCTCAACATCAGACAGGTCTATGGTAATGACCCGAGAGTAATCGATGTCTGCGCGCTTGGGCATACCAAATAAGCCTTGTTCCACAAGGTAGGCTCTCAGCGCGTCGGTGGGGCGACCAGTCTCATTGAAATACCTGAGCACCGCTTCGTCCGTCGGGAAAAATCCAATAAAGGCACCATACTCGGGCGCCATGTTGGCAATGGTCGCCCGCGTGGGCACAGACAACGATTCAGCCCCTGGGCCAAAATACTCCACGAAATCACCTACAACACCCTCGCGTCGAAGCCGCTCGGTGATGCTAAGAACGATGTCGGTCGATGTGACGCCAACCGGAACACTTCCAACCAACTCGACGCCAGTGACGTTGGGTGACAGGAAATAAATAGGCTGCCCCAGCATCCCGGCCTCAGCCTCAATACCGCCAACCCCCCATCCCAAAACCCCAATACCGTTGACCATCGTCGTATGTGAGTCCGGGCAGACAACCGTATCCGGAAAATACACACCCGACACTTCATGCACGCCGCTCGACAATCGCTCTAAATTGACCTGATGACAGATTCCTACACCAGGCGGCATGACATTCATATTGGCAAATGCTTGCGCTCCCCACTTGAGGAATCGATAACGTTCTTCATTGCGCTGCATTTCGATCCGCATGTTGCGCTCAAGTGCAAAAGGTGAACGCACGTTATCCACTTGAACGGAATGATCGATCACCATGTCTACATGGACCTTTGGCTCGATCAGGGCAGGATCACGACCAAGTTCAACTGCCGCATCACGCATCGCAGCAAGATCAGCAACCAAAGGAACGCCATTGAGATCTTGCAAAAGAATACGGGCAGGGACGAGCGGAACTTCAGTGTGCCTGTCTGCGTTGGGTTGCCAATGAGCCAGTTCCTCGACATGCCGGGCTGTAACCTTCTTGCCATCGAGGTTTCGGATAGCGGACTCAAGCAATATCCTGATCGAGACCGGTAACCGAGAGATATGACCTACACCGCGACGCTCTAGCTCACGCAAAGAATGAAGTGTCCCGGTGCCACCACTGGGCAACTCGAAAACTTTCAAGACATCAAATTTTGCTGACACTGTCTCAAGCATAGAGTCTCTCCTGCGACGGATCATCCTGCTCGACCAGTTTGGCCTTTACAGGACATAGGCTCATGCTAAGAACTACCAGTACGCAGTGTCCAATAATGATCGATGGGTAGACACCAAAGAAAAAATATGGGGCGACTAGACTTTCTTATGATCCGCGCGAGCAATGTTGCGCAAAATTTCGATGAAAGCGGTTAGCGCTGCAGACTCAATGGCGTCAACGGGCCGAATCAGATTAGCCGTAAGGTGCTCAACGGGTTCGATTGGGCGGGCAACCAGACCTGTTGGTTCAATGGCCGCGAAATAGAACGGTTCAACAAGCGCTAAGCCTGCGCCATGATGCACCAGACGAATCGCGGTGATGGTCTGACTGACTTGCAAAGATAAGTTCGGTTGAACGTCGAACTCTTCAAACAGACTTTCCACTTTGGCACGCAACACATCGCCATCATCATAGGTAATCAGTGTTTCGCCTGCCAGATCGGTGATCTCAATGTGGCTTTTGCTGGCCAGTCGATGGGTTTCAGGCATGACACAAATCATCGCGCCTGTAGCAAGCTCTTCGGTTTGAAGTCCGCTGTTATTGATATCGCCATAGCAAACACCCAAATTAACTTCGCGGGCTATGACGCGCTCGACAATGTCTGGGGTTTGAAGCGAATGTATCGTAACGTCCACATCCGGATGGGTTTGCGCAAAGATTGACACGGCGTCTACAACGTAACCATTTGAAAGCGCCAAGGTGCCAGCCACTGTGATTCGGCCCAGCCGACCTCTGGCAAGTGACCGAGCATTTTGACTAAGTCGATTCACCCTGCGAAAAATATCGCAGACCTCTGGAAGAAGTGCTTCGGCTTCAGGTGACGGCTTAAGCCTACCGCCAGACCGTCTGAACAGTTGCATGCCCAACTGGGTTTCCATGTGCTGCAAAACAGTGCTCACGGAAGGTTGCGAGACATTCAACAGCTTTGCAGCACCTGTCACGGACCCTGTCTGCATGATGGCATGCAGTACTTCTATTTGTCGTAATCTCATCAATTCCTCCGGCGAGAACGAGGAAGTTTTTTGACACTGACGGACTAATGGATGAGTGACAAAGAGGATCAGGCGCCGCGGGTTTTGGGGGTTGATCCAATTTCACCTATGAATACCTTTATCCACCGCCGTCGTTCAAATCCGCATCCATTTTCTCTATACAACTTGATTATGTGATTGGTCGAGGTGGTGTGTGTTCGCTGCTTGAATCGTAGTCATCAATCGACGCTAACACTTGAGGCGTGACTGCGCAAGAAGCGATAGCACTGATTGCAAGTCTTCAAGATATGGCATTTGTGGGTGAGCCTACTCAAGAAAGCTGTCGTCAGGTGGGTGTCACCAAATACCAGTTCGATCCGACGGGACACGCCATGATTCGAGCACCGGACCGTCAGTTTGCCGCACGCTGCGAACCCACCGGATCGGTTCAAGCGCGGATTCTCAATGCAGTCGGTGGCAATTGAATCTGCTGGGCCAGCACCAGTGAGCCCTCGGCAACATGGTGCAACGCAGGCTTCATTTGCGACAGCCGCTAAGCATTGCTTGAAACACGGCATTAAACGAGATCAGCTGGCCTTGCATTGTTTGCAAGACAATGTCCGCTACGCTACTGCAAAGCGGCGCACGCAACATGACCGCAACTTATCACTTAAGTAATGCTGTGTGCCCAGTCATCAGTCTCTGCTGCTACCGTGCGCGCTGTTAAGATCAGCCTTTTCGCACATCGGAGACCATAATGTCAGATCCAACGCCTCAAAATACCCGATCGGTCGAGTCGATCCTCGAGAATCTCGTTGTATTGATGTCTCAGTCTGTACAGCTTCAGAATTTCTCAGCGAATTGGCTAACCTCGCTCAGAGAGTTAGTCTTCAACTTTCAAGCTACGCAACTACAGCAACAACATCCTAATCCACTGAACAGGTTTGGAATGAAGTGCTTTTCGCAAACCGATGAGGACG
The DNA here is from genome assembly GCA_945876565.1 of Lautropia mirabilis. GTDB lineage: Bacteria > Pseudomonadota > Gammaproteobacteria > Burkholderiales > Burkholderiaceae_B > Algicoccus. The sequence continues at coordinate 36,780 of CAMCOS010000018.1, read as the reverse complement.
GCATAACCTTAGAGATAATACGAAGATTAGGTATCTCAAAAGGAATCTATGCTGAGTTTGGGGTTGGCAATGGCTTGGAGAACAACACACTGATTTTGGCGGCTCTTGGCTGGAGAGGGTTCTGGGTTGGGGGAGAGGATTTAGCATTCAACTTTAAATCTTCTCAAAGTTTTTCTTATATTAAAAGTTGGATTACTAAAGAAAACATTGTGCAGTCTGCTAAAGCTGGGATTGCTGCGACGCAGGCGCACGAGATTGATATTATAAGTATAGACTTAGATGGTAATGATATTTATTTCGTTTCAGAGCTTTTAGAAAATAAAATTCGTCCGAAATTATTTATAGTCGAGTACAACGCTCAATTTATTCCTCCGTCACGATTCCAAATTTCTTATGACCCCGACCATAGATGGGAAGGCGACAACTACTTTGGAGCAGCGCTCAGTAATTTTGATAGTCTATTCAATCAGCACGGGTATCGATTAATTTGTTGTAATTCACACACTGGTGCAAATGCATTCTTCATAGATGTAGCCTATAGTCACCTTTTTTCGGATGTTCCAACCGACATACGAGATATATATACTCCGCCGAGATATCAGTTGCATTCTAATTTTGGGCATCGCCCATCCCCCAAAACGGTTGAGCGTATATTCGCTGACCTCAACAATTTTTAGCACCTGAGTTTCTGCGAACGCCCAGCCAGTGCCACCAGCACCTTAATGCTGACACCTTTGTCTGCCCATGTCGTCAGCCCACTGCGTCTGCCCGAATGTGATGATCCGTTTGCGAGACCTACTTTTTGATGTAAACGCCAAACCAATCTTTTGAGAGAAAGCCCTTCAGGGTACCCTTTCCCGAACCATTGGGCCCCGCAAAGACTCGTACACGCGCAATAGACTTCAAGGTGCTACCCCTGCCGATACCGCTTAGTACCAGGCACGACGCGCATCGGTGGTTCGATTTCTTTCAGCACACGAGTTGAACCATCGGCATACAGCTCTATGACCTTGCCATTAACTGCCTTGACTACTTTGCCACGGGTAGTGAGTGCTTGGGCTTGTGCCAGCTTAAAAGCGGACTGAGCCAGTTCCGGAATCATGGCCTCGAGATACAGCATTTCCGCTTCGGACAGCTCTCTCTTTGGTTCAGTCACGGCCTAGATCCTAATAAAATCAATCTATCGGCGAACGATGGGCAATCTTGGTGGGCGGTACAAGGTTCGAACTTGTGACCCCTGCCGTGTGAAGGCAGTGCTCTACCACTGAGCTAACCGCCCCGATGTGTCGATACAACCATCAGGTACTGCGTGTATTACACAGAGAATCGGATTATACACAGGCAACGGCGATCGTTCGTTGGCTCGTGTGGACCACCACCGATAACGTTTCAGACCAGTTTCAGTCTGAGGTTTAGCCCGCCAACCGACGCCACAAAGTCTTATCACCGCTAGTCTTATCTAGCATCTGCAGGTATTGCTCGTGGGCTTGACGCTCTTGCTCGGAGACTTCGATGAGCGGCAAGTCAAAGAACTTGCGCTTGTCCGGGGCAAGATCGCGGCTTAGGTGCACATTGTCTTCGATGGCCAGGCTGTCCTGGCCACGCGTCATGGCCAGCCAAACTTCCGCCAACAGACGAGAGTCCAATAAGGCGCCGTGCAAAGTGCGGTGGGCATTGCTGATGCCATAGCGTTCGCACAAGGCGTCCAACGAATTGCGCTTGCCTGGGTAAAGCGATTTGGCATGCGCCAATGAATCAGTCACAGGCCCTGTGTACTCGGTCAACGCATCGTGTCCGAGTTTTTTGAGTTCCGCGTTCAGGAATTTCAAGTCAAACGGCGCATTGTGAATGATGAGCTCTGCGTCTCTCACAAACACCAAAAACTCATCCACCACATCCTTAAACCGCGGCTTGTCCTCTAAAAACTCCGTGCTCAGACCGTGCACTTCAAGCGCCCCGGCGTCACTGTCACGGTCGGGGTTTAAGTAGGAATGAAAGTCTCGGCCAGTGATGCCACGGTTGACGACCTCAACCGCCCCAATCTCAATGATGCGGTGTCCGTCCTCCGGATCTAGGCCCGTGGTTTCAGTATCAAGAATGACCCAACGCATCTTGTTGGCCGTGCTCCGTGTCTGAGGATTGAGAAGACTGCTTCGGTTCACCGGCCTCAATTGCGCCACGAACCTTTTTGGTTGCGATCAGAGTATACGCAACCGGCACCACATAGAGTGTCAGCAGCGTCCCAAGCATCAATCCCCCAACCAGCACCCAGCCAATTTGCTCGCGCGATTCAGCGCCCGCCCCAGTCGCAATGGCCAGCGGCACCGCACCCAACACCATGGCACCGGTGGTCATCAGGATCGGGCGCAAGCGTAAAACACTGGCCTCGGTGACAGCCTCAATCATGTGCTTGCCCTGCTCGCGTAACTGGGTGGCAAACTCCACAATCAAAATCCCGTGTTTGGTGATCAAGCCCACCAGCGTCACCAGACCGATCTGGCTATAAATCGACAAAGTGCCTCCGGTGAAATAGAGCGCCCCTAGTGCCCCCGTCATGGCCAAAGGCACCGTCAACATGATGATCAAGGGGTTGCGCCAGCTCTCAAATTGGGCAGCCAACACCAGATAAATAAAGATCAACGCCATGCCAAAGACCGCGTAGATACCGGCTGAAGATTCCCGATACTCGCGCGACTGGCCATCGACATCTAGCTGCACCGTGGGCGGGAAGGTCTTTTCTGCGGCCTCAAACATGTGATCCAGCACTTCACCCAGCGTATAGCCCGGCATGACGTTGCCAGTGACCTTGACCGCACGCAAACGATTAAAGTGGTTAAGCGACTGTGGCGCCACCGACTCGGCCACCGTGACAACGTTAGCCAACTGCACCATGCTGCCGTCGCGCGCCCGGACATAGATGCCCGAGATATCCGATGGCTCACTGCGCTCACTGGGCCGCACCTGCACCACCACTTCATACTGCTCGCCGTCTTGCTCAAATCGGGTCACCTGACGCCCACCGAGCATGGTCTCCAGTGTCCTGCCAACGCCTGCCACATCAATGCCCAAGTCAGCCAATTTGTCCCGATCAACTTCAACGCGCAACTCGGGCGTATTCATGCGCAGATCCATGTCCATGTTGCCAATGCCGGGATAGGATCTAAGCTTGTCCATGTAGTCATTGACCATGTCATAGAGCTCGGCATAGGGCGCCTGACTCATGACCACAAACTCGATTGGACGTGAACTCGCCCGCAAGCCAAACGATGGTGGGTTGGTTGGAAATGCCCGCACACCGGTCAGTGCCATGAACTGCGGAAACAATGAACGCGTGATGTCTTGCTGCTTGCGTTCGCGCTCATCCCAAGGCTTTAAGCGCAGAATCGCAAAGCCATCGGCCACGGTCGGGAACCCTACAATCACCTGACCGGCCGCCGCTTCCGGGATGTTCTTGTAAATTTCCTCTACCTTGATCGCACTTTGCATGGTGTAGCCCAAGGTCGCGCCTTCAGGCCCAGAAATCACACCAAATATCACGCCTCGATCTTCAACAGGGGCCAGTTCGCTTTTAAGGTTCGTGAAAAAAAACGCGCTGCTGCTCGCCACCGCCAAACCAATAAGCAGAACCCATAAACGGTTCTTCAGGGCCACAGCCAGCGAACGACGATAACCATTGGTCAAGGCATTGAGCCAGCCTTCGATCAAGTTGTAAAGTGCACCGTGCTTTTTGTCATGCTTGAGCATGCGCGAACACATCATGGGGGTGAGCGTCAGCGCCACAAAACCAGACACCAACACTGCACCAGCCAGCGTCAACGCAAACTCAATGAATAACCGCCCTGTTCTACCCGTAGAAAACGCCAAGGGCGCATAGACCGTCACCAAGGTCAGTGTCATGGCAATGACGGGAAAAGCGATTTCACGGGTGCCTTTGAATGCGGCCTGAACCGGGCTCATGCCCTTCTCAATATAGCGATAGACGTTCTCTAGCACCACAATGGCATCGTCAACCACCAAGCCAATGGCCAGCACCATCGCCAACAACGTTAACGTGTTAATCGAAAACCCGAACAAATACATCAGCGCAAAAGCACCAATCAGTGACACTGGAATGGTCACGATCGGGATCAGACTAGCCCTGACGCTTCTGAGAAAAAAGAAAATCACCAGAATCACCAGAATCACAGCCTCAGCGATTGTCTTATAGACCGACTCAATGGACTTCTCAATGAAGACCGAGGTGTCATACGACATGATCAGTTCCATGCCAGATGGCAAGGTTTGATTGATTTTTTCTACTTCAGCACGCACCGCCGCGGACAATTCCAGCGGGTTGGCAGTCGATTGCTTAACCACCCCAATGTTCAGAGACTCCACCCCGTTGTATCGCGCTGAGCGGCGCTCGCTCAGCGGGGCGATCTTGACTTGCGCCACTTCCCGTAAACGCACTGGATAGCCTTGCACATTGGCCACCACAATGTCACGGAACTGCTCCTCAGTGTTCAAGTCAGTCGATGACACCACCGAGAACTCGCGGGCATCGGACTCAATGCGCCCGGCCGGAATCTTGACGTTCTGAGACCGAAGGGCGTTTTCAATATCCTGGATCGTGAGCTTGTAGGCAGCGAGTTGGTTACGATCAACTTCGATGCGCATGGCGGGCTCTCGCGCACCATTGACCGTGACCTCGGCCGCCCCTGGCAGCACTGACAGACGAGACGTCACGTAGCGCTCTAGGTAATCAGTTGCAGCCATGGGTGACATGTCACCGGCCTTGACTGCCATGTAAATCACAGGACGTGAATCGGCCTCGACTTTAGCGACAACAGGCTCATCGACTTCGTCAGGCAGCGCCCGGCGCGCGCGCGAGACCTTATCGCGCACTTCGGCTGCCGCAGCATCCGGGTCTCGGCTCAGGTCAAACGTCACGTTGATGTTGCTGCGTTCGGCTCGGCTCGACGAAGTCATCAAGCGCACACCCTCAATGCCGGATATCTGATCCTCTAGTGGCTTAGTCACCCGCGACTCAATGACCTCGGCTGAGGCACCTTGGTAGGTCGTGCTGACTGATACCACCGGCTCGTCGATGTTGGGATACTCTCGCACGGTCAAGCGGGTGTACGACACAAGGCCAATGGCAACCACCACGAGCGACAGCACGGTGGCAAACACCGGTCGCTTGATACAGGTGTCCGACAGAATCATGATGGATTGACCCGCAACGAGCGCGCACTTTCTCTGGCACGCGCGGCAATGTCTGACGCACCCGTGGCTTGACCCATCGGCATCACGGCTGCACCCGGGCGCATGCTCTGCAAGCCACTGACGACCACTTGATCGCCCGGCTCAAGCCCCTGAAGCACCTCGACCAAGCCGCCTCGGCGCTCACCAATCTGAATCGCCAAGCGCTCGGCCTGGCCTTCTTTGACGCGATAGACATATTGCAATTGACCAGAGGGCGACAAAGACGCTTCTGGCACCACCACGGCCAAGGACTCATCGGTGATCAATTGCACCCGGGCAAACATCCCCGGACTGAGCAAACCCTCGGTATTGTCGACCTTTGCTCGCACCAGGATAGAACGCCCACCTTCTTCAATCAATGGGCTTATGGCATACACCTGTCCGATAAAAAGTTGACCGGGGCGCGCATCGACCTGCAACTCCAACGTCTGCCCCACTTCAATGCTCGATATAAACCGTTCCGGCAGCCGGAAATCGGCCTTCAGCGTGGCGATCGCCTCCAGCGGCGCAATCGCCTGACCCGGCGTGACATACTCACCGATCGACACACTACGCAGGCCAATCACGCCATCAAATGGCGCCATGATGCTGGTCTTGTCAAGCTTGGCCTGGGCAAGCTTGATCGCAGCTTGTTGCAGCTTCAATTGGTTTTGTGCATCCTCGCGCGCTTGCTTGCTGACAAAGCCCGCCGTTTGCAAGCGGTTAGAACGGTCATAGCGAGACTGAGCCAATGCCAAATTAGCCTCGGCTTGAGCCAGCTCAGCTTGCGGCACATCGTCGTCGAGCTGCACCAGCAATTGACCTTTGGTGACTGGTTGGCCCTCTTGGAAGTTAATTTGCGCGACCCGACCCGCCACTTCGGCACTGACCACGGTCGACTCATCCGAGCGCAGCGTGCCAATGGCGCTCAAGCCCCGGGGGAAACTCACCGACTCCACAATCGCAAGCTCCACGGGTACGCCCCGCGGTGCACCACCAGAAGGACCACCGCCCTGTGCACCACCAGGGGCACCCCCCCGCGGTGCACCATCGCTTGGCTTGCCCGCTGCCGCGGGTGCCTGACCCGCAGACTGGGTAGAACCCGATAAGAATTGGGGTGCGTACCAACCAACGCCGGCGCCTACGCCAAGTAACACCAGTGAAAGCAAGATTCGCGAGGATTTATTCATGGGCAACGCCAGATAACTGTCCACTACCGCCATGCCAACTGGCACACGGCCACACGTAACTATGTTTTATAGCACCGCGCAATCACTGAGCGCTTGATTTAATGACAGCCAAGACGCCTTCGTTGGCTAGCTCATCGGCACGCTCATTGCCCGGATCCCCGTCATGACCCCGGACCCAGCGCCAGTCAATCTGATGCCGCTGCGCTGCTTCATCGAGCTGCTGCCATAGGTCAACATTCTTGACTGGCTGCTTGGCTGCGGTGCGCCACCCCCGCGCCTTCCAGCCCGGCAACCACTCGGTGATGCCCTTTTGCACGTACTGCGAATCGGTGTGCAAGATGACATGACAGGACCTTCTCAAGGCGTTTAGAGCCTCAATCACGGCCCTCAGTTCCATGCGATTGTTGGTGGTGTGAAGTTCACCACCGAACAGGGTTTTCTCATGGTGGTCACGCCTGAGCAACGCCCCCCAGCCGCCAACCCCAGGATTGCCCTTGCAGGCACCATCAGTCCAAATTTCCACATCGGGGTGCTTCTGATTCGTCACGTCCTAGCCCCGCGTGGCCACACCGGCAGTCGCCCGGGCGCTGCGGCGCTGGGATTTTCGTTTCCAGACCGGGGTAATCAACCGCGTGCCCGCGACCCGTTTGACGGCCGACACCACGTAAGTCGCGCCAAATATCGGCCACCATCGGTCACCGGCTGGATCCATGAAGTCAAATCGGTCTAGCCACTCTTGACTTCGGCAAGGTGGTGCGTAACAGCCGAAATAGCCGCGATCAATCTCAAATGACAGCAGCTTTAACCAGTCTTTCAGGCGATTCGGTGAGAGCTCACCCTCATCACCGGCCGGAAACCATGGCCGTATCCAAGGCAGCCTGGCCCGCAAACCCCACAAGCTCCAGGGATTAAAGCCCGCGATCACCAAGCGCCCTTCTGGCATCAACACCCGGTGCGCTTCACGCAACACCATGTGTTGGTCTTGTGCTGTCTCCAAGGTGTGTGGCAAAACCAAGAGGTCAATGCTGTCGGAATCAAACGGCATCTCCTCGGGGCTGCACACCAGGCTCGCCTTCCAGCCCAAGCGCTGCGCCTCGGTCAATCGACGTGGGCCCGCATAGGCCTTAAACGGCATGCGGTTGGCCGCCAGAAAATTAAAGTCCGCCAAACCGTACTGAATCGCCCTGTAACCAAACACATCAACCAGCAAATCATCGATTCGCTGCTGTTCCCAGCGATGCGCGTATCGACCCACTGGGCTGTCAAACCAGCGTTGCAGTTCTACAATAGGCGTTTGAGTATTGATCGACATGGATGTCCTAAAAGATGACCAAGACTTTACCTGAGGCTTCGAATTTACGCATTCGTCCAATACACGCCTTTTCAGACAACTACATCTGGCTCATCGACGATGGCCAGCACGCCGTGGTGGTTGACCCAGGCGATGCCATGCCGGTATTCGATGCACTCGAGTCTGACGACTTGTCGTTAACCGCCATTCTACTCACCCACCACCACCAGGATCATGTGGGGGGGGTGATGGATTTGCTTCAGGACTATCAAGCCACGGTCTATGGCCCTGCCATGGAAAACCTGCCCCATTGTGACCTCGCGCTCTCCGAAGGCGACATCGTCTCGATCAACGCACCTGCACTGATGCTGAACGTTCTCGATGTACCGGGTCACACCGCAGGCCACATAGCCTACACGGGTGAAATCACCGGCGAGCCTGTGCTCTTCTGTGGCGACACGCTCTTTGTGGGCGGGTGTGGTCGGCTGTTTGAAGGAACGCCAGCACAAATGCTACAGTCGCTTCAGAAATTTGCCTGCTTGCCCGATGCCACCCGGGTGTATTGTGCCCATGAGTACACTTTGTCCAACCTGCGTTGGGCGCGAGCCGTTGAGCCTGAGAATGCCCAACTGATTGAGTTTCAGGCAATGTGCAGCCAAGCGCGAGACATGGATAAGCCAACCGTGCCTTCGTCGATTGCGACTGAAAAGGCTTGCAATCCTTTCATGCGCGCGACCCAGGCGCAGGTGGCAATGGCGGCAAGCCAATGGTCAGGCCAATCGCTTGCAACGCCAGTCGATGTATTTGCTGCACTCAGGACCTGGAAAAACAACTTCAAATAGCTTAATGACATTCACTTGATGACATTTTTACGATACTTACTGATTCTGTTTCTCATCGTGCTGGCCGGCTGCACCAGCCTGCAGGAACAAGAGCCAGGCGCCGAAGTCACCACACGCACCGTTGACTTGACGCGCCCGCCGATCGATGTCTGGGAACGCATCCGCCGTGGCTTTGCCATTCCGAACCTGAACACCGAACTGTCGGAAAAGTGGACGCAGTACTACGCCAAACACCCACAGTCGATTCAGCGCATGGCTGATCGTTCCGGGCGCTATATGTATTACATCGTCGACGAAATCAATCGGCGCGGCCTGCCCACCGAAGTGGCACTCATTCCTTTCGTAGAAAGCGCCTACAACCCCACGGCCTATTCTCATGCCAACGCATCCGGACTTTGGCAGTTCATTCCCAGTACCGGAACCGCCTTTAAGCTCGAACAAACCTGGTGGCGCGACCAACGTCGTGACCCCATTGCCTCGACCAACGCTGCGCTGGACTACATGGAATACCTCTATGAATACCAGGGTGACTGGTATCTCGCCTTTGCATCGTATAACTGGGGCGAAGGATCGGTTCGCCGGGCGCTGGCTAAAAATGAAAAAGCAGGCAAGCCGCTCGATTACCGCCATTTGAAGATGCCCAAGGAAACCGAGAACTACGTCCCCAAGCTCCAAGCCATCAAGAACATCATTGCTGACCCCGAACGCTACGGCGTGATCCTGCCCATCATCGACAACGAGCCCTACTTTGTCGCGATCAATAAAGACCGTGACATCGACATCAAGGTGGCGGCTCAGTTGGCCGAGATGCCCGTAGACGAATTCTCGGCGCTAAACCCTGCCTTTAACCAGGGCGTGATCATGGCGAACCTCAAACCGCAGATCATCCTGCCACGCGAGAAGCTCCCTGTCTACTTGGCCAACCTGGCCACTTACGAAGGTGACCTCACGAGCTGGAAAAAATACCCAGCCCAGCGCGGCGAAAAAATACAAAACATCGCCAAAACTTTTAATGTTTCGCCCGAAGCTCTGAGGCGTGCCAACGACCTCGCGCGCAGCACCCAGACACTGCCTGCTGACACAGTCCTCATCATCCCGGGCCCCACGGCCAACTTGAGCGTGGCCACCGCCGAGGTGGTCAAACGGGGCTCGAGCAAGACTTACCGCGTTAAAAGCGGCGACACGTTGGCAGGGATCGCTCGCAAGCATGGCACCCGTGTCAGCGTGTTACGAGAGCTAAATGGCCTGAAAGGGTCTAAACTTCAGGTCGGACAACGTTTAAAGGTGCCCGGTTAACTTGGGCACCAGACCTCATATTTCATTAGAACGACATAGGAATGACCATGGGCTTTCTAGCTGGCAAACGAATTCTGATCACCGGCGTGATTTCCGACCGATCCATTGCCTACGGCATTGCCAAATGCTGTCGTGAGCAAGGCGCTGAACTGGCGTTTACTTACGTGGGCGATCGATTCAAGGATCGAGTCACCGGATTTGCCAAAGATTTTGGGAGTTCGATCGTGCTGCCCTGTGATGTGGCCGAAGACAAGCAAATCGAGGCCGTGTTCGCCGACCTGAAGTCCGAGTGGGACGGCTTGGACAGCATCGTGCACTCGATTGGCTTTGCACCACGCGAGGCCATTGCGGGCGAATTCCTCGATGGCCTGTCGCGTGAGGCGTTTCGTATTGCCCACGACATCTCTTCCTACAGCTTTGCGGCACTGGTCAAGGCCGGTCTGCCGATGCTGCAAGGCCGTGAAGCATCCGTGCTGACGCTGACTTACCTCGGTGCCGAGCGAGCTGTGCCGCACTACAACACCATGGGTCTGGCAAAAGCGTCGCTTGAGGCGAGCGTGCGTTACCTTGCGAGCAACCTCGGCGCCATGGGCATTCGCGCCAACGGCATTTCCGCTGGCCCCATCAAGACGCTGGCTGCAAGCGGCATCAAGGATTTCAATGAAATCCTGCGATACGTCGAGAACAACGCCCCACTGCGTCGCAACGTCACCATTGAACAGGTTGGCAATGCGGCCGCCTTCTTGATGTCAGATTTGGCTGCAGGCATTACCGGGGAAATCCTGCACGTGGACTCGGGATTCTCAACCGTGGTACCCGCCTTCGGTTGAACCGCCTTTAATTGACCCCTGCGCTGCCCTGATCTGGGCAGCGTCTATCGCCAAGCTGCACAGTCGCAAAATGCAGTGATCTGGGTGGGATTCTAGTCATGGTATTGGTACCCGAGATTGAACTCAGGGCCACGAGCTCTCAAACCGACAGCAATTGCCTAACCTCTGGCGAACCCATTTGAACCTGATCGCCCGCGGCCACGATTTCGCCGCGCGACATCACCACGAATCGGTCTGCAAGCTCATGGGCAAAATCAAAGTACTGCTCACACAGCACAATCGCCATGTCACCCCGGTCCCGCAACATCTGAATCACGCGCCCAATGTCCTTGATAATAGAAGGCTGAATCCCTTCGGTGGGCTCATCAAAAATGATCAGCTTGGGCTCGCAAACCAGGGCCCTGGCAATGGCAAGCTGTTGTTGCTGGCCACCGGATAAGTCACCACCTCGACGCTGCAGCATCGATTTCAACACAGGAAACAGGTCGTAGATATAGTCTGCGATCTGGCGGGCCTGGTGCGCTGGCTTGGTCGCCATGCCCATCTGGATATTCTCCTGCACGGTCAGCCTGGCAAAGATTTCACGGCCTTGCGGCACATAGGCCATGCCACGCTGCGCGCGCTTATAGGGTGCGAGTCGCGAAATATCCTCACCTTCAAACAGAATTTTGCCTTCACGAATGGGCTCCACACCCATCATGCATTTCAGCAGGGTGGTTTTACCGACACCGTTGCGCCCGAGTACGCCAAGACACTGGCCGACAGCCACATCGAGCGTGACACCCCTCAGAATGTGGCTGCCGCCATAGTAGTGATCGATATGGTCAACCTGTAACATGCTTATCGTCCCAAATACACTTCGATCACTCGAGGGTCTGCCTGCACATCGGCCATTTTTCCTTCGGCCAATACCGACCCCTCACACAAGACCGTCACCTTGCCATCAAGCGCAATTGACTGCACAAAATCCATGTCATGCTCCACCACCACGAGCGAGTGCTTGCCTCGAAGTTCGTTAAACAACTCAGCGGTGCGTTCTGTCTCGGCATCAGTCATGCCGGCCACTGGCTCATCGAGCAACAACAACATGGGGTCTTGGACTAGCAGCATGCCAATTTCAAGCCATTGCTTTTGCCCATGAGAGAGCAGGCCCGCCATTCGGTTGGCGTGCTCAGTCAGGCGCAGCATTGATAGCGTTGCACCGACTTGATCACGCTGCTGGCCGGTGAGCTTGGCCCAAAGCGTGGGCCAAACGCCCTTGTTGCACTTAAGGGCTAACTCCAGGTTCTCAAACACCGTGTGCTGCTCAAAGACGGTTGGCCGCTGAAACTTGCGGCCAATGCCAGCCGAGGCAATTTGTGCTTCGGACAGCTTGGTCAGATCAATGTTCTGCCCGAAAAACGCTTGACCAGCGCTCGGGCGGGTTTTACCCGTGATGATATCCATCATGGTGGTTTTACCGGCACCGTTGGGGCCAATGATGCAGCGCAATTCGCCCACGCCAATGTCTAGCGACAAATTGTTAAGTGCCTTAAACCCATCAAATTCAACGGTGATGTCCTCCAGATACAAAATCACCTGGTGCGTGACATCCACGCCAGGCTGCACTGGGCGTCGATACGTGACCGTATCTCGCTCAAATGAGGGTTCTGCCTCTGCCTTCAAATCATCGCCCCGGTTGTTCATGTCCTCACCCCGGCTTTACTGGCACTGACACTGGCCATCAGCTTGCGCACCAGCCCGACAATCCCCTGCGGCAATAACACGGTCACCAGAATAAACAGTAGCCCAAGCGCATACAGCCAGTACTCAGGGAACGAGCTCGTAAACCAGGTTTTAAGTGCATTCACTGTTCCCGCGCCCACGATTGGTCCGATCAGGGTGCCGCGACCACCCGTGGCCACCCAGATCACCATCTCGATAGAGTTCTCTGGCGACATTTCACTGGGGTTGATGATGCCCACTTGTGGCACATAGAGTGCGCCGGCCAAGCCACAGAGCATGGCTGACAGTGTCCATATAAAGAGCTTGAACCCAGCCGGCTCATAGCCCAGGAACCGCAATCTGCCCTCGGCATCACGCACCCCCATGAGCACTCGGCCTAACTTGGATGTGGTGATGGCGCGCGCCAAAAACAATGACCCGACCAAGGCAATCAAACTGGCCCAGTAAAGGCCCGCACGGGTTTGGGCCGACGTAATGTCAAAACCCAATATCCACTTGAAGTCAGTAAAGCCATTGTTGCCACCGAACCCGGTCTCGTTACGGAAAAACAGCAACATGGCCGCAAAGGTCAGGGCTTGGGTGATAATCGAAAAGTACACCCCGGTGATGCGCGACTTAAACGCGAAGTAGCCAAACACAAATGCCAGTACACCAGGCACCAGAAACACCAGCAGCCACGAATAGGCTGCATATTCGGTAAAGCTCCAGAACCAGGGCACCTCTTTCCAACTCAAAAAAACCATAAAGTCTGGCAGCGCGCCGGTATCCGCTTTAGCGGCGCGCATCAAATACATGCCATGGGCATAGCCACCCAAAGCAAAAAACAAACCGTGCCCCAACGACAAAATCCCGGCATAGCCCCAGACAAGATCAAGTGCCAACGCAGCCAATGCAAAGCAAATGAACTTGCCGATCAGTGAGATCGTGTGCTGCGTGACGTGCCAAGGGTGATCCACTGGCAGCCATAAATTGAGCAGCGGCAACACCGCAAATACCAGCGTCACGAGCAAGATGGCGAGCCAGGCACGTGGCTCAAAAAGCACCGGTGTGCGCGGTGCACGTAAGCTAGGCATGATGAGGGCCGAACTGTTGGTGGTGGTCATCACTGCGCACTCCTGCCCTTGGGCGCAAATATGCCCTGAGGACGTTTCTGGATAAAGAGAATGATAAAAACCAGGATCGCGATCTTCGCAATCACGGCACCCGACATGGGTTCAATCATTTTGTTTAGCGCACCTAAACCCAGTGCCGCGATCACGGTGCCAGCGAGTTGACCCACCCCACCGAGCACCACCACCATGAACGAGTCAACGATGTAGGTCCTGCCAAGATCAGGGCCAACGTTACCGAGCTGGGACAACGCCACCCCACCTAAGCCGGCAATGCCCGCCCCCAAACCAAACGCCAGCATGTCGACACGCTCGGTTGGCACCCCAACGCAGTTGGCCATGCGTCGGTTTTGTGTGATTGCACGCACAAACAAACCAATCCGCGTGCGATTCAAAATCAGCCACACCAGCGCCACCACAAACAAGGCAAAAAAGAAGATGTAGATGCGGTTGTAACTAATGACCAGATCGCCCATCACGCGCCAGCCACCCGACATCCAGCTCGGATTGGCGACTTCGACGTTCTGAGCCCCAAAAATCGTTCGCACGGCCTGCATCAAGATCAGGCTCACGCCCCAGGTGGCCAACAAAGTTTCCAAGGGCCGGCCGTAGAGCCACCGGATGACGGTCTTCTCCAGCACCATGCCAACACAAGCGGTGATCACGAATGCGACCGGGATGGCGATCACGACATAAAAATCCAGCGCCGACGGCCACCACGCCTGCATGGCAGATTGCACCAGATACGTGGAATACGCCCCGATCATGAGTAGCTCGCCATGCGCCATGTTGATGACACCCATGAGCCCAAAGATGATGGCCAGACCCAGAGCAGCGAGCAGCAGCACACTGCCCAAACTCAGCCCAAAAAACACATTACCAAGCCAGGTCTGGATGGTTTGCTGTCGCTCGATCTGCTGCAAAGCACGGGCCACGGCAACACGCACAGTCTCAGGCTCCTGGTAAGCGCCCGAGGCATCCTGAGCCAGCAAGGCAGTCAGCGCTGGCGCAAACTGCCCCCGACCGGCTTGGCCAAGCCGCTCGATAGCAGCCACCTTGGCCTGTGGGTCGGTTAAACCAAGTGAGGCGGCCGCCATGGCCACCTGTATTTCAGAGGCGGTGTCGGGATCGTTACTGGCTGCTAAGGCACGCGCAAGTATGGCTAGCCGGTCGGCATCGGGCTTGCTTTGCAACTGCCGGGCAGCTTGTTGTTTGATGCGTTCCGATGCGTCAAACAATCGGGCGTAGGCCAGCTCTGTTTGCAATGCACCGCGAAGCCGATTATTGAGTGGCACCCGTTTAGCCTCGGGCGGTATATCAGTGATCTCTTGGCCGGACAAAACATCCACCGATGGTTTGCCTTCCAAGAACACCGCCCCCGACGGATCCACGAAGACGGTTCCCGCAGCCAGTGCATCTAAAACCTTCAGGGCTTGGCTTGTACCTGCCTGCCCCAAAGCCTGGATGCCGGCCAAGCGCTCGTTGGGCTGGCTTGCCATCAGCAAGCCAGCCAACTGCGGATCGAGCGTATTGGCTGCATGGGCGCTGGCCGTCAGCATCAAAAAGCAACTGAAACACAAACGCGCCAACCAGACTCTCATGCAGCCACTCCAACAAGTACCGACTACGAATTACCGCTTACCAAATACGAGTTACCAAATACGAGTTACCAAATACACTTACCCAATACCATTGACCAATCACATGCCTTGCTTGCTTTCATTGCCAGGAATGAATGGGCTCCATGGCTGTGCGCGCACCGGACCATCGGTTTGCCACACGACTTCGAATTGGCCATCGGGCTGAATCTCACCGATGTACACGGGCTTGTGCAGGTGATGATTGGTCTCATCCATCTTGACGGTGTAACCATTCGGTGCTGCAAACGTCTGTCCACCCATGGCATCGATCACTTTGTTTACGTCGGTGGTCCCAGCTTTTTCAACGGCTTGCTTCCACATATTGATACCGATGTAAGTTGCTTCCATCGGATCATTGGTGACTGCTGTTTGATAGTTCGGCAGGTTTTTGGCCTTGGCATAGGCTTTCCACTTTTCTACAAAGGCTTTGTTGGCAGGGTTATCCAGTGACTGAAAGTAATTCCAGGCAGCTAGGTGACCAACCAGCGGCTTGGTGTCCACGCCACGCAGTTCTTCCTCACCCACAGAGAACGCCACCACCGGGACATCAGTTGCCTTGATGCCTGCGTTGCCAAGCTCTTTGTAGAAAGGCACGTTCGAGTCACCGTTGATGGTCGAGACCACAGCAGTCTTACCACCCTGGGAGAACTTCTTGATGTTGGCCACGATTGTTTGGTAGTCAGAGTGACCAAACGGCGTGTAGATCTCTTCGATGTTGTCGTTGGTGATGCCTTTCGAGTTTAAGAAAGCCCGCAAGATTTTGTTGGTGGTACGCGGGTACACATAATCCGTGCCCAACAGCACAAAACGCTTGGCGCCGCCACCTTCTTGGCTAAGGAGATACTCAACAGCCGGAATCGCCTGCTGGTTTGGCGCAGCCCCGGTGTAGAACACATTCATCTCAAGCTCTTCACCCTCGTACTGCACCGGGTAGAACAGCAGGCCATTGAGCTCTTCAAAGACAGGCAATACGGACTTGCGTGACACCGAGGTCCAGCAACCAAAGACGACAGCGACTTTGTCTTTGGTCAGTAGTTCACGGGCTTTTTCTGCAAAGAGCGGCCAGTTTGACGCGGGATCCACCACCACGGCCTCGAGTTTTTTGCCCATGACGCCGCCCTTGGCGTTGATCTCATCAATGGTCATGAGCGCAACGTCCTTTAAGGTCGTCTCGGAGATGGCCATCGTGCCAGACAGCGAATGCAAAACACCGACCTTGATCGTGTCATCTGCCGCAAATGCTTGGGGTAACCAACCGCTGACTGCCAAAACGGTGGCCATTGAGAGTTGCTTTAAAACCATACGACGCTTCATGAGGACCTCTCCTTGATAGAAGTTCGATAACGGCCCTTGCGCGACATGGCTCGGGCACTTAAATTGCCCACAGCAATTTGCGTGCCAACTCTTTTGTGGCGCATGATGAACAACATTTGCCCCTTATTGGGGCAATCGAATGCGCTTATGCACCGATTTCGATCGACTTTTGCACAGAACTGGGTCGTGAATGCTTCATACAAGGAAATGCTTGCACCTAACATGACTCAATCGCTTGTCCAACATACTTGCCCTACGCACATGCCAAGCAAATGCGGCTAGAAATAAACCGGGTTAAATTTCAAAAGACACAAAAGTGACTGATATTTGACAGCGCCACCTTGGTATGTAACTTGCTGTCACTGAACAGTGGCTTACTTAAACAAACCATCCACACCAGTTTCGATCACTCACACATGACACGGAGTCAACCGATGAACATATTTTCGCAAAGCCGACGCCTCGCCTTGGCTGCTGGCGTCAGCCTTCTGGTGCTCTCAGGCCTAGGCACCACCGCCGTGGCCCAGGTGCCACTCAAAGTCGCGGCCATTTACACCGTGCCGTTTGAGCAGCAATGGGTCAGCCGAATTCACAAAGCTTTGCAGGCTGCTCAAGCCCGCGGTGAAATTGTCTACAGCGCCAGTGAAAACGTCTCCAATGCCGACTATGAGCGCGTGATGCGCGAGTACGCCACGCAAGGTAACCAACTGGTGGTGGGTGAATCATTCGCCGTTGAGGCCGCCGCACGTAAAGTTGCGAAGGACTTCCCCAACGTCGCGTTTCTCATGGGCTCATCGGGCAAGCCCCAAGCGCCCAACTTCAGTGTGTTTGACAACTACATTCAGGAGCCGGCCTACCTGACTGGCATGATCGCCGGTGGCATGACCAAAACCAACAAGATTGGCTTGGTCGGTGGCTTTCCGATTCCAGAAGTCAATCGCCTCATGAATGCGTTCATGGCCGGTGCCAAAGAGGTCAACCCCAAAGTCGAGTTCATGGTGACCTTTATTAACAGCTGGTTTGACCCGCCCAAAGCCAAAGAGGCCGCGTTTGCCATGGTCGATCGTGGTGCGGATGTTTTATATGCCGAACGTTTTGGGGTGAGCGATGCAGCCAAAGAGCGAGGCATTCTCGCCATCGGTAATGTGATCAACACGCAGGATCAGTATCCTGAAACCGTGGTTGCCTCCGCCTTGTGGAACATGGAACCCACCATTGATCGGGCGCTCAAAGCCGTCAAGGCGGGTCAGTTCAACGCCGAAGACTATGGCCAATACTCGATGATGAAGTTTGGTGGCTCAGAAATGGCACCGTACGGCACTTTCGAGGGCAAGCTCCCGGCTGACCTGAAAGCCAAAGTGGCTGATCGCCAGAAAGCCATTTTGGGGGAGACCTTTACCGTGGTAATTGACGACAACCAGCCCAAGTCCACCTTGCGCTAATGCGCGCAACCACGAACAGCTCGATTGTTTTAAGCCTGACGGGCATCACCAAGCGATTTGGTGCCCTGACGGCCAACGACAACATTACGCTCGACCTTGCCCGAGGAGAAATCCTTGGCCTGCTTGGCGAGAATGGCGCTGGCAAATCCACATTGATGTCGATTTTGTTTGGCCACTACACGGCCGATGCCGGCCACATATCGGTACATGACCAGCCACTGGCACCGGGTGACCCTGGTGCCGCCCTGGCCGCTGGCATTGGCATGGTGCACCAGCACTTCGCCCTGGCAGACAACCTGACGGTGTTAGACAACATTCTCCTGGGTACTGAGTCGATGTGGCGACTCAGTAGTCAACGTGCAGCCGCGCGCACAAAAGCCAAAGCCGTGGCTGCGCGCTTTGGGCTGCCAATCGACACCGAGCGCCAGATCAGTGAACTGACCGTTGGCGAGCGCCAACGGGTGGAAATCATCAAAGCGCTTTATCGTGGTGCGCGTATTCTGATACTGGATGAACCGACGTCTGTGCTCACCCCGCAAGAAAGCGAGCACTTGTTTGAAGCCCTTGCACAGTGGGTGCGCGAGGGCCTGTCAATTATCTTCATTAGCCACAAACTCGGCGAAGTGCTGCGTATCTGTGATCGCGTCGCTGTCTTGCGCCACGGCAAGCTCGTGGCCAACGAACCCACCGAAGGGGTGACCCAAAGCCAGCTCGCGACGTGGATGGTGGGTCACGAGCTCGTTGCCCCCACCCGCCGACCTGGCCATCGGCTCAGTGAGGTGCCGGTCTGCACGGTGCGCTTTGACCCTGCGCGAGACGCACACCCCGAGTCGCACGACCGCTTGCATCACGTGAACCTCTCCCTTTACCCCGGTGAGATCGTGGCGATCGCCGGTGTATCTGGCAATGGCCAAACGGCACTGTGTGACATGCTGTTTAAACAATGCACGAATGCTGCCCGCATTCCAGAAGACCGGCAATCCGTGGGGCTGATTGGTGATCTGGCTGTCTGGGAAAACCTTGCAGCCGAAAGACTCAAAACCCCGATCTTCAGTCGCTGGGGCTGGGTGCGGCAATCGGCCGCACAAGCCTATGCGCAAAGCGTGATTGACGAGTTTGATGTGCGTGGCGCGCAGCTGCAAACGCCCGCTCGAAATCTATCGGGTGGCAACATGCAAAAACTCATCCTAGGCCGTGCCCTTAAAACACCGCCAGGCGTGCCCGCAGAAAAAACGCCACTCATCGTTGCACAGCAACCGACTTGGGGACTGGACATTGGTGCGGTTGCATTTGTGCACGAGCAGCTGATTGCGGCCCGTGATGCTGGCGCAGCTGTCTTGTTGGTGTCAGACGATCTCGATGAGGTCATGACGCTTGGCGACCGGATTGCGGTCATGCATGCAGGCGTGCTCACCGAGGCGCGTGCAGCGCAAGACTGGCGTCGTGAAACCATTGGCCTGGCCATGGCAGGTGCCATTGAAACCGGCCATGAGGCGCACGCATGAGACTCGAGCGCCGTGCCCACACGAACTGGACGGTATGGCTCTTTGCCACCATGGGTGCCGTGCTGGGTGTACTTGCGGTCAGTACGCTATTGGTACTGTGGGCCGGCGCACCGGTTGGGCAAACGTATGGGCTTTTAATCCACGGTGCCTTCGGTTCGGTGTTTGCGTGGTCAGAGACACTCACGCGGGCGGTTCCACTGATCTTTACAGGCTTAGCCGCTGCGGTCGCCTTTCGGGCAAGGCTTTTTAATATCGGTGCCGAGGGCCAGCTCTATGCGGGCGCCATCGCGGCAGTGGCCGTGGGTGGCCTGCATGCGGGCACCGGCTTTGAGATCGCGCCCGCGCTGCTGTTTGTGCTGATGATGGTAGCCGCTGCCTTGGCTGGCGCCATGGTGTTGCTTGGCCCAGCGCTCCTAAAAACAAGGCTCGGGGTGGATGAGGTCGTGACCACACTGCTGCTGAACTTCATTGTGCTCTTGGCCGTTTCAGCCCTGCTTGACGGGCCCATGAAAGACCCCTTGTCCATGGGCTGGCCGCAAAGCGTGGTGTTGGTCAGTGACCTGGAGCTTGGCAAACTGATTGCACAGACACGCTTGCACACCGGTCTCATCTGGGCTATCGCGTGTGCACTGGCCACCTGGCTCATCATGAAGTACAGCACCCTGGGGTTTGACATTCGGGCCGTGGGCGCCAATGCCCGGGCTGCGTCATTCGTGGGCGTAAAAACCACGCGCACCATGGTGCTGGTGGCTTTGTTCTCGGGCGCACTCGCGGGCTTGGGCGGCGCCATTGAAGTCGCGGGTCGAACGAGCTATGTCACCTTGGACATGTCACCGGGCTACGGTTATGCCGGCATTGTGATCGCCATGTTGGCAGGATTGAATCCGCTTGGGGTGGCCGCAGCCAGTGTGCTGGTGGCAGGCGTGCTCGTGGGAGCGGACAGCATGAGCCGCGCCGTGGGCGTGCCCACGTATCTGTCTGATGTCATGGTGGCCATGGCACTGTTAGCGGTGCTCGTGGCCAGTGCCCTGACCCAATACCGATTGAGGTGGCGCTGATGATGGCTGAGTTAATCGAGATCATCGGCCAGGGGAGCTTCTGGGTGGCGGTCTTGCGCCTGGCCACGCCGCTGCTATTTGGTGTGCTCGGTGTGTTGCTGTGTGAACGCGCGGGGGTATTAAACCTCGGCATCGAAGGCATCATGGTGGCTGGCGCATTCACCGGGTGGCTGGCCGTGTACATGGGAGCATCACTCTGGACGGGTGTGCTCGTTGCAGCCAGTGTGGGTGCCTTGTTTGGATTGCTGCATGCGTTCTTAACCGTCACGCTCGCCCTCTCGCAGCACGTCTCAGGCATCGGCATCACCATGTTGGCCACGGCGTTAAGTTACTACGGCTATCGGATGACTTTCAGCAACAGCGCAACGCCACCCACGGTGCAAACTTTCAGTGACATGAGCTGGCTGGCCATTCCCATCCTGAACCAACAGACACCGTTGACGTTGCTGGCGCTCTTGTTGGTGCCTGCCTTGGCTTGGCTGCTCTACCGCACGCCGTTTGGCTTGGCCATCCGAATGGTGGGCGAGAATCCACATGCCGCTGAAGGACAAGGAATTTCAGTCACGCTCACCCGAACCCTGTCGATCATGGCCGGGTCAGCGCTCATGGGCGTGGCGGGTGCCTTTCTGACGCTGGCCGCATTTAACGCGTTTTTCTTTAACATGATCAATGGACGGGGCTGGATTTGTGTGGCCTTGGTGGTGTTTGCCTCCTGGCGGCCCGGTAAAGCATTGGTGGGCGCCTTGCTGTTTGCAGTTTTTGATGCGCTGCAGATTCGACTGCAGACCACCCCTGGTGCAGACATCATGCCCTACCAGCTATACCTCATGTTGCCCTACGTACTCTCGATTGTGGCGCTCATCGTGGTGGCCAGGCGCGCATCCTATCCGCAAGCACTGATGAAGCCCTACCGCAAAGGCGAGCGTTAAGATGAGCACAACACAACTTAGAAAGCAGCCTGACCATGTTTGATCTCATCATCCGCCACGCCACCCTGCCCGACTTGCAGCAGCACATGTCGGTGGCAATCGACCATGGTCGCATCGTTGAGGTCAAACCCGATGCGGCGCTCGCCCAGGCGAGTGCAGCCCAGGAAATTGACGCAGCCGGTCAGTTACTCGCGCCCGCGTTTGTGGATGCCCACTTTCATATGGACTCCGCTTTGCGGTATGGACAGCCGCGCGTGAACGACAGCGGCACTTTGCTTGAAGGCATTGCGCTCTGGGGAGAGCTCAAACCAACCTTGGCTCAAGATGCCATCGTCCAGACTGCTACCCGGTATTGCCAGTGGGCGGTGGCCAATGGGTTGCTCGCGATTCGCAGCCACGTCGATATCAGCGACCCGCGTTTACTTGCAGCTCAAGCCTTACTGCAGGTCAAGGCGTCGGTCAAACCGTACCTTGATCTGCAACTCGTGGCCTTTCCCCAGGACGGGGTACTACGCAGTCCCGGTGCGCTCGATAACTTAAAGCGAGCCCTGGACCTGGGCGTGGATGTCGTGGGCGGCATACCGCATTTTGAGCGCACGATGAGCGACGGCACGCAAAGCATTCGCCTGCTGTGCGAGCTTGCCGCTGAGCGTGGTCTCTTGGTTGACATGC
Source organism: Lautropia mirabilis (assembly GCA_945876565.1). Classification (GTDB taxonomy): domain Bacteria; phylum Pseudomonadota; class Gammaproteobacteria; order Burkholderiales; family Burkholderiaceae_B; genus Algicoccus. The sequence continues at coordinate 14,714 of CAMCOS010000018.1, read as the reverse complement.
ATTGCGACGAAAGCGATGATCCGCTGTCACGCCACGTCGAGACCTTGGTTGCCGAGACCCAACGGCTGGGACTCAACGGTCGAGTCACCGGCTCACACTTAACCTCCATGCACAGCATGGACAACTATTACGCGAGCAAACTGATCCCGCTCATGGCTGAAGCCAACTTGCGTGTGATTGCCAACCCCTTGATCAACATTACCTTGCAAGGCCGCCACGACACCTACCCCAAACGGCGGGGCATGACCCGGGTACCTGAACTGATGCAGGCCGGTTTAACCGTGGCATTTGGCCAGGATTGCGTCATGGACCCTTGGTATAGCCTCGGTTCTGGCGACATGCTGGAAGTCGCCCACATGGGACTGCATGTGGCGCAGATGACAAGCCAAGATGGCATGCGCCGATGTTTTGAGGCGGTGACCACCAACGCGGCCCGCATTCTTGATCTGAAAGATTATGGCATCGCGCCTGGCTGCCACGCTGACTTGGTGTTGTTGCAAGCCCGTGATGCCGTCGAAGCCATTCGGTTACGTGCCACACGCCTGGCTGTCATTCGTCGCGGCAAGGTGGTGGCGCAAACTGCGGCGCGCGAGGCATCCTTGACGTGGGGCTCAGACCAGTTAGGCATTAACTGGCGCCTCTGAGGCGAACTTGGCGGTGGCACTTTGCACTGAAGTGACATAGCCGCCCTCGCCCAAAAGCGTCAGTGTGCCGTGCGTTGAGAGCTTGCGATACACCAGCGCATTCGCACCGGCCAAGGTCACTGCAATGCCACGATTCTTTAAGTTGGCAATTACATCTTCGAGCGCCTGTATGGCCGTGGCATCGATAAAAGGCGTTTCACTTAAGTCGATAATCCAGCGTGTCACTGAATCAGGCACTGAGCGCGCAGCCAACTCAATCGGGCCCACCGCCCCAAAAAACAAAGGACCCACGGCCTTGGACAGGCGGTAGTTGTCGTGATCTGCGATTTGCTGGATTTTGACGGTCTGCGTCATGCGCCGCAGAAAATGCAGCACCGCCAACACCACGCCCACGTTGACCGCAACCACCAGATCGGCAAACACCGTCAGAAAAAACGTCACCAATAAAATCACGCGGTCTGCCGCCGGCGCACGCTTGAGCATGGCCATCATTCGATGGGGCTCACTCATGTTCCACGCCACCACAAACAAGATCGCCGACAGACTTGCCAGCGGAATGTTGACCGCCAATGGCGCCAACACCAGCAACACACCGACCAATGTCAGCGCGTGCACCACGCCAGCCAAGGGGCTCGTTGCCCCGTTGCGAATGTTGGTGGCGGTGCGCGCAATCGCACCCGTGGCGGCAAACCCCCCAAAAAATGGTGCAATGATGTTGGCTAGCCCCTGCCCCACGAGCTCCTGGTTCGATCCATGCCGAGTACCGGCCATGCGATCGGCCACCACGGCCGAGAGCAAAGACTCAATCGCGCCGAGCATGGCAATGGTCATCGCTGGCCCAATGAGCAGCAGCATCTTGCCAAACGAGAGCTCAGGCACACGAAACTCGGGCAAGCCCGCTGGAATGCCACCAAATGCCGAACCGATGGTCGCCACGCCCTGAAACTGAAAAATGCTTTGAATCAAGGTGGCCGCCGCCAGCACAATCAAGGGCCCCGGGATGCGGCGCAGCCGCTTGATGCGCGGGTTAATCAGCAAGATGGCCAAGCTCAATAGGCCAATCGTGAGCGTTGCCCAACTTAAGTTCGGCACCGATTGCACGACCGCCCACAGCTTCTTGTGGAACTGCCCCGAGATTTGTCGTTCCACCCCCAAAAAATCGGCCCATTGACCGGTGAAGATAATGACGCCGATGCCAGCGGTGAATCCGATGATGACGGGTGCCGGGATGAACTGCACCACGCCACCGAGACGAAACAGGCCCATGAGCAGCAACAAAATGCCCGCCATCAGCGTAGCCACCTGCAGGCCATCAATGCCATAGGTTGCCGTGATGCCCGCCAAAATCGCGATGAACGCCCCGGTGGGTCCGGCGATTTGCAAGCGGCTGCCGCCAAACAGACTCACCATGATGCCCGCCACAATGGCGGTGTAGATGCCTTGTTCGGGTCGCGCCCCAGAGGCAATGGCAAATGCCATCGAAAGCGGCAAAGCCACCACACCAACCACCAGGCCAGCGATGATGTTGTTGGCCCATTGGGCGGGCTTTAACAATCCAGCACGGCTAGCCTCAAGCAAAGCAATCAAAACGTGTCTCCACGCGCCCTCTCATGCGCAGGGGCGCTCAATGCCATAATGATGTCACTAATTAATAATCACAACAATGGCTTAAAACGACTATCGAATCGGACGACTATCGAATCGGACGACTATCCAATCGGACGACTACCGAATCGCCATCGGCCGCAGCAGGAGCAAAAAACCCATGAAACCAGACATCGTCGCGCTCTCAGCGATCGAATTAAGGCGCCATATCGGTCAAAAGACCCTGTCACCGGTTGAAGTGCTAGAGGCCTTTATCACCCAGATGCAGACCGTGAATCCCGGAGTCAATGCGCTGTGTGCCACGGATTTTGAGCGGGCGCGCGTTGCAGCCAGACAAGCCGAGGCGGCGGTCATGAAAGGCGAGCCCCTAGGCCCCTTGCATGGCTTGCCCGTTGGCATCAAGGATTTAACCGAAACAGCCGGGCTTTTAACGACCTTTGGCAACACCGGGTTTCGCGGCCATGTGCCCAAAGAGGACAATTCGCTGGTGACGAGACTCAAAGCCGCTGGTGCCATCGTCGCCGCCAAGACCAACACGCCCGACATGGGTGCTGGCGCCAATACTCGCAACTTTGTTTGGGGTGCGACTGGCAACCCATTCAACACCCACCTAAACGCAGGCGGCTCTTCGGGCGGTTCAGCGGCAGCCTTGGCCACCGACATGCTGCCACTGTGCACGGGCTCTGATGTGGGTGGCTCGCTGCGCATCCCGGCGGCCTGCTGCGGGGTGGCCGGTATTCGTCCAACACCCGGCATGATTTCTCAAAGTGGTCGCAAACTCGGTTGGTCCGTGCTCAATGTGGTGGGCCCCATGGCACGCAACATCCCGGACATGGCTTTGATGTTTGGCGTTTGCTTGGGCAACGAGCCCATGGATCCATTGGCGTTTCCCAATAGCCCCAAAGTGATATGGCCACAGCCTCACATCGACTTAAGTGAACTGAGGGTTGGGTACACGGCCGATTTTGGGTGTTGTGCGGTTGACCCCATGATTCGGCGTGTGTTTGAGCATCGTGTTAAGGCCATTGCCAAACACGTCCACGTGTGCGAGCCCGTCAAACTCGATTTGGGCGATCCGCACCGAGCGTTTGATGTCATGCGCGCCGAGGGCTTCATCGCTCAAATGGGCGAGCAATACGCCAAAGATCCCCATGCGCTTAGCCCGAATGTGCGTGCCAACATGGAGATCGCGCAACAAATGACCTTGACGGACCGGGCCTGGGCGCACCTCGAACAAACCCGCATCATGCAGGCATTTGCCAAAGCGATGCAGCAATACGATGTGATTCTGTCTCCCGTCACGCCAGTCAGTCCCTTTCCTTGGCAGACGCTTTACGCCGAGACGGTCGACGGGCAAGCGATGCGCAACTACTACGAGTGGTTGTCACTAACTTACGTGGTCACCATGAGCGCCCACCCGGCGTTGTCGCTGCCAACGGGGCTCGATGAGGCTGGCATGCCGTTTGGCTTGCAGGTCGTGGGCTCGCTCTATCAGGACGGCAGACTGTTGGCGATTGGCAGTGCTATGGAGTCGGCGCTGGCAAACGATGTGGCGCTCACGCGCGCAAAGCCAGACACCAGCGAGCTACACACAGACACGGCTGACCTGAAATCAATCGTCACACACCCGCCGGTTTTGTAGGGTGGGGGCAGAGCGGGGTTTGGGGTTTGGGATATAGCCCGATCGCTTGAACCAGCCAACGTGGTTCAAGCGCCCAGGACCTAATACCTAGTGTCTAGTAATAGTTGTAAGGGGGGTCAAACCCATCCGGGGTGTACTGGGGCGTGGGGTTGTTGCCACAGCCTGCCACGACCAAAGTGACCAACAGCGCGCCAATCCATTTAAAAAATCTCAACTTCTTTCTCCAATCAGCCGCGGCTACGCTTAAAGGCCTCACAGGGGTCTGGACGCGGGTGCGCGGGCACCACGCGAACCTGATCGTACCAAGTGGCACTCACACCATCCGATTCCACGTAACCAAAGACCTGAACGCGCGACCGTAAATCAGCCGGCAACCAGGCATACACGCCAAGATCTTTGCGCACATGACCGTTACCAGCGATCAGCACCGCCCCTTGCGGCGCATACTCAGCCAACCACTTGGCAAACATGACGTCACGTGCTGCTTGCGCGTTCACCATGGGATCAATCATCTCTTGCGGTAAGGCATTACAGTGACCTTCACGAATGGCAGTGCGCTGACCGTTGAGCCAATCGGCGGGCAAGGGCTTATCCAGACCATAGGCCTCGATGGTGTTGGCATCAAACACCGAGCCAAAGCCTTCTTTCATCACTTGACCAAGCTCTTGACCAGACAAATTCACCGCCACCAGGGGCAAGCGGTAGGCAAGTGCCAACTGGATCACCGGCTGATACAAATCCCACTGCCAGCCTTTGCCGCCTGCCGCGTCAATGACGCACTGTGCCTCTTTGCAGGTTTGCCAGGCTCGGGTGAGTTCAGCCTGACGCGCGACATCGAACTGCTCCATCAAAATGGCCGGTCGCCAGTCAGCAGTGACTTTGGCTTGCAAATCACGCAGGCGATACGCATGCCCATCAGGATTGTCATGGACTTCGCCCATTAGCCAGATGGGTGCTGGCCTGGGGGTTGGGGTTACTGCTGTGGTTGTTGCTTCAGCCGAACCTGCAGCCGCACCCGCTGCAACGCCTTGTCCATGCGACACACCAATCGTGGCCATCCATGCGACCAAAACGAAAGCCAGCGTAGCCGATCTGCGCAAAAACATCGAGGTTAATCCTTGGCCCTCTTTGGACCTGTCGTCAAACTTGGCTGCACACTTGGACATTGATATCACCACTGGCATCGCCGTTCGCTGCACCATGGTGTCATGGCACCCACATTGAACAGCATTTCAAATTAGCAGACTTCAAGCAATCGACTTCGGATCACACTTCGGGCTGCAATGCCTTTAAGGCGGCCTCGATCGCACCCGAACCAATCGGCACATTCAGTGTGCGCAAGGTACCCTCTACCGCACTTAAGCAACCAAGCACCATGGGGGCACTCAGATCACCGAGGTGACCGATGCGAAACACCCGCCCAAAAAATGGCCCCAAGCCACCTGCCAGTGACACATTAAATTTCTCGCGTGCGACTTGGCGGATCATATCGGGGTGCACCCCATCGACTTCAATGCTTGTCACCGACACGGACCGCGCCGGGGGCGCCTGACAGACAAACCGCAGGTGCCCGCCCGCGGACCAGACTTGCACGGCCGCATGCACGGCATTGGCAAATTGCCGGTGTCTGGCCAGCACATTGTCTAGCCCCTCACGGTGCAATAAGCCAATGGCTGCGTTTAAGCCCTGTAAAAAGTTCTGTGGCGGCGTCCCGCAGAACTTGCGGTACGAGGGTGCCCCGCGACGACGCCCCCAATCCCAGTAAAAGCGATGCGCCGGGTTGGATTGCGCCACGGCAATGGCGCGCTCGTTTGCCGCACAAAACGCCATGCCCGGCGGACACATCAATCCCTTTTGTGAGGCACCGAGCGTCACATCCACGCCCCAGGCATCCATCTCATACGGTGCCGCAGCCAGCGAAGCCACCACATCGACCACCAACAGTGCCGGGTGGCCGGTGCGGTTCATGGCTTGGCGAATGGCAGGCACGTCGCTCGTGATGCTCGAAGCAGTGTCAGTCTGCACCACATAGACGGCCACAATCTCTTGCGCCCGATCGGCATTGAGCAAGTTCTCAATGTCCGCGGCATCGATTGGATAGCCTTCCCGATAGGGCGTGCGCACCACTTCAACGCCCATGGCCTCCGTCATGAGTGCCCAAGAATCGGAGAAGTGCCCGGTGCTTGCCACCAGCACCTTTTGTCCGGGGGATGCCAGATTGACGGTCACTGCTTCCCAAACGCCATGGCCGTTAGAGGCGTAGATGAAGACCTCGGCTTGCTCGGTTTTCATGATGGCGCGCAGGCCATTCTCACAATCGGCAATCAGCGGGTCGAGCCGTTCGTCAGCCATGTCCATGGGCTGCTCGGTCATGGCATCCATCACCGCCTTGGGCACGTGGGTAGGGCCCGGGGAATGCAAAAACCGTATACCGGGGAAATAAGAAGCTGGCTGATTCATGATGGGTGCTTCAGGGATATCGATCGCAATATCTTACTGGCAAAGCACCCAGAAATTCGCTCGGCGATGAAAGGCAGATGGTACGCCGTGCCTGTGCGGGGCCTCATGAACTCGATACCCAAACTTGTCGCGATTAGTCAGACAACAGATCAACGGCGCGCACGACGGCTAATGAACGCATTGACGGCAACAGCCAATCCAATCAACAGAAGCAGCCCTAGACCCCAGACCACCCAGACTATCGGCTCTACCCAGCCGATCAACGTCCCGACCAGCGGCGCGAAATCGGATACCCCCGCCAGTGAGGCTTGAACCGTCTGCAGCAACGCAGCCCAGGCTGACGGCTCCAGTAAAGGACTAAGCCACATCGGAATGACAATATTGCCAGTGGCAGCCTCCAGCAAGGCCGAGGAACCTGCTGACAGGCTACGCACAGACCATTCAATGACCTGCGCCGACACCACCACAAAACCTGTCCAAGAGATGGCAAGCAGGAGAAATACTCCCCAAACGATCAGTCTCACAAAATGACTCCATAACAATTGATAGACAAAGAATCAGACCGGCATCGGACCCTGGTACAACCCCTGGGCACGACTAGATTTGGTTGACAAGTTAAATTGCATCGACTGCCCTTGCATGAGTCCAACACCCACCATCATGATGATGACAGCTTCAGTCCAACAATGCCAATGAAGATTAGCACCAGGCTCAATAGCCTCATGGCGTTAGAAGGCTCCTGAAACAGCACAATGCCCAAGACTGCCGTGCCAATTGCCCCGATACCCACCCACACCGCATAGGCCGTGCCAACCGGTAGTGACTTCATCGCGAACCCCAGCAAGACCACACTGAGAACCATGGCAATCAAGGTCCAAACAGACGGCCACAGCTTGGTAAAACCAGCCGTGTATTTGAGACCGATAGCCCAGCCGACTTCCATGAGTCCTGCGACAAACAGAATGAACCAATTCATTACTTACTCCGGTGCGATCACTCTTAATTGGATTGAATTGCCAGTTTCCTGAAGCACCCAGACTTTTGACCAATAGATCAACCATTAGTTTCGATCCGACTCGCTTTAGTCGCGTCGATCGCCGCAGCACCTAGGCCGATCTCTTTGTTACAAAAAATAGCGAAATATCACTATGAAACCTTGTAATGTCGTTATCTGACGCTAAACTGCGTCTCGGATGCTCAACCCAACCACTTTCAAATACCGCATCATATTGTTACTCCCTCTGGTGTTTTGATGAATAGCGTCCGTGATACCCGTCAGACCGATGCTGCGAGTACTGAACACGCGCCGTTCGTCATTGTAGGTGGTGGACTCGCAGGCGCGACGGCTGCCCGCACCTTGCGCGAACAAGGGGCCACGGGTCGAATCGTCATCGTTTGCGAAGAGCACATCGCGCCCTATCATCGCCCCCCCCTGTCAAAGCCCCCAACCGGCCATGATGACGCATTCACACCGCAATTTGTTCTGTCCAAAGAACGACTCAAATTGCTGCGCCTTGAGTTCATCTTGGGCCAACAAGCCACCCATGTCGACACCAAGCACAAGCGGGTCACACTGAGCAGCGGCGGCTCACTGGCATACGACAAACTGCTGATTGCCACGGGGACCTGGCCCACGCCGCTGGCCATACCAGGACAGGATCTACCGGGGGTTTTCTACCTCAGAACCTTTGACCACGCGACAGCAATTCGAGAGGCAGCCAAGCGCGCTAAACACGCTGTGGTCATTGGCGGCAGCTTCCAGGGCATCGAACTGGTTGCCATGCTCCATGGCCTTGGTGTCAGGGTCACCGTCATCGAATCCAAGCAATTGCTCTACAAACTCTACTCACCAAAGGTGTCAAATTACTTTGAGTCGATTCTAAGCCAGCATGATGTTCGATGTCTTATTCCTGAGCAACCAGCCAGTATCCGCAAAAAAGGACAACGTTTGTCCGTCCAAACCAAAGGTGGACTTGATCTGGATTGTGAGCTCGTCGTGATTGCCGCCGGTGTCACACCCTGCATCGAGTTCCTGCAATCGAGCAGCATCGTCTGTGATGATGGTGTGCTAGTCAACGAGTATCTGCAAACCAGCGATCCAGATGTGTATGCAGCCGGTGATGTCGCTAACCTATTCCATCCCCTATATGGGCAACATTTGCGCGTTGAGCAGTGGGACAATGCCGTCAAACAGGGGCGACTGGCTGCCCGAAACATGCTCGGGCGCCATGAGCCTTACACCCGAATCAGCTACTTCTTTTGTCATGTGTTTGATCAAAGCATCACCTTGGTGGGGATCCCAAGCCCCATGGATGAGCAGATTGATCGGGGCGAGCTGCGACCCAACTCATTTGAAACCTTATATCTGCAAGACGACGTACCGACGGCATTTCTAGCGCTCGGTCACGCTTCGGCCAACACCCGGGCAGCCGACGGACTGATTCGAAGTCGCACGAACCTGAAAGCGTTCAGACAGCAACTGCCAGACATTGACTTTTCTTTGTCAGAGGTACCGGGTCAAGTGCTGTACGTGCTACAAGGCGGCGGTGCCTATGGCGCATTCGAGTGTGGCGCCATTCGGGCCCTACAAGACAATGGCATTGGACCAAACGTGGTCGCGGGTGTCTCGATCGGTGCATTCAATGGCGCGATCATCGCGGGTAACCCGGATAACCCCGCGCAGGCGCTCGAGCGTTTCTGGCGTGAACTTTCGACTCACTCGGTTAGCTTGCCCGATGAGGCTGCACGTCGCACGGTAGCCAGCCAACAAGCCTACTGGTTTGGAGTGCCAGGATTTTTCTCGCCACGCTGGCTCAATCCGTGGAATTCATTCAATGGACCATTGAGCCAATGGCAAAGTCTCTACGACTTCTCACCGGCACGCCAATTGCTGCAGAAGTACGTGGACTTTGGAAGCCTCAAATCCAGTCCGATTCGATTGCTGGTTACGGCTGTCGATGTGCAGACTGCCGAGATCGTGCTGTTCGACAGCTACCTTGATGACTTCACCGTCGACCATATCCTGGCCAGTGGCAGCTTGCCGCCCGCATTCTCCTGGACCACCATCAACGACCGTCACTACTGGGATGCTGGGATTGTCAGTAACTCACCGCTAGAACCAGCGCTTGCCCGCATCGGCACCACCGGTAAACAAGTCTATCTGATTGACTTGTTTACCGGGCAGCGAGACGAATTGCCGCAGTCCCTAGGGGACGTCTTGAACCGGCGTGAGGAAATTATCTTCTCGCAAAGAATCGATGAGGACTACACATTAAAGACTCGGCTCGCAGACTATCACCAGCTAGTCAAACAGATCATGACAAAACTGCCTGAGCCCGCTGCACAACAGGTGCAGCAAGAGCCGCTTTATTTGCAACTGATGGGACAATCAGCGCAAACCACGGTGACCCAAATCGTGCGCCAGCGACGCGGTGCACACAGCGCCTCCAAGGCTTACGATTTTTCAGCGGCAACCATCAAGAACTTGATTGATGCAGGTTATGAAACTGCCATGGATGTGTTGGCCACGCGTGACAAGACCGATGGCAAGCAATAGGCCGTTTTCAGACCAGGTGGCACTTGGACAAGCACCGCAGGAAAACCAGTGCGCTGAAGCTGAGCGATCAATGCCAATCATTCAGCCTAATGACCCAAGCCCCCAGGCAACCAGACCGATGCCGAACCCACTCATCGGCATTGTATTGACCGGTGGCCGGTCTTCGCGCATGGGCCAGGACAAAGCTTTGCTGACGTTTCGTGGCAAGACATTGTTATCGATTGCCGAGCAAACACTGATGCAAGCGGGCTGTGGTCGTGTGATCATGAGCGGTGCACCGCGCCCTGGCTGGCATGGGCAACACATCCCGGATTTGTTTGCGCATCTAGGTCCAGTGGGTGGCATGGTGTCTTGCATCGAGGCATTGGCACAAGAGCAAAGCACAGAACAAGCCGCGGAACAAAGTCCCCTACTCGTCTTTGTGGCGGTCGACACACCCCTGCTCTTAGCCCAAACCCTCAGACCCTTGCTCAGACCCTTGCTCAGACCCTTGCTCACCCCCCTGCTCACCCACCTGCTCGCCCCTCACCTCGGCGCTCGCTATGCCCATCACCCGATTCCTTTGGTGTTGCGTTTAAGCCCATCGGTGTGTACGCATGCGCAAATGGTCAAGCAGCAACTGCTGGCCGGTCAATCCTGCTCGATCAATGCGTTTACCGAACCTTTTGCGCTGGCGCAATGGTTGCCAGACCATGCCCAGGCTGCTCAACTGCGCAACATCAACACCCCCGACGACTGGAGTCAACTGAATCATGAATTTGCGGATTAATCCCGATAGCATCCGGTTTCGGTTAGATGCCCAGGATTACCTGGCACTATGCAACCATCGATCGGTTGTGCAGCAGACTGAATTTGAGTTTGGACTGAGCATCTTCTATGAGGTTCGTTACGAAGATCTGCCAGCACAGACCGTTGACAATGCTCTGCACCTGCAAACCGATAACAGCCCAGAAGGTTTACGCTGGACTCTAATCGTTAGCCCGCAAGCCCAGGCATTGCTCGCCACACCCAACCCCAGCAAAGAGGGTGTGCAAGACTATCAGCCCACGCCAAATGGTGGGTTGCTGACCATCATGCTTGAGCGAGACATGGACCACCAGCGCAACGCAAAGCGATGAGGGCTGGTTGATGCAGTAAAACCTCTAGCGCCCCTCTGGCAACAACGGACTGAGTCACTGCCTGGATGTCGAACCATCGTGTCTAAAACGCCGTCTGTATGCCCGTGCCAATCACCGTGGCTTTGGCGCCTGAGGCCATCTCTAAATTGTTGCTGTATGAGGCCCAGGCATACACAGCGGTTCGCTTGGACAAACTGTAAACCAGGGCAGCACCCACCACTTGCTGAGCGGCAAAGCCAGGCGTGCTTGCAAGCTGGCCTGTTGGCTTGAGCATTTGCCAAGACGCCATGAACTGCGTGTCATCGTCAATCGTCCAACTCATCCCCAGCAAGTAGGAATTCTGGTTAAAACCCTGGCTAAACAGCATATCAGCCTCACCGGTGAGCACTGGCAAAGGGCTGCTGCTGATGGGCCCGCTGCCCGAAAATACCCCATTGATGCCCCGCCCCCAGGCTGCTGACAGCACCACCTTGTCCAACGTATAGGCCGCACCAAAATACCAAGCTTGCGGACTAGCCTGCTCTGGGTTAATGAGCGTTGCGGTGGTACTAGACCCGTCTGGAATGGTGCTGCTGGCAAACGCACGGTCGTAAGAGGCAACCAGCAAGAGTGGGCCTGAGTTGTATTGCATGGCCGCACTCAATGCACGCATCTTGTTGTTAGTACCAAACCCGGTGCTCGACGGCACTACCGAGCCACCGTCGCTGTCTGCATACAGCGCCGTGTCGCCGGTGTTAAACGAGTAGCCCAGCCCAAACTGAAAACCAGACCAGGTCGGCGACGTGTACTGGATCATGTTGTCATAGATCTGGGTATTAATCGCCGTAAAGGATGTGCTCATGCTGGCTTGCCCAAAACTGATCTGCATCGGGTCAAAGTTGCCCACGATATTCGTCGAAATCGTTTGTTGACGCCCGAAATCCAGCGAGCCCCAGTCCTGATGTTTCAGACCGAGCGTGGATTGCAGACCAAAGTAAGAGTCGTAAGACAAGGTGCCATCGTAAGCGTTGATCTCCGAGGCCAAATCAAACGACACACTCCATCCGTCAGACAGCATTTCACTGCCCCGAAAGCCAATCATGGAGTCATTAAGCACACTGGAATACATGCTCACATCATTGGCTGTGCTGCCGTTGTATGAGGTGTGCACATAGCCCACGCTGATGTCCACCCCACCGTACAGCGTGACTTCACCGGCGTGAACCTGTGTGACCTGTGTTGCCTGCAGCAAGAGTCCAATACCCATCAGGGCCGATAAGCCAAAGGTCGAGCACAGTCGGTGAGTCGAGCGTCGCGTGGGCATGATTAAACGGCTGGATCTCATCGTTTGCTTGAGAATTTTGCAGGGGAATTGATCATTTGCCGCCGGTCAACAGATTGAACTCACTGCATTGTTCGTTAGCATACCGAAAATTGATACAGCATCCTGCCGGACAAGCCAGAGTACGATACAGACGAATCGGCCAGCCTCCCACAGCAAACAGCACCGAATTACCACGCCTTGGGACTACCACGCCGAGTTGCTCGGGATAGCGCTGCTGCCGGTCCGATCGGGCCATCGGGATCCGCAACCCAAAGGAAAATCCCCTTTGGCGCACCACCACGAATTAGTTGCACTTGAGCTTGTGGTGAACTGCTAGGCTGTTACACCATGATCAGTGCAGTGCTGATTGAGGACCGATTATGTGAAGACCGATTATGTGAAGACCGATTACAGCCTAGTCCAGTAATCAACGAGATGATTCAGATCAGCCCATTAATTGATCGCTTTGAGACAACACCATGCCTGAGTTTGAAGTTAGACCCATTGCCGCTGCCGATCTTCACACGCCGTTTGACTGGGCGCGCAACGAAGGCTGGAACCCAGGGCTGCATGACCAGACGCCCTTCACGCTAGTCGATCCACAGGGGTTTATTGGTGGCTACTTAAACGATGAACTGGTGGCCACCGTTTCAGCTGTGCGTTACGACCAGCACTTTGGCTTTATCGGCTTTTACATCGTGGCCCTAGCGCATCGTGGCAAGGGTTACGGCTTGCAAGTCTGGAACGCTGGCGTTAATCACCTGAAAGATTTGCCCTGCGTGGGGCTCGATGGTGTGTTGGCACAAACCGAGAACTACCAAAAATCCGGTTTCACGTTTGCCCACAAAAACTGCCGGTACGAGGGCCAGGCACAGCAGCTGCAAGCAAGCAACGATGAACGTTCTACCAATGAGTATGTTCAACCCCTGTCTGACGTGCCGTTTGAAACGCTGGCCAAATTCGATGCGCAACACTTCCCCACCGATCGCGCATCGTTTCTCCAATCTTGGGTCACGCAAACGGGCCATCGCGGCTTGGCGATCATGCGGGGCGATGAAATGTGTGCCTACGGGGTGATCCGGACCTGCAGCCTAGGCCACAAAATAGGTCCACTGTTTGCGCAAACCGAGGCACAGGCACGCAGTCTGATCGCGGCGCTCTGCTCACCCCTTGATCCCAAAGACCCCGTTTACCTCGATCCACCTGCCACCCATCTGGCTGCAATCCATTTGGCGCAGTCCCTGGGCATGGAGATGGTCTTTGAGACCGCGCGTATGTACAAAGGCCAAGCGCCGAACCTGCCGATTGAGCAGGTCTACGGCATCACGAGTTTTGAGTTGGGTTAGAAGCGGTTGCTTGGAGCAATCAGGCTTGAAATAAGCACGACCACACGCATATTTCGTATGTTTCAGCCATCGGTCACTGAGTATTCACCGAACAATCCTGAATATGCTCAGATCGAATGAGACAGCAATGCCCGTGCGATAATCAAACACATCAAATATAGTTGCGAACATCGCACAAGCCAGGCTCACCTAGGCAACATGAGACACGAATGCCCACCTACGCAGAGAACATCAGGTATGGCGCTTAGCGAACATCGCCTGCGTCTGCCCATTGGCATTCAGACCTTTTCTGAGATCCGTGAGGGTGGGTACTACTACGTCGATAAAACACCCGACATCGAACGGATTGTTACTCAGAGCAAGTACTACTTCCTGTCACGCCCCAGACGGTTCGGCAAAAGCCTCCTGCTTGACACCCTGCGTTGCCTGTTCGAAGGCCGTAAAAATTTATTTGATGGCCTGTACATACACGACCGCTGGGACTGGCAAATCAAGCATCCAGTCATTCGATTAAGTTTTGGCAGTGGTGTCATGCGCAATCGGGATGAGCTTGACGTCAGGATTCGCCAACAACTTTCCATGGCGCGCCGACACCTTGGCCTGCCATCTGGCCGTCAGTCCGATATCGCAGGCGAGTTTTACGAGTTGATCGAAGACGCTCATACTCAGCATGGGCAAACTGCCGTCGTCCTAATCGATGAGTATGACAAGCCGATTTTGGATAACATCCTTGATCCCGAGCGCGCCCGGGAAATGCGAGAAGGCTTAAAGAACCTTTACAGCACGCTAAAAGACGCTGACCCGCATCTGCGCATGGTTTTGCTCACCGGGGTATCCAAGTTCAGCAAAGTTAGTCTTTTTTCTGGGTTGAATAACCTGCGCGACATCACACTCTTTTGATCACCTCCTCGCCCTAAAGAGCAAGGATTCCCTCTGCAGGAAGGTCTGACCCGACCTCGGCTTGCGCCTTATTTACCGATGCTTCGCAGGCTTTCGCCTCCACAGCGGCAGATTCAATCACCAACTGAGCAAGGCCACGG
>CAMCOS010000017.1 GCA_945876565.1 Lautropia mirabilis | reverse complement strand
GATCTGGTCGGCGCGATCAATATCTTAGCGGCAGGGCATGCCGTGTTGGCCTGTGGAGGAGCGGTGCTGTCGGGCCGTCCAGCGAAGCAGGAACCCGCCGAAGCGACTACGCAGGAGCTTGCTCTTGTTTAGCGCCGTAGGAATCTCCGGCCTTCAGTCCGGGGAGGATGTCAAGCATGCAGACAATCCCACGCCGCGGTTTGGCCTCGTCGTGGTGGGTGATGAGATTCTCTCTGGACGTCGGCAGGATAAGCACTTCCCCAAGGTCATCGAATTATTGGCTGAACGTGGTTTGCAGCTTTCCTGGGTTCGCGTGGTGCCTGATGATCGAGCCATACTCACCGATGCGTTGGTTCAGACTTTTGACAGTGGTGATGAGGTGCTGTGTTGTGGTGGCATTGGCGCCACGCCCGACGACCATACCCGTCAGGCCGCAGCGGCCGCATTGGGATTGCCAATGGCACTGCACCCAGAAGCGGAGCGTGAAATCACGCTTCGTTGTGCCGAGATGGCCGCCAAAGGTCAAGGCACGCCTGACATGTCCGCCCCAGAAAACCAGCAACGCCTGCAAATGGGCGTGTACCCGGCGGGCGCCGATATTGTCCCCAACCCGTATAACCGGATTCCTGGGTTTTACATTCGTCGACATACGTTTGTGCCTGGGTTTCCCGTGATGGCCTGGCCCATGATTGCACAGACCCTAGACACGCGTTACGCGCAGTTCCATCATCCCATTGCGCAAGATGAGCTTTCTTTCATTTCCTATGGCGTGCCGGAGGCGCGCATCACCCCCGCGCTAGTCGCGGTGCAGGAGAACTGGCCGAGGGTGCGTGCTTTTAGTCTGCCGTCAGTGGGTGAGGATGGCCGCTCGGCGCATATTGAGCTTGGTGTCAAAGGACCAAGTGAAGATCTGCCTGCGGCATTGGCCTATTTGCGCGAGCAGGCGCTAGTACTTGGTGCCAAGCTCGAATCAACGGTTTCGCGCAAAGGAATGCGGATTGAATAGTAGAAAGGCTTTGTCGGCCTGCGGGTGCCTGCTTGTACGTGCCTGCTTTTAGGTGTCTGTCTTAATGGTTGCAACGCGCAACGAAATTTCATAATATGGTATTTGATTTGTTGCAGCGCCTCAATTATGCGGTGCTCTCAGACAAGAGAGGTGCGCCGATATGTCCAGAACCGCTGAGCCCGTCACCAGCGAGACCGCCAGCGTCGGTAGCCTGACCATACAGGTCATTGAGCGTGCCACGCATTTGTTGGATGCGCTTGCCAGCGAGCGCGAGCCGGTGTCCTTAAAAGCCCTGGCCGCGACTACCGGACTGCATCCTTCCACGGCTCATCGCATCCTGAACGATTTGGTGACGGCTCGTTATGTCGATCGGGTCGACAACGGCGTCTACCAGCTTGGCATGCGTTTGCTGGAACTCGGTTCTTTGGTGCGAGGGCGATTAAACGTACGCGAAGCCGCTTTGGATGCCATGCAGGCTTTGCACAAGCTAACCGGCCAGACGGTCAACTTGTCGATTCAGCAGGGTGATGAAATTGTTTATGTCGACAGAGCCTGGAGCGAACGCTCGGGCATGCAGGTCGTTCGTGCCATTGGTGGTCGTGCGCCACTGCACCTGACCTCAACAGGCAAACTATTTCTCTCAGTAGCCGACCACAGGCAAGTCAGGTCCTACGTCACTCGTACAGGCTTAGCAGGAAGCACCCGCAACAGCATCACCAATTTTGATGCACTAGACCGGGAGCTAGCGCTGGTGCGTCGATTGGGTTACGCCCGTGACAATGAAGAGCTGGAGATGGGGGTACGTTGCATCGCCGCAGGTATCCGCGATGACACAGGGCGCTTGGTGGCGGGACTGTCAATCTCGGCGCCGGCGGAGCGCTTGCAAGACAGCTGGGTGCACCAATTGGTTGAAACCGCCCGCACGATTTCCGGTGCCTTGGGGTTTGAACCCGGTCGCAGTGTGTAGAACTTTTTGCTCGTGATTTTTGATGATTCTCTGATCAAACGTTGCTTTTGTGCGACGCACAAAAAAAATGTAAAAAGTATTGACACGTCACATTGAACGGGTACAATTCGAATTGTGCAGCGCAACATAAACCCTGACAGGAGAGTACAAATGAACACAATGCCCAAAGAAATGATGGATTCGCAGAAAGCCGCTTTGGACGCCATGATGTCCGTTCAAGGCAGCATCTTCACCGGTTTTGAGAAGCTGGTTGACCTGAACATGAAAGTCATGAAAGCCACGATGGATGAAGTCTCACAAAAGACTCAAGAAGCCATGGGCATCAAGGATGCTCAGGAAGTCGTGGCCATGAGCTCCTCACTCGTTCAGCCCAGCGCTGAGAAAGCAGTCGCCTACGGCAAGCATGTCTATGACATCGTCGCTAGCGTGCAAGCTGACCTGGCCAAGTTGACCGAAGGCAAAATGGCTGAAAGCCAGAAGAACCTGGCTGACTTGGTTGACCAGTTCTCACGCAATGCGCCTGCTGGCTCAGAAGGTACGGTTGCCATGTTGAAGTCGTCAATGGCTCAAGCCACTGCCGCTTATGACAGCATGACCAAGGCTGCCAAGCAAGCTGCTGAAGTTGCAGAGAAAAACCTGCATGCCGCGACAACCACGGCATTTAAGGCTGCAACGGATGCTGCCGAAGGCGCCACCAAAGCTGCTACCCGCCGCCGCGCTGCCTAATTTAGCGCGTCAATGATCGACTGGCTTGCTGGTCGATGTAAGCCGCCATCCAGCATTGAGCTCGGTGGCGGTTTTTTTTAGGTTGGGCAGTCAGTGGCGTAGCCCAACGGGAGCTTTGAGACGATAGCTGCCAAGACCCTTTCGTTACGGGCTAGAAACAGGCGTAGTGTGGTGTCGATTAACTGTAAGCGGCGATGGAGCGAGCAAGCTCGAGATTTTTTTCGCGGGTGGTTCCTGCGACCAAGAATAAGTCGACGATGTACCAAACCCCAAAACCGCCTCCGGTGATCAACTTCAAAATACCCAGCAAGATTTGTCCAAGCATGAATCGATCAATTCCGAAGATGCCTAGAAAGGCTGACAACCCGAAAATCACGACTGGGTTACGGGCTTGGGCATTGAAACGATTGGTAAAGTCACTTTTCTTGTCATCGGGGACATGTCGAAAAGTTGAGAGCAGTTCGATTAGATAAGCGTCGTTTCTCATTTTTTTATCCTGTGATGTTGGGTGTACCGGGCGCACGTGCGATCGGACTCAAGTGCTTGCAATTGCCTTGACGCAATCGGCAATCAGTGCCGGCCCCCGATAGATCAGCCCCGTGTAGAGTTGCACGACGTTGGCACCCGCGGCAATTTTTTCTTTGGCATGCTGCCCAGACACGATGCCGCCAACCCCAATGATGGGGTAGGTGGGGCCTAGGCGCTGGCGCAGTTGTGCAATCACGGTGAGCGACATTTCATGAACGGGTGCGCCTGATAACCCACCGGCCTGCTGCGCATGCGCAAGTCCCTGCACCTTGTCACGCGCAAGCGTGGTGTTGGTCGCAATGACGGCGTCCATCTGGTGCTTGGTCAGCGCATCGGTGATGACGGCAACTTGCTCGTTGTCAACGTCAGGCGCGATTTTCACGGCGATGGGGACATGGCGTGAATGCAATTGGGCAAGTTCTTGTCGTTTGTGTGCGATCGCGCCAAGTAAGTGCTCAAGTGCATCACTAGACTGCAACTGGCGCAGGTTCTTGGTGTTGGGCGAAGAAATATTGACTGTCACGTAATCTGCGTGCGCATAAACGCCTGCCAGACCAATTAAATAGTCATCCACTGCGCGCTCAATGGGCGTGTCAGCATTCTTGCCGATATTCAGTCCCAGAATGCCGCCCGACTGTCGGTATTGGCTGCGTTTGACGTTCTCGATGAAAGCGTCAAGACCTTGGTTGTTAAATCCCATGCGGTTGATCAAGGCCTGTGCCTGCGGCAAGCGGAACATACGCGGCTTTGGATTGCCGGGTTGAGGGCGAGGGGTAACCGTTCCTACTTCGATAAAACCAAAACCGAGATTGCCCAGCGCATCAATGTGAGCGCCGTCCTTGTCCAGACCGGCTGCCAAACCCACGGGGTTTCTCAAGGTCAGGCCCATGAAGTGAGTTGGCGCACTCGGCATGTCGTGAGTCAAACCACGTGTGAACTTGCAGTCATAGGCTTTCTGTAGCGCACGCATGGTGGTTTCATGCGCAGCCTCCGGATCCATCGAGAACAGGAGTTTTTTGGCGAGCACGTAGGTTTGAAACAGGGTATTCATGTGATTTGTTCAGGCAAGGGCCGCCAGCGTCCGTCCATTAGGCACTGCGCTGGCTTGAAGTGGGACTTATAGCTCATCTTGGGGCTTTGTTGAATCCAATAACCTAGATACAGCCAAGGCAAGCTCATGTGGCGACTCTGCTGGATTTGCCAAATAATGCCGTAGGTGCCTAGACTGCCGCGAGCCTCGGGGTCGTAAAAGGTATAGACCGAGGACAAACCGTCGTTCAGGATATCGATAATCGACACCATGTGCAGGGTTCCGTGTTCATCACGAAACTCCACCAAACGAGAGTTCACGCGGCTTGCCAGCAAGAACTGGCTGTATTGTGTGCGGCTGTCTTCGTCCATGCCGCCGCCGGGGTGGCGTGCCAACTGGTATCGACTGTAGAGCTCGAAATGTTCTTGTGACCAAGCCAGTGGCATGATGTGCGCGCGCAGGTGCTGATGGGCTTTATAGGCCCGACGCTGACTGCGGTTTGCTGCAAAGGCTTGGCAGTCTACGCGCAATGCAATGCAGGCTTTGCACTGATCACAGTGTGGTCGATAGGTAAACAGGCCGCTGCGACGAAACCCTTGGTTCACGAGCTCGGAATAGTTTTCAGCATGAATCAGGTGGCCAGGGGCAGCGACCTGCGAGCGCGCTTGCTGGTCAGGCAGGTAGCTGCAGCGGTAACTGGCCGTGGCGTAGAACTGAATCGCTGTAAACGGTAGCTCTTGGATCTGGCTCATGGTGTTTGATCGTAACTGATTTGCCGGTTTGCAGCGAGGTTAGGCTCAATGGTGCCAGGAAACTCAGCGTGGCATTGACCGCTCGCGTCAATCCAACCGCTTGGCCACACAAAACCGGGCTGCTCGACTGCGTGGCGAACGTGGGTCAAAAAGTCAGCGCGGTCAACAGTGCGCGCGCCCAATGATGCCAGGTGTTCGGTTTGCATCTGACAGTCAATGAGCGTGACCGCATGACGGGCAAGCAACCGAGCCAGGTGGACCAGTGCGATCTTTGATGCGTTTGCCGCAAGGCTGAACATCGATTCCCCAAAAAACATTCGACCCAGGCAAACACCGTACAGACCACCCGCTAGCTCGCCATCAATCCAGGTCTCGATGCTATGTACACCGCCAGCTTGATGCCATTGTTGATAGGCCTGTTTCATCGGTTCGGTAATCCAGGTGCGCGTGTCAGCTTTGCCGCGATTGGCGCAGTGCTTAATGACTGCAGAAAACGCGCGGTCGGTGGTGACCACGACATCAAATCGCCCGCAAGCCTGGTCACGGGCGATTTGCCGCAGTTGTTTGGCGAGCGATTTGCTGACGTGCAGCTCGTTGGTGTGTAGCACCATGCGAGGGTCTGGGCTCCACCACAAAACCGGATCGCCATCACTGAACCAGGGGAAAATACCCTTGCGATACGCCTCAGTTAGCCTGGCCACGCCCAAGTCGGCGCCCACAGCGACCAAGCCCGGTGGGTCTGAAAGTGCGCTTTCTGCTGGTGGCAGTGGCGCATCGGCGTCAATCCAGGTCAGAGGGCTAGCCATGGCTTGTCTCTTGTCTGGGTCAGGCTAGTAGGAGGGCGGTAGGCTGTAGTAGCGAGTCTCGAACTGACCGCGTGCCAGGTCACTGATGTAGTGTTTGATCGTGGTCGAGACCGAGCGAAACGACAAATTTTCCCAAGGGATTTCGTCTAGCGCGAAGTATCGAGCGTCGATGCTTTCTGGGCCTGGATTGACCTCGCCATTGGCTGCATGAGCGAGAAAATAGATGTGGATTTGATCCACTTGAGAGACATCGATCACAGTGTAGAGCGACCCGAGTTCGACCTCAACACCGGCTTCTTCGCGCGTTTCACGCAAGGCGCCTTGACCCGTGGTTTCCGCGAGTTCCATAAAACCCGCGGGCAATGTCCACGTGTTGGCGCGTGGTTCTATGGCGCGCAGGCACAGCAACACCTTGTTATCCCAAACTGGCAGGGTACCGACCACCACGCGCGGGTTCTGATAGTGCACGGCGCCGCAGTGCTCACAAAGATCGCGCTCGCGATTATCGCCTGGCGGCACACGGCGGGTGATTGCTGTGCCGCACTGGCTGCAGTAGTTACTGAGCCTGGGTGACGGAAAGAAGAATTCGGCGGGTTTATCCATGGGCTTATTCTAATCGGTCTCTGTGTCACCAATTGACGGCGGGCTTACGGTGCGGGGTTTGCCACAAATCCGAGTTGCGCATCGATTGGTGGCGCAACAGCCAGGCGCTCAATGGGCACTGGGCGTGGGCAGGCAATCCAATCAGCGCTAACCATGGCCTCTCGTTTGCGGTCAGGGTTGGCGTCACCACCGATCCACCAGTCTTCCAGCGCTTGGCCATCTTTGCTGACAAAGCTTTGTGCAAATCTGGGCAAGTCACGGTCAATCAGTTGTCCCGGGCCGTGTTCGGTCTGCAGATAAAGGCTGCCTGCATCGTCAACCCACAGGTAGTTAACGGATTGAATCGGTATGCCCGTGTGCGTGCTTAGTGTGCCTTGGCAATCATCAGCCAAGATAACCCATGGGGCGGCATCGAGCCTGACGTAAACGCGTTGTGGTCCATTTTGAAAGAACCATCGGCCCTCGCCGTCATGACCGTAATTACGGTTGATGAACCCAAGGATCTGTGGGTTGCTGATGGACTGTCCTGCATTGCCTTGTATGGCTTGGCCATCCGGGTGCAAGCGCCATTGTCCGCGTGCGGTCAGTGACAACCAGCCATACACCGCTGGCACATTTGGCCAGCGTTCAATAGATGCGATAACCGATTCATCCATGGGGGTGACACACTATTTGTTGCCTTGTTCAGGAAAGTCTGGCGCTGGTGCCTTACCCCTCGAGTTGGCGATTGCTTTGCTTGGGTCGTCCAGCATTTGTGCCACGGCCGAACCCGCCGGCGGGTATGGCAAGGTGCTGCTGACCTGCGCTTTCTCTTGCCAAGAGAAATCCGGGAATGGCAGGTTATTATGTTCGCGCCAAGAGGCGACTTCGGCCTCGGCTGCTTGTACTTTGTTTTGGTCGTATGGCGTGTCCTGCGCCTCGTAATGCACCATGGAGGGGAATGCGAACTGAGCGCCGGCCTTGTCAACGAGCTCCATCATGCGTAGGAATAAGTCTTCCTGAATGGCGAGAAACTCCGTGCGATCGTTGGTCAGCACGTAGGCAAAGATGTTGATGTTCAGCGAGTACTCACCGAACCCGTTGAATCGTACACGTAAGGGATCGGCAGCAACTTTTGGGTGAGCGATTAAGAGCCGTCTAATCTCGGCCAGCAGGTAGCGCAATTGATCCGGTGTGGTTTCGTAACGCACTTGAATCGTGGTGTTCAGGAAAATCCGATCACGCTTGGCATAGTTTTCGATTTGCAAATTAGAAAACTCGCTGTTGGGCACGGTGACCAGTGTGCGGTCAAGCGTGCGGATGCGTGTTGAGCGCATGCCAATGAATTCGACCGTGCCTTCACGGGTGCCAAAGCGGCAGTAGTCGCCAATGGCAATGGGCTTGTCAAAGTACAGCGTGATACCCGAAATGAAGTTCTGTAAGGTGGACTGAGCGGCCAAAGCCACGGCCAAGCCACCGATGCCCAGACCGGCGATTACGCCCTGGTAAGGAATCTCAAGCAGGTCTGCGAGCACCAGGATCGCGGCGACCACCAGCACCACCCGTAAAATTCCCGCTACCAGTGAGACCAGTGTGACGTTATTGCCAGCCAGTAGACTTAACTTGCTGATGTGGCCAGCAATCAAGTTCACCAAAATCAACAGCATCGCAGTGATTGAGACCACCATGAACGAGAAGCCCGTGGTGAGCACGAATACTTCAACGATGTCTGGCAGCCCCAGTGGCTCGTCGATCAAACGCAGCGTGATGCCCATCAAGAGCAGGCGCAGAGACCAGAGCAGACTCGTCTGGTAGAAAGGGTGCTCGCTGAGATCCTTGTGAAACAGCCTCAGAAACGGTGCGCCAAAGAGGAGCACCGCTACACGACCCATGACGTAAGACAGTACCAAGGCTAAAGCCAAGCCCATCCATTGCCACAGCGCCATGGGTCCTAATCGATTGGTCCAGAAGTCGCTTCTGGTCCCCAAAAAGTCACGCACTTTGAAGTAGAGACTGTTCGCAGACTGTGCGCCGGGCGCGGCAGCGCTCAGCGGTAAATCGTCAATCGCGGTGTAAATGGCACGGATGTTACGTAATGAGTCTGGAGTGAACTGCCAAAGGGTGCCACTGTCCGTTTCTGTTGGCTCTAAGGTGATGCTACCGAGCGGGTGTTCGAACACGACGTAAGGCGTTGTTTGCTGGGGATTGTCTGGGATTTCTTGCCAGACTGGTGTGCCGATTCGCTCAATCGCGCGCTTGATGTAGCTGGCCAAGCGCTTTGATTCATAGCGCTTGGATAACTCAGGCAATTCGGACAAATCCAGCACATCGATGACTCGATTGATTGACGTCGGGTCGTTCTCATCAAATCGGGTCAAAATTGTTTTTAGCGAATCGCGCGGTGATGCAAAATCAGCAATTTTGCGGTTAGGCGGTTTGCCCCGGTTGGCCTTCAGTGTCTCAAGGGCAGCCTCCAGGGCGCGTACCGATGTTGGCTCGATGTACCAAAGGTTGTCTCGTTTGATGAAATCGAGCATAAAAATAAAGTCGGTGCCCGATTGTCTGAGTGTGGTCTGGTAGCGTTCACCGTCGGTTGTGCGCTTGATGCTGCGCAAGCGAATGGTCAGACGGTCAAGTACCTCAAACAAAAGCTCTGTGTAATCCAAGCGGCTGATATTGAGGTTTGCGGCAGATGGCCAGTCGATCAACTGAGATGCTTCACTTTTCATCTCCATCGCACCATGCTTGACCGAGTTCATGATGAGCAAAAAGTAGTACAAGGTATCAACTGGGGTTGACTGGTTGACTTCAAATCCCAGTAAGACCCCATCGTCGTCGATCCGAACGCCAGTCCACCACTGGCCAGCACCTAATTTGGCTGTGAAACTGCTGCCGTCTGCTGCCAAGACGGCAATAAACTCACCCGTGCTCTCGCCCTGCCACCAGCGGCCTTGCAAAACACGACCATTGACTGTGCCTTCTAGCCTGCCGTTATACAGTGGGTAAGTCCCAGTGACATGATCACCCTGTTGGGTCATCGACACCCGCGCTCCACCGCCAGGCCATCGTGTATCCCATTCGCCCGTCCACAAACCTTCGTTAGCCAGCGCGAGCGACTGGCTTGCCAGCAAGACAAGGCATGCCAGGCACTTAAGCCACGTTGTCATGCGCGAGAAGACTGTATTAATGAGACGATTTCTATTCACTGGGAGTAGGCTCATGGCAAGAGTCGGTGCGTTGTTCGATGTATGCCTGTTTTTAACGCATTTGAGCCTAGTCTGTGTCAGCCGACAAGGGCTTGTCGCGAGAAAGAAACCACCAAAGGCTGACAATCTGGAAACCCAGTAATATGACAAAAGCGAGCCAAAGGGCTTGTGCCGAGTCTCTGCCAAACCAGGCAAACAGATCAGCTAAGAGACCCACCCCCCATTGAATGGCAAAAGCGCCTGCAAACATGACCAGGTTAAAGGTGGTAAGCACACGGCCGGCGATGGCCTTGGGAAACATCAGCGCAGTCTGTGTCTGAATCAAAATCACCGCAGGAATACCCGGTGCCATGGCAATCCAGGCCCACCAGGCCGAGGGTGTTTGCCAGACGAGGATGAGTACCATGCCGCCGACGAACCAGAAAAAACCAATCGTGGTTTGTCGGCTCAAGCTAATGCCCATGGATTCCAGCTTGGGGCTCATCACGCTCATCGTCATGTAGGCAGCAAGCAAGGCTGTATTAAAGTAGAGCAGTGCTTGACCCGTTTCATTGGTGGTCAGACCCAGCACGGCGGTCATCCACGGACCGACCCACAGTGACTGCAATGCCAGAAATCCGCCCGAGAAAAAAATGGTGGTGGGAATGATGCGCACCATGATGGGGTGTCGCAGCAGTTGCATCAATGACAGCGGGGCTGATGCGCTAGCTTTCGGGTCTTGAGTCTGGGCGTGTGCGGTGGTTGCCAGGTCGTGGTCGGGCACGAACAGGAAAATCGCCAGTGCCGAGATCACCAACAGGCCAGCGGTGACCACGAATATTTCGCGCCAACCCATCCATTCGGCTAGCATCAGTGCGGGTTGGGTGGCGGCCAGTGCACCGGAAGTGCCAGCAATCAGCATCCACATCGCGAGCTGAGCTTGTTTTTCTGGGGCAAACACTCGACGGTAGTAAGAGTACGGTGCCATTAAACAGGCTGCCACACCCAAACCCACCAGAATTCGGCCAATCGATAGTCCGATGAGCGAGTCGCTGGCGGCCATGATGACCGAGCCAAGCGCAGCGGTCCCTAGTAAAGCGGATTCCGTTCGTCGCGAGCCAAATCGATCAAGCCAAGTGCCCAGAAACCATTGCACTGACGCAAAAGACAAAAAGTAAGCCGAGGATAGCCAGCCTAGTGCACCGGGCCCCAGGCTCAAGTCAGCCTCCAGCATGGGGGCGATGGTGGCGTTGACCGATCGCAGCGCGTATGACAGGAAATAGCCGAGCGCAAAGCTCGCGAAAATTTTTAGGGTGATGGTGCGAATAATCGGCGTGGCTTCGGTTGCACTCACGTGGCTGTCGCTGCGCACAGTCATTGTGTCACCATGTCCGGCCATGCAGTTGTAGCAAACCTCTTCACGATTTCACACCTCGCGGTGGAGGCGCAAGCCGGAATCGAACCGACGTACACGGATTTGCAGTCCGCTGCATAACCACTCTGCCATTGCGCCGCAAACTAGAAGGGGAAGCGGCTGCTTCCCCTTGAATTTGGAGCGGGAAACGAGTCTCGAACTCGCGACCTCAACCTTGGCAAGGTTGCGCTCTACCAACTGAGCTATTCCCGCAAGAATTTTCGCCAACACCATGAAGCTGATCAGAAAGTTGTTTCAACTGTTTGATCAAGTATTATGCGAAGACCAGAATATTAGCACAAAAATGAAACCTTGATGTCAAGCGATCGCATTGTCCAAGCGCGCCCCATGCAAATCCCCAACACCATGGCTTTGCCGTGCGCAGCCGACCTCGCGCTAGAGTATCGCGGGCCGAATCAGTTGGCTGATGTGCAGTCTTTATATGACCGGCATGGCTCGATTGCCGTGCTAGGTGGCGCAAGCAACGTGATATTGCCGCCCAAGCTCAGTCGTCCTGTGGTGCTCATGAAGAGCCAAGGCATTGATTTGGTGGGGCAGACCGATAACCATTGGTTGGTTGATGTGGCTGCCGGCGAGAATTGGCATGGTTGGGTGCAAACCTCATTGGATCGTGGCTGGTCGGGCCTGGAAAATCTGGCCTTGATACCGGGCAGCGTCGGCGCTGCCCCCGTGCAAAACATCGGTGCCTATGGTGTCGAGTTGGTGGAGCGCCTGGATGCATTGGAGATATGGGATTTTGAGCGCCGTTGCAGGCGATGGCTGTCGGTTGCGCAGTGTCGGTTTGCTTATCGAGACAGCGTTTTTAAGCATGAGGAGGGCAGGCACTGGCTGGTTCTGACGGTGCGGTTTGCTTTACCGCGCGCCTGGCGGCCGGTGCTCGACTATCCTGACTTGCGTGCCTTAACTCAGGGGGAGGCGGCCAAGCTGACGCCGCGTGATGTCTTTGATTTGGTTGTGTCGGTTCGGCAGGCAAAGCTGCCGGACCCGGCAATCAAGCCCAACGTGGGCAGTTTTTTTAAGAACCCGGTGGTCTGTGTAGCCAAGGCGCGCGAACTGATCGTCCAGTTTCCCGCCCTGGTGTCATACGATCAACCGGATGGCCAAGTCAAGCTTGCCGCTGGCTGGATGATTGATCAATGCGGCCTTAAGGGCATGCGCATGGGACCCGTGGCGGTGCATGACCGCCAGGCACTGGTGCTGGTGAACAATGGTGGCGCAAGCGCTGACGATGTGATAGCTTTAGCCAACGCCATCGCGTCGGCGGTTCACACGCGATTTGGCGTAATGCTGGAGATGGAGCCCTCGCGCTGGTTGTCTCACGAATAGGCTTGGTGCAGCCCGTCTGATTTCAAGCCAGTCCGAGTACATCCTGCATATCAAATAGCCCTTGGTTCTGACCGCCCAGAAAACGCGCCGCACGAATACTGCCTTCGGCGTAAGTGGCTCGACTGCTGGAGCGATGAGTGATTTCAATGCGCTCGCCCGTGCCGCAGAAAAACGCCGTATGGTCACCCACGATGTCACCACCCCGTACAACAGAAAACCCGATCTTGCCATCTTCGCGTGCGCCAGTGTGTCCGTGACGCGCCCAAGTGGCAAGGTCATCGAGCGATTCACCCCAGGCTTGGGCAATGACCTCGCCCATTTTTAGCGCAGTGCCCGATGGGGCATCAACCTTGTGACGGTGGTGCGCCTCAAATATCTCCACGTCATAGCCGCTATTGAGAATCTTGGCCGCGACTTCGAGCAGCTTGAAGGTGGCGTTCACGCCCACGCTCATGTTAGGTGCGAATACCACGCCTATGTTTTGAGCAGCATCTTCAATGGACGCTTTGCCGGCGGCATCAAATCCGGTGGTGCCAATGACCATTTTGACGCCATGCTTGGTGCAAGCCTGAAGGTGCTGCAGGGTGCCCTCTGGGCGGGTAAAGTCAATCAGGCAGTCAGCTAGGCCAAGCGCATCAAGGTCGCTGGTGATGGCAATGCCCGTGTTGATGCCAAGTGTCGCACCCGCGTCTTGCCCGATGGCAGGACTGCTTTGGTGATCAAGTGCTACGGCCAGTGACATATCTGGCTGACTGAGAACCGTCTCGATTAACATGCGCCCCATCTTTCCTGAAGCACCGGCAATGGCTAGTTTCATAAGAATGTTCTTTGTCTACATCAGTTCTATTGGTACTGCATCGGGCTCATCGGGCAATGCGCCCGGATCTGTCGATGGCGGTGCGTCGATAATCGTTGAAAAATCAATACTGGGCGCTATTTCCAGTTGCCCGTCAGGTTCCCCAAAACGCTCTCTTTCAAGCTTAAGTTCGGCCTGTTCATCCTTGCTGCGCTGAACGGTTTCATCGGCAATCTGGAACGGTTGCACGGTCGGTTGCTCATCGCCCGTCCATTTCACGAGCAAGCCGTTACGAAAGAACACGGTGAAGTTACGCTCTTCAATCAGGCCGTTCGGCGCCTTGTAGAAATAAGGATAATCCCAGCGGTCAGCATGAAGAACGCTGGTGATGGTAGGTGAGCCTAGCGCGAACCGGACTTGTTCTCTGGTCATGCCCTCGGTCAGCAACCCTACTTGATCTGTGGTTATCCAATTGCCTTGCTGAACGCCGACTTTATAAGGAAATCCCCAGCGGTTCGTGCTGCAACCCGTGGTCAACGCAGCGATAATGACTACGCTTGCTACAAGAGTTGCCCGGTAACTGAAACGGGATGCGGCCACGTCAAACCTCTTTGCTTGTGTCTCGACTAAAACGCTATCATAGGGCAAAGGTCGATCGATCGCATTGAATTGGAGCACTTGTGGAAATTGAAACTGACCAGCACGACCTCAAATCCGCCGGCTTGAAGGCAACGTTCCCACGGCTAAAGATTCTTGACATCTTTCGGCGCTCATCTTTGCGACACTTAAGTGCTGAGGATGTTTATCGCTTTTTGCTGGAAGAGAAAGTGGAGATCGGGCTAGCCACGGTCTATCGAGTGCTTACCCAATTTGAGCAGGCTGGCATTTTGATGCGCAGCCAGTTTGATGGTGGCAAGGCCATATTTGAGCTCAACGATGGTGATCATCACGATCACCTCGTTTGCACCTACTGTGGCAAGGTAGAAGAGTTCTGGGACGAAGAAATCGAAGATCGTCAGCACAAAATTGCTCAAAAGCACGGCTTCAAGCTAGAAACCCATGCCATGGTGCTCTATGGTATGTGCCGTGACTGTCAAAAGGACCAAGGCAAGGCGTAAAAGTCTGTTGCCCCAAGGATTTGGTTTCAGCGGGACGCCTGGAGTAACTCTTTCGCATGTGAGCGGGTCGTTTGCGTGATGTCCACGCCACCAAGTAGCTCGGCAATGGCCTGAACGCGACCCTCTTGGTCGAGCGTCTCAATTGAAGAGCTCACCCCGTCTGACTTGTGTTTTTGTTTGGACACTCTGAAGTGGTGCTGCGCGCAAGCCGCCACCTGTGCCAAGTGTGTGACGCACAGCACCTGATGGTTCGTGCCGAGTTCTTTTAGTAAGCGACCTACCATCTCAGCGACCGCGCCGCTGACACCGCTGTCAACTTCGTCAAACACCAGGGTAGGTGTTTGGGTGGCTTGGCTTGCCACGACTGACAATGCCAGTGAAATTCGCGAAAGCTCGCCGCCAGAGGCGATCTTGTTCAGGGGGCTAGGCGCCACACCCTCATGACCAGACACCATGAAGGTGATGCGGTCCGAGCCATTGGCGCTTGCTGCGCCTGGTTCGATGGCAATGACAAACTGTCCGCCGGGCATGCCAAGGGACTGCATTTTTTGTGTGACGGTTTTGGCAAGCCCTTTGGCTCCTTTGATGCGGGCCTGGCTTAAAGCACTTGCCGCACGCTCGTAAGCGGCTTGTGCGGCGCTCGCCTGGGCGCGCAGGCTGTCCAAGTCCTGGTCAGCACACAGTGATGCCAGCTTCTGGCTGGTCTGCTCAAAAACATCGGGCAACTGCTCAGGCTCGCAGTGATACTTGCGTGCCGCACCAAAGAGCGCTTGCAGGCGTTGGTCTAGCTCAGCCAAGCGATGTGGGTCTAGGTCGAGGTCATCCACGTAGTGGCTTAAGTCAGACCGGGCTTGTGATAGGGCGATGTCGGCAGACTCCAGCGATTGGAGGATATCGGCTAACTGTGGGTCATGTCGCGTGGCCTGACGCACTTGGTCAATTGCGCGGGCAATCGCACGCTGTGCACCCGTTTCATCGTCATCAATGGCAGTCAGTGCGTTGGCACTTGCGTCAATTAACGCTTGCGCGTTTGCGAGCCGAGTGTGTTCTTCGGCTACCTGAGACCATTCGCCAGGTTTGGGTGCGAGCTCGCCAAGTTCTTGAGTCTGCCAGGTCAGTGTTTCGATCTGTTGTGTCAGTTGGGCCGCGCCCAGCGTGGTTTGCTCAAGCTTTTGATGGGCAGTTTGCCAAGCCTGCCAAGCCGATGATGTGGATCGTCGTAGCTCAGATAGTTTCAGGTGCTCATCGAGCAAATCTCGTTGGGCATCAGCGCGCATCAGGCTCTGATGAGCATGCTGGCCATGTATGTCGACCGCCTGCTCACCGATTTCGCGCAGTTGCGCCACGGAGACGGGTATGCCATTGATGTAGGCACGACTTTTGCCCTGATTGTCGATCACCCGACGCAGGATCAAGTCTTCGTCTCCTTGATCAAGGTCGTTGGCCTTGAGCCATTGGCCGATGGCGGCAGTCGGCTCAATCAGTGCATGAATATCGGCCCGCTCGGCACCGGGTCGCACCACATCGGCTGAGGCGCGTGCGCCTAGCACCAGAGAGAGCGCATCGATCAAAATGGATTTGCCTGCGCCAGTTTCGCCGGTCAGCACATGAAAGCCCTTGCCCAAACGTAAACAGGCAGTTTTGACGATCACGAAGTCGCGAACGTTCAGCTCACGCAGCATCGATTCACTCCGCGTTGTGGTCGGTAGCTGGCAAGCGGTTCCAGTCCAGCTTTTTACGCAAGGTCGAGAAAAAGCTGTAGCCGCTTGGGTGGATGAAACGAATTGTTTTGGGGGCGCGCTTGACGATGATCCGATCGCCAGGCTGCACGTTTGACCAGGTCTGCATGTCAAAGTGCACACTGACACCGTGTTCGGCACGTCCGGTGGCGATCACCGTCAGGCTAAGCGTTGCCGCATCCGGCAGCACGATTGGTCGGTTTGAGAGTGTCTGCGGCGAGATCGGCACGATGACCATGGCTTGCATGCCAGGGTAAAGAATCGGGCCAGAGGCAGATAGCGCGTAAGCCGTCGAGCCAGTGGGGGTGGCGATGATCAGACCGTCTGCGCGCAGGGTGTACATGTAGGTGCCATCAATGTCGATGCGCAACTCAATCATGCTGCCGCGCCCGGCACGGTTGACCACCACGTCGTTTAAGGCCGTGTCACTGTAGAGCGACTGGCCATCGCGCATGACTTCGCCAGCCAGCAAGAGTCTTTCTTCGCTCTCGAACCGACCTTGCAGGAGATTACCGAGCGCGGCATGAGCGTCTTGCAGGGCAATGTCGGTGATAAAGCCCAATCGTCCGTGGTTAATGCCTGCAAGGGGCACGGCCCATGGGGCAAGATGACGGGCCGCGCCGAGCATGGTGCCATCACCGCCAACCACGATGGCCAAATCAGCCGTTTGGCCGATTTCGGCATACGTGGCCACTGGAAAATCGACGAGTTTGGTGTGCTTGGCCGTTTCGGCTTCCATGAGTACCCGCCGTCCAGCAGACGTTAGCAAATTTGCCAGTGAGCGCAAATGCTCGGCAAGCTGCGAGTCCTGATAGCGACCAATGAGCGCGATGGTGGCAAAATGCATGCAAGCAACGACTTGTGAGTTAACCTTTGAACGGATTATAGGTTTGAAACCGGTTTAATCGAGTGCAACATGGATGATCGTGCCCAGTCTTTGCTCAAAGCGCTAATCGAACGGTATATCGCTGATGGTCAGCCGGTGGGATCGCGCACCCTGTCAAAAATTTTTGATTTGTCGCCAGCCACCATCCGCAATGTCATGGCCGACCTTGAAGAGGCCGGTCTGATTCATAGCCCGCATACATCGGCGGGTCGTGTACCCACGCCCAAAGGCTATCGACTGTTTGTTGACAGCATTCTGGCGACCAAGCCGTTTGAGCTTTTGCCAGTCGAGCAAATTAAAAGCCTTTTGCCCACGGCTGATCCGAATCGAGCGGTGACAGCAGCTGCCTCGCTGCTCTCAAGCATGACGCAGTTTGCCGGCGTGGTGCTTACGCCCAAGCGCAGCCAGGTATTTGAGCACGTTGAGTTCATCAAGCTGTCCGACAATCGCGTGTTGTTGATCATCGTCACGCCCGAAGGTGATGTGCAAAACCGTATTCTTTTCATGGCGCGCGAGTACTCAAGCACCGAGTTGATCGAGGCGGGCAACTTTTTTAACCAGCATTTTGCTGGCAAGCCATTTTCTGAGGTTCGGCAATCGCTGGCCAAAGAGCTTGAGCGACTGCGCGAGGATATGTCTTCGCTCATGCAAGCGGCCGTTGATGCTGGCGCACAGTCCTCCGATGAAGCGGAAACGGTGGTGATATCAGGTGAAACGCGGTTGCTTGGTATCACCGAACTGGCATCCGATATGGAGCGTTTGCGCCGCACATTTTCACTTTTTGAGAAGAAAACCGACCTTTTGCAGTTGCTTGACGCATCGAGTCGAGCGCAAGGTGTACAAATCTACATCGGTGGTGATTCTTCGCTCGTGCCGATGGAGGACCTGTCGGTGGTCGCAGCACCCTATGGCGTCAATGGCAAGGTCGTTGGCACGCTCGGTGTGATTGGACCAACCCGCATGGCCTACGAGCGGGTGATTCCGATTGTCGACATCACATCTCGGTTATTGTCCAATGCGCTCAGTCACATCACTGGTGAGCGCTTATGATCTCAACAGTCTGTGCTTTAAAGTTAAGTATTCACGAATTTGAGAGGTTATTTTGTCTGCAGCTGAATCACCTGAATCACGTGGGCGTTACTGGCCTGAGCCAGCCCCAACCCGCCTGAAAGTCTGGCCAGCCCCATTTAAGGTGGGTAAGGTTGGGGTCATGCTGGTTAACCTCGGCACCCCGGATGAGCCCACTGCGCCGGCGATTCGCCGCTATTTGCGCGAGTTTTTATCTGACCCGCGGGTGATCGAAATCCCGAAGTTGGCTTGGTGGCCAATTTTGAATGGCCCGATTTTGCTGGCACGCCCCAAAAAGCTCGTGCATCGCTATGAGGGCATCTGGATGGATGGGGGATCGCCATTGCTCGTTTACACCGAGCGCCAGGCTGCCGGAGTACGAGAGCGACTGAAAGCACGTGGCATGGACGTTGAAGTGGCGGTTGGCATGCGTTATGGCAAACCGAGTATTCGCCATGCCATGTTGCAACTTCGTGATGCGGGCTGTGAGCATATCCTGACACTGCCCCTGTATCCACAGTACTCTTCCAGCACCACCGCCACCGTGATCGATGAGGTGGCCAGGGTCGCATCACACATGCGTGACCAGCCAGCGATGCGGTTCGTCAAGCGCTTTCATGTCGACCCGCTCTACATCAATCCACTGGCTGACAAGATCGGCGCCCATTGGGCCGAGCATGGCAAACCTCAAAAACTCGTGATGAGTTTTCATGGTTTGCCACAGCGCTGCACCAAACTTGGCGATCCGTATTGCCGCGACAGCTATGAGACGGCGGCTGCGCTGGCTGCGCGTTTGGCCTTGTCTGATGACCAATACTTGGTCACTTTCCAAAGCCGATTTGGGCCTGCTGCTTGGTTGCAGCCATACACTGAGCCCACCATGGAGCAGATGGCCAAGTCTGGTGTCACCAAGGTGGACGTGGTTTGTCCCGGGTTTGTGGCCGATTGTCTGGAGACGCTCGAAGAAATTAGCATCGAGGTGCGCGAGACGTTCATGAATGCTGGCGGTGAGCGCTTTGATTACATCGCTTGCTTAAATGACGATGCACCCTGGATTGATGCTTTGACCGACATGGTCGAGCGCGAAATCTCGGGCTGGCCGACTCGGCGTGGGGATTGAGCCAGACGCGGGCTCCTGCGTTTTTACGGGGATTTTTTTTAGTGACTTGAATTTGTTCTGGTCGTCCCCATCTATCAATTCATCGGCTTAAACCATGCTGGAGCATCAACAATGACTGATAAATCTCACGCGCAACACCCTGAGAACCAACAGCCTGATCTTGAGCCAGAGGCGCAAGACCAACAACAGGGCAAAGAGGCGAGTCAGGCTGGGCAGGATCAGTTCGCGCCCCCTGATTTTATCGCCGAGCTGCGAGCGGCCTTGGCTCAAGCGCAAGCCCGTGCGCAAGAGCACCATGACAGTATGCTCAGGGCTCAGGCTGAGATGGAAAATGTTCGTCGTCGCTCGCAAGAAGAGGTGGTCAAGGCGCGCAAATTTGGGATCGAGTTATTTGCTGAGGGGCTGGTGCCAGTCAAGGATAGTTTGGAGGCAGCGTTATCGCAAGCCGGGCAGAGCGCTGACGATATGCGCGCTGGCATCCAAACCACTTTGAAGCAGCTAGCCGGTGCTTTTGAGCGTAACCACTTGACCGAAATCTGCCCAGCGACGGGAGAAAAGTTTGATCCGCATTTGCATCAGGCGATCGCAACCGTGCCTGCCGAGCAGAACGCCAACACAGTCGTAGCGGTGTTGCAAAAGGGCTATTTGATCGCTGACCGGGTTCTGAGGCCAGCGCTGGTGACTGTAGCTAGCTAAAAATAGCTTTTTGGTGTCTGGTGGTTTCGAGATGAAGCCACTTCGCCCTTGAAAACAGATCAGATAGCCCCATATTCAAATCATGAAATCTTAATGTCGAACGCGTTTGACACCGGACTGACTAAACAAAGGTAAAACATCATGAGCAAAATTATCGGTATTGACCTTGGTACCACCAACAGCTGTGTGGCTGTGGTTGAGGGCGGCAAGGCCAAAATCATTGAGAACGCGGAGGGCACGCGCACCACGCCCTCGATCGTGGCCTACATGGAAGATGGCGAGACGCTCGTTGGTGCGCCAGCCAAGCGTCAGGCTGTCACCAACCCAAAGAACACGCTCTACGCTGTCAAGCGCCTGATTGGCCGCAAGTTCAGTGAAGACGCTGTCAAGAAAGACGTTGATCTGATGCCTTACAAGATCGTGCAGGCCGATAACGGTGATGCGTGGGTTGAGGCCCAGGGTAAGCCGCTGGCACCCGCACAGGTTTCGGCTGACATTCTGCGCAAAATGAAAAAAACCGCCGAGGACTATTTGGGTGAACCGGTGACTGAAGCAGTCATTACCGTGCCGGCCTACTTTAACGACAGCCAGCGCCAGGCGACCAAAGATGCTGGCCGGATTGCCGGCCTGGAAGTCAAGCGCATTATCAACGAGCCCACCGCGGCTGCCTTGGCATTTGGCATGGACAAGTCCGAGCGTGGCGATCGTAAAATCGCGGTCTATGACCTCGGTGGTGGCACGTTTGACATTTCGATCATCGAAATCGCTGATGTCGATGGCGAGAAGCAGTTCGAAGTGCTCTCGACCAACGGCGACACTTTCCTGGGTGGCGAGGACTTTGATCAGCGCATTATCGACTACGTGATTAGCGAGTTCAAGAAAGAGCAGGGTGTTGATCTGTCCAAGGACGTACTGGCACTGCAGCGTTTGAAAGAGGCCGCTGAGAAAGCCAAGATCGAGCTTTCCTCGAGCCAGCAGACCGAGTTCAACTTGCCGTACATCACGGCTGATGCCTCTGGGCCCAAGCACTTGAACCTGAAGATCACGCGTGCCAAACTTGAATCGCTTGTAGAAGACTTGATCGAGCGCACGATTGAGCCTTGCCGTACTGCCATCAAAGATGCTGGCGTCAAAGTCAGTGACATTGACGATGTGATTTTGGTGGGCGGCATGACCCGCATGCCCAAGGTTCAAGAGAAGGTCAAAGAGTTCTTTGGTCGCGAGCCGCGCAAAGACGTCAACCCCGATGAGGCGGTGGCTGCGGGTGCTGCGATCCAGGGCTCAGTGCTTTCGGGCGATCGCAAGGATGTGTTGCTGCTTGATGTCACCCCCTTGTCGCTTGGCATTGAGACGCTCGGTGGGGTCATGACCAAGATGATCTCAAAGAACACCACAATCCCGACCCGGTTCTCGCAGACCTTCTCAACAGCGGACGATAACCAGCCCGCGGTGACGATTAAGGTGTTCCAGGGAGAGCGTGAGATTGCATCTGGCAACAAGATGCTGGGCGAGTTTAATCTCGAGGGTATCCCGCCAGCACCGCGTGGCATGCCCCAAATTGAGGTGACATTTGACATTGATGCCAACGGCATCGTGCATGTGTCTGCTAAGGACAAAGGCACTGGCAAGGAAAACAAGATCACGATCAAAGCCAACTCGGGTTTGACGGAGCAAGAGATCGAGCGCATGGTCAAGGACGCTGAGGCCAATGCGGCTGAAGACCATCGTATGGCTGAGCTTGCCCAGACTCGTAACGCGGCTGATGCCTTGGTCCATGCCACCCGCAAGTCACTGGCCGAGCATGGTGACAAAATCGATGCCAGTGAGAAAGAGGCGATCGAGAAAGCTGTTGCTGATCTTGAAGAGGCGCTGAAGCAGAACGCTGACAAGGCTGAGCTCGATGGTAAGGTTGAAACCCTGTCCAAGGCCTCGCAAAAGTTGGGCGAGAAGATGTACGCTGACATGCAAACTCAGTCTGCGGCCGGGCAAGCGCAGGATGCTGGCGCGAAGTCGACCGCTGAGGACGTCGTGGATGCGGACTTCAAAGAAGTCAAGCGCGATTGATTTGCGGTTTGCTGAGAACCGCTGGCATTAACCTGTAGGCCCAAGGCCTGGCGCCCGACAACTCCGTAAAATGGGTTGCCGGGCGCAGTCACGAATAACCCTTGAAGCGCAATCATGGCAAAAAAAGATTTTTATGAGGTGCTAGGCGTTGCCAAGAACGCCTCGGATGACGACATCAAAAAAGCCTATCGCAAGCTCGCGATGAAGTGGCACCCTGACCGGAATCCGGATAGCAAAGAGGCCGAAGATAAGTTCAAGGCTACCAAAGAGGCATACGAAATCCTCGCTGACCCAGAAAAGCGTGCCGCCTATGACCGATTCGGGCACGCGGGTGTGGACCCGAACGCTGCTGGCATGCGTGGTGGAGCCGGTGGTGCAGCGTTTTCCGATGCATTCGGTGATATTTTTGGTGAAATATTTGGCGGCGCACGCCGAGGTGGTGGCGGTGGTGGGCCCCAGGTTTACCGTGGCGCGGACCTGAAGTACGCCATGGATGTTACGCTTGAGCAGGCAGCCAATGGCTTTGAGACTGAGATTCGGGTGCCGAGTTGGGAGACGTGTGAAACGTGTCGGGGCTCTGGTGCCAAACCAGGTACATCACCGACCACGTGTCGAACTTGTGGCGGCGCGGGCGCAGTGCGTATGCAGCAGGGTTTCTTTAGCGTGCAGCAAACTTGCCCGACGTGTCATGGCAGTGGTCGGGAAATCACCGACCCTTGTAAAGCATGTGATGGCGTTGGTCGCACGCGCAAGAACAAGACCTTGCAAGTTAAGATCCCAGCCGGCATTGACGACGGCATGCGGATTCGGTCAGCCGGCAATGGCGAGCCGGGCGTCAATGGTGGTCCTCCGGGCGACTTGTTTGTGGAAATTCATATCAAGCCCCACAGAATTTTTCAGCGTGATGGCGACGATTTGCATTGCGAGTTGACGATTCCGTTCACCACGGCGGCTTTGGGTGGCGACATTCAGGTGCCTACGCTGAGCGGCAAAGCAGAGATCACGATTCCAGATGGCACACAGTCTGGCAAAACTTTCCGGCTGCGCGGCAAGGGCATCAAGGGGGTGCGTGCAGGCTACCCGGGGGATCTTTATTGTCATGTGTTGGTTGAGACACCGATCAAACTGACTGACGAGCAAAAGGATTTGTTGCGTCAATTTGAAAAATCGCTCGGCGAAGCCGGCCATCGCCATACCCCTCAGACCAAGTCCTGGACTGATCGGGTCAAGGAGTTTTTCTCTTGACCGTTCTCGGTTGGTCTTAATTTGCATCCACTGGCAGTCAGGCATACGCCAGTGAGCGCATGGCTGGCTTTCAGTCCGCGTATCCGCGTATCCGCGTATCCGTCACTCTGCCTTGGCTTTAAAACACCATCACCTAACGGTCCGGGTTAACCAAACTGTTTTGTTGCGAGAAAGGGTGCTTCTAAAACACAAGGCCCAAGCGCTTGGGCCTTGTGTTGGCATCAGTCCGGTTCGATCAGTCCGGTTCGGTCAGTTGCCTTGCTTGGGTGTGGCTTTGAAGTCACCTGCTAAGGCTTGTACCAAGTTTTCTGGTTTGAGGTATTTGCGTATCGCTGCATTGACGGTCTCAGCGTTCAGCGCCTTGAGTTTTTCATCAAACTCGGCTGACCAGGCAAATGTGCGGTTCTCATCCAGATAGTTGATCCAGCCTCTGGCCAGCACGGTGTCTTGGGCGCGGTTTAGTTCGCGCAAGGTGACAAGGGACTGTGCGCCCTGCGCCACTTCCGCATCGGTAAAGCCCTCGGTCAACACTCGGTTGATTTCCTCTTGCAGCGCTGAATCAAACTTTTCCCAGCTCTGGGGGGCGAAGATACCGGAAAAAGTCCAATCTGCGCTTGGTTCAAACGCGGAAGCAGACAACATGCTTCTCACATCGTATGAGAGCCCATCTGTTTCGCGAATTCGCATCCAAAGGCGCGAGCTCGATGCAGCGCCAAGCAGATAGTTACCCATGACCAATGCGGGGTAATCGGGGTCGGTGTCTTGCAAGGGTAGCGAGAGTCGTGACAGGTAGACCGCATTGGCCTTGTCGGGCGTGTCGATGCGCATGAGCGTGGGTTTGAGCGCTAGGACGGGGTAGGGAATGCGCTCAAACTTCGGTGCTCTGCGCCAGTCTTTGAGAGACTTTGTGACGGTATCGATCACTGTGTCGGGCTCAAAGGCACCGACTATTGCGACGGTGATGTTGCCACCGCCGTAGAAGGCGTTGTGAAACGCCACGAGATCGCTGCGCTTGATTGCTTCAAAGTCCGCAATTGCTTCTTCAAAGGTGGGCACGTAGCGCACATCATCCTTGGGCCAAGGGCTCTCATAGCGCGCTAGCGCGCTTGAGGCCAAGGCGCCTGGCTCAGCCATGGATGCCTTAATGCTGGTAATGCTCTGGGTGATGTACTCGTTCAGATCCTTTTCCGGGAAATTGGCGTGTTTGATCACATGCAGGGCTAAATCGATGACGGCCGGCAAGTTGGCACCGATGGTGGAGATATTGATGGATACATCCGTGTCACTGCCATCAATGTTCATCTCTGCATTGAACTCTTGAAGTCGATCACGGATCTGCTGGCGTGTCATGGCCTCGGTGCCGTAATCGAGCATGCCTGCGGTCACGCTAGCCACAGTGGACTTGCCTTTCAAGCTCTCTAAGCCACCAAAGCGCAACAGGATATTGGCTTGTACGCGCTGACCCCGAGTGGGCTTGTTCAAAAGCGCCATCTTCACGGGACCACTGGGTAGGTTAAGCAAGCGCCGGTCTGTCAGCTTGTCGATGTTGGCGGGTGTGGCGTCAAATGCTTCAGCCATCTCGGCTTGAATGTCACCCATGTAGCCTTCAAGCAGCGGTTCGATATCGAAACGCTCTTTGTTTGGCGCACGAACGGGGCTGTCGGTCGGGATGTAAAGACCTTCGGTGCGGTTGGCCGCCACAAAATACTGACCAACAACACGTTGAACATCTTCTAGAGTGATTTCTTTGATGCGGTCGCGCTGCTTGAAGATCAGGCGCCAGTCGCCATGGGCAATCGGCTCAGACACTGCCACGCCAATCCGTTGCACATTGCTGTAGAGCTCGTCCCAGCTATTGATCCATTGGCTACGAGCTCGGTTCAGCTCCTCCTCAGTAAATGGGCTGCTACTCAGTGCTTCCAGGGTTTCAGTCATGGTCGCGAGCGCTTTGTATGGGTCCATGCCAGGCTTTAACTCTGCGCCAAACATCACCGTGCCTGGGCCATACATGTCGCGCGCAAAGCCAAATACATCGCTGGCAAGTTCAGTGGGCACCAGTGCTTTGTATAAACGGCCTGATGGTACGTCACTGACCATCATCGTGGCTAGTTCTAGCGCCGGATAGTCTGGGTCGCCAGCTGATGGGATTCGATAAACCGCAGCTGCCAGCGGCGTACCACCTGAGCGGCGCAAGGTGATGCGGCGCTCACCATCTTGTACGGGCTCCACGGTGTATTCGCGTGGCAGTGTGCGGGTGGGTTTGGCAATGGACCCAAAGGCATCGACGATGGTGTTGATGGCTTGCTGTTCATCGAACTTGCCAGCGACCATCAGCACGGCATTGTCAGGTTGGTAGTACAGGCGATAGAAGTCTCGGAGCTGCTCGATGTCCACACCCTCAACGTCAGAGCGA
Source organism: Lautropia mirabilis (assembly GCA_945876565.1). Taxonomy (GTDB): domain Bacteria; phylum Pseudomonadota; class Gammaproteobacteria; order Burkholderiales; family Burkholderiaceae_B; genus Algicoccus. The sequence continues at coordinate 23,444 of CAMCOS010000017.1, read as the reverse complement.
GCGCCGATGACGCTCTTGCCATAGTTGTGCCATTCAAAGGCACTCGCGTGGGTCTTTTGATAGAGCATGCGAAACGGACTGTTTTCACCACGCTCCATCTCATTTCTGACCACAGTCATCTCTGAATCCAGGTCCTCGCGCGCGATGATGGAGTTGATCATGGCGTCAGCCTGCCAACGGATATACCAATCCAGAGTATCCGTGTTGGAGGCGAATGTGGCAAAGTAATTGGTGCGGTCCTCAGAGGTTGTCCCGTTAGCACGAAGCCCGCGTTTGGAGAACTCAGCTAGCGCGTTACGGGTCGTGGGCGTGCCTTTGAAGATCATGTGTTCGAGCAGATGTGCCATGCCGGTCTGACCGTAGTTCTCGTGGCGTGAACCCACTAAGTAAGTCATGTTGACCGTGACCGATGGCTTGGCGTTGTCGGGGGCCAACAAAAACCGAAAGCCGTTGCTGTCGATGCGGTATTCGGAAATTCCTTCGACTTCGGTGACTTTTTGTACGCCGTGCGGCAGGGTCAATGCCTGCGCCGGCAAAAAAAGCACCGTCAAAGTCAGTGTCACGAGCCAGTGAGAAATTGATTTAAAGCGTGTCATATTTAACCTAGATGGGTTCAGGGCAAACAATGTCTTGTCCTGTTGGATAGCCAGTCGCCCGGAAGGTTCCGGACAACCATGGTGGGAGTATGGATCGAAACGATAGCTGTAGCCATGGTTTGGCGCAATTGGCGTTTGCGTGCGGTTACAAAAAAGGAGCGGTTGCTGTAAAGGTTACCTTGATGGTAAGTTACTTTGATAGCAGTCGCATGGCTTGTTCGAGGCCGGCCACTGTGACTGGAAACATGCGGTCTTGCATGATGTTTCGGATTAGCGCAATCGACTGTCGATAGGGCCAGGAGGCTTGTGGCTCTGGATTTAACCAGATCGCCTTGGGCCAAGTGCTGACCATGCGTTGCAGCCATTGGGCGCCAGCCTCTTTGTTATAGTGTTCTACTGCGCCGCCAGGCTGCAGGAGTTCGTAGGGGCTCATGGATGCATCACCCACAAAAATCAGGCGCCAATCGGCGTTGAACTTGCGCAGGATGTCCCAGGTATCAAAGCGCTCCATTTGTCGGCGTCGGTTTGATTGCCACAGATGCTCGTAGGGGCAGTTGTGAAAATAGTAGACCTCAAAGTTTCTGAATTCGCTGCGCGCCGCCGAAAAAAGCTCCTCTACACGGCCAATGTGGTCATCCATGCTGCCGCCCACATCGAGCAGCATCAGTACTTTGACGTTATTGTGGCGCTCGGCAATGAGTTTGATGTCTAGATGTCCGGCATTGCGAGCGGTGCTGCGGATGGTGTCATCCAAGTCAAGCTCAAGTGCCGCGCCTTCTCGGGCAAAGCGGCGCAGTCGACGCAAAGCCACCTTGAAGTTTCGTATGCCGAGTTCTATCCGGTCATCGTAATCACGAAACTGTCTTTCATCCCAGACTTTGACTGCGGTGCGGTTGCCGGCTGACTTGCCGCCGACACGGATGCCTTCTGGGTGATAGCCGCCATGACCAAATGGGGAGGTGCCGCCTGTGCCTATCCAGCGGTTACCACCAGCGTGCCGCTCGTTCTGTTCGTTTAATCGTTCCTGAAACATCTCCATGAGCTTGTCCCAGCCATGCTTTTGAAGTTCAGCCTTTTGCTCGGCGGTCAGGCGACGCTCAAATTCCTTGATCAGCCAGTCTAGCGGCACCTCTTTGCCGGGTAGTTCGGCCTGCAGGTTGCGGTAATAACTACCAAAGGCTCGGTCAAAGCGGTCAAACAAGGACTCGTCTTTGATGAGCGTGGTTCTGGCCAGGTAATAAAAGTTTTCCAAGCTAGGTGCCATGATGGGCTCGCTCAAAGCTTCTAACAGCGTCAGGTACTCCTTGACGCTGACTTTGATCTCGTGCGCGCGCAGGTGATAGAAAAAATCAGCCAGCATGACGGTCTAGCATGTGAATCAGGTGTGCCTTGATCTCTGGCCATTCACCCAGGGTTACGCTATACATCACCGTGTCGCGTACCGTGCCGTCACGACGCAGCGCATGGCCACGAATCACGCCATCGCGCTTGGCACCTAGGCGCTCGATGGCGCGCTGCGAAGCCCAGTTGAAATTGTCGGTGCGCCAACCCACGGTTTGCGCACCGAGCGTCTCGAAGGCGTGGGTTAGCAGCATTAACTTGCAGGTGGTGTTCAGGTGTGTGCGTTGATAGCGTTTGGCATACCAGGTGTAGCCAATTTCCAATCTAGCCACATTGGTGATGATGTCGTGATAGCGGGTGCTGCCAACCACTTGGCCGGTCTGCAGGTCGCGCACCGCAAACGGCAGCATATGGCCGGCGGCTTGTCCTTCTAAAGCCGTCTGGATGTAACTTCGAGACGAACCTGGTTCAGGCACCGAGGTCACGCGCAAGCGCCAGAGTTCGCCGCAACCAGCAGCGGCCTCCAGGGCCTGGGCATGCGCCATGGTCAATGGTTCGAGCTGAACGTTGCCAAGTTCCAGCACACAGGGCAGCAGTGGAGCAGTCAAGGTGCTCATGGTTGTCTGCGCATTGTGTTGCGCGTCACGGCCGCTAAACGTTCCAGCAACTGCACGTCTTGCTCGTTTTTAAGCAAGGCGCCAGCCAATATTGGCACAGCGGTGGCGTTATGGGCCTCGATTTGTTCAGTGCTGATGTCTTGGGCAATCAACAGCCTGAGCCAGTCCAGGAATTCAGAGGTGGACGGTTTTTTCTTGAGCCCAGGCGCTTCGCGTAAGGCAAAAAATGCGTCTAGTGCAGCGCGAAGCACGTTGGCGTGCAGCTTAGGGAAATGCACTGCTACGATGGATTTGAGCGTATCGCGGTCCGGGAACCGGATGTAATGAAAAAAGCAACGGCGCAAAAACGCATCTGGCAGGTCTTTTTCATTGTTCGATGTAATGATGACCAATGGCCGGTGTCTGGCCTGGATCGTTTCGTGGGTTTCATAGACGTGAAATGCCATCTGGTCCAACTCACGTAGCAAGTCGTTCGGAAACTCGATGTCAGCCTTGTCGATCTCGTCGATCAGCAAGACAGTTGGGTCTTCGGATATAAATGCCTGCCAGAGCACCCCTTTTACAATGTAGTTGGCGATATTCTTGACTTTCTCATCACCAAGCTGTGAGTCGCGCAGACGCGAAACAGCATCGTATTCATATAAACCCTGATGCGCTTTGGTGGTCGACTTGATGTGCCACTGCAGCAATGGCCTGCCGAGGGCTTGTGCCACCTCTTGGGCGAGCATGGTTTTACCGGTGCCAGGCTCACCCTTGATTAGCAAGGGGCGTTGCAACGTCAGTGCTGCATTGACGGCAAGTTTCAGGTCTTCGGTGGCCACGTATTTGTCGGTGCCATCAAACCGAGAATGGCCGTTTGCTGTGCTGGCTGATGAGGTCATTGAGGGTTTTCCTACAACAAAGGTGGTTGTGCTGCCTGTATCTAGATCAACAATTATCGTACAATCCGTAAAATTTTCAGGGGTCTGATCCGTCATTCCCGAGTTGATTCGTCTCATAAACCAAAGAGTGCACACATGAATCTGTCACTTCAAGTCGTACCCCGTGTTGTTCGTCGGTTAACTGTTGGCGCCGCCTGTGGCTTGGTCATGGGGCTGTCAAGCGCATCAATTGCTGCCGAGCCTGTTAAGGGCGACATCGAAGCCGGGCGCCAGAAAAACTCGATGTGCATTGGTTGCCACGGCATCCCGGGTTACAAAGCCAGCTTTCCTGAGGTTTACGCGGTGCCCATGATCTCTGGTCAAAAAGAACAGTACATCATTGTCGCTCTGCGTGCGTATGCCAACGGTGAGCGCACTCATCCGACCATGGATGCGATTTCCTCAAGTCTATCCGAGCAGGACATGGCAGACCTAGCGGCTTACTACGCAAACCTGAAGTGATACGGGAAAGAATTATGAAACTGATTGCGACTAGCGTTTTAGTATTGGCCAGCGGCGTGTTGGCGACAGCCTCACAGGCCGCTAACCTGAAGGAAGGCCAAGCCGTTTGGGAGCGTTTGAACTGTGCTTCTTGTCACGGGGCTGATGCTGTCACCGGCGTTGATCCGAGCTACCCGACTTTGGCTGGCCAGCACGCTGACTACCTTGAGCATGCCCTGATTTCCTATCAGCGCGGCGCGCGCGGTCTGCCCGCATCGGCTAACGTGCGTAACAATGCCATCATGGCAGCGTTCGCCTCCCAGTTAACGAAACAGGATATCCAAAACGTGTCGGCATGGTTGGCATCGTTGCCTTCGCCACTATCGACCAAGAAGTAAATCCAGAGGTGTCAGCGGCGGATCAGCCTTTGATCTGACCTGCACAAATGAGCCGGCCCTAGTGGCCGGTTTTTGTTGCCCGGCGCTCGATCAGATCAACATAACTTTCGTTGTTTAGTGGTTGGCCCAGGCGCTGTGCGTCCCAGATCACTTGTCCGAGGCATTCCATGATCTCGTGCATGGCGTCATGCTCGCCGTATTTGGCCGCGAGCCTGGCGTGTGCTGCCCGAATGCCTGGGGGGTGGTCGACCGAAATCTGTTCTGCAATCGCCAAGTGCATGGACAGATGAAGGAATGGGTTGGTGCGGCCTTGCTCAACTGAATAATCCTTTTCCAGGGCTTCAGGATCTTGCAGGTCATCAAAATACTCGGGGTGCAGTTCGATGAGATCAGCGGCCATGGTTTCTAGTGGGGTCAGAACGCCATTTGCCTGCCTTTTTTGCCAGGTCTCAATCAAAAAGGTTCTCACTTGGTCGCGGCTCGGATTAAACATGGCTGTTTCAATGGTCTGGATGCGAGTTAAACTGTTTGCCTCTTTAACCCCGATCTTGCGGAGTGTTCATGTCATACCAGCATATCAAAGTGCCCAGCGCCGGCCAAAAAATTACAGTCAATGCGGATTATTCACTGAATGTTCCTGATGAGCCAATTATCCCCTACATCGAGGGTGACGGCACGGGCATGGATATCACCCCAGTTATGCTCAAGGTGGTTGATGCTGCTGTGGCCAAGGCATACGGCGGCAAGCGCAAGATCCACTGGATGGAAGTCTATGCTGGCGAGAAATCAACCCAGGTTTATGGGCCGGACGTTTGGTTGCCGGAAGAGACCTTGGAGGCTGTGAAGGATTATGTTGTGTCTATCAAAGGCCCGCTGACCACACCGGTCGGTGGTGGCATTCGCTCGTTAAACGTGGCTTTGCGCCAGCAGTTGGACCTGTATGTTTGCCTGCGTCCAGTGCGTTACTTCAAAGGCGTTCCGTCGCCATTGCGTGAGCCGGAGAAGACCAACATGGTGATTTTCCGGGAAAACTCCGAAGACATCTACGCCGGCATCGAGTTTGCCGCTGAGTCAGAGCAAGCCAAGGCGCTGATCGACTTTTTGCAGACCAAGCTGGGTGTAAAAAAAATCCGTTTCCCCAACACCTCCGGTATTGGTGTGAAGCCTGTCTCTCGTGAGGGCACGGTGCGCTTGGTGCGCAAGGCTATTCAATATGCGATTGACAATGACCGCAGTTCGGTGACGATTGTCCACAAGGGCAACATCATGAAGTTCACCGAAGGTGGCTTCCGTGACTGGGCTTACGAGCTCGCCCAAAAAGAGTTTGGCGCCGAGTTGATCGACGGCGGACCATGGTGCAAGTTCAAGAACCCCAAGACTGGTCGTGAGATCATTGTGAAAGATAGCATTGCCGATGCGTTTTTGCAGCAGATCCTGCTGCGCCCGGCTGAGTACGATGTGATCGCTACCTTGAATCTCAATGGTGACTACGTCTCCGACGCCCTGGCCGCACAGGTTGGTGGCATTGGCATTGCACCTGGGGCAAACCTGTCTGACTCAGTGGCCATGTTTGAGGCGACACACGGCACGGCGCCCAAGTATGCGGGTAAGGATTATGTCAATCCAGGCTCGGAAATCCTCTCTGCCGAGATGATGTTGCGCCACATGGGTTGGTTTGAAGCCGCGGATCTTATCATCAGCAGCATGGAGAAATCGATTCTGTCCAAGAAGGTGACCTATGACTTTGCTCGATTGCTGGAAGGGGCCACTCAGGTGTCATGCTCCGGTTTTGGGCAGGTCATGATCGATAATATGTAGTGAAATAGGATGCGGTGCGCTAAGTTAGGGCATTCCCCGATGTGCACCGCTCGGTCTTAGTGCAGAATATGATGCATGCAGGTGGGGAGACAACTCCTGCGAGGTGGAACTGGCAGCATCGGTTCGTAAGACCAAACAGCACTAACTAAAACCAAAAAATGCATCACGGCCGGCACAGTGTGTCGGCCGTTTTGTTGTTCGAGGATGGCATGGCGCAAAACACCGAAGACCACGGAAAGTCTCGATATTGGCCACGAAGCCTGCAGCTGGTTGGTGGGTGTTTGCTGTTGTGGCTCTTAGTCACCGTGCTGCCCTTGCTCTTGGCGAAGTTGGGTTTGACCGGTTCGCTATTGGGTTGGCCTAGCGTATTTGCCTTGGCTGCGTTTGGCGTGCCGATTGTGTATCTTTTCATTATCGCTTTCTACAGTCTGGCAATGGACCGGATTGAGCGTGACCATAGCCACAGTGAGCGTGAGCCATGAGCGAGGACGTGCTAATCAGCCAGCGTGCCTGGCAGATTACGCTTGGTAAACGATATGCTTTTTACGCCTTGGGATTCAGTTTGCTCATTGGCGCTTTGGCGGCACTGGAAGTGTTTGGTATTGCACGCGAGTGGATTGGCTATATCTTTTTGTTTTCTACCGTGGTCATGTATGCGGCCATCGGGATTTTTTGCAGAACCTCGGATCCGATCGAGTACTACGTCGCGGGCCGGCGCGTACCGGCAGTTTTTAACGGCATGGCCACGGCTGCTGACTGGATGTCAGTGGCGTCCTTTCTGGGTGTGGCCGGTACCTTATATCTGGCAGGGTTTAACGGCCTGGCGTTTATCCTCGGCTGGACGGGCGGTTACGTGTTGTTGGCGCTTTTGATTGCGCCTTATTTACGTCGTTTTGGTTGCTACACCATCCCGGATTTTTTGGGTGTCCGTTATGGTGGGCATGCCGCAAGGCTAGTGGCCGTGATTTGTACATTGGCGTGTTCCTTCAGTTATCTGGTGGCCCAGATCTACGGGGTAGGCCTCATCACCACGCGTTTGACCGGCCTCTCGTTTGAGCTTGGCGTATTTATTGCCTTGGGCAGTATGCTGGTTTGCTCCTTTTTGGGGGGCATGCGAGCAGTCACTTGGACGCAGGTCGGCCAATACATCATTTTGGTGACCGCCTATCTTTTGCCGGTGATTTGGTTGTCGATGAACCAGACCGACAAAATCTTGCCCCAAGTGGGTGCTGGCCAAGTGCTGGCCCAAGTCGCTGAGCGCGAGGCACATATTGCCAGTGATCCAGCCGAGATTGCTGTGCGCCAGTATTGGCAAAAGCAAAGCGAATTAAAGCAAATCCATATTGATGCTTTGCCCCTGTCCTGGCAAACAGAAAAGGAGGCTTTGCGCACCAATTTGTTGCGGGCGCGAGAGTCGGATGCCTCCATGCTGCAGGTCAGGCAGTTAGAGCGAGAGTTGGCGAAGTATCCTGCTTCCGAAGACGAGGCTCGTGAGCGTTGGGCGACTGAGCGCGACGAGTATCGGGCGCGCGCGCAGATGCCAGAGCCATTTCTATCATCGTTGGTCACGGGTCAGGTCTCTGAGTGGTCGGACACGGACACCAACTTTCTGGCGTTGCTGTTTTGTCTGATGCTTGGTACCGCGGGCTTGCCGCATATTTTGATGCGATCGCTGACCACCCCTTCGGTGAGTGCCGCGCGCCGCTCCGTGTTCTGGTCCTTGTTATTTATCTTGGCCCTCTACCTGATGGCGCCTGCCTTGGCGGTCTTAGTCAAGAATGAAATCTATCAACAAGTGGTTGGCATGTCGTTTGCCGATCTGCCAGAATGGATCAGTGTTTGGTCTGCGCTAGACCGATCGCTCGTTGACCTGCGGGACATCAATGGTGATGGCATTGTGCAGTTGGCTGAGTTGCACTTGGCGTCCGACATGGTGGTGTTGGCCGGCCCGGAAATCGGCGGGTTGCCTTATGTGATGTCGGGCCTGATCGCGGCCGGCGCCATGGCTGCGGCGCTTTCAACGGCTGACGGCCTTCTATTGACATTGTCCAATGCCTTGTCGCACGACATGAGCTTTCGGGTGATGTCGCCTGGCATGAAAAGCCATCGTCAAGTCATCATGTCCAAGGTTTACTTGTTGTTTGTGGCGTTTGCCGCTGCCTGGGTGGCCACCCGCACGCCCGGTGACATTATTTTTATGGTCACTGCAGCGTTCTCGTTTGCGGCAGCCTCGTTCTTTCCGGCACTGGTGCTGGGGATTTTTTGGGGTCGCACCAATAAGTGGGGTGCGTCGCTTGGGATGTTGACTGGCCTTGTGGTGACCGGTTACTACATGGTGTCCACGCAACCGTGGCTGCGCGATTTGGTGTTCGGCATTTCCAGGGCGCAGCCCGTTGAGCTTTGGTGGGGAATACAACCGAGCGCTGCTGGGGTGTTTGGTGCGCCTGCTGCGATGGTAGTCATGGTGCTGGTGTCGTTGGCCACACCCAAGCCTGACACATCAGCGCAAGACTTCGTGGCGAGTCTGAGAAGATCGTAGCAGGGCGAGCACAGCCCCTTTGCCGCCTTGAGCGGGTGGCGGTGTCACAAAGCCCAGTACTTCAGGCATCTGGGCGAGCCAGTGGCGCACCAGATACCGTAATACCGATGTGCCACCTTGTGAGCCGTAGCCTTGGCCATGGATGATCCGCACATGGGTAACGCCACGGCCACTGGCAACGCGAACAAAGTGCTGTAAGGCCAATCGCGCCTGATCCCGGCTTAGACCATGGAGATCCAGACACTCGCGAACCCGACCGGCTTCGCGTTTTAGTCGCCTGAGCGCTTCGCCTGAGACGCCTGGAGCACGGTAGGATTGTGGCACGTCGTCGAGCGTGGACGGATCCCCATCCGATAGCTTGGCATTTTGTGTGGGCTCGGCGGTTGCTCGAGCGCGGCGCTCTTGCATTTGTTGTGATGTGCGCACGGGTGCCCGGTCGGGCTCGTGGGTCACGCGTTCGTGACCCTTGAGCACAATGACTTGCCGATAGGCTTGGGCTAGCAGTTCGGCGTCTGCTTGACTGAGCGAACCTGCTGGCTTGTCACGCCGATTCATTTTCCAGCCAGCGCTGCGCATCAAGCGCGGCCATGCAGCCCGTGCCAGCGCTGGTGATGGCTTGGCGATAGACATGATCCTGAACATCGCCCGCCGCAAACACGCCGGGCACCGAGGTCATCGTGGCCAAACCTTTTAGGCCGCTGCGCGTGACGATATAGCCATTTTCCATTTCGATTTGGCCTTCAAAAATCCCGGTGTTTGGGCTGTGGCCGATGGCGATAAAAACGCCAGTCACGGCAACGTCCATTGGCACTTGTCCGTCCGTACTGCGCAGGCGCACACCGGTCACGCCACTGGTGTCGCCGAGCACCTCGTCGAGTTCGCGATATAACGCAAGCTTGATGTTCCCGCTGTTGGCTTTTTCCATTAGTTTGTCAATCATGATGGGCTCGGCACGAAACTTGTCGCGGCGATGCACCACGGTAACGGTTTTGCAGATGTTGGAGAGGTAGAGCGCCTCTTCCACGGCGGTGTTGCCGCCGCCAACCACAACAACGTCCTGGTCGCGGTAGAAAAAGCCGTCACACGTCGCGCAACCCGATACGCCACGCCCCATGAAGGCTTCTTCAGAAGGCAGTCCCAAGTATTTGGCTGAGGCCCCGGTGGCAATGATCAGCGCATCGCAGGTGTAGGTCTTGCCGCCATCACCCAATAGGGTAAAGGGGCGTTTGGAGAAATCGACTTTGTCAATCTGGTCAAATATCATTTCGGTCTTGAAACGTTCGGCGTGTGCGTGAAACCGTTGCATGAGGTCAGGGCCTTGCACGCCTTGGGCGTCTGCTGGCCAGTTATCGACCTCCGTGGTCGTCATCAGTTGTCCGCCTTGTGCCATGCCGGTGATCAGCACGGGATTCAAATTTGCGCGTGCGGCGTAGACTGCGGCGGTGTAACCGGCAGGACCGGAACCTAGGATCAGGACTTTGGCGTGTTTCGTGTCTGACATGATTCAACCGTTTAGAAGTGTGAATATTCCGTGGTGTAGGGTTAGAGTATATACAATTAAGAACTATACATAATAAAAATTCATTAATTGTTAAGCCAATTATATAATTGTGTACATGTCTAAAGCCACTGCCGCCCCGGCGCGTGTTGGGCGTAATGCCCGCAGCTCGCGTAACGTCCGAAACGGACCGTCCCCATTGCAACTTCGTGTGTTGTCCTTTCTTCGAGAAGCGCGCTGGGTTTTGTTTGCATTGCTCGCGGCCTGGTTAGCGTTGGTCTTGGCCACATGGAGTCCAGCAGACCCAGGCTGGTCGCATTCCGCTAGCCAGTCGGTGCTGGCCAATCGTGGTGGTGTTCTTGGCGCATACACCGCTGATGTGCTGTATTACTTGCTGGGGCTTTCAGCCTGGTGGCTGGTGGTGCTGCTACTGCATCGTGTCTACGCCGGCTATCGCCGCCTGGTTAATCACTTTCGGGAAGACCGCGGGCAGACACTGGATCGAGTTCGCTGGGAGCAGGGCATTGGATTTGTCTTGGTTCTGGCTGGATCAGTCGGTCTGGAGTCGTTGCGCTTGGCTTCCCAGGGGGTGGATTTGCCCAGTAGAACTGCCATGCTCAGTGGTGCTGGTGGCGTGATCGGTTACGCCTGGTCGTCGTTTTTGAGTATGTTGGTGGGGTTTACCGGTAGCACGCTGATTCTGATTGCGATGTTGGTGGCGGGCCTGAGTCTATTTTTTGCGTTTTCCTGGATGACGGTTTGTGAGCGGGTGGGCACCTGGCTTGAGAGCGGTGTCATGGCGATCTACAACGCCTATCAGGCCCGGCAGGACCGGCGGGTAGGTGAGATGGCGTTAGCTGAGCGTCACGAACACGTTGAGAAGCGCCACGACCAAATCACGCATGAGCACCCGGTTCGCATTGAGCCAGCGGTGGCCACTGTGCCCAAGTCCGAGCGTGTGCAAAAGGAGAAGCAACAGTCCTTGTTTTCAGAGTCAGCCTCGGGTACTTTACCTGCGGTTAGCCTGCTCGATGCGCCGCCTGAAATGATTGAGACGGTGTCGCCCGAGACCATTGAGTTCACCTCGCGCCTGATCGAGAAAAAACTTTCTGACTTCGGTGTGCAAGTCACCGTTGTGGCCGCTCAGGCCGGTCCCGTGATTACCCGTTATGAGATCGAGCCTGCCACTGGGGTCAAAGGCAGCCAGATCGTGAACTTGGCCAAGGACTTGGCTCGAGCATTGAGCCTGGTGAGCATTCGTGTGGTTGAGACGATTCCGGGCAAGAATTTGATGGGGCTTGAATTGCCGAACCCCAAACGCCAGATGGTTAAGCTTTCTGAAATTCTTGGCTCACAGACCTATCACGCCAGTCCGTCCATCTTGACCATGGCGCTTGGCAAAGACATCGCGGGCAATCCGATCGTGGCCGATCTCGCCAAAATGCCGCACTTGTTGGTTGCCGGCACCACCGGTTCTGGCAAGTCCGTTGGTATCAATGCGATGATCCTGTCGCTGCTGTACAAAGCCGATGCCACGCATACACGGCTGATCCTGATTGATCCCAAGATGCTCGAGATGAGTGTCTACGAAGGGATTCCGCACTTGCTGGCTCCGGTGGTGACTGACATGCGCCAGGCTGCCAACGCGCTGAATTGGTGTGTGGCGGAGATGGAGAAGCGCTACAAGCTCTTGAGCAAGATGGGTGTGCGCAACTTAAGTGGCTTTAACAACAAAATCAGGGAAGCCAAAAAGCGAGACGACGTCATTCCAAATCCATTTTCGCTGACACCCGATGCGCCAGAGCCTTTGAGCGAACTCCCTGCCATCGTGGTGGTGATTGATGAGCTAGCTGATTTGATGATGGTGGTTGGCAAAAAGATCGAAGAACTCATCGCACGCCTGGCACAAAAGGCACGTGCGGCTGGTATCCACCTCATTTTGGCTACGCAGCGCCCAAGCGTTGACGTGATCACCGGCTTGATCAAAGCCAACATTCCAACCCGGATCGCGTTTCAGGTTTCATCAAAGATCGATTCGCGTACCATTCTCGATCAAATGGGGGCCGAAACGCTGTTGGGGCAGGGCGACATGCTCTACATGCCGCCAGGCACTGGACTACCGATGCGGGTGCATGGTGCCTTTGTCTCGGACGAAGAGGTGCACAGGGTGGTTCAGTCGCTTAAAGACCAGGGCGAGCCTAACTACATTGAAGGGCTGCTTGAAGGCGGTGTTGCCGGCGAAACCGGTGACGGCGTGGGCAGTGTCACTGGTTTTACTGATGCCGAGGCCGATCCCTTATACGATCAGGCGGTGGCTATCGTTCTGAAGAATAAGCGCGCCTCGATCTCACTGGTTCAGCGACACCTGCGCATTGGCTACAACCGGGCAGCGCGTTTGCTTGAGCAAATGGAGCAGTCTGGCGTGGTCTCAAGCATGCAATCCAATGGCAATCGTGACATTCTTGCGCCGGCTGGGCCCTCTGATGAAGACTGATTCCGGCACCGCGTTCAGAGGGTTGGTATTTCGGCCAATGGGTCCTCTGATGTGTGCCGTGGCATTGCTTATCGCGCCGCTGCTTGCCGCACGGCCGGCTTGGGCTGGTCCAGCAATCGAGCAGTTTGAACAGTTTGTTCAAACGGTGCCAGCCGCGCGCGGAACATTCAAGCAGTTTACGGTCGGCCCCGATGGTCAAACTGGCCGTGCCCAGTCGGGCGTTTTTGCATTCGCCAGGCCGGGCAAGTTCCGCTGGGATATTGAGACACCTTATCCGCAGCAGGTGGCAAGTGATGGCGTGACCTTGTATCAGCACGACCCTGACCTGCAGCAGCTGACGGTGCGAGCACTTGATCAGTCCATTGGCAGCTCGCCTGCGGCGATTTTGTTCGGTGATGGTGGATTGCAACAGGCCTTCGATGTTTCGTCTTTGCCTGATGGTGACGGTATGCAATGGTTGCGCGCCGTGCCCAAGCGGCCAGATGCCGGTTTAACCCAAGTCGATATTGGTATGCAGTTAGGCAGACCTGCGCGGTTGTTACTAGTCGATGGGTTTGGGCAAACCACCCGAGTTGAGTTACTGACGCTGCGCGCGCAGTCTGAGTTTGGCGCGAGTGAGTTTGTGATCAAGCCGCCGGCGGGCACCGATATTATTCGGGTGCAGTAACACGGTCATGGCTGATCTTTTTAGCCGCGAGCCCCGAGCGCCATTGGCCGAGCAGATGCGGCCGCGATCCCTAGACGAGGTGGTCGGTCAGCAACACTTAATTGGTCCAGGTAGACCGCTGCGCTCGGCGTTTGAAGCGGGCGAGCCGCACTCCATGATCCTCTGGGGTCCGCCGGGTGTAGGAAAAACAACCTTGGCTCGCCTGATGGCGGTTTTGTTTGATTGCGAATTCATTGCGATTTCAGCCGTGTTTGCTGGGGTGAAAGACATCCGTGCCGCGATGGATCAGGCACAGCAGACTCTGGACAGCACGGATCGCCAAACTTTGCTGTTTGTCGATGAGATTCATCGGTTTAACAAGTCGCAGCAAGATGCGCTTTTACCCTTTGTTGAGTCTGGCCTCGTGGTATTTGTTGGTGCAACCACAGAGAACCCGGGCTTTGAGGTCAACCGCGCCTTGCTCTCGCGCGCGCAGGTTCATGTGCTCAAAGCCATTGAAGCGCAGGATCTCAAAGCACTCGCTATGCGTGCGCTTGGCCGTCAGGCGCCAGCGGTTGAGTTGACTGATGAGGCACTTCAGTGGTTGGTCACCCAAGCTGATGGGGATGCAAGACGGCTATTGAACCAGATTGAGATTGTTTTGCAGTCATTTGGCGCAAGCACTGGTACCCTGGATGCGCAGCAAATTGCGGGTGTTTTGAGTCAGTCCAGACGCACCTTTGATAAGGGTGGGGACAACTTTTATGACCAGATTTCTGCGCTGCATAAGTCGGTGCGTGGGTCAGACCCCGATGCAGCGCTCTATTGGCTGGCGCGCATGCTTGACGGCGGCGCTGATGCCCGTTACCTGAGCCGACGCATCATCCGCATGGCTTGGGAAGACATCGGCTTAGCTGACCCACGTGCCATTCAGATTGCCCACGATGCCGCTGATGCGTATGACCGGCTTGGGTCGCCCGAAGGCGAGTTGGCGTTAGGGCAGGCAGTGATCTATTTGTCTGTGGCCGCCAAAAGCAATGCTGGCTATAAGGCCTACAATCAGGCTCGGGCCTTCGTGGCGCAAGATCGTTCACGAGAGGTGCCTAATCACTTGCGCAATGCGCCGACCCAACTGGCCAAGGACATTGGCCACGGGCAGGGCTATCGATACGCCCACGATGAACCCGGCGCTTTTGCTGCTGGCCAGCGATACTTGCCGCACGACTTGGCTGCGCCTAGCTGGTATCAGCCGGTCGATCGGGGGCTTGAGCTCAGTATTGGTCAGAAACTGTTGCAATTAAGGCAGATCAATCAAGCCACGCGGCCTAATGATTCAATCGATAAATAGCTGAGTTTTTTGTAATTCCCTCTTTGCCCATGGTTTTGTGACTAAGTGTTAGCTTTGTCACAAACGCCATGGTCTAATCGACTTGTTCAGACTTTTGTTTGGGGATCGCTATGGAATGGTTTGATGCCGTCAATTTGTCTAGGCTACAGTTTGCTTTCACTGTTGCGTTTCACATCATTTTCCCGGCCTTTACGATCGGTCTGGCCAGTTATCTGTTTGTGTTGAATGGTTTGCATCATTTTACGCGCAAGCCGGTCTACCTCGATCTGTTTAATTACTGGAAAAAGATCTTTGCGCTGTCGTTTGGCATGGGTGTGGTCTCTGGTTTGGTAATGACCTACCAGTTCGGTACCAACTGGAGCGTGTTTGCCGACAAAGTGGGCCCTATCCTAGGTCCGATCATGGGCTACGAAGTGTTGTCCGCTTTCTTCCTGGAGGCGGGCTTTTTGGGGGTGATGCTGTTTGGTCGTCAAAAGGTGGGTGAGAAATTGCACCTGTTTGCTACGGGCATGGTCGCATTTGGAACGTTTTTCTCAGCTTTCTGGATCCTGTCGATCAACAGCTGGATGCAAACACCGGATGGTTTTGCGATCAACGAGGTCGGACAGTTCATCCCTGTGGATTGGTTAAAGGTGATTTTTAACCCGTCATTCCCACATCGGTTCGCCCACATGGTGTTGGCTGCTTATCTGACGACTGCATTTGTGGTTGGTGGCGTTGGGGCTTACCACCTTCTGAAGCTGCGCGCAGGCAAGGCTGCAAGCAACATGAGCGTGGAAGCGGTTAAAAAGATGTTCTCGATGGCGATGTGGATGGCTGCGATTGTGACGCCAATTCAGATTTTTGCGGGTGACTCGCAGGGCTTGAACACGCTTCAATATCAGCCAATGAAGATCGCTGTCATTGAAGGGCATTTTGAATCACAGAAGCCAGCTGGCTTGGTGCTCTTTGGCATTCCGAACCAAGAGGAAGGCCGTATGGAGTACAAAGTTGAAATTCCCGTGCTGGGCAGTTTGATTTTGCGACATGATTTGACCGGTGGGATCAAGGGGTTGAACGAGTTTCCTCGGGCCGACTGGCCACCCATGGCCCCCCCGTTTTACGCGTTTCGTATCATGGTAGGCATCGGGTTTTTGATGCTTGCTGTGGGTATCTGGAGTTTGATTCTGCGTCGTAAAGGAAAGCTGTACGACACGCCACTGATGTTAAAGGCAGCATTGGTCATGTCTCCAGCGGGGTTTGTGGCGGTTATCTGTGGTTGGATTGTGACTGAAGTTGGCCGTCAGCCATACACCGTGTACGGTTTCTTGCGCACCGTGGATTCGCATTCACCCATTTCGACTGCGATGGTGGCCACCAGCATGATTGCTTTTGTGCTGGTTTACTTCACACTATTTTCTGCGGGACTGGTCTACATCTTGCGACAAATGCGTCAGCCGCCGGTGAGTGCAGAACCCGCCATGACTGCCATGGCACCGTCAATTGCTGGTGGCTTTGTGCCACCCTCGCTTGCCCGTAAGCCCTCGGCACCAGTGAAGGAGCCATCATGATTGATTTTGCGCTTATTTGGGCTGGCTTGATTGTTTTCGCATTGCTGGCATATGTCGTGCTCGACGGGTTTGACTTGGGCGTTGGCATCTTGTTTCCATTTGTGCAGGGCGAGGCCAATCGAGACAAAATGATGAATTCGGTCGCGCCAGTCTGGGACGGTAACGAGACTTGGTTGGTTCTGGCGGGCGGCGGCTTGTTTGCGGTTTTTCCGTTGGCCTATTCGATCATCATGCCGGCACTTTATATCCCGATCTTTTTGATGTTGCTGGCCTTGGTTTTCCGTGGCGTTGCGTTCGAGTTCCGTTTCAAAGAGCGTGGCAAGTCGAACTTTTGGGATTTGGCTTTTGCCGGTGGGTCAACGGCAGCCGCTTTTGCGCAAGGCATGGTGCTTGGTGGCATTCTTGAAGGCATTGCAATTGACGGCCGCTCGTACGCCGGCGGTGCTTGGGACTGGTTTTCACCATTTGCCATTCTCACGGGTGTCTCTGTGGTGATTGGTTATGCGCTTTTGGGTGCGACTTGGCTTGTCATGAAGACCGATGGAGAGGTTCAACAGAAAGCAGAGCGCTACGCGCCTCGCTTGCTGGTGCTCGTGCTGGCGGCCATGGTAACAGTGACTGCATGGACAGCAACGTTGCATGAGTACTTTGTTGAACGCTGGCTGATCTGGCCCGATAGACTTTATGTCATCATAGTTCCTCTGCTAGTGGTCTACTGCGCTTGGGCTTTGTTTGATGGTCTCAGAAACCATAAGGCAGCCAAGCCATACTTGGCAGCGGTGGGTCTCTTTGTGGTTTCTTATATTGGCTTGGTGATGAGTATCTTCCCTTACTTCGTGCCACCCTCGATCACTCTGTGGGAGGCGGCTGCGCCAGACAAGTCATTGCAGTTCTTGTTGGTCGGTAGCGTCGTGCTCATACCTACCATACTGGCATATACCGCCTACTCTTATTGGGTCTTCAGGGGTAAAGTCGGCGACAGCCATGGGTACCATGGATGAGAAACAAGGCTTAGGCGAGCAGCCTAAGCCGGCCTGGCAACGTCTGGGTTGGTTCGTGTTGCTTTGGGCCATTGGTGCGGGCGCGCTCTGGTTGTTTAGCCTTGTGCTGCGTTGGGCTATCTTGCCTGACTGAGGTCTGCCGCCTCGCGGCTACAATCCTGTTTTTAGACTAATCGCTTCGTAGCCCCTATGCTTGATCCTTTGTTGCTAAGAAAAAATCTCGATGCCGTCGTCGCTGGCTTGGCCACGCGCGGCGTGTCCTTTGACGCGCAGGCCTTTGCCGAGCTCGAAGCGCGTCGCAAAGCGGTGCAAACAGAGACGGAAACTGTGCAGGCGCAGCGAAATGCGTTGGCCAAGCAGATTGGCGCGCTTAAGTCCAAAGGCGAGGATGCCACTGCAGTCATGGCACAGTCACAAGCCATCCCGGCCCAGATCAAGGCGCTTGAAGAGTCGCTTGAGCAAATCCAGGCTAAGCTCAATGCTGTGCTGTTGGCAACGCCCAACCTGCCGCATGAGTCGGTTCCTGTGGGAAAGGACAGCGATGACAATGTGGAAGTGCGTCGTTGGGTGCCCCAGGAGGATGCCAACGGCAATCCGCGTGCGTTGGCGTTTGAGCCCAAGGATCACGTTGACATCGGCGAGCCGCTAGGCCTTGATTTTGAGGTGGGCGCTAAGCTCTCCGGCTCGCGCTTTAGTTTCATGCGGGGTCAGATGGCACGCTTGCATCGCGCACTTGCCCAGTTCATGCTGGACTTGCAAACGAGCCAACACGGTTACACCGAGTGCTATACCCCCTACATTGTCAACGCATCCACACTCATGGGTACTGGCCAATTGCCCAAGTTCCGTGAAGACATGTTCTGGGTAACACGGGGTGGTCAGCTCGAAGAGGGTGCGCAAGAGCAATTTCTAATTTCCACATCTGAAATCACGTTGACCAGTGTGGTGCGCGACACCATCGTGGCTGAGGCCGATTTGCCCATTCGGCTGACAGCCCACACACCATGCTTTCGTTCTGAGGCGGGCAGTGGCGGGCGCGATGTGCGTGGCTTGATCCGGCAGCATCAGTTCGACAAGGTCGAGATGGTTCAGGTGGTTCATCCGCAGCGCTCTTATGAGGCACTAGAGGATATGGTGGGCCATGCTGAAGCGGTTTTGCAAGCTTTGGGCCTGCCTTACCGCGTGATGCAACTTTGCACGGGAGACATGGGTTTCGGCGCCACCAAAACCTACGACCTCGAAGTGTGGATCCCCGCACAAAACACTTGGCGCGAGATCTCGTCGGTATCCAACTGTGAGGCATTTCAGGCTCGCCGCATGCAAGCTAGGTTCAGGCCTGCCAGCGGCAAACCCGAGTATGTTCACACCTTGAACGGTTCTGGTCTTGCCGTTGGCAGAGCACTGGTTGCCGTGTTGGAGAACTACCAGCAGGCTGACGGCTCGGTGTTGGTGCCTGAGGTGTTGCGGCCTTACATGGGTGGCTTAGAGCGATTGTCTAGCTAGTTCTGTTTCCCGAAAGAATAACGTCTTAGTCAAAGGGTATTCACCAATCATTGGTGGTCTTGCTACTGCGTATGCTGATAAGACTAATGGATTGCTTTCTTTGGTGTGTTCTAGTGAATTCTCACGAACAATGACAGGGAGACGTTATGAAATTTATAAATACTCTGTGGATCTTGACGCTAGCAGCCGCTGGATCGGCACAAGCAGTTGATCTTCGGCTAAGTGCGTTGTATCCGTTCGGTGGTGGCGTAGCGCTGTTGGGCGATGAAAGCTTGCGTGGTTTCTAGCGTTTAGTTGCACGTCCCAATGCGCTAGGCGGATTGCGTGCCATCACAAACGCAGCGATGCTGTGCTGGGGGCGAGCTTGTCCGCTGGACTTCAGGCTCGTCGGAGTCTCACGAGTAACCGGACGGCCGACCACTAGCTGCTTGCATCGATCCTGCTCCATCGACACACAAGCGCCACGGGGATCCGTTTGTGAAGGTTCATTTCCTCGAGTTGGTGCGAGATGTGTGCTGACAATTTGATGTTAGGTGTTTGATGTTAGGTCGACCGCGCCGTGACATCTCATCAACTAGTCTTCTGGGTAAGCAATAAGTCAGGGGTTGTGATGGATTCTACCCCCGCAGGCAGGAATTGGCACTTGGTGTTCATTTGGCGGGTGGAAATCGGTGTCTGGTATGCAGCGTATTTCATTGAGCCCCACTTGACGTTGAATTAACAGCAAATACAGTAGGCGGAACAAGCTATGGAAATTGACGGTAGAACCAAGTTATATGCCATCGTGGCAGATCCAATTGAGCAAGTCAAAACTCCGCAAACCCTCAACGCCTTGATGCGTGAGCGTCAATTCAATGGGGTGCTGGTGCCCATGCAAGTCGCGCCAGAGAAGCTGTCTGGTTGGTTTGAGGCTTTGCGTGGCATAAAAAACCTCGGCGGCTTCATTGTGACCGTCCCGCACAAGCAGGCGATTGCCAAATTGTGTGATGAGGTCTCCGATGCGGCAAGACTGATTGGTGCAGTCAACGTGGTTCGTCGTGAGCCAGATGGACGCATGGTGGGTGAGATTCTGGATGGCAAGGGGTTTGTGGCGGGCTTGCGTGCAAATGACATCGAGCCAGCCGGTAAGCGGGTTTTTCTGGCGGGTGCGGGTGGTGCGGCCAACGCTGTGGCTTTTGCTCTAGCCGATGCAGGGGTAGCAGAGCTTGGCATCTATAACCGCACGGCCCACAAAGCCCGTGATTTGATTGCTCGCTTGCGTCAGGTCTATCCGGATTTTGAAGCGAAGGCGGTTGGCGCTTCGCCTGCCGGGTACGACGTGGTGGTCAACGCTACCTCGCTTGGGATGAAAGACGGTGATCCTTTATCCTTGGATACCAATGCACTGGTGAGTGATCAAGTGGTGGCTGAGATCATCATGAAACCTGAAACCACGGCATTGCTTGCAGCGGCTCAGGCCCGCGGCTGCAAGATTCAATATGGCTTGCCGATGTTGCGCTCGCAAGCTGACTTGATGGCAGAATTTATGGGGATTGGCAAATAGCGACTTACCATATCTGACCGCGTCATCGCCGGTGTTGGTTCGGCAGCCCGAATTCTGCACAGCGTGTTGACGTCCAGCGGCAATGAATGCGTGGTCATGTTTGGGGTTCAGAGTACCGGTGTTGAGGATGTGGATGCGTTAATCGCTTTGGTGGTTGGCGATACAAGGTGGGTATTGATTTTCTAGTGCGAAGTGCTGGTATCTGTCTAGTGTTACCTTTTGCGCCAATGACCGATGAACAGCGACACCAGACCAAATTAGTCAATTTGGCCGGTGTTTCCCCATGTGACACTACTTGCGACCAATCGTTAAGTCATCACAGTTCGATCACACAAACGCCCTTAAAGCGCTTGGGATCGCCAGCGGAAATCGCTTCGGTGATCGGTTTTTTATGCAGCGATGCCTCGGCTTTCATCACCGGTGAGGTCATCCAAGCGAATGGTGGTTTGCACATAGCCGGTTAAATTCAGGCTTGTCAGCGTAGCCAAAAGGTTGTTGTTGACCTATCCTTGTTGCTTTAAGCCAAAAAACACAGGAT
Organism: Lautropia mirabilis; assembly: GCA_945876565.1. GTDB lineage: Bacteria > Pseudomonadota > Gammaproteobacteria > Burkholderiales > Burkholderiaceae_B > Algicoccus. The sequence continues at coordinate 2,653 of CAMCOS010000017.1, read as the reverse complement.
AGTTCGTTTATGGATCTTGCTTCATTTGATTCCGTTCATCGCAAGCCAGTCATGGCTCGCAATCTCATTGCTACCTCTCAGCCACTGGCCTCGCAGGCCGGTGCCAGTGCATTTGCCCGGGGTGGCAACGCCATTGACGCGGTGTTGGCTGCAGCCATCACGCTGACCGTGGTTGAGCCCGTCATGAATGGTTTGGGTGGTGATGCGTTTGCCATTTTGTGGGACGGCAAGCAATTGCACGGCATGAATGGTTGCGGACGTGCGCCCGCAGGCTGGACGCCAGAGCGCTTTAAGAGCCTGAAATCCATGCCCAAGCAAGGCTGGGACACGGTCACCGTGCCGGGCCAGGTGGCTGCTTGGGCTGATTTGTCGGCGCGTTTTGGTGTTTTGCCATTTGAAGATCTGTTTGTCGATGCGATTCGGCACGCCATGGATGGTTTTCCCGTGTCTCCCGTGATCTCAAAGCAATGGCATCAAGCGACCATAGATCTGGGTAAGGAGCCTGGCTTTACGGCGTTCATGCCGCAAGGGCGTGCACCCAAAGCGGGCGAGATCTGGCGTTTCGCAGACCAAGCAGTGACCTTGCGCGAGATTGCCCGGACCCGTGGCCGCTCGTTTTACGAGGGTCGTCTGGCACAGCAAATCGCTGCATTTGCCAGTGAGTGCGGTGCTTGCATGACGCTCCAGGATTTGGCTGGTCACCAAACCAAATGGGTTGATCCCATTGGCCAGTCATATCAGGATGTCACCGTTCATGAAATCCCACCCAACGGGCAGGGCATTGCTGCGCTGATTGCGTTGGGTATTTTGAAGCATCTACCGTATGAGCAGACTAGGCCAGGGTCGGCTGAGCGTGCACACTTGGAAATCGAGGTCATGCGACTGGCATTCGCAGATTTGTATGCCCACGTCGGTGACCCAGCATATATGCAGCTTTCCTGGGAGGCACTGCTCGATCAGGGTTATTTAGAGCAGCGTGCCAGTTTGGTGGACATGGGTCGGGCAGGCAAGTACCCAGCGGGTCAGCCAAGCTCGGGTGGCACCGTTTACTTGTGCGCTGCAGATGCGCGCGGGAACATGATTTCTTACATTCAGTCAAACTTTAAGGGCTTTGGTTCCGGTGTGGTCGTGCCTGGAACCGGTATCTCGCTGCATAACCGTGGTATGGCTTTTAGTCTGGAGCCAGGACACCCCAACGAGGTTGCACCGGGCAAGCATCCCTTGCATTCGATTATCCCGGCCTTCATGACTTGTCATGGCAAGCCGCTGATGGCGTTTGGTGTGATGGGCGGTAATATGCAAGCACAAGGCCATCTGCAAATGACCCTGCGTTTTGTGGTGGAGGGCTTAAACCCGCAGGCAGCATCGGACGCGCCACGCTGGCGCATCAACGACGCGGGTGATCTCATCATGGAGGCTCAATGGCCTGCTGCGGTGATTGATCAGCTCAAAGCGATGGGCCATGATCCCAAGGTGCAGCCCAATCACAGTCTGGACTTTGGGAGCGCACAGTTGATTGCCCAGCTGCCCGCTCACGCTGGCGAAACGGTTGCATACGTGGGTGGGTCAGATACCCGGCGCGATGGACAGGTTATTGGCTACTAACAGGAGCGCAGCATGAAATTGGTTCGATACGGCAAGGCAGGTGCAGAGCGGCCCGGGTTAATCGACGCGCAAGGTGTGTTACGAGATCTCTCGCATGTCGTGCCAGACATCGGGCCGGTCCAGCTCGGGCGTGATGCGCTGGCGCAGTTAGCGAAGCTCGATGCGAGCGCGCTGGATGCCGTGTCGGGCCAGCCGCGCGTTGGTTGTCCGGTTGCAAGCATTGGAAAGTGTATTGGCATTGGCTTAAATTACACCGATCATGCCGAGGAGGCAGGTTTGCCAATTCCAACGGAGCCGATTATTTTTATGAAGGCTGTGTCTGCCATTCAAGGCCCCGATGATCAAATTATGTTGCCCAAAGATTCAGTTAAGACGGACTGGGAAGTGGAGCTGGGCATCGTGATGGGCACGCGGGCGTCGTATGTGTCAGAAGACAAAGCACTTGATTATGTGGCAGGGTATCTTTTGGCCAACGATGTGAGCGAGCGGGCGTATCAGATGGAGCGTGGCGGCACTTGGGACAAGGGCAAGGGCTGCGATACTTTCGGACCCATGGGCCCATGGCTCGTGACCAAAGAAGATATACTCGACCCCAATGATCTGGATATGTGGCTGGATATCAACGGCCAGCGCATGCAAACGGGCAACACCAGCAAGATGATCTTCAACGTCAAGCAGATTGTCAGCTATGTCAGCTGTTTTCTGACATTGATGCCAGGCGATGTGATTATTACTGGCACACCACCGGGTGTTGGCCTCGGACACAAACCGCCGATATTTTTAAAGCCAGGCGATGTGGTGACACTCGGCGCCCAGGGGCTGGGCACTCAAAAGCAGTTGGTGGTCGCGTGGCATGAGTCATGAGGCCATCGATCCATTGCCTGAACTGATCGGAATGCGCGGCAAACCTCGTCCAAGTGATTTGGTTGCGCAGCAACCTTTAGGCGAAGCCGAGGAACTTGGTCGGGGAAGGATAGCGCGCACGCCATCGGCGTCCTTTGTTGGCTAGCGTGGTGTCTGTTGCTGTTCGATGTACTGGCGAACGATG
>CAMCOS010000016.1 GCA_945876565.1 Lautropia mirabilis | reverse complement strand
CTCGGTCATCGCATTTTGTACCGCCTTCGCCACCGCAGTCGGCTCTAATTTTGACTCACCCATTGGGTGACTCTCCCAATCATGTGCAAACCCCCATCAAATCACGGTTTGCGCTGTATTGTGAAGGGGTCAACTGAGGAAAATAGGATCATCAGATGTTGCGCTTGCCAGCCTGTCTCGGGGCAAACACTGCCTGACTGCTCAAAAGCCGCTAAAAAACGATGGGAGGTCAAGACAGACCCACCGGCTTGTGCATTCAGTGCATCCCAAGACATGGCGTCGATTTGCGTGATGTCATCCAGAGACCGTACTAGCAAAGATTCAGGCATGTGGTGGGAAAGTGAGTTTGGTGGCGGGTCGGCTTAGGTTTAGTCTAGATTTGGTTGAGGTCCGGTTCAGGTCCAATTTAGACCCAAGTCAAGCCTGCTTCTTTCGTCGACGAACCAGACCAATAAACAGTATGCCGCATGCTAGCACCCAGACAGGGTAGTTCCCCCAGCGTGTGTATGGCGTGAGCCCTCGGTGGCCCTGAACTTGGACGTCCACGTAACCGGCGGCCATGGTGGGCAAGACGGCAATCACGCGCCCCGAAGGGTCGATGGCACCAGTCATGCCCGTGTTGGTCGCACGCAGTGTTGGTCGACGCGTCTCCATGCTGCGAAACCGGGCCATTTGCCAATGTTGACGCAGCGCCCAGCTGTCACCAAACCAGCCCAGGTTGCTGAAGTTAGCCAAGATAGTGGCACCTTGCCTGACCGCAGGCAGTAGCTCGTGCCCGAAGATGTCTTCGTAGCAGATATTGGGTGCGATTTGCTGGGACTGAACGTTAAAGGGCATCTGGCCAGCATCGCCCGCTGAAAAATCCCCCAGCGGAATGCGCATCAGATCAATAAACCATCGAAACCCCACCGGTACAAACTCACCAAAGGGCACTAGGTGCTGCTTGTCATAGCGAGCTGGTGCAAGGCCTTGCGCAAGTGCGGCAGGGTAGGCGCTCGAATCAATCAAGATGACGCTGTTGGTGTAGCGTTGCGGTTGTGGGCCATACAGCGGTGCGCCTAGCAACAAAGCGCTGCCTCGCTGTTGCGACACAGAGACCCAATCTTGCCACTGACTGGCAGGCACTTGATGCGACAGCAGCGGGATCACTGTTTCGGGCAATACGATCAAGTCTGGCGTTGGGGTTTGGGCGTTTGAATTGGCTTGGTGGCGGGCGAGCTCAAGATGATGTTGGTGTATTTGCTCAAACTGCTCGCGGTCAAACTTGATGCCTTGGTCAACGTTGCCCTGGATGAGCCTGGCCACTAACGGTTCACCGGTTGGCTGGGTAAACGCACTTTGTTGCAGCCAGGCGCCCGCGAAGGTCATGACAATGGCAATCGACAGTGCCATGCCCCGTTTCGGGGTGAATGAACTTTCTTTTTGTTTTGTTTCAGCGTGTAGTGTGGCTGCAATCGCACCAGCAATCCATGCCGTGACCCAAGTGGTGCCATGCGCGCCGACGATCACTGCCCAGCCAGATAGCCAACTGTCGGCCTGACCATAAGCAGTCGACAGCCATGGGAAGCCAGTAAAAACCCAGCCGCGCAGTAACTCGGTTAGCGTCCAGGCGCTGGCCCAAACTGAAGCCATCCAAACTAGGCTTGCCGGTGAAATCTGGTCAGCGCCTGTGAGCAGCTTGGCCGTCAACCAGCTCGCCAAGGCCGGGTAAAGCGCGAGATAGAGGCTAAACAACAGCAAAGCCAGCCAGGCCAGTGGCAATGCCATCTGACCGTAGACATGCATGCTGATGGTTAGCCAGTAAAGACCAACCACAAACAATGCCGCACCAAATGCAAGTGCGGTGATGGCAGCTTGCCGTGGAGATCGGCTAAATGACCAGTGAGCGAGCAGCGCCAGCGTAACAATCTGCACCCACGCCAGCGACCAATCTGGCAGGGGCCCGGGCGCGAATGTCAGTGCGTAAACGGAACCATACCATGCAGGCCAGAACAGGTTCATGCGCGCCTGCATGGTGTGGTTAAGCTTGCTCGTCTGTCTTGGCCTTCAGGTGGGGCAGGCGTCGGGCGCGCACCCAAAGTGCCCGGCGTGTGTCGGCGCGTAACACTTCGAACTGAAGATCTTCGATGGCATGTCGATCTCCGCGTCGCGGGATACGGCCGAGTTCGTGAGCCAACCAACCACCGATGGTGTCGTAATCGCCCTCCGGGAGATCACAGTCAAGCAAGTGGTTAACCTCGGACAGTTCGGTGGTGGCCAGAATCCGCCAAGTGTTGTGGCCGTCCGGAAATATGGTCTGTTCGCTGTCGTCGTACTCGTCTTCGATGGCGCCCACGATTTGTTCAAGAACGTCTTCAAGTGTCACGAGTCCAGTGATCCCGCCGTGCTCGTCAATGACGATGGCAATGTGGTTGCGGTGACTACGGAATTCTTGCAACAACACGTTGACCCGCTTGGTTTCGGGAATATAAACCGCCGGGCGCACCAAGTCTCTGAGTGTGAGTGCCGGATTAAGCATGTGGCGCAACAGATCCTTGGTCATGAAGATCCCGAGGATGTTGTCGGTGGAGTCCTCATAAACGGGAAAGCGCGAGTGAGCCATCTCGACAATTTTTGGTAGCAGGCTTGAGAATGGTTCCGCGACATCGAGCAAGTCCATGCGTGCGCGAGGCACCATGATGTCTGCAGCGGTCTGGTCCGAGACAGCGAGTGCCCCTTTGAGCATGCTGTAGGCGTTGCTGTCGATCAGATCACGTTCTCGGGCGGCTTCAAGCACCGTGAAGATACCCTCCCGATCTTCTGGTTCTCCGCGAACCAGCGAAAGAATACGATCGACAAGGGATTTTTTGGGAGAGGATCTCTTGCCTGGTTCCTGACCAGGCTCACTAGGGTAGGGTTCTGGCATTGCGTGTGCAATCAAGTTTCGACACCCTTAGGATAACCTAAAGTGCGTGACAGTCCAGCCTTGGGCATGATCGAATGACCACAATGTTCATTAGGGCTTTCATGCACATGCCATGACTCTGCCTAGGCAGCATAAGGATCGGCAATGCCAAAACGGACCAGAATTTGCCGCTCTAACTGCTCCATTTGCGCTGCTTCGCGCTTTTGGATGTGGTCGTAACCGAGTGCGTGCAACGTGCCATGCACCACCAAGTGCGCAGCGTGATGCAGGTAGGGCTTTTTCTGTGCCTTTGCCTCTTGCTTTAAGACTGGGGTGCAGATCACCACATCACCCATGATGAGACCCGCGTCTTGCGCCATGGCATCGTACTGAAACGTCAGTACGTTGGTGGCATAGTCTTTGTGGCGGTATGTCCGGTTCAAAGACTTGCCTTCGGCTTTGCCGACTAGACGAACCGTGAGGTTCAGGCGGCTAACCTCGCGAGTATCTGACATGGCCAGTGCGCCCTGCACCCACCGCCGAATACGCCAGCGCGCAAGCTGTGGGTCATCGATGCCGTATTGCACCGCCAGTGACAACTCAGGGGTTTTGTTGGGCGTGCATTTCATAGGCGTCAACAATTCGTGCCACCAAGGGGTGGCGAACCACATCTCGGCTGGTGAAAGCGGTCGTGGCGATACCCGGCACCTCGGCCAGTATGCCCGTGGCATGCGTCAGGCCACTGGTTTGGCCGCGCTGCAGATCGACCTGGGTTGGATCGCCAGTGATGACGGCTTTACTCCCAAAGCCGATGCGCGTGAGGAACATTTTCATTTGTTCGGGTGTGGTGTTTTGCGCTTCATCCAGTATCACAAATGCATTGTTTAAGGTGCGACCACGCATGTAGGCAAGTGGGGCAATCTCGATCGTTTGCTTTTCGAACAGTCGCTGAACCTTGTCAAACCCCATCAGGTCGTAGAGTGCGTCGTAAAGTGGCCGCAAATAGGGGTCAACCTTTTGTGCAAGGTCACCGGGCAGGAACCCGAGCCGCTCGCCTGCCTCAACGGCCGGTCTGGTCAAAATCAGGCGCTGTACGTTGTCACGTTCGAGTGCATCAATGGCGCAGGCAACAGCCAACCACGTCTTGCCGGTACCCGCGGGGCCGATCCCAAATGTGATGTCATGCTTCAGAATATTGTCAATGTAATCAGCCTGGCGCGGCGTGCGCGGCTTTAAGTCATTTCTGCGGGTGCGCAGCTGGTAGTCTGTATTGGGCTGCGCGGGTTTGGGCGACGGCTGGCTTGCGCGGACTTCGGCAATACCGAGTTGCACTTCGTCCAAGGACAGGTCTCGAGTCTGAGTCTGGGCATGCAATTTGGTGAGCAATGTGGCAGCCTGCTCGGCTTGCTGGGCCTGCTCGCCACTGATTTCAAATTGATTGCCGCGCCGACCAATGGCCACACCGAGTGCCTGGCTGATTTGACGAAGGTTCTCATCAAGCGGGCCGCAAAGCCGGGCAAGCTGCTGGTTCGGGCCGTCGAGTTTGATGCGCTTCATGGTGTTGCTCATGCGAGGTGCGTCTGTCTGGTGAGAACTTCACCACGCAGGCTATTGGTGTAGGCGGCCGTGATGGTGACATCTACTAGCTCTCCAATCAAGCGGGCTGAACCAACAAAATTCACGATGCGGTTGTTTTGTGTGCGCCCCATGAGTTCACCCGGGTCACGCCGCGAAGGGCCTTCGACCAAGATGGTTTGGGTGGTGCCGAGCATGGCCTGCGCAATGGCGCTGGCTTGCTCGCCGATGAGCGCCTGCAAACTTTGCAGACGCTGCAGCTTGACCGCGGCAGGGGTATCGTCCGACAAGTCTGCGGCTGGCGTTCCAGGGCGTGGCGAGTAGATAAAAGAAAAAGACGTGTCAAACTGAATGTCTCGGATCAGTTGCATGGTTTTCTCAAAGTCGGCGTCGGTCTCGCCCGGAAAGCCCACAATAAAGTCCGACGACAGGGTAATGTCGGGTCTGGCCTGCCGCAAGCGTCGCACAATAGATTTGAATTCCAGGGTGGTGTAGCCCCGCTTCATGGCCGCTAACACTCGGTCACTGCCGGCTTGTACGGGCAGGTGCAGGAATGACACGAGCTTGGGCAATCGAGCGTAGGCGTCGATCAAGCGATTGGTCATTTCTTTGGGGTGCGATGTGGTGTAACGGATACGCTCGATGCCGGGAATCTCATGCACATAGTCAAGCAGCGTGGCAAAGTCAGCCATCGTTTGCCCATCGCCCATCAGCGCGCGGTAGGCATTGACGTTTTGACCAAGTAGCGTGACTTCCTTGACACCCTGGTCAGCGAGGTCAGCGACTTCCACCAAGACGTCGTCAAATGGACGGGAAATTTCTTCGCCGCGCGTATAGGGCACGACACAGAAGCTGCAATACTTGCTACATCCTTCCATGATTGAAACAAAGGCAGTGGGCCCATCTTTGCGCGGTGGGGGCATTGCATCAAACTTTTCGATTTCTGGGAAGCTGATATCAACCTGTGGTTTGCCCAGCGTGCGACGCTTTTCAATGAGCTCAGGCAAGCGATGTAGGGTTTGTGGGCCAAACACGATATCGACATAGGGCGCGCGTTGGACGATGGCCGCACCTTCCTGGCTAGCCACACAGCCGCCCACACCAATGATGAGCTTGGGGTTTGCTTCTTTGAGTTCCCGCACGCGACCGAGATCAGAGAAGACCTTGTGCTGTGCTTTGTCTCGAATCGAGCAGGTGTTAAAGAGAATAACGTCCGCGTCTTCTGGATTGGCGGTGAGTTCGGCTGGGGAGTCTTTGCCGAGTACGTCAAACATTTTGTCTGAGTCGTATTCATTCATCTGGCAGCCGAAGGTGCGGATGAACACTTTCTTGGTGGTTGTAGTCATTCCATGTCGCCGAAACGGGTGTTGATCCCGGGGGCGTCCTTAAAAATTTGAATGCGGATGGTTTCAAGCGCAGCGGCATCATGACGCCGCCGGCTGACTTCACGATCATAACTCCAACGAAGGTTCAGGTTCTTGTGGAGTCCGTAAATTGCTCAAACCCTTGTTGCTGAAACTCTCGCTGCTTACGGATCTTGGGTGTAAACCTCTTCAAGCTCATCGGTCTTTTTGGGCGGCTTGACCAGATCTTCACGCTTGACGCCAAGCCACAGAGCGATCGAGGCGGCCACAAAGATGGAAGAGTAGATACCAAACCAAATGCCGATGGTCAGCGCAAGTGAAAAATACTCAAGCGTTGGTCCACCAAAAATGTACATCGACAACACCATGATCTGCGTCGATCCGTGCGTGATGATCGTGCGAGACATGGTCTCCGTGATGGCACCGTCAATTACATCTCGGACTTCTGCATTTCTGAGCTTTCGAAAAGTCTCACGGATTCGGTCCATGATCACAACAGACTCATTAACCGAATAGCCCAACACCGCAAGCACGCCGGCCAGAACGGAGAGTGAGAACTCCCATTGAAAGAACGAAAAAAATCCCAGTATGATGACCACATCATGCAGGTTTGCCACCACGCCAGCGACGGCGAATTTCCACTCAAACCGGATGGCGAGGTAGGCCACAATGCCGATAATCACAAACAACAGGGCGAGCAATCCGCTCTCAATTAGTTCACGCCCAATTTGAGGTCCCACGAACTCCACACGTTGCAAGACGACGTCCGGCGCATTGGTCATCAGTGCGGCCATTACAGCCTGACTTTGGTCAGCCGAAGATAGCCCCTCAATGATGGGTAGGCGAATCAGAACATCCCTGGAGGTGCCAAAGTTTTGAACTTGAAAGTCTGCGTAACCCAGTCCACCGAGCTGCTCGCGAATTTCGACCAACGGTGCCGCATCGGGGTAGGTCAGTTCGATCACCGTACCGCCTGTGAATTCAATCGACAGATTAAATCCGCGGGTTGCGATAAAGAAAACAGCCAAAACGAAAAACGTGAAGCTAATCAGGTTCAGCGCCAGAGAATGGCGCATGAAAGGAATGGTTCGAGAGATGCGAAAGAGTTCCATGTTGTCAGTCCTTCGGTTTCCAGACTGTGCCGATGGACAGCCTTTGCAGTTTCTTGCGCCCGCCATGGCTCAGGTTCACCAAAGCCCGTACACCAACCACAGCCGAAAACATGGAGGTCAGAATGCCCAGACAATGCACCACCGCAAAGCCGCGCACTGGACCCGAGCCAAATATCAATAGCGCAATGCCCACAATTAGGGTGGTGAGGTTTGAATCCAAAATGGTTCCCCACGCCCGATCAAAACCGATCTGAATGGCGGACTGGGGTGACTCGCCCCTGCGCAACTCTTCCCGGATGCGTTCGTTAATCAGCACGTTGGCGTCAATGGCCATGCCAATGGTCAATGCAATCGCAGCAATACCCGGCAGTGTTAATGTGGCTTGAAGCATCGACAGCAAAGCCAGCAGCAAGCAGACGTTAAATGTCAGGCCAATCGCCGAGAACAGTCCGAACAAGCGGTAATAAGCGATCATGAAGATCGTTACCGCCACAAAGCCCCAAAGGGTCGCGCTAAAGCCTTTGGCGATGTTCTCCGCACCGAGGCTTGGGCCAATGGTGCGCTCTTCGATGATGGTCATGGGTGCAGCCAGTGAGCCAGCTCGCAGCAGCAGCGAAATGTCTGCTGCCTCTTCGGCGCTCATGCTGCCAGAAATCTGAACTTGGCCACCGGGAATTTCGCTACGGATCACCGGTGCAGTAACGACTTGGCCTTTGCCTTTCTCAAACAAAAGGATCGCCATGCGCTTGCCGATGTTGTCACGCGTGATGTCACGAAAGATGCGCGCACCTTTGTTGTCTAGTGTCAGGTGCACGGCAGGCTGCTGGCTCTGAGAGTCTCGGCCAGCCTGGGCGTCTTGCAGGTTTTCACCAGACAAGATGACTTGGCGGCGCAAGAGCAGTGGTCGGCCATCGGTGTCGTTGTAGCGCTCTAGACCAAACGGCACGGTGCCTGCTGCCAAGGCCGCCACGGCTGTAGGTGAGTCATCGACCAACCGGATTTCCAGTGTCGCTGTGCGGCCAAGGATGTCTTTGGCCTTGGCAACGTCCTGAACGCCCGGCAACTGAACCACGATGCGATCAGCGCCTTGCTGCTGAATCACGGGTTCGGCCACGCCGAGTTCGTTGATTCGGTTATGCAAGGTGACGATGTTTTGCTTTAACGCGGTGCTTTGCACGGCGGCCACTGACGCCAGGTTCAGTTGTCCCGTTAACATTGGGCGGCCACTGTTCATGCCTTGGCTTGTGCCCTGAGAAAACTCCATGTCAGGATAGCGATTGCGAAGAAGTGCCAAGCCCTGACTGCGCGCATCGTCGTCAGCAAAAACGGTGATGACGGACAAATCAACGCGTTCAACCGAGGTGCTTGAGATGCGAGCATCGCGCAAGGTTGTTCGAATGTCTGTGGCGAGTGAATCGTAACGCGCTGTCAAAGCGCCTCGCATGTCCACTTGGAGTAAAAAGTGCACACCGCCCCTGAGGTCTAAGCCCAAGTACATTGGGTTTGCACCAATTGCGCTTAGCCATTCGGGCGATGCGGGCAGTAAATTCAGTGCGACGGTGTAGCTTGGGTCTGCCGGGTTTGGGTTCAATGCCTTTTCGATGACATCGCGCGCTTGCAGTTGGGTATCCGTACTGGCGAACCTTACTCTGACTGTCCCGATCGGGCCGCTGCGCTCAAAACTAGACCCTGTACTGACAATGTTCGCCTGAGCCAAAATATTTTCGACTCGCCCCTGCATATCCGGTTCGATTTTGACGGTTGATTTGGCACTTGAAACCTGAACAGCTGGCGCTTCACCGAAAAAATTCGGCAACGTGTAAAGGAAACCTATAACAAGGGTGACCAATACAGTCAGATACTTCCAAAGGGGATAACGGTTCATGAAAGGCGCCGCCAGCGTTAGCGTTACAAAAGCCAACCGCCGGCGTGATGCCGGCGGCTTAATCGACCGAAGGACTTACAGCTGCTTCATCGTGCCTTTTGGTAGCACGGCCTGGACTGCGTTGCGCTGAATCAGGATTTCCACTGGCTTGTCGGCCAGTTCTGCAACTTCAACGCCAATATAGCTGTCAGTGACTTTGGTGATCTTGCCAACCAGCCCGCCGGCGGTGATGACCTCATCGCCCTTGGCCAAGCCGGCCACCAATGCTTTTTGTTCTTTCTGGCGTTTCATCTGGGGGCGGATCATCAAAAACCACAGGATGACGAACATGAGAATAATAGGTAATAGCCCCATCAGGGAGTTGGCGTCGCCACCAGCTTGAGCCAAAACCAGACCAGACGTATCTTGCAAAGACATTAAAGCCTCCTTGATCAAACCTTGTTGAAAGTTGCCCGCTATTGTACCGAGTTGGAAGCGCGTTGCCGTAAAAACTCAGCCGCCCATGATTCGATGGTGTGATTTTCGATTGCTTTGCGCATCTGAGCCATGATCTGTAGGTAAAAATGCAGGTTGTGCAGCGTGTTCAGGCGTGCTCCGGTTATTTCGTTTAATCGTTGCAAATGATGCAGGTAAGAGCGCGAGAAGTGTTGGCACGTGTGACATTCACAGTTTTCATCGAGCGGGCGATCGTCGTCGCGATACTTGGCGTTGCGGATCTTGATGTCACCGTGCCGCGTAAAGAGCCAGCCGTTTCGGGCGTTGCGAGTGGGCATCACGCAGTCAAACATGTCTACCCCAGCGAGCACACCAGCGACCAGATCCTCGGGTGTGCCCACGCCCATCAGATAACGCGGCGCGTTTTGCGGCAATTTGGGCGTGGTGTGCTGCAGAATTCGCATCATTTCCGCTTTGGGCTCGCCCACGGACAGACCCCCAATGGCATAGCCATGAAATCCGATGTCGGTGAGCGCTGCCAAAGACTGCTCGCGCAAGTCTTCGTACATACCGCCCTGCACAATGCCAAACAAAGCATTTGGGTTCTCAAGGCGTTCAAATTCAGCCTTGGATCGTTTGGCCCAGCGCGCAGACAACTGCATGGACTGCGCTGCTTGAGCATGGGTCGCGATCTGTTCACCGATTCTGTAGGGTGTGCACTCGTCAAACACCATGACGATGTCACTGTTTAGACTGCGTTGAATCTGCATGGAGATTTCAGGGGTTAGAAACAGTCGCGCGCCGTCAACGGGCGAGGCGAACTTCACACCTTCCTCGCTGATTTTGCGCATCCCCTGCAGGCTGAACACTTGGAACCCGCCAGAGTCCGTCAAGATGGGCTTATCCCAGCCCATAAAGTCATGCAGGCCGCCGTGTTTTTCAAGTATCTCGGTGCCTGGTCTGAGCCACAGATGAAAGGTATTGCCCAGCACAATCTGAGCGCCAATCTGATCGAGTTCATGCGGCAGCATGGCTTTCACACTGCCATATGTGCCAACGGGCATGAAGATGGGTGTGTTAACGACACCATGGTTTAGCGTCAGGCGTGCCCTTCTGGCGTTGCCATCGGTTGTCAGTAACTCAAACTGCATCAATAGATCCTTTTTCCAGGAACATGGCATCGCCGTAACTAAAAAATCGATATCGCTTGGCGATGGCGTGCAAATAAGCCGACTTCATCGGCCGCATGCCAATGAACGCGGACACCAGCATCAGCAGTGTCGATTGCGGCAAGTGGAAATTAGTGATCATGGCCTGAACAACCTGCCAGCGATAACCCGGCTTGATAAAGAGCTGGGTATCCCCTTGATGCGCAAGCAGCTCGCCGCCGTTGGCCTGGCAAGCCGACTCGAGGGCGCGCACACTGGTCGTGCCCACGGCAATCACCCGTCCGCCTTTGGCTTTGGCTGCCTCGATGGCTTGCACGGTTTGATCGGGAACGGTGTACCACTCGTTGTGCATGTGGTGGCGCGAGAGGTCATTGTCGCGCACCGGCTGAAATGTACCGGCGCCCACGTGTAGCGTCACAAACGCTTGAGCAATGCCTAGCGTGGCCAGGTGCTCAAGCAGGGCTTGATCAAAGTGCAGACCAGCAGTGGGTGCTGCCACCGCACCGGGGTGGCGTGCATACACGGTCTGGTAGCGTTGCTCGTCTTGCGTGCCATCGGGATGTTCAATGTAAGGTGGCAGTGGCACGTGGCCATGCTGATTAAGCGCTGAAAGCACTTCTTGGTCGAATTCGAGCTCAAAGAGGTCTAGTTGGCGCCCGAGCACCTTGACATGCAATTGATCGGCCAGCAACAGTGTCGTGCCCGCTTGGGGTGTTTTGCTGGCCTTGACATGGGCTAGCACCCGATTGGAATCCAGAATGCGCTCAACCAGCACCTCAACTTTGCCGCCGGTTTGCTTTGCGCCCAGCAAACGTGCCTTGATGACCAGTGTGTCGTTGAAGATCAAAATATCGTTGGGCTTCAATAAGCCAACTAAATCCGGAAACTGTCGGTCGTGCAATCTTCCGGCGCTGTCAACATGCAGCAATCGACTGTCAGTGCGATGTTGCGCCGGATGCTGTGCGATCAGGCCAGCGGGCAGCTCATAATCAAAGTCCGCCAGTGAATAGTTGTTTGGTGGTGAGTGACTTGGATCGGTCGTTGAGTTTTCGTGGTTCGTCACGGCACTTCCTGCAATAATGAAGCTAGTTTGGCTATTTGGGCGAGATTGTATCGGGCATGTGGCTGATGTGCTCAAAAACGCACTTGATGTCAGTTTGACTAGTTGCCGGTCTACGGCGAGGGGACTTGGATGTTGCGACGAGCGTTTGTGTTCACTCTGATGACGCTATTCAGTGGCTTGGGACAGGCGGCTGACGTAGCCATGCCAGGCGAGGTGGCCAAAGCCTGGGCTGCTACCGGATTGCCGCAGTCTTCACTGTCCATGGTAATCGAGGAAGTTCAAGGCAAGCGTTTGGCCGGTGTCAACGCGGCTGAGTTTAAAAATCCGGCGTCTGTCATGAAGCTCGTGACCACTTGGGCAGCCTTAAGTGAACTTGGTCCCGATTATGTCTGGCGCACGGCGTTTTTGATTGATGGTAGCGCTACCGTCAGTGGCAACGGCAAACTGTCCGGCCCGCTTTATTTACGGCCAACTGGCGATCCGGTGATCATGCTGGAAGACCTGTGGCGCTTGATGCGTGAATTACGTTTGCGTGGCATTCGTGAAATCAGTGACATCGTGGTGGATCGATCCGCGTTTGGTGAGGTGGCCATTGACCCAAACGAATTTGATGGCAAGGGCGATCGGCCTTATAACGCGAGCCCAGATGTGTTCATGGTGGGTTTTGGTGCGGTGCGCCTAGTCTTTACGCCCGATTTGCAGGCAAAGCGTTGGCTTGCGTTTGTCGACCCACCTATTCCAGGCATCGAAATTGACAGTGAGGTTCAGTACATGGATGGCAGTTGCCGTGGCGGGCCGAGTGTCAATGCTCAGACGGTTAGTGGCGCCAACGGCGTACGATTCCGGGTGTCTGGACAAGCCCACGGTTCCTGCGGTGAGTTCGACTTCCATCGGCTTGCGTTTGATCAGCAGGCCTTTGCTGCACGCACACTTAAAACCATGTGGACGGAGATTGGTGGCACGATGACCGGTACGGTCAAAGACGGGAAGATACCGGCCACTGCCGTGCCCGTGGCGGCACATGAGTCACCCCCCTTGGCTGAAGTCATTCGGCTTGTCAACAAACGCAGCAACAACGTGATGACACGCGTCTTGTTGTTGACCCTTGGGGCGCAAGCAGGTCAACGTCCTGCAACGGTGGCTGGCAGCGTTGACGTCATCAAACGCATTTTGTCTAACCAGGGCATAGAGCTTGGGGCAACCGTGATTGAGAATGGCTCTGGCTTGTCGCGCAATGCACGGATCAGTGCAGAGGTGATGGCCGATATGTTGCAGCATGCCTGGGTTTCGCCTGCCATGCCAGAGTACGTATCTTCCATGGCAATCCTGGGGGTTGATGGCACGCTCATACGGCGTTTGCGTAGCGATGATGCGCGCGGCTACGCCAACATGAAAACCGGTGCATTAAAGGATGCCAGAGCCATTGCGGGTTATGTGTTGTCCAAGTCTGGCAAGCGCTACGTATTTGTTAGCCTTGTCAATCACCCTCAGGCTTTTAAAGCCCGTGATTTTGAGAATGCCGTCGTTGCCTGGCTCAATGGTCGGTGACATGCTGCTAGTTGATTTTTAAGAATTGGTCGCAGGAGAGTGTGACGTGGCAGTCCATGAAATTAAACACCCATTGGTCAAGCACAAGCTTGGCCTGATGCGCGGGGCGGCTTTGAGCACCAAAAGTTTCAGGGAACTGGCGCAAGAGATCACTACCTTGCTGATGTACGAGGCGAGCAAAGACTTTGTGCTTGAGTCGTTCGTGGAGCAGGGGTGGGCAGGTGACGTGACGGTGCAGCGTGTGGCGGGCAAGAAAGTCACCGTGGTACCAATTTTGCGCGCCGGTATCGGCATGCTCGATGGGGTATTGCACCTGATACCGGGGGCTCGCGTGAGCGCGGTTGGATTGGCGCGTGACGAGGATACTCTGGAGGCACACACCTATTTCGAACGTTTGGTGGGTGAACTTGACCAGCGCATTGCTATCATCATTGATCCCATGCTGGCCACCGGCGGGTCGATGGTAGCGGCGATCGATTTGCTCAAGAAGTCGGGTGCACGTGACATTCGGGCGCTTGTTTTAGTCGCAGCCCCTGAAGGCATCCAACGTGTCACTGACGCCCATCCCGACGTTGGGATCTACGCAGCAGCCATTGACCTTGGCTTAAATGAAGATGGTTACATCATGCCAGGATTGGGCGATGCAGGTGATCGGGTCTTTGGCACCAAGCAAAAGCATCACGGCTAAGTGGCTAAGTGGTGTGCCGAGTTTTTAGGACCTAATCCTTGAGATTTGTCTGGCTTTCGATGACGTTATCGGTGTTGGTCTTGGTCAGTTTAGTGACTGGGCCACTTGCTGTCCCGCTCTCTGAATGGATGGCTTTGGTCACCGGTGATGCGCATACACAAACTCGCCTGGTTCTGGTCGAGCTGCGTCTGCCGCGCACCATCATGTCAGTGCTGACCGGTGCCACCTTGGCTGTGGGTGGCGTTGTCATGCAAAGCCTGTTTCGTAATCCCTTGGCTGAGCCTGGTTTGGTGGGGGTGTCTGCCGGTGCGGCGCTTGGTGCTGTAGGCGCCATGGCATTGGGTCTGGCGAGTTTCTTGCTGATTGGGCTTGCCGGCTTCCTGGGGGCGATCATGGCCACTGCGGTTGCCTGGCAATTCGCTCGCAGCTGGCATGGTACGGCGGGGTTGTTGCTTGCTGGTATTGCCATTAATGCGCTTGTGTTCAGCGTGATCGGTTTACTGATTGCTTATGCATCGGATGCGCAAATTCGGTCCATGACGTTCTGGTCACTTGGGAGCATGAGCCGCGCGCCTTGGCCGGTGGTAGCGACTTTGGTGGTGTGGTTGCCGCTTGGTTTGTGGTGGGTCTACCGCCAATGGCCTGCCTTGAACGCGCTGTTGCTTGGCCAAGCAGAAGCAGGGCACGTTGGGGTGGATGTCACAGGCTTGCGTGCCAAGCTGATTGTGGCCATGGCCATGTTAGTTGGGCCTTTGGTGGCATTTACAGGTGCGATTAGTTTTGTGGGTCTGCTGGTGCCGCAGTTCGTGCGGCGTGTGTACGGCAGCGACCATCGCCTGCTTTTGCCGCTGTCTGCATTATTTGGCGCCATGGTGGTGCTGGCCGCCGACATTCTGTCGCGCATCCTGGCCGCACCGTCCCAACTGCCAGTGGGCGTGGTCATTAGCTTGGTTGGGGCGCCCGCTTTTTTGTGGTTGTTAAGCCGCCCTTTGCGTTAGAGTCCAAGCGTATCCCAGAGTTGGTCAACCCGCTGTTTCACTGCATCGCTCATCTGAATGGGGCGGCCCCACTCTCGGTCAGTTTCGCCCGCCCATTTGTTGGTTGCATCCAAACCCATCTTGCCGCCTAGGCCAGAGACCGGTGAGGCGAAGTCGAGGTAGTCAATGGGTGTGTTTTCAACCAAAACCGTGTCTCTGACGGGATCCATGCGCGTGGTCATGGCCCAAACGACTTCTTTCCACTCACGAATGTTGATGTCGTCATCGACCACGATCAGAAACTTGGTGTACATGAATTGGCGCAAGATGCTCCAAACGCCAAACATGACCCGCTTGGCGTGGCCAGGGTATTGCTTGCGAATCGAGATCACGGCCAAGCGATAGCTGCAACCCTCCGGCGGAAGATAAAAGTCTTTGATCTCAGTCAGCTGACGCTGCAGCAATGGCACAAACACCTCATTGAGTGCCACGCCTAAAACAGCTGGCTCATCGGGTGGCTTGCCTGTGTAGGTCGTGTGATAAATCGGGTTGCGGCGCATGGTGATGCGGTCAACCGTAAAAACAGGAAACCAGTCTTGCTCGTTGTAATAGCCCGTGTGGTCACCGTATGGCCCTTCAAGCGCAAGCTCGTAATCCGAATGCGGTATTGGCGGTGTGTTTGGACCTGTTTGTGGTGCGATTGCTCTTGGATCGGTGTTGGGCAATAGGTGCCCTTCGAGCACGATTTCAGCGGTCGCAGGCACGGTCAGATCACTGCCAATGGCTGATGTCACTTCAGTGCGTGCGCCGCGCAATAGACCGGCAAATTGATATTCGGACAGGCTATCTGGCACGGGGGTGACTGCACCTAAGGTCGTGGCGGGATCAGCGCCAAGTGCGACGGCAATCGGAAACGGCTTGCCGGGATTTGCAATGGCGTGATCGCGAAAGTCCAGCGCGCCGCCTCGGTGAGAAAGCCATCGCATGATGAGTTTGTTTGGTCCAATAATCTGTTGCCTGTAAATGCCGAGGTTTTGTCGACGGGCATTCGGGCCACGCGTAATCACGAGACCCCAAGTCAGTAGCGGTGCCACGTCCTCTGGCCAGCAGGTTTGGATTGGCAGCCGAGATAAGTCCACGTCGTCGCCTTCCCAGACAACCTCCTGACACAATGCACTGCGAATGTTTTTAGGGCTCATGTCCCAAAGGGCAGATTTCAGCATGGAGACCTTGCTGATCGCATCGCGCAATCCTTTAGGCGCTTCGGGTTCACGCAGCGATGCCAGAAGATGCCCGATATCGCGCAAAGAGGCAACATCATCGGCACCCATGCCCCAGGCAACTCGCTCGGGTGTGCCAAACAAGTTGGCTAGCACTGGGATGTCGGATTTTTTGGTTTGATGCGTGACGTTATCAAACAGCAGCGCCGGTCCACCTTGACGTAACACACGGTCTGAAATCTCTGTCATTTCCAATCGTGTGTCGATGTTGGTGGCAACGCGTTTGAGTTTTCCCGCACGCCCAAGCTGACTTAGAAAATCCCTTAAATCCCGGTAGCGCATGACAATTCCCATTAAAACGTTAGAATTCCAGCATGACAGAGGCATTATCACCCAACAAACGCGCTTGGCTGTTTCGTGCGCAACGTCAGTTGGCATTGACCATGCTGACTGCAACTGCCTATCTTGGCGTGGCAACATTTGTGGTGCTGTTTCTTGTGTTGTCTGTGCCTGCAGTTCGCCAGCAAGTGACCTTATCTCACGAAGCGGTGCTCTTGGTGCTGGCTCCCGAGGGCGCGCGCGAGGCGATTGCAAAGATGGGGTTTTTTAGTCCGCCCTCGGTGTCCGCGCCTCAGGTGGCCCCAGTGGATTTGAACATCGTGGCTGAGCGCAGGCTCGAACGCTTGCCACAAGGGCCACCAACAGCACCTGATGCAGACGTCAATCGCACCGATCGCGTTGGCCTTTTGGGCGATATCCCAATAGGTAAAATTGAGACCGCGCGTGCCGTGTTTGGTGTCAGCGAGGCTCAGCTCAAAGCCCTTGAGCACTATATTGCTCGTAAGTACCGCGTTGCTAAAGCAGTCACGGATCGAATTGTTGAATCAGCGATTGTGGTTGGTGCGGAACTCAAAATTAACCCGGTGCTGATTTTGGCGGTGATGTCGGTTGAGTCGCGTTTCAATCCCTATGCAGAGAGTGGCGCAGGCGCTCAGGGATTGATGCAGGTCATGACCAGTGTGCACACCGATAAATTTGAAAAATATGGCGAGGGTCCCCAGGATGCGTTTCATCCACAGATCAATATCCGCGTTGGGGCTCAGATTTTGTATGAATGCATCCGCCGCCGTGGCTCGGTTGCCGATGGTCTGAAGTGCTACGTGGGGGCCAGTGGACCTGACGATGATGGTTACAGCCAAAAAGTCCTTGCAGAGATGCGCCGTATGGCCTTGGCGGCAAAAATAAAGATGTGAATAGTTTCAGACAGCCAAATTTTTAAGGGTTTAGGCACTCGTCCATGCGGCTGACTGCTTCTTCCAGCCGGTCCAGCTCAGTGGTGTAGGCTAAGCGCACCTTGGATTTCGCGTGTGCAGGTCCAAAGTCAATGCCGGGCACGAGTGCAACGCCAGCTTGCTCAAGTAGTACGTCAACTAATTGCTTGCTATCGTTGCTGAATCGGCTGACGTCAGCATAAACATAAAAGGCGCCATCTGGCTTAGCTGGCACTGTCAGTCCTATTGACTCCAAACCTTGGACCAGAAAATCACGGCGCACGTGAAACGCCTGCCGGCGTTGCTCGAACAAGGCAAGCGATTCAGATTCAAAGCATGCCAGTGCGCCAAACTGGGCGAGCGTCGACGGGCAGATCATGAGACTGGCGGCGAGCTTCTCGATGGGGGCGATTAATTCGGGTGGCACGATCATCCAGCCTAATCGCCAGCCAGTCATGTGAAAGTATTTTGAAAAGCTGTTTAGAATAATTACGTCGTCACTGAGTGCCAAGGCAGATCGTCTTTCTGCGCTGTATGACAAGCCGAGATAGATTTCGTCCATCATGACAAAGCCCGATCGGGCCTGGACCGCCCGAATGATCTCGCGCAGTTGATCTGGTTTAATCGACGTGCCCGTTGGGTTGCTAGGCGAGGCGATCAATACGCCAGCAGTTCGCTCAGACCAGTGTGTCGCGATGTCTTGCGCGGTCAGCTGAAAATGTTGGTTTGCTTCGGTACGAACGAGCTTGGTGAGGCCGCCAGCCGCCATGATGAAATTCGCATTGGCCGGATAGCAGGGGTCAGGCATCAATACCTCTTGGCCTGGATTGATGAGCGCGAGACTGGCAAGCAGGAGCGCCCCGCTGGCACCGTTGGTGACGATGACTCGGTTAGGATCCACGGTCGCACCAAACTGATCGCCGTAGAATTGAGCGATCGCCTCACGCAGCGGCCGGATGCCCGCCGCAGGGCCGTATCTGCCCAAGCCATGATCGGTGGCTTTTTTAAGCGATTCAACCACCGCGGGTGCTGCTGTAAAGTCTGGCTCACCAATGCCAAGGCTGATGATGTCGCGTCCTTGGGCCCGTAGTGCCAGCGTGCGTTTAAAAACCTCCATGGCGTGAAAGGTTTGGGTATGCTGTAGGCGCTGTGCGAGTTGGGGTGTCATGAAGCATCTCTGGCAAATGAATTTAAGGAAATTGTAGTGGGTGAACCTTCGTCTCGCCGATCCTTTCTGTTTGGGCGCCAAGCGACAGCGCATGATGACTGGTCTAAGTTTGTCGTGACGTTGCGCCGAATGTGCATGGGCACGGTCAAGTTAGTGTCAGAGTTGCAAGCCCACCTGAGCCCAACGACGCTAGATGATGTGATTCAGGCGCGTCGCTTGTGCCATGAGCACGGCGTCGTGCTGGCACTAGATGGATTGCCGCTGTCAGCGCCGGATCAGTCTAAAGCGGTGCTATGGGTCGAGGCAGGTTCAGCCTGGGGATCATTGATCCCTTTGGGTGATACCGGGCTTTGGCGGGTGGATGCAGGTTGCCCCATGCTGGGTATGCAAGCAGCCGGGCTCGTTCAGGCGCAACCAAGCCCCACTGTGACCAATCTGGCCCAATGGTTTGCGAGCAGTTACCGCGGCACGCTGTTGACTGAGACTCGTTTGGACCAAGCGCTGGTCAGCATCGATTGGCTTTTGCCGGATGGCACGATCGAGGTATTTGGTGCTTTTGGTGCAGGTGATGCGCAACCGCTCGGTTCGTTGGCTGCGCAAAAGCTGGTGCCGAAACTCTTCGAGTTGTCTCTGTGCCCCGAGGTACAAAAGACTTTGGCGCAATCGCAATGGCCATTTGGGTTTCACCTTGATGCATTGGCTGATGTGCAGCGTGTGAATCTGGCGCATTTTTTTATTGGTCACGCTGGGTCGCTGGGGTGGCTCGTGGCTGCGACTTTCAAGAAATCCGACATGCCATTGCATACCCTGCCTGCCATGTCGGGTGCTCGGGCAAACGATGCCGCTGCCATCGACCTGCAGATTAAGTGCAAAGTTGACCCGGATTGTGTGTTTATGTCAATGACTTAACAAACCGGATAGAATCTGTTTCTTTTCCTAACTGATCAGGCCAACCATGGACGAAAACTTTCGCAAGTCTGCCCTGCTTTATCACGAGCAGGGGCGCCCTGGCAAAATTTCAATTGCACCAACCAAGACGTTGTCCAATCAACGTGACTTGGCGTTGGCTTACTCGCCGGGTGTTGCAGCGGCCTGTGAGGAAATTGTTGCCGATCCCGCCAACGCCGTGCGCTACACCGCGCGTGGAAACTTGGTGGGTGTCATCACCAACGGCACGGCGGTGCTGGGGCTGGGCAACATCGGTGCGCTCGCGTCCAAGCCGGTCATGGAAGGCAAAGCGGTCCTATTCAAGAAGTTTGCCGGCATCGACGTTTTTGATATCGAGATTAACGAACAGGATCCTCACAAGCTGGTCGAGATCATCGCCGGTCTTGAACCAACGTTTGGTGGCATCAATCTAGAGGACATCAAAGCGCCCGAGTGTTTCACGGTCGAGCGTGAGCTGCGCAAGCGCATGAATATCCCTGTGTTTCATGACGACCAGCACGGCACAGCGATCTGTGTCACCGCGGCGTTTATCAATGGTCTGATTGTCGTAAAGAAATCGATCGACCAAGTCAAAGTGGTTGTTTCTGGTGCAGGCGCTGCGGCCCTGGCTTGTCTGGATCTCATGGTCGACATGGGCTTGCCGCAGAAAAACATTTGGGTTTCGGATATTGAGGGGGTGGTCTACGAGGGTCGCCAGACGTTGATGGATCCGGACAAGGCCCGTTACGCGCAGCAAACAGAGGCACGCAAGCTAGCCGAGATCATTGGTGGCGCTGATGTCTTTCTGGGCTTGTCCGCAGGCGGTGTATTGAAGCCGGAAATGGTGGCTCAGATGGCTGAGCGGCCATTGATTCTTGCATTGGCCAATCCGAACCCGGAGATTCTCCCTGCTGATGCGCACGCGGTGCGCGACGATGTCGTCATGGCAACTGGCCGCTCAGACTATCCCAATCAGGTCAATAATGTGCTGTGTTTCCCGTACATTTTTCGGGGGGCACTCGATGTGGGTGCTACAACGATTACCCGGGGCATGGAAAAAGCAGCTGTCTACGCCATCACGCAACTGGCTCAAGAAGAGCAAAGCGAGGTGGTACAGGCTGCATATGGAACCGGTGACGTCTCGTTTGGTAATCAGTACTTCATCCCCAAACCATTTGACCCTCGATTGATCACCCGCATTGCGCCAGCGGTTGCCAAAGCAGCCATGGAAGAAGGTGTGGCACAGCGCCCGATTAAAGATCTGGATGGTTACGTCGAGCAGCTTGAGCAGTTTGTGTATCAATCAGGCGCGTTCATGAAGCCGCTGTTTTCCACGGCCAAGGCGTTTGTCAAACAAGGCGGTAAAGCCCGTGTGGTGTTTACCGAAGGTGAGGACGAGCGCGTATTGCGGGCTGTTCAAGTCATCGTGGATGAAAAGCTTGCCAAGCCGATTCTGGTTGGTCGCCCCACGGTCTTGGCTGATCGCATCGAAAAGCATGGCCTTCGTATCAAGCTAGGCGAGGATGTCGACGTGGTGAATCCGGACTGGGATGATCGTTTTCATCGCTACTGGATGGCCTATTGGGAGCGCATGTGTCGGCGTGGGGTGACCAAGGAAATGGCGCGAGTGGAGATGCGACGCCGCCTGACCTTGATTGGCGCCATGATGGTGCACATGGGTGACGCCGATGGCATGATCTGCGGCACGGTGGGTGGCTTTCTGGATCATTTGCGTTACATCGATCAAATGATTGGCTTGGCGCCCGGTGAGACCACCTATGCGGCCATGAATATCTTGTTGCTGCCCAATCACACGTTGGCGTTGGTGGATACACACGTTAATGAGAATCCGACGGCCGATCAAATCGCTGCCTTTACCCTGGCTGCGGCGCGTCAAATGCAACGGCTAAATCTTTTGCCCAAGGTCGCATTGCTGTCTCGTTCTAATTTTGGTTCGGGTTCGAGCGCGTCTGGCGACAAAATGCGTGAGGCTCTAGATTTGATTCGTGGTCAAGCGCCGGAACTTGAGATCGATGGTGAGATGCACGGTGATTGCGCACTCGATGAGTCCTTGCGTTTGAAGATATTGCCGACTTCAACGCTCAAAGGATCTGCCAACCTCCTGGTGTGTCCGACAGTGGACGCCGGTAACATTGCCTACAACCTGCTTAAGACGGCAGCAGGTGGCAATGTGGCTGTGGGTCCTTTCTTGTTGGGCGTGAATGCGCCAGTGCACATATTGACATCGAGCGCCACGGTCAGAAGGATTGTCAACATGACGGCAAACACTGTCCTGCAGGCTAACCATCAGGCTAGCAGGGATTAGTATTTGTGACTCTAGTGACCTGTTGCTTTTTTGTTTGTTGTGACAGGTCTTAGGAAAAATGTAGCTTACGGTGATTGATTCAAGCCCGTTAAGTCGATACGATGCGCGCATGTGAGTTGGATTCATTAAAGGTGCTGGCGATGAGCAAGCAGTCAGATCGGCAGTTACGTGATTTGTTAAAAAAGGGTGGTGCGCTAGACGCGGTTCACGCGGCAGGGTTTCGCGTGCTGGCAGATCAGGGCGAATTATCGTGGAGCGAGGCTGACTGCTCCAAGGCGCGTAATCGCTCGGCGCTGTTTCGAGCCGTCGTCAAAGCGGTTGATTACCCGCAGTTCTTTGGCGGAAGTTTTGAAGGTTTGTTTGATTGCCTGATCGACTCGATTCATGATCAGCGCGCGGGACTGGTGTTGGTTTTTAAGGATTTGCATTCTGCCGATCCAGCAATCGAGCCTGACTTGGCTGAACTGCATCAAGTATTGCAAGATGTGGTGGATAGTGCGGTCGAATCTGGCCGGGTTTTTATTTACTGTATCGAGCACGGTGGCAAGCATGCTGATGACGCCCCGGGTGTCGTACATAACTGGAGCGAGGAGTAGCGATCAGCCGCAATACAATCAGCCGAAATACCCGGGGTGCAGTTGGCTTGCAGCGGGTAGATCGAGCCTCAGTGGTTTTGTGTCAGCAACTGACCAAGTCCGGCGAGTGCGGCAATGCCAGCGGTCTCTGTTCTCAATACCCTGGCGCCAAGCGATATGGCCTGCGCGCCGGTGGCGAGCCATCTTCCTGCTTCGAACTCATCCCACCCTCCCTCAGGCCCAACGATAATACTCGTAGCCTGATTTGCATGCACTGCTTGCAGTACCTTGGGGTGGTTCAGTGCTAAACCGCCCGGTGCTAGGTGACAAAGCAGCATGGTTTGCGAGCCACATCGTTTAACTGCTTCTTCAATCGAACATGGCGGGTGAATGTGCATCAGGCGATTTCGGCCGCACTGTTCGCTGGCAGCGATCGCAAGCTTTTGCCAGTGCGTGGTTCGTTTGGCTGCACGATCCGTACTGAGTTTGACCACGCTGCGGCTTGCTGTGACCGGGATAAATTCGGCCGCACCGAGCTCGACGGCTTTTTCGACAACCCAGTCCATGCGGTCTTGGCTAGCAATGCCTTGCACCAAGGTTAGACGAAAGGGCAGCTCGCGATCCACGGTCTCGGCTGCTTGAAGTAGGCCAATGGCATTGCCGGATGCCTCAAAGGACAGAATGGCCTTGAACTCAACACCCGAACCGTTGAATAGAACTATTTCTTGACCGGATTTCAGGCGCCTAACCCGTACGTGGTGACTGACCGATGCCGGCAGTGTTAAGCGCAGGTCTGGTTCAAGCGGTAATTCACAAAAAAATCGTGGGGTATTCATGCGGCTTAATGTTACCTGAGGCAAAGCACGTGTGCCGTTGTCAACGGTCGTAGGTGTTAAAATCCGGGGTTTCCCTGATGGTCAGGCTTGTCGCTCTTTTCAGGCCTGAGCTCGTTAATCACCTACACAAGCCGCCTGTCATGTCTGAAACTGCTGTTTCCCCCGCCCAAATGGCCAATGCAATCCGGGCTCTGTCCATGGATGCTGTTCAAAAAGCCAAATCAGGCCACCCAGGGGCGCCGATGGGGATGGCAGAAATCGCAACCAACCTCTTCACCCGGCATTTGCGTCACAACCCAGCCGATCCAGCCTGGATGGACCGTGATCGCTTTGTGTTGTCCAACGGCCATGGATCCATGTTGATCTACAGCGTGCTGCATCTTTGTGGCTACGACTTGCCAATGGCTGAGATTGAGAAATTTCGTCAACTGCACTCCAAAACGCCGGGGCACCCTGAGGTCGGCGTGACACCGGGTATTGAGACAACCACGGGTCCTTTGGGGCAAGGTTTGTCAAATGCCGTCGGTATGGCGTTGGCCGAGGCCTTATTGGCTGCCGAGTTCAACCGTCCGGGTCACGAGATCATCAATCACCGCACGTACGCTTTTGTTGGGGATGGCTGCTTGATGGAGGGTGTCTCCCACGAAGTTTGCTCGCTGGCAGCCACGTGGCGGCTTGGCAAGCTGGTGGTGGTTTATGACGACAATGGCATTTCGATCGACGGCAAGGTAGAGAACTGGTTTACAGATGACACCGCCCGTCGGTTCGAAGCATACGGCTGGAATGTCGTGCGCGATGTCGATGGTCATGATGTAGAGGCTGTGGATGTTGCATTAGTCCAAGCGCACGCGCTTGGCGATACACAGTCGCGCCCCACACTGGTCATCTGCAAGACCGTTATCGGTCAAGGTGCACCCAACCTGGCAGGTACTGACAAAGTGCATGGTGCACCGCTTGGCGACGCTGAGATCGCGGCAACCCGGGCTGCGCTGGGCTGGAGCCATGCCCCATTTGATGTTCCGCAGACGGTGCGTGATGCATGGGATGTGCGTGCACGCGGTCAGGCGCTGCAGCAGGATTGGTCTGGGCGCTGGGCCTCGTACCAACAAGCGTTTCCATCACAAGCCAAAGAGTTGGCTCGACGCATGGCGGGTGACTTGCCGGCAGACTTTGAGCACACAATCAGCGCACTGTTTGATACAACTCAGCAGGCCGCACAGACCGTGGCAACTCGCAAAGCGTCCCAGCAGGTGATCGAGTCATTGGTGCAAGTATTGCCGGAGATGCTGGGCGGCTCGGCTGACCTCACCGGTTCAAACTTTACTGACTGGCCCGGTGCGGTGCCCATGCGCGGCACTGACGAGGGCCTTTCGTTTGGCCGCCACATCAACTATGGCGTACGCGAGTTTGGCATGGCCGCCATCATGAATGGCGTGGCTTTGCATGGCGGGTACTTGCCGTTTGGCGGTACGTTTCTGACTTTCTCTGACTATTCGCGCAATGCCATTCGAATGGCCGCACTCATGAAGCAGCGCGTGGTGCATGTTTTTACCCATGACTCCATCGGTCTGGGTGAGGATGGGCCAACGCACCAGTCGATTGAACATGCATCGAGCCTGCGTCTGATTCCTAACTTGTCGGTCTGGCGTCCCTGCGACACGGTTGAGACCGTGGCGGCGTGGGCGAGCGCCGTCGGGCGCAAGGCGAGTATCGGCATGACGGTCAGATCGGGTGGCCCAACCGCGTTACTGTTGTCACGACAAAACCTGCCATTTGTTCAGCGCGATGAGGCGGTACTTGCTAATGTCTGCCGTGGTGGGTATGTGCTGTCGGATGCCACCAATGCGCGGGCAATTATCATCGCAACCGGCTCTGAAGTTGAGTTGGC
The DNA here is from genome assembly GCA_945876565.1 of Lautropia mirabilis. GTDB lineage: Bacteria > Pseudomonadota > Gammaproteobacteria > Burkholderiales > Burkholderiaceae_B > Algicoccus. Next base: position 26,699 of record CAMCOS010000016.1, on the reverse strand, counting down.
ACTCAAGGCGCAGGCTAGTCTTGCCCAGGCTGGCATGGCGGTGCGCGTGGTCTCAATGCCGAGCACGGACGTGTTTGACGCCCAAGACCCTGCCTACCGTGATGCCGTGTTGCCTAAAGGTGTGCCGCGGGTGGCAGTCGAAGCGGGTGTGCGTGATTTCTGGTTTAAGTATGTCGGTTTAGACGGTGCCGTGGTTGGTATCGACCGCTATGGCGAGTCAGCACCGGCTGGTGATTTGTTTAAGTTTTTCGGGTTAACGGCAGAAGAGGTGGTGACTGCTGTGAAACAAGTTTTATAAACAAGGAGATTGGTGTCATGGCAATTCGTGTTGCAATCAACGGTTACGGTCGCATCGGCCGCAATATTCTGCGAGCCCACTATGAAGGCGGCAAGAAGCACGATATCGAGATTGTTGCTATCAACGATCTCGGCGACCCTCAAACCAATGCCCATCTGACCCAGTACGACACGGCCCATGGGAAATTTCCGGGTGTTGTTGGCGTTGAAGGTGACTGTATGGTTGTTAACGGCGACAAGATCCGTGTATTGGCTAATCGCAATCCTGCTGAGCTGCCTTGGGGTGAATTGGGCGTTGACGTGGTGCTGGAGTGCACTGGCTTTTTTACGAGCAAAGAAAAGGCATCGGCGCATTTGAAAGGCGGTGCCAAGAAAGTCATTATTTCTGCGCCCGGCGGAAAAGATGTCGATGCCACGGTGGTGTTTGGTGTCAACCAAAACGTGCTCAAGGCTGAGCACACGGTGATTTCAAATGCGTCGTGCACCACCAATTGTTTGGCCCCGATGGTTAAGCCCTTGCACGACAAGATCGGTGTTGAGACTGGTTTGATGACCACGGTTCACGCCTACACCAATGACCAGGTTCTCACCGACGTCTATCACGAAGACTTGCGTCGCGCCCGCTCCGCCACGATGAGCATGATCCCCACCAAGACGGGTGCGGCTGCCGCGGTTGGTCTGGTGTTGCCTGAGCTGAACGGCAAGCTCGATGGCTATGCCATCCGGGTTCCCACCATCAATGTCTCGATCGTTGATCTCTCCTTTATTGCCAAGCGTGATACGACGGTTGAAGAGGTGAACTCGATCCTCAAGGACGCTGCTAACGGTGAGCTCAAAGGTATTTTGGAGTACAACACCGCGCCGTTGGTGTCGATTGATTTCAATCACAACCCTGCATCAAGTAACTTTGATGCGACCTTGACCAAGGTTTCTGGCAAGCTGGTGAAAGTCTCCTCCTGGTACGACAACGAGTGGGGCTTTAGTAACCGCATGCTCGACACCACTGTCGCTCTGATGAATGCGAAGTAAGCCATGAAAGTCAAGACACTAGCGCAGCTCTCTGAAGCAGGCCAACTGAAAAGTAAACGGGTGTTTATCCGGGCAGACCTGAACGTGCCGTTTGACGATCAGGGCAATATCACTGAGGACACCCGAATCCGTGCCTCCGTGCCCGGCATTAAGCTGGCATTAGCGGGCGGCGCTGCTGTCATGGTGACCTCCCACCTTGGTCGCCCCACTGAGGGTGAGTTGAAGTCCGAAGACAGTCTTGCGCCGGTTGCCAAGCGCCTGCAGGAACTGCTTGGTCAACCCGTGCGGCTCGTTCAGAACTGGCTCGATGGGGTGGCGGTGTCTGACGGTGAGGTGGTGTTGTTGGAGAACTGCCGCTGCAATCTTGGCGAAAAAAAAGACAGTTCGCAGTTGGCTGATATCATGGCCAAACTCTGCGATGTGTATGTCAATGATGCATTTGGCACAGCCCACCGCGCTGAAGCCACCACGCATGGCCTGGCGTTAAAAGCAACCGTGGCTTGCGCCGGACCGCTGCTTGCCGCGGAACTCGATGCCTTGGCCAAGGCCTTGCGTGAACCTAGGCGTCCGATGGTGGCTATTGTCGGTGGCTCGAAGGTGTCGACCAAGCTGTCCATTCTCCAGGCACTGGCTCAGAAAGTCGATCAACTGATTGTGGGCGGTGGTATTGCCAACACCTTCATGCTCGCCGCAGGCTTGCCGATCGGAAAATCATTGGCTGAGCCTGATCAGATTGAGCAGGCCAAGGCCGTGATTGAGATGATGCAGGCACGCGGTGCGGCCGTACCCATCCCCATGGATGTGGTTACTGCCAAAGAGTTTTCTGCGTCTGCAAAGGCTGAGATCAAGCGTGCTGATGCGGTTGCACCAGATGATTTGATTCTGGATATTGGTCCGCAAACCACGCAACAGTTAGCAGAGATCCTGTCCAAGGCCGGCACGATTGTTTGGAATGGGCCCGTGGGGGTGTTTGAGTTTGAAGCATTCGCCAACGGTACCAAGGGAATCTCGCAGGCGATTGCCGATTCCGATGGGTTTTCGATTGCGGGTGGTGGTGACACGCTGGCGGCCATTGCCAAGTTTGGCATTACCGATGACGTGGGCTATATCTCAACAGGGGGTGGTGCCTTTTTGGAGTTCTTGGAAGGCAAGACCTTGCCCGCCGTGGCGGCACTCGAACAAAGGGCTTAGGCTGGGATCGTGCTTGGCCAGTCTAGATTAAGACTGGCTTGGCGCGCTGGTGGTTGGCGTAGATCGCTGCCAATGCGCAAGACGCCAGCCGACTTTGTTTGGTATCCGCTCTGCTCGTCAAAACAATGGGCACCCTTGCGCCCAAGACGATGCCTGCGGCGTGTGCACCGCTTAAGAAGGACAAGTTCTTCGCCAGCATGTTGCCGGCTTCAAGATCCGGCACCACCAGGATCTGTGCACGACCCGCCACCGGTGAGGTCAAGCCCTTAATCTGGGCAGCTTCAGGGCTGACTGCGTTGTCCATGGCCAATGGACCATCCAGAATTCCACCAGTGATTTGGCCACGTTCGGCCATTTTGCAAAGGGCGGCCGCGTCAATCGTGCTCGGTATCTTGGGGTTGACCTGTTCCACGGCCGATAGAATGGCTACGCGCGGCTCGCCAAGTCCAAGCGCAATGTGCAGGTCAATGGCATTCTGAACGATGTCAGCCTTGCAAAGCAAGTCAGGGCCAATGTTGATCGCCGCATCGGTGACAAACAGCGGTTCTGCGTAAGTTGGCACGTCCATGACGAAGATGTGACTCAGCCTTCTGCCCGTTCTAAGTCCGGTGTCGGTTTTAACGACCTCATGCATCAACTCATCGGTGTGCAGGCTGCCTTTCATTAGCAGTGTGGCGTTGCCTGCGCGCACTTGTGCAACTGCCTGGGCGGCAGAGGCATGGCTATGTGGCGTATCGATCAGGCTTAGCGAACTGATGTCTAAGCCGTGAGTATTGGCGACTGCTTCAATTCGGGCTTTGGGGCCAATCAAAACAGGTATGAGCAGCCCGAGTTCCGCCGCTTCAACGGCGGCCTTCAGCGAAGTTTCATCGCAAGGGTGAGCCACAGCGCAAACTGCTGGCTCCAAACCAGCAGCTTGCTTAATAAGCGCGTCAAACTTCACGGGCGCGTGATAGTGCGGCTGACTATCGAGACTCACTGCTTAACCGTCGTCTTGGCCGCTGACCTCCTGACCGGCGCTTTTTTGGTAGCGGCTTGTTTCAAGGGCGCTGATGCAGTCGATTTACCCACAGATGACTGCGTGACCGCCAGATTTGTCGAGACGGTTGCTTTGGTGGTCTTGGTTGACTTGACTGGCATGCTGACTTCGCGCTGCAGATTGACCGTCTGCATTGAGCCGCCATTGTCCCGAGCTTGAGTTTTAGCCTCATGGGCGGCTTGAGCATACAGTTGGCGGACTTGCTCCAACCGTTGTTTGCCTTCTTGCTTGAGTGTGCCGCTGGCTAGCGCAACTTGGGTGACAAACTCAGCCGCCGCATCGATTTCGCCAGCAGAGTGATGGCTCAGCAGCACCGGAATTGCGTCAACTGAACCTTCTGGATCGACCACCATCACCATGGCTTGCTCTCTCACCATGCGTTTGAAAGCTGGCAATGAAAGTTTGTGCTCCTGATGCGCCCGTAACTGACGAATCAGGTTAAAGCTGCGTTCATCGATGCCGCCTTGGGCTTGGGCAATGTAAATCATCACACGAATGCTGGCTTCACGAATACCGCCGCAATCAACGAGCTTGCGCAATTCAGTGACCCGGCGTTTGACGAACTCTATGTGTTCCGGTGAAACACCAGGGTGTTCACGGGGTGGGCCTTCTTTGGCGCCAAGTCCCGTGACGTCTTGCACCAATGGCAAGCCATAAACCGTCATGAACATTTGTTCGATCAGGTTGTCACGCCATTCGCCATACAGTTCAAGACTCGACTCGATTGTTTTGGAGATCTGTTTCTCCATCTGTAGAAACGGGTTGTCGTGAGCCGCTGGTTTGCGATGGTTTTTAACCTGGACTGCGACAGGTGCCAGCGATGCAATCATCGGGTTGCGGTCGGAGATTGTCTCGTAAGGCAGGCGCAATGGATGTAACTGCTGTAGCCTCTCGCTGGTGCGCGGTGTGGCAATCGCTTTGATCCAAGGCTGTATGAATGACTTATACAAACCAACATTAACCTGCGACAGACGGGAAACGGTCGCAAACCGGCGGTCATCATCATCACGGTGCTGCACGATTTTTTCAACATCGGCCAGATGGCGTCGTTCAAACGTAAGCACATAGTCGCCATAGGCCAGATCAGCATTGGGTGTATCCGGTGTTTTGTCGTGAATGACGGCCTCAAAAATACCAGCTGGCAACACGTCGATCATGTCGATGTTGCAGGTGAACTCTCGGTGTTCCTTCTTGGCAACCGCACCTGACACAAAGATGCCGAGGTGGCCAATACTCTCATGCACGGCATAGATGATCGTTTGTCCATGTGCCAGCACTTCTCGATCAGTTTGGTACAGATCCGTGATCCAACCGAGTGCCTGGGGCGGTGGCGTGATGTTGTCGCCCTTTGAACAGAACACGATGATTGGCGAACGAATGTTGCGCAAGTCAATTCGCAAACCATCCTTGCTTACCATGCGAGCCGTTGACAACCGGTTGTCGATGAACAAATTGTCAACGATGTACTGAATTTCTTTGCCATTCAAAAAAACATGGCCGCCCCACCAACGCTCGAAACCGAGATATCGACCCGCCTCGGTGTCGACATTGGCGTAAAGGTTGTACTGCTTGGACCAATACGTATTGGCAGGATTAAGGCCCTCGAAGTTCTGAACAAGGTTGGCGCCGTCAAACATGCCGCCACCCAAGTCACTGGCCATCAGTGTCATCCAAGAGCCACCGGTTAGGCCACCGGTGTAGCGCATGGGGTTTTTGCCGCGCCAGCCGGCCCAATAAGACAGAGGTGCGCCGGCGATGATGATCGGTCCAAAGAGTTCGGGCCGTGTGGCAGCAGCCATCATGAGTTGCCAGCCTGCTTGGCAGTTGCCAATCACTACGGGCTTGCCCTCGGCTTGCGGGTGCAGCGAGATCACTTTCTCAAGAAACTTGGTCTCTGCCCACACCACGTCCTCGACGCCTTGGTCCGGTTCTGGTTTGGGTAAGAATCCAATGAAGTAGCAGGGGTGACCAGCTTCGATGGCCACGCCAATTTCGCTTTCTGGCTTAAATCCAGCGATGCCTGGGCCGTGACCGGCTCTGGGGTCAACCACCACAAAAGGTCGTTTGATGGGATCGGTCGGGGTTGATTTTGAGGGGGCGATCCGGGTCAACAGGTAGTTGACTGGCCGCTCCAGCGTGCGTCCATCCAGGATCACTTCGGCTTTCATGCTCAGCACGTTTGGTGCTTGCTTGGCCATGTGGCGCTGATACTGGTTGCCACGTTGTCGCATCACGTCGGTCGTCAGTACGCTGCGCTGCCAGGCATCGACGGCGTACTCCATGGCCGCATCGATAATGGGAGGCATCAATGGGAATGGGTGTTTGTTGTCAGACGATTTGTCGGTTTGGCTCACGGGCTCTTACCTCATAGGGGCGATGAATGAATTACACCTGATTTCATGTTGCATTGCAACAAAATGTCTCTGAATCAATGTATGTATCGAGGTAAAGTAACAGGTTTATAGGCAAATAAAGCTGGCACTTGACCAGTCGGAGTGCTAAATGCCAGATCAAACCCAAATCCTTCCCGCCAGAGCCCTGCGCATTGGCTTGATTTCCATTTCTGACCGGGCGAGCAAGGGCATCTACGCTGATGAGGGCGTGCCATCCTTGAAAGTATGGCTTAGTCGGGCCTTGAGCAGTGCGTTTGAGGTCCACGAGCGCCTGATTGCCGATGAAAAGCCGCTGATTACCAGCACCATTATCGACTTGGTCGATGGGCTTGGCTGTGATTTGGTGTTGACCACCGGTGGCACAGGTCCAGCGCGCCGCGATGTGACACCGGAGGCCACGTTGGCGGCGGGAACCAGAGAAATGCCTGGGTTTGGTGAGCAAATGCGTCAAATCAGCCTGCATTTTGTGCCCACGGCGATTTTGTCGCGCCAAGTGGCGGTTTTGCGCGAGACAGAGCACCACGCCGCGCTGATCATTAACTTGCCCGGCCAGCCTCGTGCGATCGCCCAGACGCTTGAGGGCTTAAAAGGTGAGGATGGTCAAGTGATTGTGTCAGGCCTGTTTGCAGCCGTGCCGTACTGCATCGATTTGATTGGCGGACCTTTCATTCAAACCAATCCGGATGTGGTTAATGCGTTTCGTCCAAAGAAGAAAGCCGAGCCAGCTGCCAAAGCGACGTGATTTCAGCGCGGCGCTCTGGCGCCATGGGATCTTCGGTGTCATGAAGCTTGCGGTGCGTGGGCCGTGTGTCCAATCGGTTGGCCACGGTCAATCCGGCTTCTTTGATCCAGGTCAGTAAATCATCGCGACTGCGCAATTGCAGATGCTCAGCCAAATCGGACAAGATGAGCCAAGCTTGGCCACGTGCAGTCAAGTGTGTGCTTGCCTGACATAGGAACCCTCGCAGCATTTGATGCTGAGGGTCGTAAATTGCGGCTTCCAATGGTCCACTCGCGGCACCCGGTAACCAGGGAGGATTGCAAACCAGCAGGTCGAACTGTCCGTCTGGCATTAAGTCAGCGTTCACCACTTGAATGTAGGGTTGCAGCCCCGCACGTGCGATGTTGTCCTGCGCACACGCGAGCGCGGCTGGATTGTTGTCTGTGGCGACCACTTCTACAACACCGCGTTTGGCGAGCATCATGGCCAACACACCGGTGCCGGTTCCAACATCGACTGCGCGCTTGCAAGTCGTTGGCAACTGGGCTTGCATCACCAGATCCAGGTATTCATGACGAGTTGGGGCAAACACGCCCCAGCGAGGGTAGATGGTTTGTTCGAGCGCTTTGACGGGTAGACCTTTGCGATGCCACTCATGCGCACTGAGCACACCAGTCAGTTCTGTCAGCGGCACCGCAAAGTGCTTGTCTTTGAGGCGCTCACCGTAGGCCATGTTCAGCGCACCATATGCCATCTTGGCATCAGGCGCTCTGGGTAGGTCGATCACGTAGCCAGGCTTGATCTCGATGAGCAACATGCCAGCTTGTCTGGCCGTCTGTGAGCGGTGCAGGCGGATCCGGTGAAACCGCTCGGGCCATGCAAGCGAATCAAATGATGGTGATTTTTTATCCAAGCGACGCTTGATCGCTGCCAGCAGTTGTCTGGCTTGATGATAGTCGCCTTGCCAAAGCAGGGCCGTGCCTTGGCTGACCGAACGGTGGGCCCCATCGGCACTGATGTTGTCTGTTGTCAGCATCACCTGCCGCGGGGGGCTCCACGCATGCATACTCTGCCAGAGCAAGACTCTCTGCGAATCGGCTAGCGGCACATGAAGGTGATGCGATGGCGCTGCTTGCATCGAGTGGTTCGCTCAGTGGTTGGGGTTAAAATAGTGCCAGTTTACGGATTTTGCTGGTCTAGCACAGGTAAGGCCAGCCTCGGCTTTTTTACTTTCATCGCAAGGATTTCATCATGGCTCTCGTCTCCATGCGCCAGCTTCTGGATCACGCAGCAGAAAACGGCTACGGCATTCCCGCTTTTAACGTCAACAACCTCGAGCAAGTGCAGGCCATCATGGAGGCTGCTGAACAAACTGACAGCCCGGTGATCATGCAGGCTTCGGCAGGCGCGCGCAAGTATGCAGGCGAGGGCTTTTTGAAGCACTTGATTCAAGCCGCGGTTGAGTCTTATCCCCATATCCCGGTGGTTATGCACCAGGATCACGGCCAGTCACCCAAAATCTGTCAAGGTGCCATTGATCTTGGCTTCTCTAGCGTCATGATGGATGGCTCACTGATGGAGGACGGCAAATCGATTGCCGATTACGACTACAACGTCAAGGTAACCAAAGAGGTGGTCGATATCGCTCACAAGCTCGGTGTGACTGTCGAAGGTGAGCTTGGCTGTTTAGGTTCGCTCGAGACCATGATGGGTGACAAGGAAGACGGTCATGGCGCTGAAGGTACCATGACCATGGATCAGTTGCTGACTGACCCAGAGCAGGCTGCTGACTTTGTGCGCAAGACCCAGCTTGATGCCTTAGCCATTGCGATTGGCACAAGCCACGGCGCGTACAAATTCACCCGCAAGCCCACTGGCGATATTTTGTCGATTCAGCGCATCAAGGAAATCCATGCACGTCTGCCCAATACTCACCTGGTGATGCACGGCAGTTCGAGCGTGCCACAGGAATTGCTGGCTGAGATTCGTGAGTTCGGTGGCGACATGAAAGAGACCTACGGTGTGCCGGTTGAGGAAATCCAGCACGCCATCAAATATGGTGTTCGCAAAATCAACATCGACACCGACATTCGTCTGGCCATGACCGGTGCCATTCGGCGCTTTTTTGCTGAGAACCCCGGCAAGTTTGATCCGCGTGAGTATTTGAAGCCGGCGCGTGCTGCAGCCAAGGCAATTTGTGTGGCGCGCTATGAGCAGTTCGGCACCGCTGGCAATGCTGGCAAGATCAAAGCACGCGCACTGACTGACATCGCTGCTGACTATGCCGCTGGCAAGCTCGCTCAAGTGATTCAATGAGCTTGGGAATCTAGATAACCGTGACGTTGCATCAATCAAGTATTACCTCCTTGCCGTTGCTGGCGCGCGGCAAGGTGCGCGACATGTACGCAGTCGGTCAAGACAAGCTGCTGATCGTGGCCTCAGATCGCATCTCGGCATTTGATGTCATCCTTGATGACCCTATCCCTGGAAAGGGCGAGGTGCTGACGAAACTGACCGAGTTCTGGCTGGGCAAGCTTAGACACATCATTCCAAATCATGCCACTGGCATTGATCCTGAGTCGGTCGTTCTGGCGCACGAGCGCGATCAAGTGCGCGGCCGTGCGATGGTGGTCAAGCGTTTGAAGCCGATATTGGTGGAGGCCGTGGCTCGCGGTTACCTGATTGGTTCAGGCTGGAAAGACTACCAGGCAACCGGCGCAGTTTGTGGTGTGACGTTGCCGGCCGGGCTTAAGCAGGCTGCCCAATTGCCGCAGGCAATATTTACGCCAGCAGCCAAGGCAGAGATGGGCGAGCACGATGAGAATGTCGACTTCGATTACGTGATCAAGGCCATCGGTCCTGCGCTAGCATGCCAAGTGCGCGATACAACGTTGAAGTTATACGAACAAGCGTCAGCGCATGCGGCGAGCCATGGCATCATCATCGCTGACACCAAGTTTGAGTTTGGCCTGGATGGCGCCGGTCAGTTGCATTTGATGGATGAGGTGTTAACGCCGGACTCGTCACGATTCTGGCCCGCTGACACCTGGCGCGAGGGTATCAGTCCGCCTTCGTATGACAAGCAGTTTGTGCGCGACTGGCTGGAGACCCAGACTTGGGACAAGACACCGCCGGCACCGCGCCTGCCCGTTGACATCATTGAAGCGACCGCTGCCAAGTATCGTGAGGCGCTCGATCGGCTCAGCAAATAGCCGATGAAGTGCCAGTCTCACCCCTACCGTCTAAAATACGGTTTTATAGGCTGCACAGGTCAACACTTATGACAAACAATGTGTCAGGCATAGCTAAAGCGCCAATCGTTGGCGTCATCATGGGTTCATCAAGTGATTGGGACGTGATGTCCGAAGCGGTGGCGATTCTTGATCACTTCGGTATTGCGCACGAGGCCAAGGTGGTTTCTGCTCATCGAATGCCAGCCGACATGGCCGACTATGCGCAAACGGCCCAGTCACGAGGCTTGCGCGCCATCATCGCGGGCGCGGGGGGCGCAGCGCATCTGCCCGGTATGGTGGCGGCGTTTACGCCTATCCCCGTGTTTGGCGTGCCGGTGCCCAGCAAACACTTGCAGGGTCAAGATTCGCTCTTGTCGATTGTTCAAATGCCCAAAGGTGTGCCAGTGGCCACCTTTGCCATCGGCACCGCGGGTGCAGCCAATGCGGCGCTGCATGTGGTGGCCAATCTGGCCACCACCGATGAAGCCTTATCAAACAAGCTGATTCAGTACCGTGCGGCGCAGACCGAGACGGCGCGTGCCATGAGGCTGGAAAAATGATTGTCAAGCCAGGCCAGTGGTTGGGCGTGTTGGGCGCAGGACAGTTAGGACGCATGTTTTGTCAGTCGGCTCAAGCCATGGGTTATCGAGTGCTGGTCCTTGACCCGGATGCGGTCTCACCCGCGGCAGATTTGGCCGACGACCATGTGCTTGCTGCGTATGACGATGCGACTGCACTGGGCGAGATGGCCAAGCGCTGCTTGGCAGTCACCACGGAGTTTGAGAACGTGCCCGCCCGCAGTCTGGAGTTGTTGTCGCGTCGCACGCAGGTGATGCCTGGGGCTAGTGCCGTGGGTCCCGCGCAAGACCGTTGTCTGGAAAAGCGTTTTATTGCTTCGATGGGGGTTCAAGTGGCTCCCTATGCCGAGATTCGAACCCCTGCTGATCTTGAGTCGGCGCCGTCTGCGTTGTTTCCCGCTATTTTGAAGGTGGCACAACTTGGTTATGACGGTAAGGGTCAGTATCGCGTGGCCAACCGAGAAGAGGCCTGGGCTGCCTTTGTGGATGCGCAACAGGTTCCGTGTGTGCTGGAGTCCAAGCTTGACTTGGGCCATGAGCTGTCGGTCATCCTGGCGCGTGACCCCCAAGGTGAGCAAGTGGTTTATCCGGTTGCGCGCAACGTTCACCACAACGGCATTTTAGCGGTCACCCATGTCGATGGCGTGCAAACACCAACGGCTCAAGCCGCGTGTGAGGCAGCCAGTAAAATTGCAGATGGTCTGGGGTATCACGGTGTGCTGTGTGTTGAGTTTTTTGTACTCAAAGACGGTCGGTTGATTGCCAACGAAATGGCGCCTAGGCCGCACAACAGCGGCCATTACACACAAAATGCCTGTGTCGCGAGTCAGTTCGAGCAACAAGCACGAGTGATGGCGGGTTTGCCACTGGCCGACACCCGGTTGTTAAGTCCGGCCGTGATGTTGAATCTGCTGGGCGATGTCTGGTTGGAGTCGGGCAGCGACGAACTTCACGAACCAGACTGGCGTGCGGTGCTTGCCAAGCCTGGCACATCCTTGCATCTGTACGGCAAGCGCGAGGCGCGCCGCGGCAGAAAAATGGGCCACATCAATGTCACTGCTCAGACGTTTGAGCAGGCGGTCACGGTCGCCAATGAGATCGTCGATCTTTTGCGCTTGCCTGTCAAAGCGACATTGTCACCCTAGTCGTGCGAGCAACTGACGCGCAGATTGACGATGCAGCGCGCGCCTTGATGCGAGGCGAGTTAGTCGCATTTCCAACTGAAACCGTATACGGACTTGGTGCCGATGCCTCAGCGCCTGGCGCAGTGGCCAGGATCTATGCCGCCAAAGGTCGGCCAAGCAATCATCCAGTGATTGTGCATGTGGCCAAGCCATCGGATATCCAAGCGTGGTGCAGTGATGTTCCGAATCAGGCATGGGCACTTGCTAAAGCCTTCTGGCCGGGCCCGCTGACAATGATTTTGAGGCGAAACCACGCGGTGGATGCGCTGGTTAGCGGTGGTCAGCACACGATCGGTGTTCGTTGTCCTTTGCACCCAGTTGCGCACGCCTTACTGACCGCCTTTGCCAAGATGAAGACGGATGCTGGTGAAGTTCTGGCGGGTGTGGCCGCACCGTCGGCCAATCGGTTTGGTCGTGTCTCACCCACGCAAGCGCAGCATGTTCGCACTGAGTTTGTCGATTTGGTTCAGCAGGGCATGCCCGTCCTGGAAGGCGGTGACAGTGAGGTTGGCATCGAGTCGACGATTGTGGATTTGTCGTCATTGTCCGATGGTGGCTCAGTGGCGCTGCTGCGCCCTGGTGCCATAACATCTGAGCAGATCGAAGCGGTGCTCGGGTGCAAGGTGTCTGGCCAGACCAAGCAATCCCCGCGCGTATCTGGGTCACTCAAAGCACACTACGCACCCGCAACGCCGCTGATGTTATGTCCCGGGGTAAGTCTTGGTGTTTGGGTCAAGCGATGGCTTGATACGCATGAGGGCCGGCTGGCGGTCATGACTCGATCAGGTTTTAAATTCAGCTCGGATCGTCTCGAGCAGGTGCTCATGCCGCAGGCCGCAGCCGATTATGCGCGTGAACTTTACGCTTCGCTTAGGCGGATAGACGACTTGCCGGTGAATGCCTTGGTCATCGAGCAAGTGCCCAATGACACCGAATGGGCTGGTGTGGTTGACAGATTAAGTAGAGCGGCTGCTGCCTTCAAAGAAGACAACAGCCCTTAAGTGGCCTTGCTAGAAAAAGGCTTGAATGCCTGTTTGGGCGCGGCCAAGAATCAGCGCGTGAATGTCATGTGTGCCCTCGTAGGTGTTGACCACCTCGAGGTTGACCAGGTGACGTGCAACCCCGTATTCATCAGAAATCCCGTTGCCGCCGAGCATGTCACGGGCCATACGAGCCACGTCCAGGGCTTTGCCGCAAGAGTTGCGCTTCATGATGGATGTGATTTCAACCGCCGCGGTGCCGTCGTCTTTCATGCGGCCTAAGCGCAGACAGCCTTGTAGGCCCAGCGTGATTTCAGTTTGCATGTCGGCCAGTTTTTTCTGGATCAGCTGATTGGCAGCCAGCGGGCGACCAAACTGCTGACGGTCAAGCACATATTGCCGCGCAGTGTGCCAGCAGTATTCAGCCGCACCCAAAGCACCCCAGGCAATGCCGTAACGTGCGGAGTTCAAGCATGTAAATGGGCCTTTTAAACCCGTGACGTCGGGCAGCATTTGCGCGTCACTGATTTCGACGCCGTCCATCACGATTTCGCCGGTCACGGAGGCACGCAAACCAACTTTGCCGTGAATCTCGGGTGCCGACAGGCCTTTCATGCCTTTTTCCAGGATAAAGCCACGGATACGACCGTCGTGGTCACCGCCCACGCACTTGGCCCAGATGACAAAGACGTCCGCCACGGGCGAATTGGTAATCCACATTTTGTTGCCCGAGAGTTTGTAACCATCGCTGGTTTTAACGGCACGGGTTTCCATACCCGCTGGGTCGGAGCCGTGGTTGGGTTCGGTTAAACCAAAGCAACCGATCCATTCTCCTGAGGCAAGCTTGGGTAGGTACTTGCGCTTTTGCTCTTCGCTACCGAATTCGTTGATCGGTACCATGACCAGTGAGGATTGCACGCTCATCATCGAGCGATAGCCGGAATCCACGCGTTCGACTTCACGGGCGATCAGTCCGTAACAGACGTAGTTCAAGCCAGCGCCGCCATATTCAGTTGGGATCGTGGCACCGAGCAGGCCGAGTTCACCCATTTCCGGAAAAATGGAGGTATCCATCTTCTCGTGGCGAAATGCTTCGAGCACGCGCGGCAGGAGTTTTTCCTGACAATAGGCATAGGCGGCTTCGCGCACCATGCGCTCATCCTCTGTCAGCTGCTGATCGAGCAACAGTGGGTCGGTCCAGTTAAAAGATGCTGAAGACATGGTTAGTGCTCCTGTTAATGCGATCGTATTCGAATCTGAGTTAGGGTCAGCGTTACTTGGCTTGTCCAGCGGCACGCAACTTGGTAATGGTGGTCGTGGGCGTGATCGCCTCGGGGTCGGTGATCAGGTGCAAGATCGCCGGCTGGTTGCTGCGCACAGCGCGGTCAAACGCAGCGGCGAAGTCAGCGGTTTTCTCGACCCGTTCGCCGTGGCCCCCAAAAGCCCTGGCATAAGCCGCAAAATCCGGGTTTTGCAGGTGAGTTGCCGAAACACGACCAGGGTAGTTTTTCTCCTGGTGCATGCGAATCGTGCCATACATGCCGTTGTCGACAATCAGCACGATGATGGGCAGCTTGTATTGCACGGCCGTGGCGAACTCCTGGCCGTGCATCATGAAGCAACCATCACCCGCAAAACAGACCACCATCTTGTCGGGATTGACACGTTTGGCGCCAACTGCTGCCGGCAAACCGTAGCCCATGGAGCCAGAGGTGGGTGCTAGCTGGGTGCCATATTGCCTAAATCGATGGAATCGATGAACCCAAGTCGCGTAATTACCAGCGCCATTACAGAGGATGGCGTCATCAGGCAATACCGTTTGCAGGTGGGCCATCACGCCACTCATTTGCAGTTCGCCCGGCACAGTGACCCTGGAGGCATCGCTCCAGGCAAGATAACTGTCATGCAGACGTTGCGTGTCATCAGTCCATGGTGTTTGTGTTGGTGCAGGCAAGCTGCTTAACTCTCTGGCAAAAGCGGTTGGCGATGTATTGATGGCCAGTGCCGCTACGTAAACGCGCCCAAGCTCGCTGCTATCAGGGTGGACATGTACCAGCGTTTGTTTTGGCACTGGGATGTCTAGCAAGGTGTACGACTGGCTCGGGATTTCTGACATGCGCCCGCCCACGAGCAGCAACAGATCTGCTTGTTGCACTTTTTTAAGCAGTTCTGGATTAATGCCCAAACCGACATCACCGATGTAGCAGGGGTGCTCGTGGTCGATCAACATTTGGCGTCGAAACGAGGCCGCCACGGGCATTTGATAACGTTGCGCAAAGTCAGCAAACTGTGCAACTGCTTCTGGTGTCCAGCGCGCGCCACCGACAATCGCCACGGGTGATTTGGCGCCGGCCAGCCTGTGCGCTAGATCAGCCATCTGCCCTGAAGCGGGGGCACTGTCAATCGGACTAGCATAAGGTGCATCTGTCACCGTGGTACTCTCTACCAGCATGTCCTCAGGCAGGGAGATCACCACCGGGCCGGGGCGCCCGGACATGGCGATGTGAAACGCCCTGGAGACCACCTCGGGAATGCGTGCCGGGTCATCGATCTCGGTGGCCCACTTGGCTGCCTGCCCAAACACGGCGCGATAATCCATTTCCTGGAAAGCCTCACGCTCACGCATGCCGCGCTCAATTTGCCCCACAAACACAATGACCGGTGTTGAGTCTTGTTTGGAAATGTGAATACCAGCCAGGGCATTGGATGCGCCAGGCCCACGGGTGACCATGCAAATCCCGGGTCTGCCGGTCAGCTTGCCATGGGCATCCGCCATCATGGCAGCCCCGCCTTCCTGACGGCAGACCGTGACGTTAATGTTGACATCGACCAGTGCATCAAGCACCGCTAGAAAGCTCTCGCCCGGCACCGTAAAAACATGATCAACGCCTTGAGCGACTAATTGATCAACGATGAGTTGTCCGCCGGTGCGAGCAACTGACTGGTTGGCTGCCATCTTTGAGTCCCTTGGTATGAATGGTTGTTATTGTTTGATTAGGATATGTTCATGTTTTGCACATTGCAATTGATAAAATTGCACATTCTTGTGTTGTCATGGAACTTATCACTTTGTCGCCGGAAATGATCTCATGAGAAAAGGTATCCCCAATTTAAGCGCATTGCAGGCGTTTGAGGCGACTGCTCGACTCGGCAGCTTTACGCGCGCGGCCGACGAGTTGGCGCTAACGCACAGTGCGGTGCATCGGCAGGTCAGTTCCCTGGAGGCGCGCCTTGGGGTGCAGCTTTTTAGGCGTGTTCGACGACGGATTGCGTTGACCCCGGCCGGGGCAGAGTATGCGGGCCGGATTCGCCAGCACTTGGATCAAATCGAGAAAGACACGTTTAGCCTCATGAGCCGGGCAAGTCTGGGGCGACGGTTGCACATTGCTGTTTTGCCGACGTTGGCCGCACACTGGCTGATTCCGAGGCTAAAGGATTTTCAGCGACATCATCCGGATATCTCGGTGAGTTTGTCCCTTAGAACCTTGCCGTTTCAGTTTGATGACGAGCCCTTTGATGCGGCCATCTATCATAGCCACGCCGTTTGGCCTGGCACCCATGGCAGCCTGTTGTTCGCTGAGCATGAGCTCGTGCCCATTTGCTCAGCACTGATGGTCAGCAAAACAGCGCAGCATGCCGCGGTCATGGATGGCTTGACGCATTTGCACTTGAATTCAAGACCCGATGCCTGGCGGCAGTGGTATGAATATGCCGGCAAGGCCTATCCTGCTGAGGCTGCGGGTGGGCCGAGGTATGAAATGTTTGCCATGGTGCTTGCAGCGGCACAAGCGGGCCTTGGCGTGGGCTTGGTCCCTCGGTTCTTGGCTCAACAGGCACTGGATCGAGGTGATCTCATCATGCCGGTCAATCAGCCTTTGCCAGTGGCTGAGGGGTACTATTTCGGGTACCCGATGCGCAATGAAATCACTGAGGCTTTGCGAGCGTTCGAGGATTGGTTGCAGCAAACAGCTATCGCAAGCTTTGAGCGGGTCAAGCGGTAATGCCAGGCGGTCTAGGTGTGTTCTAGGTGTGTTCTAAATTGGCTCAGGTCTACTGTAAGTCCTGAGCTGACATGCGCGCCACGTTGTTGCCTGATCGGGTGAACGCAACGACATCGAATGCCTTGCCGGCCCGAGACGCTTGAACCGCCTGGGCGTTGCCAAACGTCACACGCTCAATATCGTTGATAGGCAAACTCAATGTTTGGGTTGAGGTATAGATCCGTTGCTCGATCTTGCCATTGATAAACCGTACCTCGACCCAGCAATCCGCTGTAAATGTCGCCTCAAACAGGCTTGCGGTTGGTGCAGTCTGAACCTCAGGTTTGGCTTCAGGGTCAGGCGCAGCAGTTTCAGAAACAGCGGGTTCAGAGGAAACTATCGCGATTTGTGCGGCTGACGTCTGTGACGGTGGTTGCTTGATCACCGTGATGATTTCGGTCGCTGCGGGTGCAAGGGGAGCAACAGGCTCGTTGGGTACTGCGGGTGACGTGGGTGACGTGGGTGACGTGGGTGACGTGGGTGACGATATGGCTTGAACGGCTTGGGTTACCGCACTGGAAACGGTTCGTTCGGCTGGTTTGATTGCAGCCTCTAAGCTTGGTGAGTCCTGTCGATTGATGTGTGCCTCGGCCTCGATGGGCATGGGTTGCCAATTTGGCCAACCTTCCTCAATCGCCAGCCATGTGCCGGTACCCACCAGGATCGATAACACGGCAGCAATCCACATGCCAACCCGTCCCCGGCGACTGGGTGGCGACGCGTCTGCGCCCAGGGCGTTGGACTCGCGCCTGGCTAAGTTGGCAGCCGATGGTGGGTTTTTAACGCGGTTTAAGGCAATTTGACTATCTGACTGACTTAGCTCAGTGACTGGCGGATCAAGCTCAATGCCTAGATGGGTGGCGCACTTGTCCAGTGCACGCAAATAATACCCAGGACCATGAAACGGGGCGAGCGAACCGCTCTCAAGCCCGCGCAATTGGGCGCGCGAGAGCATCAGTGCTTGCGCGAGACTTGCGACATCAAGCTTGGCAGCTTCGCGTGCGCGCGTAATTTGCGCGGCCCATTGCTTTAATGGCAGTTGGTCAATGTCTTGCATGATCTGATGAGTCGTTAAACTTTAAGTCCCGTTTACGGAGTATTTCCTATTAGTCACTAGGATAGCGCATTAGGCTGTCATGGCTATAGCTCGTCTACCTAAATACGACGGTGCGAGTACCGTTTCGCAAAATGCGTTGCTCGATGTGCGCTTTGACCGCACGTGCCAAAACCAACGATTCGATGTCACTGCCCACCCGTGTCAAGTCCTGCGTGCTCATGGCATGGTCTACGCGCTCAATGTCTTGTTCAATGATCGGGCCCTCGTCAAGGTCAGGAGTCACGTAGTGTGCCGTTGCCCCGATTAGCTTGACACCGCGCGCGTGGGCTTGATGATAGGGTTTGGCGCCTTTGAAGCTTGGCAAAAAGCTGTGATGAATGTTGATTGCTCGCCCGGCCAATGCTTGGCAGAGAGCGGGAGACAAAATTTGCATGTAGCGCGCCAAAACAACCAAATCAATGTCCAGGCTTTGCACAAGCTGCAGTATGGCGGCCTCTTGGCTATCCTTTGATTCAGCTGTGACTGGTAAGTAGTGAAACGGGACGCCGTGAGAGCTCACCAGCCCTTCAAAGTCACGATGGTTTGCGACTACAGCTGCGATTTTGGCATTAAGCTGTCCGCTATGGACCCGAAACAGCAGATCGTTCAGGCAATGCCCCTGTCTGCTCACCAAAATCAAAAGTCGGGCCTTGCTCTGTGCACCATGAATTCGCCATTGCATGTCAAACGTTTGGGCGATGGCTTCCATGTCCGCTTTGACCAAGTCGATGCTTGAATCAGTCAGCGCAAAGTGAACCCGCAAAAAAAAACGATTGGTTTGCTCATCTCCAAATTGCTGGGCATCCAGTATGTTTCCCCGATGCGCGAGTAACAAGCCGCTGACTCGGTGCACGATGCCCATTCGGTCTGGGCAGGATAGAGTCAGGATGTAGTCAGTGGTATTGTCGGTCATGTTCAAGGTGTTACGGTTTGAGCGAGCATTTGACGAACGGCCATTGCAATGGCCATTGAGGCTGTCAAGCCTGGCGATTCTATGCCAAACAGATTGACCAGACCGTTTACGCCATGATCACTCGCACCCGATATACAAAAGTCGGCTGCCGTCTCGTTTGGGCCGGAAATCTTAGGTCGTATGCCTGTGTAGCTTGGTTGCAAGGCGCCGTCCTTGAGGTCAGGCCAGTAACGCCTGACTGCATCATAGAAGCCATTGCTTCTTGATATGTCGATGTCATAGCTCTCGTGTTGCACCCACTCGGTGTCTGGCCCGAACTTGGCTTGGCCACCTAGGTCGAGTGTCAGGTGCACGCCAAGACCCGCTTGCTGTGGCACGGGGTAAATCAGATGGTCAAATGGTGCCTTGCCTTGCAGATTGAAGTAACTGCCTTTGCACAGGTATGCCGTGGGCACTTTGGTGGCATCAAGGCCTTTAATTTTTGTGGCGGCTGCGGGTGCGTGCAAGCCAGCAGCATTGATAAGCATCTCACATGACAGCGTCATGGGGTCTGATCCCCCAAATGTCACTTCAAACCCACCATCGTCCAAGACGCGTGCGGATTCAAATGGGCAGTGAAACACACATTGGGTGCCTGCGTTTTCTGCGTCACCTTGATAAGCCAGCATGAGCCCATGGCTGTCGACGATGCCTGAGGAGGGGGAAAGTAGTGCGGCGGTGCAAGACAGCGCAGGTTCAAGCGCCTTGGCCTGACTGACATCAAGCCACTGCAGGTCAGGCACGCCGTTGGCTTGTGACTTTTGCAGGAGACTTTTTAGTGTCGCATGCTCTGATTCGTGAGTCGCCACGATCAACTTGCCAAGTCGCCGATGGGCAATCCCACGCTCGCGACAATAGTCGTAGAGTAGGTGTTTGCCTTGCACGCAAAGCTTGGCTTTCAGGCTGCCAGCCGGGTAATAAATGCCGGCATGAATGACTTCGGAATTACGTGAGCTCGTGCCTGTTCCAATCGCCTCTGCTT
Source organism: Lautropia mirabilis (assembly GCA_945876565.1). Lineage (GTDB taxonomy): Bacteria > Pseudomonadota > Gammaproteobacteria > Burkholderiales > Burkholderiaceae_B > Algicoccus. The sequence continues at coordinate 6,984 of CAMCOS010000016.1, read as the reverse complement.
TTTCAGCGACTAGAACTTCAATCCCATGCTGGGACAGTTCACGCGCCACAGCCAAGCCGACCACACCGGCTCCGATCACAATGCACTGTATGTCTTTGCTCATGTTATTTAAGTCAGGGGCGTTAAGTCATAGCCTCCGCCATGGTATATCAACGGCGAACGAGCTGAATGATCACAGTTCTCTACTTCGCCGATGAGCACGATATGGTCACCTTCATCATAATGGCGGCGGTTGTGGCATTCGAACCAAGCAGCCGAGGCGATATCGAGTCTGGGCGCACCATGGGGGCAATCAATCAATGTTTGCCCGGCGAACCGCTCACTCGGTGTGCCACTGGCAAATCGTTTCGCTAGATCAAGCTGGTCGTGCGCCAGCACCTGAATCGCGTAGCGTTCACATGTTTCAAAAACTGCTAGGGAGTGCGAGGATCGTTTTAAGCTCCATACCACCAGGGGTGGCTGCAGTGAGACAGAGTTAAACGAGCTCACCGTCAGACCCACGGGCATGCCGGCCTCGTCACGTGCGGTGACGATGGTCACCCCAGTGGGAAATCGACCGAGCGCATGTTTGAACTGATGATCGTCAAATGACGGGGCTTTGGCGCTCATGGAGACAATCGCTCGATAACCCATTGCCCGTCTGCGTCTTGCTGATAACTGAGTCGATCGTGCAAGCGAGATGGTCGACCTTGCCAAAACTCAAAATAACTCGGCCTAACCCGATAGCCACCCCAATGCGGTGGGCGCGGCGGATTGTCCCCATATTTTGCGGAGACTTCTTCAACCCGGGCTTTGAGGTCCTCCATGCTAACTCGCTGGCTTTGCGCCGATGCCCAAGCCCCCAAGCGGGACCCAAGCGGCCTGCTGTGGTAATACTCGTCAGACTCTTGGTCGCTGACTTTCTCAACCAAGCCTTCGATGCGAATTTGGCGCTCTAACGGCTGCCAAAAGAATAGCAAAGTGGCTTGAGGTTGTTTGGCAAGTTCCTGGCCCTTGCGAGACTCGTAATTGGTGTAGAAGACAAAGCCTTTGGCATCAAATCCTTTGAGCAAGACGATGCGGGCGGTGGGTTTGCCTTCGTCGTTGGCAGTGGCAAGCGTCATCGCCGTGGGTTCAGCAACGGGCAATTCGATGGCTTGATTGAGCCAAAGCTCAAACTGGTCAAATGGCGAGGGTTTGGTGGCCGATTCGAGCAACTCACCTTTCTCGTAGTTTTGTCGAATGTCAGCAACAGACATGATGGTTGGCTTCTAAACGTGGTTGAAATCGTCTAAGTGTAATCGCTTGTGCATCAGAGGGTGCGATCAAAGACACGTTCTTGCAGTCTTTGCGCCAAGCGCGCCAGCCGTTTGTCTTGAATGCCAACTTGCCTTAGCGCTTCATGGGTTTGCACCACATAGTCAACGCAAGGGCCGTAGCGGCCACTGGCACGCGCCACAATGTCGACGGTTTGCTGCTCCGGCAGGCCCTTGACATAGCCCGGGTTGGTCCGGTCAATGACAAACGCCAAGGCGTTCACAAATCCTTGCTCGGTCTCGCACCGCAACCAGCGTGGGTGGTAGGCGCCGGTCAACATTTCACGACGCCAAAGCGCTTCGAACGTGGCGGACACCTTGCTAGCTGGTATCCGAAAGGTCATGCCACGACAGGAACCGCCTCGATCCAGGCCAAACACCAGGCCTGGCGTCTCCGGTGTGCCGCGATTGACGCGTGACCAAAGGCAAAGCGAGCGATGATGCCCTTTGAGTGTGCTTAGCCTTCGCTCGTTGAAGTCAAACGCAGGATTCCAAATCAATGAGCCATAAGCGTATACCCAGAGATCCCGGTCACCTTGCCAATCCTGCAAGGCACGCTGCATTGACCGGTTTCTTTGCTCATCAGATAGAAACTCGACGCATTCTGGTGGCTTGGGCAGGACAGTTGGCTTGTGTTCGGGAACCTTCATCATGGCGAGCCAGTTTTGGTGTTGATGGTGGAGTCGGGTACTAGACCGGTTTCGGTTGCATCAAGTTCGGCTTTGGCGCCATGCCGGGTAAGCCAGGAGCCTGCGACCAGCGCCACGGCTGACACCCAGAATAAAGGCATGATACCGGCAACGCTGGCCAGGGCGCCGAATCCGAACGGCATGGACACTTGTGATCCGTTTATGAGTGCCGTGCGCATGCCAAAGGCTTCGCCCTTTCGGCCAGCAGGCGCATGTTGTTGCAGCAAACTCAGGATGCTGGGCTGGGTGCTGCCAAGCGATAAGCCCAGCATGAACGATAGCCACATCAGCAACCAGGCTTGCCCGATCCACGGATACATCAGGAAATAAACTGCTGCCGTGATCATGGCGAAATGAATCATGGTCCACGGTTTAACCCAGCCTTGTATCAAGGGCAAAATCATGCGAACGACAAATGTCGCGGCAGCGAAGCACGCCAAAATCATGCCGATGGTGGTTGCGCTAAATCCTTCCTGAACCCCGTACAGTGGCACCAGGAAGTTGTGCGTGTCCCATGCGCTAGCCAAAAGCAGGTTTGACATCAGTGCGTAGCGCAAAGGGCGCACTCGCCAGAGATCTGCCATCTTGGCTGGTGAGTCGGACTTCATCGGTGCCTGATGGCTTTGCAGCAGTACCTTGCGAGCTCGCACGACAGTCCAGACCGTCACGGCAGGGCACAAGGCCAGCAGTAAAAATGCCCATCGAAATCCCAGGTGATCAATCGACAAACCAGCAATCAGTGGGCCGCTAAAGCCAGAAACCGACATGGCCATCGCCAGCCATGAGTAGTTGCGAAGGCGCACGACTGCATCGGCTTGACCAAGCAGCCCTTGCACAGCAATCTGAAACCCCATGTGCCCGATACCAATCGAGACGGCAGCGAGCGCCAGTGCCAACCAATGCTGCCAAAAAAATGGCAGCAAGGCGCCCACGGCACAGATGACCGCGGCCAACCACATGGCCCGGTAACTGCCGTGTACATCAATGCGCCTTCCAGCGATGACGGCCAGAAACATGGGTAGCAAGGCAAAGCAGGAAATCAGTACACCAATGCCAAGTTTGCTCAGGCCCAGTTCAATGGCATTGAGCATGACAGCGATGCGCCCCCCGACCAGTGCGACATGCATAAGCATCATCAGCACGCACCAGAGTGCAGCATTGGGTAAAAAGCTTCGGTAAGGCAGCGGTGAGCGCAAGTCGGTAATGCAAACAGTTTTGTGACGAGTGTCGTGGCGTAATTTTGCGCTTTGGCACCGGCTTTGTCGAGAGAATCTCCGAAGATTGGCAGCGTTGAGGATTCTCTCGTGTCAAAATTCCAACCAATTCATTTAGTTCAAACCGATGGCTGGCTATCTAGTCACAACTTCCATGACATCTTTATCCTATAAAGAAGCCTCGCTCGACTTGTTAGTGGACGCCGAACGACGGTTTGGATCGGTCGATCGTGCCTACGGGCAGGTGGTAACGAGGTTGCTCGACCAAAGTCACATCGCCGTTGTCGGTTTGGGCGGTGTGGGCTCCTGGGCCGCTGAAGCACTTGCCCGCAGTGGGGTGGGACAATTAACGCTCATCGACCTTGACCATGTGGCCGAATCCAACATCAATCGCCAGGTTCATGCGTTAGACGCCACGATTGGTCAGGCCAAAGTATTGGCCATGCAGTCACGGATTGCCCAGATCAATCCGGCTTGTGTGGTTAGGTCGATCGAAGAGTTCGTCGATGCCGATAATGTTGACGAGTTGATCCCGTCCACAGCTGACATGGTGCTGGATTGCACAGATCAATTCAGTGCCAAGGTGGCGATGGTGCTGTGCTTGCGGCAAAGACAAAGAGGGCTGATTGTGTGTGGTGCCGCCGGGGGCAAGACCGACGCGCTTTCGTTGCGGTTTGGGGATTTGCGCGACAGCACGCATGACCCCTTATTGGCGCGCTTGCGATCAACGCTGCGCAAGCAGCATGGGTTTGCTGGTGTGCAAGCCAAACGCACGCCACGCATGGGTGTGAACGTGCTTTGGTTTGAGCAGCCAGGGCATCGACCGGCTGGGGTAGTTCGTGGCCATGCGAATTCGGCACCGCTGGCGTGTGCTGGTTATGGCTCACTGGTGACGGTCACGGCAGCGATGGGATTAGCCGCTGCAGGGCGGGCGTTGGATTGGCTGATCCGAGGGCAACCAGGGCGCTGATGGAGTTGTCGGGTTCAGGGTTTAAGGGGTTCGGGCAGGCAAGAGCACTGCTGCCCGGTATGATGAGGATAGCCATGCTGACAGTCTCGTATGTCGCTTCATGGCCTGGACCTGAAAAAAGGGGTGTGAGCTTTGTCACTGGAAAGTCTGAACGAATCAAAGGGTGGGCGGGTGATGTCCTGGCTTTGTCATGCGTGGCGCGCGATGATTCGACCAAACGCGACCGTCTGGTTTTTGCTGGGCACCTTGGTCTGGCTGGGCATTTTTGGTTGGCCACGCTCACTGCACATTCCAGACGAGGGTAGATATGTTGGGGTTGCCTGGGACATGGTGCGGTTTGACAGCACATGGACGCCTTTGCTCAATGGCCTGCCTTATTTCCACAAGCCGCCTCTGTTTTACTGGCTTAATGAAGCATCGTTTCTGATCTTTGGCGCGCATGAGTGGGCGGCCCGCTTGCCCTCCATACTGATCTCTTGGCTCACGGTGATGGCCTTGTATATTTTTGTGCGCCGTCATCGGGGCACCGAAGTGGCGACTTTGAGCGTGCTGGTATTGATCACGATGCCTTACTACTACGGTGCCTCTCAGTACGCCAACCTCGACATGCTGGTAGCGGGCATGATTTCATTGACCATCCTGGCTGGCGCCGAGGCTGTTTCGAGGGCGGCCAACGGCGAGCCACGTGCGCACTGGTTTGCCATTGCAGCGGGTTTTCTGGCTGCGCTGGCGGTTTTGTCTAAAGGCTTGATTGGCGTGGTTTTGCCGGGTGGCGTGCTGTTTTTCTGGATCTTGGCCACTCGCCGCTGGATTGGACTGAAGGTATTGCTCGCACCCGGTGTGTGGCTTGCGTTTCTCTCGATCATGGTGCCCTGGTTTGCTTTGATGGAAATCTACTACCCAGGGTTTTTGCACTACTTCTTTGTGTACCAGCACTTTGAGCGTTATTTAAGTGATGGCTTTAACCAACAGCAGCCTTTCTGGTTCTTCTTGCCAGTGATCTTTGGTATTAGCCTGCCTTGGTCCTTGTGGCTGGTAAGGTATGGCTGGCAGCGTGGCGAGATGACCTTTGAGCGTGACTGGCTCTGGCTCATGATCTCGTGGATCGTGGTGATCACGGTATTTTTCTCGATCCCGACCTCTAAGCTGATTGGCTACACAGTACCGGTGCTGCCCGCGCTGGCAGTGCTCGTTGCCGAAGCAGTTTGGGCCACCTGGAAGGGGGTCAGGGCTGAGCGTGACGCACGATTGACCGTCATCACCGTGATTGCCGCAGCACTGTCATGCTTGATTGCATTGACAATTTTCTTTTTTAGCAATGGTCGCAGTTCTAAGCCATTTGTCGAGCAGTTTCGGTCTGAGATCAGCGCGCAGGATCAGTTTGTGTTCCTCGATGTTTATCCCTTCGACATGCAGTTCTACACCCAAGATCCCAAACCAGCTTGGGTGGTCTTTGAATGGCCATTGCTGCCCAAAGGCGATACCTGGCGCAACGAACTTGCCGAAGCCGGTCAACATGTGCCCGACAAAGCCAAAGAGGTTCTGATCACGCCCGATCAGGTACTGCCGCGCATTTGCCAGCAGCCTGAGCGGACCTACTGGTTTGTTGCATACCCTGAGACCAAAGCGCCAGTGCCGTTTCTTGCGCATCTAGACCCAGTTTTTGTGACTCTTTATCGCGTTGAGATGTGGAAGCTAGTCCCAGACAAAGCCTTTATTGAGAAATGGTGTCACGGAGGAAATCAGTGAGCCACACCACTAAAAAATCAAGGTCCGCAGAGACCTTTCGCAGCGCCCGTTGGTTTGCCCCTGACGATCTGAGATCTTTTGGCCATCGTTCCCGAGCCATGCAAATGGGGTACTCGGCCCAAGACTGGACGGGCAAGCCGGTTATCGGCATCCTCAACACTTGGTCGGACATTAACCCGTGCCATACGCACTTCAAGCAGCGCGTTGAAGATGTCAAACGCGGTGTATTGCAAGCCGGTGGTTTCCCCATTGAGTTGCCTGCACTGTCTTTGGCGGAGCAGTTTGTCAAGCCCACGACCATGCTCTATCGCAACATGTTGGCCATGGACACCGAGGAACTTATCCGTTGCCATCCAGTCGATGGCGTGGTGTTGATGGGCGGTTGCGACAAAACCACGCTTGGTCTGCTGCTTGGTGCGACGAGCGCGGGACTTCCCGCGATTTATATTCCTGCCGGACCTATGTTGCGTGGTAATTGGCACGGCAAGATTCTGGGCTCAGGTTCAGATGCCTGGAAGTATTGGGATGACCGTCGGGCTGGCCTGATTTCTGATAAAGACTGGACTGAGATTGAGGGCGGCATCGCGCGCAGTCACGGAACTTGCATGACCATGGGTACGGCCTCGACCATGACGGCCATCGCTGAGACGCTTGGCATGACCATGCCCGGTGCCTCGTCTATTCCAGCGCCTGACTCGAACCATGTCCGGATGGCAGCCGATAGTGGTCGACGGATCGTGGCCATGGTTTGGGAAGATCTGGTGCCTTCTCAGATACAGACGCACCAAGCATTTGAGAACGCAATCATGGTTGCCATGGCGATGGGGTGCTCTACCAACGCCATCATTCACCTGATTGCGCAAGCGCAACGGGCCGGCTGCGCCATCGGGCTTGATGACTTTGACCATCACGACAAGCCCCGCCGTTCAGGGCGGGGACAAACGGTCAATAAGGTAGGGTCAATAAGGTCGGTTTTGTTCTTGAATATAGCGCTTGAGTACTTCAATCGAAGCCCCGCCTGTGCTGCTCGCGAAGTAGCTAGGGCTCCAGAGCGAGTTTTTTGATTT
>CAMCOS010000015.1 GCA_945876565.1 Lautropia mirabilis | reverse complement strand
TGCCCAAGGAACCACCTTATCCATCTCGGCCAAGAATTTGTCGCGCCGCGTTTGCTTACGCTTGGCATCGAATTCAATGTCAGAAAAACTCAACTGGTTCATGATGATCGTGATGGAAAAGTTAGCGGTACTACTCAGACAATTAAGCGCGCCTCGAGTTCACTGAATTCGGGGACTTTTTCAGAGAATCCCTAGGAAATTTATCCGGTTCCTTGTCCTGTTTTTTCGTCGCTTGAAGAGTGTGCAAACTGCGAGCACTGGAAAGTCAGCATTATCGCCCGTGGGAAGGGAGTGCTCAAGCGAGATATGTTTTGACCCCCTATGCTTCCTTAACAACAGTGGATTGATAGTCACCACATTTCTCTCTGTGGGACGTTGGCCACTCTGGCCGTGACCCTGGCCTTGACTCTGGCCCAATTGATAACCCCTGCAGCAGACATGCTCCCTTAACAACAGTGGATTGATGGGTGGCTGATTTATTCCTGTGGGACGTTACCCTCTTTATTACACTCTTTCACGCTAATTACCTCTTTTGCCAGAGTGCGCCCGGGCCGCGGCCGATGCGTTCAACCGTCTCCCCAACGTTCCGGCCAAACCAAAGATAGCCTGCACCAGACGGTCTTCACTATTGATGTCGGTATAGGCCAAGGATCGTTTTCTATCAGACAACCGCCCGTTGCATAAAGGACATTGCTGCGGCCTGTCCTTTATGAAATCCATAGAAAATCAGTGCATTACGATTAATGCCTGGCTGCCGGGTAATTAGCATCATGAAAACTTCCCCGTCTCTTGTCCTTTATGGGTTGGATTGCCGAGGCGATATCGCCGTCAGCGGCGTTCTCCCTCATAGTCCCCAATCCTGCTCGATCAAATCGTCCAACGCTCGCTTCATCGTCTTGGCGGAAATCTCCGCCCCGATGCGGACCGGAATCTTGCCTGGAGTGGTGCGACAGGTTCACTAGAAGCGCTGAAGCGGTACTGGAGAATCCTCTTGCCGGGACCACGGCATGAGTAGTCCGGCAGTACCTCTCAACAGTCACTGCAGGGCTGCTGGCTCGTGTTGCCGATACCAAGGTCACTGCAGAACATCTGCAGTGACACTCCAGACTTCGGCGTCCATAGCCATATGGACGCGCATTTCCGAAATGCGCCCTTTTTGGCCGCATTTCGGTGACGCAACTGGGTTCCCCGCCATTACGATCGCGCTCACGTTGGTGCTCGCCACGGCCTCGATGTGGCTTTCCTAGCTGGGGAAACGAAATAAACAGCATTCATGTCACACCCGCGCAGCAGTTGGCGCGTTTTTGAAGTGGCCCTTCCAAACAGAGACGGGCAGAGAGAGAAGCAGCGGAAGCCAGCCTTGGTGCGGGTTTCCGGACCGCCGGCGGCGCGTGAAATTGCGTGACAGTCGGCAAATGCAGCAAATGATCGCGGCGTCGACCGTGGATGGGCCCATGGCTCGCTCACATCTGGTGAGCCTGCCTGCCTCGACCGGCAGCCCGTAGGACGACGACGATCGATGAAGTTTGACACTGGCACATCGGGCTGGCGTCTCCCATGGCCTGCCTGCACGGCGTCCGCGCCCGCAGCGCGTGAACCAACACTCACCACTCGATTTCGGTCTTGCCGGTGGGCCAGGGTAATTCCTTCGGCGGTTGTTCCGCCTCCCCATTGCTGTGCCTGTCGTACCCGTTTCATTCCACCCAACCATTTGAGGAGATTTTTATGGGCAGTCGTAACTTTGATCTTGGCGCGCGCGACATGAAGAGCGCCGGCCGCATCGCACTGGAGCGAGGCATGTGCTCGTTTGCCAGCATCGACACCATGTCTGATCGATGGAATCGCTTCGTCGACTTCGCCCACGAGCACTACGAGATCGGCCGCATGGAGCGTGTCAGCCTGGATGTCGTCGTGGCCTATGGTGCATGGCTGGCCGACCAGGTGGATGAGGAGCTGTTGGCAGAGTCGACAGCCCAGAATTACGTCAGCGCCGTGAACCGAGTGCTGGAGATCGCCCGCGGCGACAAATCGCTTCATGTTTCCCCGACCCGGGATTGCGGCATTCCCAAGCGCGTTGGCGTGGCTATCGAGAATCTGGCGGTTTCCGCCGATGAACACGAAACATGGCTTGGCATCATTGATCCGCGTATCGCCCTGCTGCTGGAATTGCAGCGGGCATTTGGCCTGCGCTTCGAGGAATCGGCCAAGCTCGATGCACAGGCTGCCTGGCAGCAGTCCCACACAGGCTGGCTGAACCTGACCGATGGCACCAAGGGCGGGCGCAAGCGTCGCGTGCCGATCGTCCGGGATGAGCAGTTGGTTGTTCTGGAACAGGCTGCCGAAGCGCAGGGCGATGATCGGTCATTGATCTTTCGCCGAATGTCTTACGAAGACTTCCGGCAGGAGTGCTATGGCCAGACGGTGCGTCATGGCATTCGCTTTCATCGTGAGCGCCATGCCTATGCGCAACAGCGCTATCGCGATCTGGTGGGCTTGGATTGCCCAGTGGCCAGTGGGATCGACCATGGCCGATCGCATCACACCTGGCTGTCGAAGCAGTTGGGAATTTCGTAAGCATCCGGTCTGAACCGTCTGTTTTTCTGCCTTCCTGTTTGCCAGAATAGGTGTCCACCTATTCTTAAGCGGACACTTATTCATGGCAGATTTATCTTCCCTATCGTTACCGCTTAACCGTCAGCAATACACCAGCGCTCAAAAGGTTTGTATTGTTGAGGAATCGATGGCGCCAGGTATTTCGATCGCCAAAGTGGCCATGGCCCATGGCATCAATGCCAATCAGTTACACAAGTGGCGCTACTTGTATAAGAAGGGCGAGCTCGGTGCGATGCGTCGCCAGTCTAACGGTGATGCTTTGGAGTTGCTACCAGTAAGGGTCGCGTTGGACGTGCCGATGCATAAAAAATCAAGGCCGATGCTGGCACCAGCATCGGCACCGGCGACTCAGACCAGCGCTCGGTTCGGGCATGTTGAGCTTGAGCTCGGTGAGTATCGATTGCGTATTCATGGCCATGTTGATACGGATGCCTTGCGCTCGATCTTGCAGGCATTGCGATGATCGGACCGCCACCAGGTACCCGAGTGTGGGTTGCCGCGGGTGTGACTGACATGAGAAAGAGCTTCGATGGTTTATCGGCGCTTGTGCAGGTGGCGCTCGAGCACGATCCCTTTAGCGGCCATGTGTTTGTCTTTAGGGGTCGGCGTGGTGATCGCGTTAAGTTGCTCTGGTATAGCGGTGATGGCATATGTTTACTAGCCAAGCGATTAGACGAGGGTCGATTCGTGTGGCCACAGGCCACTAGCGGCTCGGTACATTTGAGCCCTGCGCAACTCTCTATGCTGCTCGAGGGCATTGATTGGCGCGCGCCTAAACGCACTCGAACACCCACGCAAGTTTGAGCGTGGTGGGTTGGCTGATAGCGGCGAAAGTGGACCAATAAGCAGTGCTGATTGGGGTCGTAAAAAGTGACTATTTCTAGCATGTCGTTTGTGTTGTAGACCCGCATATTTATTGGCTTTAAAGGCAATTAATGGTGGTGGTTACTGGGGTGGTTTGGTATAATAAAACCCATGCACAAGACGCCCCAACTGCCTGATAATATTGAAGAACTGAAGGCCTTGTTGACGGCGCAATTTGCCACCGTTGAAGCACTAAAGACTGAGCGCGATGCCTTCCAATTTGAAGCGCAATCGCTTAAATCATCCAAGCGTGATGACCTGGCTGAGATTGCACGTTTAGGTCTACTGATCGACAAACTCAAGCGCATGTTGTTTGGTCAGAAGTCTGAGAAGCTAGATCGCCAAATAGACCAACTCTGCCTCGAGCTTGAAGAGCTGCACATCAATCAAGGCGCGCGTGAAAGCCGGCTGCAGACCAAGTCCATTGCAGGACATGAGCGCCGGGTACCCGCGCGCCAACCGTTGCCTGAGCACCTGCCGCGTGAAACACAAGAAATCATGCCCCAAGAGCAGTCGTGCCCGAGCTGCGGCAGCGACTTTGCCCGTCTAGGTGAGGACGTGAGCGAAACCCTTGAATGGGTGCCCGCTCACTTTAAAGTCATCCGCCACGTGCGCCCCAAGCTCACCTGCCGTTGCTGCGACACCATTGTTCAGGCCCCAGCACCGAGCCGACCGATCCCCAGAAGCTACGCTGGGCCCGGACTGCTTAGCCACGTGATGGTGAGCAAGTACCTAGATCACCTGCCCATCTATCGGCAGTGCCAAATCTACGCCCGCCAAGACATGGTACTTAGCGACAGCACCCTTGGGGACTGGATCGGTGGGGTGCACGACTTGCTCGATCCCTTGATGACCAAGCTTCGTGAACACGTCTTTGCTGCCAAGAAGCTGCATGCCGATGACACACCCATCCAGGTACTGGCCCCGGGTACTGGCAAGACTAAGGCCGCTAGGCTTTGGGTATACGCCCGAGACGATCGACCGGCGGGTGACACAAACCCGCCTGCCGTGTGGTTTCGTTACTCGTCAGACCGTCGGGGTCTTCATCCGCAAACACACCTGCGAGACTACCAAGGCGTGCTGCAGGCCGATGCTTATACGGGATTCAATGCCTTGTACGAGTCAGGCAAGATTGTTGAGGCTGCATGCTGGGCACACACACGCAGGAAGTTCTACGACATTCATGTTACCAGTCCGACACCCATCACCACGCACGCTTTACAGGTGATCGGCGAGCTCTATGACATTGAGACCCAAGTTCGCGGCAAGCCGCCAGACGAACGGCGACAAACACGCGAGACGAAGTCCAAACCAAAGGTGCTAGCGCTCCACCAGTGGTTGCTTGATCAATTGCCCACGCTCTCAAAGAAGTCCGTGACAGCAGACGCCATAAGGTATGCCTTGAACCAATGGCAAGCACTCACTCGATTCTTGGACAATGGGGCCATTGAAATCGATAACAATACGGCCGAACGCGCCCTAAGAAGCGTTGCCGTTGGAAGGAAGAATTTCCTATTTCTTGGCTCAGATAACGGTGGCGACAGAGCCGCCACACTGTACAGCTTGCTAGGCACAGCCAAGCTAAATGGCGTAAACCCCGAGAAATACCTCACGCACGTCCTGAGCGTCATCGCAGACCACAAAGTCAACAAGGTCGATGAATTGTTGCCTTGGAACGTGAAGCTGTAACGCAAAACCCGCTGCACAAAATTACCAAATCGCACAACCACGGTTCAGACCGGATGCTTACGGAATTTCACTGGATGCGGCGAAAGAGCTCGATGACACGGCACGGGATCAGATCGCCCTGGAGCTGGGCCACAACCGGCGCGAGGTGAGCAATGCCTACCTTGGCTGACCAGGTTCGTCGCCAGGCGCATGTCTATGTAGCCCATGGTGGAAAATCCAACCGGCGCCAGCAGGTCGACCGCCTGGTCATTCTGGTCAACTGGATGCAGGCGCATTTCCGCGTGACCGGCCTGGAGCAAATCGGCAAGCGGCAGGTGATCGGGTTCTGGAAAGCCCACCGAGATATGGCACCGGCCACAGCCTATGCTTACTGGCTGGCGATCAAGGTGTTGTGGCAGTGGCTGGGGCGGATGGAGGATCCGCCGAAACCCAGATAGCCGTCCCGCCAGCGCCGACTTTTCTCTCAGCAACCAAATCGCGCCGCCAGCCCATCCAAGGTCATGTTTTCCACAATCTCGTCATGCGGAATCAGCACATAGCGCCACGGCTTGCCGCCGTAGCTCGCTGCATGGTCCGAGGCATTTGTACACCATTTGATGGCGGCCTCCTTCTTGGCGACGACAACCGAGTCTTCAAGTTCAGTGCGCTTCTTCGGTTCCAGCATGTAGATCGTGGTGGTCGTCTCGGCAATGAAGTCTGGCTGATATTCCAGATGATCCGCGCCGTGCTGGTAATAAATCTGGAACTGGCCCTTGGCCGGCTTGAACCACTTGAGCGCATCGCGTTCCAGAATCACTGCCAGCTTGCGCTCCGAGTCCGAATCGAACTTCTGCACCGGATACAGGCATTTCTGAAAACCGCCGAACAGGTACTTCGCCATGTTGCTCTTGTCCGCCGGTTCCACCCGATAGTTGGCCGGAGGTTCCTGTACCGAGTAGGTATAGGCGCTTTGCTTCAACTCGGTAAAGCCCTTGCTGACTTTCACCTCGTAGCCGGCAACATCCACCCAGTATTGCGCCTGCATCTGGGCATGGATGAAGCGCGCGATGTCGCGCTGGTAACAACGCAGCACCTTGCGGATGTCCTCCTCGGACAGATAGCCCTTGAAGTGCTGCACGGTCTGGGCGGCCAGATCGTAGAGCAGGTCGGCGTGATCGTCGTAGGAAATATCGTCAAAATCGACCAGGCCACTGACCACATAGTCTTCCAGCCGGGCCTCTTCGATACCGCCACGTCCCAGCGAAACCACTTCGAGTTGATTGGTGCGCAAGTGCTGAATCCAAAGCTCGTCCGAAACTGCCGGATATTTCAGTGCGGCCAGATCGAGCGTAAAAGGCTTGAAGCCCGATTTCACTTCGCCTTTGGGTACCACCAGGATGCGCGGAATATCGATGGTCTGCTGAGTCACCAGTTCAACCGTCTGCGCCACCACGGCAGCAATATCCGCCTTTTCTCCCATACCTTCGAGTTCGAACTGCGCCTGCTGATGCTGCTCCTCAACCGCCTTGACGATGGCAGCCTGGATTTCCGGTTTCTTCAGGTACTCGATGGTGGGCAAGGTCTGCGGCTGGTTTTCCAGCTTGCGGATGACCTCGTAGGTGATCTGCGCAACTTTCTGTTCTTCTGGTTTGCTGAACACAGGCGCCTGATCCTGCCCGGCCACGGTCGTGCTGCTGGTCGCATGGGCAGGCGTCAAACCCAGCTTGGTCGCCAGCCGCGATTGAGACACCACCGTGGTGGTTTTCTGCCCGAGCGTATCGGCATCCAGCACCAGTGTCTGCAAATGGATTGCCGACTCCGGCCGGTTGGCCTCGGTGATGATTTCCTGAAACTTGTCGTGGGCGACGATGTTCAGCCGATCCACGGCCGACACACCCGTGCGCTTGCCATAAGGCAGGCGCAGGCCGCGCCCGATGGATTGTTCGATGAGGATGCGCGCATTCGCGGCCCGCAACGGCACGATGGTATAGAGGTTGGTCACGTCCCAGCCTTCCTTCAGCATGTTGACGTGAATCACGATCTCCGTGGGCTCGTCGGTGTGCTCCACCTTGAGCAGGCGCGTGATCATTTCCTCTTCTTCCGCGCCGGACTTGCTCGAATCCACCTGGATGACCTTGTCCCGATAGCGCCCCTCGAAGAAGTTGTCGGACTTGATCAACTCGGTCAGCTGACCGGCATGAGTGGTATCGCGGGCAATCACCAGCAGGAAGGGTTTGACGATGGGGTTGTCGCTCTCGCGGGCGTAAGTTTCCAGCTCTACCTTCACGCTTTCGTGCAGGCGCACGCCGTCTTCCAGCTTCAGGCGCTCGATCTCCTCCGCCGACATGCCCGCCGGGTTGAAGTTCTTGCGCGTCACGACGGCCGGCTCCTTGACGAAGCCATCCTTCATCGCCTGCCCGAGCGGGTAATCAACGATCACATTCTTGAAGGGCACCGCACCGCGCGCCGACTCCACGAAGGGCGTGGCCGTCAATTCCAGCCCGAGAATCGGCTTCAACTCGTTGATGGCGCGAATGCCCGCACTGGCGCGGTAACGATGTGATTCGTCCATGAGCATGACCAAGTCCGGAAGGCCGGCCAGATAGTCGAAGTAGCTCTCGCCGATATATTCCGACAGCCGCTTGATGCGTGGCGACTTGCCGCCGCGTACTTCCGAGTTGATCTTGGAAATGTTGAAGATGTTGATGCGCACGCCACCGAACAGCGTGCCGCTACGCGGGTCGTGCTGGTCGTAGTTGTCGCCCGTGATAATGGACGGCGCGTCGATGGCGAATTCGGCGATACCCCGGAACACGTACTTGGGATGATTGCGGTCGCTGAAGTCGGCAATCAGTTTGTTGTAGATGGTCAGGTTCGGCGCCAGCACGAAGAAGTTGTCGATGCCGTGCGCCAGGTGCAGATAGCTGATGAAAGCACCCATCAGCCGCGTCTTGCCCACGCCCGTGGCGAGCGCAAAGCACAGCGAGGGAAAGTGGCGCTCGAAATCCGTGACCGACGGGAACTCGCTGCGGATTGCCTCCAGCATGGCCGCTACATCGGCACCCTTGCCGGGCGGAGCAATCTCGGTAATGCGGTCGAGGATTTCCAGCGAGCGGCGCTGCGGTGGACGCAGGCTAAGGCGGCCGGCGATGGCGTTGACATGGCGGTTCATGACTTCCCTTCGCCTTTCAGATAGTGCGCCAGTCGCAAATCGAAATCGGACCGGTAATCTAGGTCCTGCTGCACGCGGAATTTTTCATATTCGGCATGGGCCTTGACGCGGGCCATCTCCTGGGAAATCTTGCCGGCGTTTTCCAGCACCTGCTGATCGGTGAAGTCCAGGAAGCGCCCTACCCATGCCAGCCAGTCCTTCATCGTCATCACCTGCCGATTCAGTGCACGCATTTCGGCAAAGTCGATGAACATCGAAACCAGCCGGTTCAGCTTGTCCAGCTCGGACTGGTTCAGGTAGTTCTTGGCGACGGTGACATCGCTCTTGAGAATCTTGCCGCGCGGGGCGTTTTTCCAGGTCGTCAGCCCCATGAACGGCTTGTCGGCATCGGCGCGACCATGCACGATCTCGGCGGCGGTGTGCCCCGTGCTGGCGAAGTGCAATTTGTTCTGCACCATCTGGAAGAACAATTGTGTCTCTTCGCCATTGCTCTGGTAGTCGCTGCTGCACTGCTCGAATACGTCGGCGATCTTCTGATAGGCACGGCGTTCGCTGGCGCGAATCTCGCGGATGCGCTCCAGCAGTTCGTCGAAATAATCCTGCCCGAAGCTGCGCCCGTTCTTGAGCATCTCGTCGTTGAGCAAGAAACCCTTGACCATGTATTCCCGTAGCGCCTGGGTTGCCCAGATGCGAAAATGCGTGGCCTTGATCGAATTCACCCGGTAGCCCACCGCAATCACGGCGTCGAGGTTGTAGAACCGGGTAGCGTAGGTCTTGCCGTCGGCGGCAGTTGTTTCCAAAACGGAAACAACTGAATCCTCGATCAGCTCGCCCGTGGCGAATATGTTCTTCAGGTGCTTGTTGACGGCCGGCGTTTTCACCCCAAACAGTTCCGCCATCGCCTTCTGGGTCAGCCAGAAATTGTCGCTGGCGAACCAGACATCCACCGTAACCTTGCCATCGCCGGTGGTATAGAGAATGACCGGGCTGGTCGCGCGAGTGGTCAGTTCGCTCATGACTCCCCCCCGTCGAACAGCGATTGCTGCCCTGGCTTGGACGCTTCCTTCGGCAGGTTTTCCACCTGCAAGGAATAATCGTCGTGTCCCCACTCGCAGCGCGACAGTACCTGCTTGGGAATCTTCTTCACCGTCAGGTTGGGGTAGGCATCAGCCTTGGCGCGGAAAGCCGTGCACAGCACCAACAGCGACCGCTCCGGCCCCACCTCGTCGGACAACTGCTGCAACTGCTCATGGGTCAGGCTGGCCGTGGTGACATAGACGAAATCCCGCTCGGTGGAATGGCCGTGCTGCCAATACACCGCATCCGATGGCGCATAGGTGAATCCTTCCAGCTTGCACAGCGCCTCGGCCAGCATGGCGGCGTTGTAGTCGTGGTTGATGACCCAATTGCCCCACTTGTCCTTTTCCAGCAGCGAGGACGCCAGGCGGTAATAGCGGAAGCCGCCGCCGCCCTTCCAGCCCACGGCCTCGGTAATTCCGCCCTTGTCCTCGCCGTCGATGACCTTTTGCAGGCGCGGAATGATGTGGGTGTGGCAGTGCTCGCCAAGCTCGATCATGATCCAGCGCCGGCCCATTTTGTGGGCGACGGCTCCGGTTGTGCCGGAGCCCGCGAAGGAGTCTAGGACGAGGTCTCCGGGGTTGGTGGCAAGATGGAGAATTCGATTGATTAGTCGTTCTGGTTTCGGGGTATCAAACACAGTTTCGGTATCAAGCTGAAGAATTTCCTTCTTGGCTTCTTGGTTGTTTCCAACCTCGTTATGGAACCAGATTGACTGTGGCGTGAGGCCACCTTCCATTTCGCTGAGGTACTTTTTCAAGCGTGGAAGGTTGCTCCCGTTGGGGCCAAACCAAAGCCTGCCTTCCGCCTTAAGCTTCTCAATATTTTCCTTTGGCCGACTCCAACTGCGCCCTTTGGCTGGGAACACTGTTTTCCCAGAAGGAGTGACAAGTCCCCAGTAATCACGGTCTCGATGCTCTGCACGGGTTAGGTCAGTCGCTGTCCATGGGCCTCTTGGATCATTATCTTGGTTCTTATATCGATCATCCATTTCGGCTGTGCGCGGGAGTGCGTTGGGGAACCAAAGGCTCTTGTCCACAGCGTAGCAAAGCACGTGATCGTGACTGTTGCTAATCCATTTTGCGTCGTTTTGGGGGGAGAATTTTTTCTGCCAGATGATATTCGATACAAAATTCGCCCGCCCAAAAACCTCATCACACAACACCTTGAGGTAGTGCGCTTCGTTGTCGTCGATGGTGATCCACAACGAACCTTCATTCGACAGCAGCCGCTTGATGATCTCCAGCCGGTCGCGCATCAACGACAGCCAGATCGAATGCTCGACGCCATCGTCGTAATGCGTGAAGGCGCTGCCGGTGTTGTACGGCGGGTCGATGAATACGCATTTCACCTTGCCGGAAAACTCCGCCTCCAGCGCCTTCAGCGCCAGCAGGTTGTCGCCGAAGATCAGCCGGTTGTCGAAAATGTCGGCGCTGGTGAGACGGCGTTTGGCGTGGTAACTCTTCGCCGGGTCTTCCAGCAGGATGCGCGGTTCCAGCTTGGGGCGGGTTTCCTTGCCGATCCAGGTGAGTTCGAGTTTTTGTTTCTTGGTCATGTAGTTCTAATCATCCGCATTATCGGCAAACCGGACTTCGGGCAGCGCGTCCTGTTTGGCTTCTTCCAAGACCCGGATCAGCTCGTTGTTCGTGTCTTGACGCGTGTTGAGAATAGCCCGCGCCAACCTGGCGCACTCCGCACGAACCAGTGAAATGCTGACAGACTCCCGGCTAAATGGAGAGATATTCTTGTAATCAGTGCTGTCGAAAACCATCGGCACACTGTCTATCAACGATTCCGTATCGCCTTTTGAAAGATAGCCCTTGGCATACATCTGCCCGGCAGTCCACAGCAAAGCTGGCAAGCCGCCACCCAGATTCGAACCCAGCAGATAGACCAGCCGCGAGGTTAGTCTGTCCGTGGCCGAAGATGTCTTTATTTCCCGCCATTTCAGCAGAGCAAATGCTGAAGATGCCACTTTGTTTGCATCGTGCCCCTGCAAGCCTTGGCGTATGCATTTTTCGACTTTCCCAGAAAAAAGCTCATTGGATGCAGCGAAACGGGAAAGTGCAATGGCAGTTGCGGGGGCTTCAACCTCTGCATGGAAAGCTAGCAGTTTGTCGAAATTATCTTGATTCAGTGCCTCAACAGGCAACGCAGGAGCAATAGCGTAGGCAAGTACTTGACCAATCAAATTTCCTTTTTGATCTTCTTGATCAAAAAGCCTGAAAGTATCCTCGGCGACCTTCTTATCTCTCCATGAAACCAGCTTCTCAAAATAAGCCGCAGCCTGCTCTGCGGATGGAAGCTCCTCAACACCTTTTGCTCTCGCGGCACCTCCAATGTCCCTCAATAACGTCGAACCGAATGAATGATCGTCCCGAGCCTCGAAAAGATACCGCCTGACGGCATTTCTTGCTGCCGAATCGTCAGGTGCAGGAAGTTTCAAGAGTACATATGTAAATAGGCCAGTCTGTGGAAGCGACTGATAATCAGGCGCTGAACCCCACACTTTTTCTCCAATTTTTTCGCGCTCCGCAACCGTAAGAAAGCCCTCATCGAGCAGGGGTAGCAAGCGCAAGAGCGCGGGCACGCTTTGAGGTGAGCAAGGCGCTATACGGTCAATGATTTTATCAATGCGGCGGTCAAGGGCTGCATTGGGACTCCTCTCTCCCGGATATCGAATGACAGGATTGAGCCACTCCGGATGTGCGCCGAGATTGATTTCAGTTTGAAGTGGGAAGGACAGTGCCTCCCCAAGCAACTCATGCTGTTGATCCTTTGGGACACTTTCAAGTGCATAGTCGCTCAGATGCCTGAGTGAATCAGCCAACCAATGATTATGCGCCGCCGGCTTCGTGCCAATTGCAAGCGCAAGCCGGAAGAACTCCTTGGCCTGTTCGGGTGTTGCGCGAACTGATATGCGCGCAAGGACTTCAATAAATATCCGAAGACGTTCAACTATGTGAATCCGTGCAGTTGAGGTATCTCCGGTCAATCTTGTACCCCAGTAGCCAATGGCGGACTGACAGCGAGCCATCAGGCAATACGTATCCTCACTCGAAAAGCATGCAACTCGCGTCCGAGAAAATACCTTTTTCAGTACATTCGAGGAATCGCTGTTCGCAGTCCGAATTGCCAGGGCAAACCGATGTACATCATCTATATCGTCCAGCTCAGAGAGCTCGGCGGCTGGCTCAACCAGAAAACTTATGCCACTCCATCGCAACGGCATGCCTACGGTTTGGGATATGCCGTCCAAAAGAAGTAGTGGATGCAACTCGCTGTTGAATGTGATCGTCTTGGAATTATCCTTGTAGCTCCCTGGCTCGAAGAGAGGCTCTATACCCTGATGCTCTCGTTGTTTCTCAAGGGCCTTGGAAACTCGCTCCTGAATATGTTCGATGTGACTCCAAGGACTACATTTGGGGTCTTGGTAGCTGGAGGGAAATGCTTTGAACTCTTTCCCCGACGACCATAGATCAATGCCGCGCATTAGCCAGTGTGCCCATGCCAAACGTGAAAGCACATGAATCGAATTTCTGTCTTTGCGATTCTGGTCGAGCAAATCCCGATACGCGTCTGCAACCAAGCCCTTGCCTTCATCAAACCGGCAAAGTTCAGCCAAGAGAGATGCCTTTTTCAGCTTCCAGACCGGAGTATTCGGTATGACTTTTTCAATGGCGCTTTCAATGGCAGGGTAATCGAACTGGTCTCGCGCTACGATGGCGCAATGGTATGTGAGCTCGTTAATGACTTCCGGCCAATGTTTCGCATTTCGCTCCAGTATGGCAGTCGTCGCTTGCTCAATCGATTGCGACTCGGATTTGTCCAGCCATCGTGTGCTTTTCAATAGCAACAGGGCGATTTCCATCTGTTGCCTCTTGGTCAATGTGCTTGGATGTGCAGGGTCACATATCGTCAGAAGCTCTTGCGCCAGCCAAGATGGAAGGGCCTGGTAAGTCACATCACAACGCCACGAAATTTCGTACAGTAGTTTGGCGCGGCTGTCTGGCGTCATTGCAGACAGGCTTTGGGGTGTTGGCCACGGATCACTAAGCTGGTGTTGCAAACTGAAGAGTAGCGATGGCGGGCAGGTCAGCCAACCGGGGTAGGCCGCCCTATCTGATTCAAGCGTCTTGATCTGCTCCTCCAGCAGCTTGGCGGCATAAGCTGAATCCCGATGGGTTCTTGTACTCTCTTCACTGGTTAGCGTGCTGCGATGCAGCTGTGTTGGACTCCATTCCCAAGCCTGCTTGGGTTTGAGCTTTTGCAGAGCCTCGATGAAAATCTTCGTCGCCTCAGCATGTTTGGCATCCGGTTCATCGTAATCGGCCACCAACAGGCTCAAATCAATCGGGGCAACATTGATGGATTCGAGATATTTCCGCTTCGCGGCAGTCAAGTTCAACGCGCCAACAAGATAGATACGTCGGGCATGGGTTGCCAGATGATCTCGCACCCACCCTGCCCATTGCAGAAAGTTCGGATCGTCGCCTGAAAAGCCCAGCAGGCAAAGTTCGTTTTCAATGAACACTTGCCGTGCGAAATTGACAAAAGCCGCATGGCGCTGTGGGTATTTTCGAAAATCTTCCTGCGTGAAAATCAGTTCATCGGTAACGCCGATCGTTCCATGGAGCTTGACGATGCGGGGGGCGCGAGCACTGGCAAGGTCTTCCTGTCGATTGACGACGTTGTACGCAGGTTGATGAACGTCGACCGAGGCGCGTTCAAGCAAAGTGTCCCAGTTGGTAGTCAGCACCTCAGACCACGGTAGTTCTAACAAGTTATTGTGCAGAGCACCTGGACTCCAGGATGTATCGGAAACCGCTTTCTTGAGCAAATCAAGGAGTGCCTGCTGTCCAAAGTAGGCTCGATATTCCTCAGCCTGACGCAAAGGATCAGTCTGTTTACTGGAACCGATGTCCTTTGCCAAAATCTCGGAAAGCTCGTTCCAGAGAGGCAATTTTTTCTTGACGTCGCCTGTTGAGGCAGCGACGCGACTGAATCCTGCTCCGACCATGACTGCCGCACCATAGTAAGAGTTGTTCTCTTGCCAAAGCGCAGCCGCGAGTTTCTTCAGCGCTGCGTAATCGGGAAGGTCAGTGATCTGGCTATTCATTTCATCAGCCTTTCCTTGCCTGCAACCCCTGCCTCCAGTGCTGCCGGCTCCATCTTGGACCGGTTCTCCTTGCTAATCCAGGTGAGTTCGAGTTTTTGTTTGGCCATACAGCTTCTTGTCTTGAGGGTATCTACGCGGCAAGCTTCGACTGAGGGACAGCGTCCTCCGGAACCAGTAATCCCTGACTGAAAAACATGATCTCGTTGCCGACGTAACGTTTCTGGGCGGTGTAATTCAATCCATAGCTCAACCCCTTGCTGAGCTGATACATCTCCCGGATTTCTTCCGCGTTATCGTAGGAAACAATCCATGGTCGCTTGAATTGCCTTGACTGGAGCGCTTGGGCAATCGCCAGATGATCGTCATGGCCATAGTAATTGCGATAAAGCCCGCGTCCTTTCACGTAATAGGGCGGGTCCAGGTAAATAAGGGACCGTTTCGGGAGCAAGCGGCTGCATCTACGCAGAAGTGCAAATGCATCCTCGCTATGCACGGTGATTCTTTCCGCATGATCGGCAATCTTTCTGATTCTGGCAGCAAGCACATCCTTCTTGAAGCGCGCATCGAGCTTGTACTCACCACTTTGCTCCTTGCCGCCGATAACGCCGCCTTTCAAAATCCCGGAACGATTCGTTCTGTTCATGAACAGTGTGGCGAATCCGCGCTCGACTATCGTTCCTGACACTTCATCACGCAGTACCGAGCGCCATCTGTACCACTGATCCATGGTGATCGGGGTTGATTCCAGGAGCTCCAGCAAAGCATCTGGCTCTTGCGTAACGGCAGCCCAAAATGCATGAACAGCGGGGTCTATGTCGTTAATATGGACATGGCTGGCATATCCATGAAAAAGCAATTCGAGAGCAACACCCGCGCCCCCCGCGTATGGCTCCAGATAATGCCCGCCGGATAGATCGTTGCATTCCATTACGGATGCAATAAAGGGAGCAAAGGGTGCTTTGCCTCCAGGGTATCTCAGCGGGGTGTAGAGTTTGTTTGAGTACATGATCGATGGTTTCGGCGCTACATTTTCGCAGCGGTGTCGCTTGGCAGTTTGCCAAGAACGTACAGCTTCGAGCTATCCACAAAATGACCGTCGCGCAAGGTTACTGTCAATTGTTTGATAAAACGCGAAACGAAGTCGGAGCAAAGTGCCGGATTGTCTTTTGCCCAGCACTGCCACGGGCTATATCTGGAGGCTTTTTGTGCGAGGAGTGCCTGAAAGTCTTCGTGTCGGTAGAGATTCTTGAATAGCTCCCGGAGCTTATCCTTGTTTCCGGCATTCGCCATTCGGTCTGCATCCACCAGCGTCCGCAAGTTGATAACTGGCCCGGTGATGGAAAGTCGGTTGATCAGAGGACGGGCAATATTCGTCAGGTTTGCCCGGGTGAATTGAATCGGATTCGCCCAAAGAGGATGACCGGCAGGCAGGTTGTACAGATATTCAAAGATAAGTTGATCTGGCGGCAATGTGCCCGGCAGCAGAACTATCGAGGGCAATCTCTTTATTACTGCCTCATCAACATCTGCATCCAGGCAGACAATCCCTTTGCTTGCAAACTCGGGGATTTTTCGCTTCACCAGATCAATGTAGTTATTGCAGCTCAGCGATACTTCTTGTAGGTGGAGAAACTTGTTTGCAGGCTGGCGGCGCATCGCAGCCTTGAAAAGATCGCATGCCTCTCCGTCCTCGAAATAGATGTTGACGGTTGGCAGCGAAACTTCATTGTTGGCGCGTTTGATCCGGGTATGGAGATCGGCATCGACTTCAGGCCATGACTTATCGTGCATTGCCTGGACGCTGCCGTAGGTGTCGCTCAAATAAACGGTTTTAAATCGCTTCTGATACTTCTTGCTAAGCTCGTATGTGTACTCGATAAGTGTTGGAGAGTGAGATGTCATTACAGCTTGCAGGTTCAGCTCCTGGCATTCGCGATTCAGTATTTCAATCAGCTTGATTTGGGCTGCCGGAAACAGACCGGCGTCAGCCTCGTCGATCAACAGCAATCCCCCTTTGTAATCGGGATATTCTTCCCGCAATTTTCGGAAGGACATCAAGGCCATAAGGAGTTGCCCGGCATTGTCTTCGCCAGCGGATACTGAGTCCTGATCGTAGTTCTGGCCATGCGCGACCGCAGAGTGAATGATCCCGGTTGTGCTCGTTGCAACGGTTGCGGTCCGATTCAGTAATTCGTTGGTTAGGTCGATGAACTTCTTCTGGTGGTTCCGCAGGTATTCGAAGTCGCGGACCTTGTAATCTCGGTCGGCAATGGGGTATAGCCTTTTCAGGCTGAGGTAAATGACGGGATGCGTGAAATTGCGGCTGGCGTTGCCTTCGGTTGCTGTGCTGTTCTTGCGCACGACAGGTCTGGAAATATTCCCTCGCTTGAACAATCCCAACTCGGCAGTCGCAGGCTTGTCCGTGTAGCCATCGTATAACTCGATACCGACATCCATGGAGCCAGGTACATCAAACTGATCGGATATGCGAAAGTGCTCGTTGTATTTTGACTTGAACTCGGCGCCGGTGATCGTCTGGTACTTGAGGGGCTGATCCTTGGTGTAGTCCTTCTCGAAATTGAAAATCTGCGCTGCAATACCGAGGATCGATGACTTGGATGTCCCGTTCTTTCCGCAAATGACCGTTACATGGGTTCCGAATTGGATTTCCACGTCGGCCAGCGCTCTGAAATTTCTGATACTGAGCTTTTTGAGCTGCGTTTTCGTCATCGGTCTATTCTCGATCAAGGCACTTGAAAGCTGTCAAAAGTCGACGCTGGTGATACGGCGCTTGGCGTGGTAACTCTTCGCCGGGTCTTCCAGCAGAATGCGAGGCCCCAGCTCCGGCCGGTTCTTCTTGCCGAACGAGGTGAGTTCGAGTTTTGGTTTCTTGCTGCTCATGAATCAGGTCGGTCGGGTCAATGGGTGCAAGCGGCGGCTGTCGTTATTTGTTGCTAGGTAACTGCCGGATGCCCTGCTCTGCGGCCAGCCAGACTCGTTGTCCGTCAGGGTCTCGGCCAACTCGTGCACGCAACGACCGAAATTTAGGGCATCGCTGTCCAGTAGGTCGAAGGACAACTCGTTGAAGTGGGCGCCGATCGCATTACGCAGTTGGGCGATGCGTTTCAGTTCATCGAGAAGGGGTTCGAGCGGTACAGATCGATAAGTTACGCCGTCTCCATCAGCAACCGATTCCGCGATCTCGGCGCGCAGCACTTTGAGCAGCTTGCCGTCCATCGCATTGAGCAGTTCGCCCAACGTGTATTGGGCGTCGATACGATAGGGCAGCCGCAGGCCGTAATTGACTGCGATGAACTTGAGCAGCGCCTCTAGTACTGGCCCGGCCTTGGCGCAGATCAATTGCGCATCAGGCGCAGCCTGTTCGAGCAGATGGCGGAGTTGATCGACATGGTCGAGGCTGCCAACTTGCGATAGGCCGGCGTCTCGCGTCCACTTGCCAAGCTCAATGAACTGGCACTTGCCGTCGCGCAACATGCGCCATTGATGCCTTCGACGCCATGGACCATAGTGTGTCGCGATCAGGCAGTGGCGGAAGCCTTGGCATTCCTCGATCAGCAGGTCGATCACCCGCTCGACATGGGGCTCATCCACACTGCCCAGCACGTCGTCGAGGACGAGGATCGTGGCTCGCGGTTCGTTGAGCTTGGCATTGGACAGAAAGATGCACAAGCCAAGGGTATCCATGTGCGAATCGCTGAAGTAGACATGGGGTGGTGCGACAGTGCCGTGAAAGGGCATACTGATCGCCAGCGAGGCACGTCTCTTTGGATCAAGTTGCAGGCTGATATTGTTCAAACCTTCCTTAGGATGGATGCGTTCGTAGAGTTGGCCGACTTCATCCGCGATATCGGCCAGCACCTTGTCCGTATAGCGTTTCCGCTCCTCGACCACGATGTCGAGGACGCGCTGAAGTCGCGGCAGCACGGCATCCAGTTCGTGCTGGGTCTGCATGCTCTCCGTATAGTTTTTGACTGCGCCTTGTAGCGCCCAGTGGTTTTGCGCCTGAGCCTGGCGCTGGGCGAGCGCGCCTCGCCAAACCAGCAGCAAGGTTTCTGTCGCGGTTAACCAGGCCGGCCATTCGTCAATTGCGGCCGGAGGCGGTTCTGGGATGTCGATACCCTCCGGCCATTGGTACTCAGCATGGACGCTGTCGAACTGAGCCGATTTCTGCTGGGCCTGCGCGGCAATGATTTCCGCATGTTGTTTTGCGCGCTCGATCTGGTTTTGAGCGTTTCGCTGTCTTTGACTGGCTTGCCGTAGCGCCTGAAAGCCGGCAATTCTTTCTTGCAGACGCTCTGATAAACCCTTCGCCTTCTCGGCGCTCTGACAGACCGGACAGGCTTGCGGATTCGGGTAGCGCTGCAAGTAGGTTTGCGCCAATTCGAGGAGGCTCACCATATCTGCGGCGTCGCTAGCGATACCGCCTAGTGCAACCTCCATGGCCATCTGGGCATTTGCTGATTCCGTCCCGGCATCACGAATCTGTTGCTGTGCCTGCGCCCATTGGCCTGGCAACTCTGTCAAGCGCGAGTGGGCAGATAAGAGCGCATCAAGTGCCTCGATTTGCGGCGCAAACTCACTTGCATCGCGCTGGGCCTCGTTCTGTGCCCAGGCAAGGAAGTCATCGTCCGGGCTACCAGCTGCCTGCCATAGGCGGTAGATTTCGCCACGATTTTCCTGCAAGCGCAACGCCGCGCCGTCACGCCCCTGTTCGGCGCTCTTGATCGCGTCGCGCAGGGCACTTTCGGTATCCTCAATGCTGCCGACGTCGATGAAACGGCGAATGGCTTCATAACGTTCGCTGGGGCTAGCCGTTACCAAGGTCAGCATCTTGTCGCGCCGGAGCACTTGAACGCGCGGCCGGCCGGCCTGCGGATCAACAACGACATTCGACTTGACCATCCGGGCACAATGCGTCGCGCCTGCTGTTTCCAGCACGACCGAGATATCCACGGGCGCTCTACCTACAGAAGCCCAGTACTTGCTTAGACCACTACCTAAACCACGGTTCTCCAATGAACCAACGAATCCGTTGCCGAGCAAGTCAAGGGCATCGCACAAGGTGGACTTGCCGCTGCCGTTTTCTCCGTAGATGACCGTTAGCCGTTTGCCAGTCTCGAAACTCAGGGAAAACGGCTGCGTCGAGCCGCGCAGATGGGCGACTGTCAGTTTACGAAGAGCGGCCATCAGTCGATGCCTCCGGAATCGACTTCTCCACAGCTAACCGCCAATCCCCCGCACGCACTTTGCCGGTCACCATCTTTGGAATGAGTTTCTTGCCGTCAGTGGCCGACAGCAGCTTTTCGTCGATCAGCCGCTGGACGATTTTCTCTGCCAATTGTTCCGAAGCCGTAACCGCTGGTTCGCTCATTTTCTAACCTCAATTGCTGGTGACATCAATTAACTTGCGGGCCGGCAGGGATGAGTTTTTATGTCGGGCCACTTCCAAATGGCATTGTAAGTGTATTCGTAGCGAGACTCATCCGGCGGGTCATCAGAGCAGCATCCAGCGCAGCTTAATCAATGGCTGCATGGTGGTGACTTGATTCAGCTTGCCTTCGATGACTGCAATCAACTCCTCGCGCTGCCTGTCCACCTGATCCTGGGCGTCGAACAGGGAGCGCCGCTTCTGGTTGCGCTGCGCTTCGAGCGCCTTGATCTGCTTCTGCCCGGCCAGCTTCTCCTCCAGCGTCAGGGCGGTCGTGGCAGCGCGACGCGTTTCCTTGATCTGGCGGTCGATTTCCTTGATTTCTCGTTCCAGGCCGACTTTCAGATCGTCGGCCCAGCCGTCGAGCTTGTCCGCCTCGGCTTCGAAGAGGCGGGCATTACGCTTGGAGATGTCGCGCTGGATGGCTGCCTGGCGGTGCTGGGTAAAGGCATCGAGGGCGCCATCTGCCTTGGTTCCTTCAGATAGCGAGCGTGGGGCGGAAGCACAAGGCAGGGTCATGAGCCGCTGCGCAACTTCTTCATCCAGTGGTTCGCCGTCGTCGGTGATGGCTGAAAAGATCAGGTGATCTTCCGCCTGGTCGAGCGATTCAACGCTGAACAACGACAGCGAAAGCCAGCCGGATTTGCCGATGTAGGGCTCAAGCGTCGTGACCTTACCGTCATGTAGTCCGTAATCGAAACGGATATCGGCCGGTGGCAATGCGCGCTCCTTCGCTTGCGCGACGATGCGTTCGGCCAATGGATGATTCAAGCGGTAAAGGTGCGCCTCGCCGGAGCGACGCGGCAGTTCATAAAGGCCCAGCGGGATAGCGCTGACCTGATCCGGGAACGGATTTTCCGCAAGATGAAACGAGGCATCCCCCAGAAATTCGGCTTGGCCGTCCAGTTCATGCCGCGTGAGCTGCATCAGCAGGCGCTCATAGCGGCTCAGATAGGCTCGGGAGGCTTCGTCACGCACCTTGAGTTTCTCGCGCACTTCGTCGTCGAAGTTCTCCAGCAATTGCTGGCGCGTGCGCGTCATTGACTCGTTGATCTCCAGGCTCAGTTCAAGCTGAAGCTGGTTGAAGGCGACGGCGATTTCCTCTGGCTTGCGGCAGTTCTGGTAGATGGCGGCGATGCGCTTCTCGAAATCGACACCGGATTCGATGGCACCCAACACTTCGTCGCTGGCGCCGAAGACGCCTTCGAAGAGCTGGAATTTTTCCGACAGCAACTCGAAGACGCGCTGGTCGGCGGCGTTCTTGCGGTTGAGGAAATTCACCACCACTACGTCGTGCTGCTGGCCGTAGCGATGGCAGCGGCCGATGCGCTGCTCGATGCGCTGCGGGTTCCAGGGCAGATCGTAATTCACCACCAGCGAGCAGAACTGAAGGTTGATGCCTTCGGCGCCGGCCTCGGTAGCGATCATGATGCGGCCCTGCTCGCGGAAGTAATCGACCAGCGCCGAACGCATGTCGGCGCTGCGTGAGCCGGTGACGCGGTCGCTGCCCTGGTGGCGCGCCAGCCACTGGCTATAGATCAGCTTGGAGCCATCGTCGGTGTTCGAGCCGTTGAACAGGACGATGCCATCACAAAACGGGCTGTCCGCCAGCACGCGCAGCAAGTAGCTCTGGGTGCGGCGCGATTCGGTGAAGATGATGGCCTTCTGCTCGGCGCCGATCTCTTTCGCCTTGGCGAAGGCGATACCCAGCGCCTTGAGCAATGCCTTGCCTTTGGCGTTGTGCTCAATGGACGCCGCGAGTTGGGCGAAGGCGTCGAGGTCGGCGATTTCCTGCTCAAGTGCCCGGCGGTCGTTTTCGGTCAGGAGTTCGACAGGTTCGTCGTTGGCCCATTCCTCGGCCGTTTCATCGAGCGCTTCGTAGTCCTGGTCCAGTTCGTTTTCCAGCGACTCGGCAGGCTCCTGTTTGCGTAGCTTGGCCTTGAGGCGGTTGGAAATCGAGGTCAGCGCGCCGGCAATGGCGAAAGTGGATGAGGCCAGCAGTTTGCGCAGCACCAGCGTCATCAGAGACCGCTGGCTGGCTGGCAGTGCCTGGAGATTGTCCCGTTGCAGGTATTCCGATACCAACTGATATAGGCGGTCTTCGCTTTCCTCCGGCGTGAATTCTTCGACTAGCGGCAGGCGCTTGGTGTAGGGAATGTAGGCCGTGACCTGCCGGCGCAGGGTGCGGTGGCACACAGGCTTGAGGCGAGTCTTGAGCGTCTGGAACACCTGTTCCTGATCCAGATTGGCGAACTGTTCGCGGAAGCTCTTCAAGTCGCCGAAGGCATGTTCGTCGATAAAGCTGACCAGGCCGAACAACTCAAGGAGGGAATTCTGCAAGGGCGTCGCCGTGAGCAGCAGCTTGTGTTTACCGGCCAAAGCCTGCTTGAGGGTATTGGCAATGACGTTGGATGGCTTGTAGACATTCCGTAACCGATGCGCTTCGTCAATGACAACCAAGTCCCAAGGCACGGCATGCACATCGCTGGCCTTGCTTTTGGCGAATTGGTAGGAGCAAATGACGATCTCGGGCGCATCGAAAGGCCGAAATTGACCTTGCTTGATGGCCGCGTTATAAGACTTGGCCTCCAGGATGCGGCAAGGCAGGAAGAATTTCTCGGCCAGCTCCTGAAACCACTGTTTGCGCAGATTCGAGGGGGTGATGACCAAGATGCGCCGCTTGCGCTCTGCCCATTTCTGGGAAAGTACCAGACCCGCCTCGATGGTCTTGCCGAGTCCGACCTCATCGGCGAGCAGGGCACCCTTGGAGAGGGGTGAATTGAACGCGAACAGCGCCGCATCCACCTGATGTGGATTGAGATCGACTTGCGCATCGACCAATGCACCAGCCAGCTTCTCGACGCTATCCGACGGGCAGCGACGAGTTAGCTCGTAGGCAAAATATTTGGTGTGGTAGGCGGAAATCACTGGCCAAGAATTATTGATATTTCGGCAATTTTCCAGCAATGCTGCGGAAAGTCCAAGCTTTATCCGAGAGTTGATATCTGCAGTGCCTGCCCGCTCCGACCGCTTTGGTTATTTATAAATAGTTAAACTGATTACTGCATTATCGCGGTTTCAGGGTTATGTTTTTAATCATGAATTTCTGGGTCGCGGCCCTACTCAAACCACAAAACTTTGGATAACTTTGATGCCGTCCCTACTCAAACCACAAGTCGCCGGAACGGTTGCACTACTCATACGACAACCGTCTCCTACTCAAACCACGAACTTTTGGGGACCAAAACCGAGTTACCCACAGAACTGAGCCGCATAATTCATGCAAATCGGGTAGAAACCTACTCATACCACAAGCGGATTCCTACTCATACCACAAGGTCGAGAGATTCCTGATACGGCCGCCGCACGACGGTGACGCGCTCGTCTGCGATCTTCCATGATTCGAGCAGGCCCACTTCAACCAGGGCGGTGAGCGCGCGCACGATGCCGGTGCGCAGGTTATCAGGGCGCTGAATGGTCAGGTCGGCGACGCGCTGGATGTCGGCGATCTTGAGCGGAAAAGGTTCGCGATGGCTGGAGAAATAGCCATGCAGCCAGGTGGCCAAACCTTCCGGCAGCCGGTTGCGTTGTGACCAGGTCACGTAGGTGAAGTGGTGCCCCTTGAACAGTTCGGCCAGCTGGCTGGCGAGCTTGACCTTGTACCGCGGCAGGGGCTTTTCGGTGCCGAGATCCTGCCAGATGAATTCCGGGATCATGCTCAACGAGATGGTGACCTGGGTGCGCTCGGCATAGAAGGCCAGCGAAGTGGCCTGCAGCCGACTCAGGCATTTGCGCAGATGGGCGTAGGCATCGCCGGTCGGCGTCCAGCCCACCGCCTTGCAGAAGGCATGCGGCGTGAATTCGACGTATTCGCCCAAGGGAATTTCGGCGGCGAATTTCACCAGCTGTAGCCAGACCGTGCAATCGTCCTGACGGAGTTCCTCGCCGCGGTAGGTGATCCGGCCCTTGCCGAGCATGGCCAGCACGACGCCATCGAGATAGCGCCGCGGCTGGTTGCGATTACGGGCGTTGAACAGGGCGCTGCGGAGAAATTCATTCGGCGCGCAGCGTACCTCGCCTGGCCAGAACGGCAGTTGTTCTCCCCGTTGGACATTCTTGAAACGTTCGTGCGCCGGGAGAAGTTTTGCGATTTGCTTGGCCATGGCTAGCCCGAGACGCTAACCGTTTCTCGCATTCGACGGCATTCGAAATCCGCCCTAAAAGGGCGCATTTCGGAATCCGGATAACCAGGCAGTGATATTCAATACGCTCCATGAATATCAGCCAGCGAGAGTCTAGAATGAGCCAGCGTTTGATACGGTTGCCGGATGTCAAGGCCATGGTCGGTCTGGGTACAACCTCGATCTACGACAAGATCAAAAAAGGGGAGTTTCCAAAACAGGTAAAGCTTGGCCGCCTGTCAGGGTGGGTCGAGGCCGAGGTGCAGGAGTGGATCAGCCGGAAGATCGGCGCGCGCCGGCCTTCTTTGGCGCCGGCTTCGCATCAGGCGTCATTTTCTTGGACTCGATGAGTTTCTCGGGGATCTTGTCGATCCAGTCAGCCCAGGCCTGCAACATCCTTCGTCGTTCTTGTATGTATTCGGCATGGTTATAGGCTGCTTTTGTCCTATTGCCCTCGACGTGAGCAAGTTGCCGTTCAATCCATTCCGATTGGAAGCCCATTTCGTGCAATCGAGTGGAAGCCGTCGCGCGGAAATCGTGTCCTGACCAAGTGCCTGGCGCGTAGCCCATGTGCTCGAACGCACGATTGATCGTCAAGGGGCTCATGACATCGTCCGGTCGACGCAAGTTCGGGAACAGCCATTTTCCTGAACCAGTAATCATTTTGAGTTCTTTCAGCAGGCTGATGGCTTGTCGCGGCAAGGGGACAGTATGAATCCGCCGCATCTTCATACGCTCAGCAGGGATCTTCCACTCAGATCCCTTGATATCGAACTCGTTCCATTGAGCCTTGCGCAACTCCACTGTCCTCACGAAGGTATACAGCATGAGCCGCATGGCGATGACCGTTGTACCGTTACCCTGATAGGTTGTCAGTCTGGCCTTGAGGTCGCCAATCTGGTCTGGTGACATTGGTCGACTGTGACTGACCTGTGGGCGCGATAGCGCCCCCTTCAGTGCAGCAGCTGGATCGAACTCCGCCCGGAGGGTGACGACTGCATGCCTGAAAATAGCGGAGCACCATTGCCTGAGTTGCATTGCAAAGGTTTCCGCGCCCCGACTCTCCATTTCCTGCAGGATATCGAGCAAGTGGGCAGCGGTGACTTTTCTGATCGGCAGTTTGCCGATCTTTGGAAAGGCATTGTTCTCAAGACAACTCGTGGCCTGCTTGAGGTAATAGGGTGCCCACTTGTCTGACTTCCGCTCAAGCCACTCTCGAGCGACTGATTCGAACGTGGTTGATCGTTCATGAATCTGCCGGATCTTATCGGTCTTCTTCTCTTGCGTTGGATTGATACCTTGTTTGACCAAGGCGCGCACACGCTCACGCTCGCGGCGCGCATCAGAAAGTGATACGGCTGGATATTCGCCGATGGTATATCGACCATCCTTTTCGGGGGTTAGCCAGTAGCGATAGCGCCAGTATTTCGCTCCGCTCGGCCGTACTTCGAGATAGAGGCCATTGCCGTCCTGCAGCGAGTACGGCTTGTCCTCTGGCTTGGCTGTGCGAAGCTTGGTGTCAGTGAGAGTTGGCATTCCGGATAAGCATTCAATTTATCCGGTAGCTCATCCGGTATTTTTCCGGCTGTCACCGAATTCAAGCGAAAGTCGGCGAAGCCAGTAACAGCGCTGTTTCTAGGTGTTATGCGGTTTTCTGAATGAGCGCGAAAGTCGGCGAATGCTAGTTACTGTTTTCGATCACCACTACAACGGCTTGGCGCTAGACGCCAGCGAGGGCGAGCGAATTGCCCGCGCCATGCAGGGTGCGGATATCGCTTTTTTGGGAAACCATGGAGTAGTTGTCTGCTCAGATCGCATGGACTACGCCTACGATGACCTGTACTTTCTTGAGCGAGCCTGCATGATGCAAGTGCTAGCCATGTCCACCGGCAAAGACCTGATGCCCGTTAATGCTCAACTCGCCGCCCAAACCGGTCAGCAAATTGACAGTGAAAGACTGCAATCCACGTTATTCTTTGAGGCGCTCAGAAGAAAACTGAAGTCTTAGCCAGATTTAAAACTTGTTGGGGCGCAAAACCTGGACTTCAGAAAAATAGATAGTCAGGCCGTAGTGTTTGCCATAAGTCGCTAGCAGGTGTTCACCGATTTTGTCGGCAATACCACTCTCGCACACCACCTCCATGCGGATGGTGCGGTCAGCCTCCCAACTGCCCTCGCGCACGCCACTGTGCCCACCGCCGCGAACATCCGTCACGGTGTAACCTGCCGCGCCAAGACGTCCGACGTCTTGGACCAGCAGGCGCTCAAGATTAGCTTCCGCAATAACAACCAACAGCGACCTTTTGTGCTTGTCCATGCCATCAGCCTCCCGTGAGCCATTGCGCCATCGCAATATAGATTGGAATCCCAATGACCACATTAAATGGAAATACGATGCCAAGTGCAATCGTGATCGATAAACCCGCGTTGGCTGCAGGCACTGCAATGCGCATCGCGGTCGGCGCTGCGATGTAGCTTGCGCTGGCTGCCAAAGTCGCCATCACAGCCACGCCCCCCGTGGAGAGTCCGAGCGCCATACCAAGACCAGCACCGATGAGTGACAGCCCCAAGGGAAATAAAATACCAACCACCACTACCTGCCAGCCATAACGTCTGACCTCAGCTAGACGCCCACCCGCCACCAAGCCTAGCTCCAGCAGAAATAGAGCCAGCACGCCTTTAAACGGATCAATGAACAATGCCTTGATGGGTTCGGTGCCAGCCGTGCCCGCCACGGCGCCGATGATGATCCCACCGAGCAGCAAAAGCACGCTCTTACCAAACACCACGTCGTGTAGCAAAGAGCCCCAATCGCCACTTGCAGCAACCTTGCCGTCACTGTTTTTGTCTGCCAATCGAGCCAACAAAACGCCTGCAATCAGCCCTGGGGCCTCTAGCACGGCTACCCACAACGGTGCGTGTGCCTCGTAGGCGATCCCCTGGCGAATCAAGGCTGCCGTAACCACCGCAAAGGTCACTACACTGACCGAGCCAAAGTGCGCACCAATCGAAGCACTGTCTGGCCCATTGAATTTCAATGACCTCAGGATTGGATACAAAATCAGCGGCACCACAAAGCCCATCATGACCACGCCAACCACCTGCGGCAGCACCGAAGCCATGGGCTGCTGCGACAGTTCAATGCCGCCTTTTAAACCAATGGCCAGCAGCAAATAAATCGACAGCGTTTCATATAGCGCTTCGGGCAGGCGCAAATCTGAGCCGACTAGGCGAGCAAATACCCCAAGCAAGAAGAAAAAGATAACAACATCATTCATAAGGACCATATGCTACCAAAGACTGCGCGGCAATAACCCTATGGTGCAGTCGAGATAGAGCCCACCACGAACCGTCGAGCTGCGCTAGCATCAACCCATGGAGCACGCCGTTGTCTGGTTTAAGCGCGACTTGCGCATACATGACCACATCCCATTGGCTCAAGCAGCCAAACACGGGCGGCTAAGCTGCGTCTATTTTATTGAACCCAGTCTTTGGCGATCACCCGATGCAGCCACTCAACACTATCAGTTCATCCTTGAGAGTCTTCGAGACCTGCATGTGCAACTGGCACAAATTGACCTAAAACTGAACCTGCTGGTGGGTGAAGCCACCGACTGCTTAAACCGCCTGTTGCAAGCCGAGCCATTTGCCGCGCTTTACTCGCACGAGGAAACAGGCAATGCGATTAGCTACGAGCGGGACAAGGCGGTCGCGCGCTGGTGTCGCGCGCATGACATTCGGTGGCACCAATTCCCACAGTTTGGGGTCAGACGAGGGTTGCATGATCGCGACCATTGGAAAGCCGCCTGGGAAGCTTTCTGTTCTCAGCCTCAAGTCCCTGAACCACAAGGGGTACGTGGAAGTTTGTTACACATCATCGACAAGCCACCGCTTGCCGACACGCTTGGTCTAATAGACTGCGATCCGCCCGCACGGCAGCGAGGCGGACGACAAATGGGCATGCAAACACTTGAGGATTTTTTAGGCAACAGAAGCCAACACTACCGCGGCGGGATCTCTTCGCCGCTGTCTGCACCAACCGCTTGCTCCAGACTTTCGGCATATTTAAGCTACGGATGCCTATCAATGCGCGAGGTGTTTCAAGCAACATTAGCCTGCATGCAATCATTGCCGGCACAACACAGTCGTCAAAAGCAAGGTCTGCAATCATTTGTCAGTCGGCTCTACTGGCACTGCCATTTCATTCAAAAGCTCGAAGACGAACCCGAACTGGAATACCGCAACTTGCACCGCGGCTACGACGGATTGCGAGAACCCCATTGGTCCGAAGAACGCTTTGAGGCACTCAGAGAAGGACGAACCGGCTGGCCACTGGTCGATGCGTGCGTGGCGATGCTGTCTCAAACGGGTTGGCTGAACTTTAGAATGCGTGCCATGCTGGTCTCAGTTGCAGCCTACCCCCTTTGGCTACACTGGCAGCAAGTCGGTCATTGGCTTGCACGCCAGTTTCTGGACTACGAGCCGGGCATTCACTGGAGCCAGATGCAGATGCAATCGGGCACCACCGGCATTAACGTGCCGCGTATCTACAACCCCATCAAGCAGGCACGCGACCAAGACCCCAAAGGCGTATTCGTTCGACGGTGGCTGCCAGCGATGCATCGCGTACCAGATGCCTGGGTGTTTGAGCCATGGCGCATGCCCGCCAACCTACAAAGTGTCTGTGGCGTGAATGTTGGCCGGGACATTGCTGAGCCGATTTGCGATCTAGAGTCATCCACGCGCCAGGCAAAGCAAAAGGTATTTGCTTTGCGGGCCGATCCGCTAATCAAAGCTGAAAAGAAAGTCATCGTGAAGAAACACGGATCACGCAAGCAACTTGAACCAACAAAAGCTGCCGGCCCGCGTCGGACAAGGACCACGACTAAGCGACCCAAGATGGCGCTGACGAACTCCACTCAATTGACGCTGGATCTCTAGACATGCGTGGCGTGAAAAAGCAAAACCTCCCACAAAAGACTTGTCTGGTCTGCCAACGACCCTTTACCTGGCGCAAAAAATGGGAAACCGTCTGGGATGACGTGAAATACTGTTCCGAACGCTGTCGTCGCAGCTCTAAACCATCCTCACTGTCAACCAGCGCCAGCGGCAAAAAATCATGACTGTAATCTACTGGTTTCGGCGCGATCGTCGGCTCTCAGACAACCCTGCGTTGACCATGGCCATTGCACAGGCCAATGCCATGGGAGCCACGCTCTTGCCAGTCACGCTTCGCGAGCCTAACCCAGGAACCCAATGGGGCTTTACCCGACTTGGCGCACATCGGCTGGCATTTGAAGCACAAGCGCTAGCCGGACTTGCCAAAGAACTCCAGCGCCTTGGCAGTAATCTGTATCAGCCTGAAGCGCCTGGCATTGACGGCCTGATTGCACTTGCCCGCGCCTTTAACGCCACGACCATTGTTTACGAAACCATCCATGCGCCCCAAGAGCTTAGCGAGGCCGCAATGCTCAAAGCGGCGGGTTTTAATATTCAAAGCATTGAGCAGTCGTCTCTATTGCCTGAGCAAGCCTTGCCATTTGAGGCGGTGAATACCCCGATCGTCTTTAGTGACTTTCGACGACAAGTCGAGAAAGCGCGGGCCCTGCCGCGTGAGCCAATGCCTGCCCCAGCGACCCTGCCATCGTTACCAGACCAAATCAGCTTTGCAACGCCATACGCATCGGATACACGATTGCCAGTTGTCGATCAGCGTAGCGCCTTCCCTTACCCATCAGCGCTGTGGCACGGTGACCAAAGGCATGGCCAGCAACATCTAGAGTGCTACTTCGACAGCTCTCTGCCAAGGGTCTACAAAGAAACCCGCAACCAGTTGATTGGCACAGATTACTCAACCAAGTTCTCGCCCTGGCTGGCTGTCGGTGCCATTTCCGCCGCCCAAATTTGGCAAGCTCTGCAACAACACGAAGTCAAGCATGGCGCCAACGACGGTACCTATTGGATCTGGTTTGAGCTTTTATGGCGCGATCATTTCCGTTTGATGATGCGCCGCTTTGGGCGCAAACTTTTCTACCGCCGTGGCTTGGCTAGTGCCGCAGTACAAATCGACAAACCCAATCAAGCCGGGTTTGATCGCTGGTGCGCAGGCGACACAGGCAATGACTTTATTGATGCTGCCATGCGCGAGCTTGCCACCACAGGATATCTGTCGAATCGGATGCGTCAGAATGTGGCGAGTTTTTTAGTACACGATTTACGTGGTGACTGGCTCGCAGGCGCTGCCTGGTTCGAGCACTGCCTGGTGGATTTTGATGTACACAGCAACCAAGGCAACTGGGCTTACATCGCTGGCGTTGGCACCGACCCCAGAGGTGGACGACGCTTTAACCCAGACAAGCAAGCCCACGATTACGACAGCAAACGCGCCTATCGCGATCTCTGGAGCCACAAATGACCACACTTAGATTGGTGCTTGGCGATCAACTCAATCGCCAACACAGCTGGTTCAAGGAAATTACCGCCGATACGCACTACGTCATGATGGAGGTTCGCCAAGAAACTGACTACGTCCTACATCATGCTCAAAAGGTCTTGGCTATTTTTGCGGCCATGCGTGCGTTTGCAACAGAACTCAAACAAGCCCGACACACGGTGCACTATTTGACCATTGACGACCCGCAAAACTTGCACGATATCCCCAAAAACTTGGCGCAATTGGCACAACAGACTGGCAGCACCCGCATCGAGTACCAAGCGCCTGACGAATGGCGCGTTGATCAACAGCTAAGCGATTGGGCAAAACAGTCCAGCCTTCAGGTTTCGATGGTCGATAGTGAGCACTTCTTGACGTCACGCACCACCGCCAGCGTCATGTTCAAAGGCCGCAAACGCTGGCTAATGGAACAGTTCTACCGCAGTCTTCGTCAGCAGTATTCAGTCTTAATGCAAGGCGATAGTCCAGCTGGCGGGCAGTGGAATTTTGATGCTGAGAACCGCAAGAGCTGGAAAGGTAATCCACCCGCCGCAAAAGACTCAAGACCTTCACACAATCACACCGAGCTTTGGGAGGTGATCGTGGGTGCCGGGGTCAAGAGCTTTGGCAACCCTCAGGCGGCAACATTTCACTGGCCGGTTGACCGGGCTGAGTCATTGATGCAACTCGAGTATTTTGTCGATCACGTGCTACCTAACTTTGGTGACTATCAAGATGCCATGCACACGGGGCAGCCGTTCCTATTCCATAGCTTGCTTTCCTTTGCGCTTAACACCAAAATGCTATGCCCTAAGGAAGTGATTGATGCGGCCGAGCAAGCGTGGCAAGAAGGTCGGGCACCATTGACCGCCGTTGAAGGGTTCGTGCGTCAAATCCTCGGTTGGCGCGAATACGTTCGAGGCGTTTATTGGGCACAGATGCCCGGGTACACGGCAAGCAACGCGCTGGATCACCACGAGAGCCTGCCCGCATGGTTCTGGAGTGGTCAAACCCAGATGCAATGCTTGCGCGAATCAATTGGTCAGTCACTTGAGCACGCCTATGCACACCACATTCAAAGGCTCATGGTCATTGGCAACTTTGCACTCTTAGCTGGCATTGAACCGCAAGCGCTACATCAATGGTATCTAGGTGTGTATATCGATGCCTTCGAGTGGGTCGAAGCGCCCAATACCTTAGGCATGAGCCAGTTTGCCGATGGCGGTCTATTAGCAACCAAACCATATGTGTCTAGTGCTGCCTATATCAGCCGCATGAGCAACTATTGCAAAAGTTGCCACTACGACCCCAAGGAGCGAATCGGCGAAGGCGCTTGTCCATTTAATGCCTTGTACTGGGATTTTTTTGATCGTCACACAGAGAGATTCAAGAACAACCCCCGCATCGGGATGGCTTATCGACAGATCGATAAAATGTCCCCTGAACAACGCGCAGCCATTACCGAACAAGCAAGGATTTGGCGCGACAATCTAGAGAAGTTGTAATGCTCGCACAACCCATAACAGCCAACGTGAGGTAAAAATGGAAGATGCACAGAACGTACTTGGCGAGCCCTTGCAAGCCTGCTCGTACGACC
This sequence comes from Lautropia mirabilis, assembly GCA_945876565.1. Classification (GTDB taxonomy): domain Bacteria; phylum Pseudomonadota; class Gammaproteobacteria; order Burkholderiales; family Burkholderiaceae_B; genus Algicoccus. The sequence goes on along the minus strand of CAMCOS010000015.1, from coordinate 21,740 downwards.
CTTTAACGGGTTATTTTCGTGATGGTTGCTGCAACACCGACGAGCATGACCACGGCACTCACGTGGTTTGCGCCCGGATGACGGCAGAGTTTTTGGCATTCTCAGCCGATCGGGGTAATGACCTCGTCACGCCAAGACCCGAATGGCGCTTTCCTGGACTTAAGGCTGGTGACCGCTGGTGCTTATGTGCACTACGATGGAAGGAAGCATTCGAAGCAGGTGTTGCGCCACTGGTCGTGTTGGCCGCCACGCACTGCAAAGTTCTGGAGCATGTGCGCCTTGAAGACCTTAAAGCGCATGCCTATACGGCTGCCACCTAGACGTCTGGGTAATACACAAGTCTACTGAATAACCGAGGGGCCCAAGAGCACTTGATCAATCTGTTGGGCCAGATGGATGTCTTTGCTTGTCACACCCCCGGCATCATGTGTAGTGAGCACCATATCGACTCGATTGTAGACATTGAACCATTCGGGATGATGATCGAGTTTCTCAGCAAGCAAGGCAACCTGGGTCATAAAAGCAAACGCTTGCCGAAAATCACGAAACACGATGCCGCACTCAAGCGCGGCACGTTCATCCGACGTGGCACATCGCTTTCGCCACCGAGAGTCAAGCGACTCGCAAGCGGCGTTTAAGTCGCTCTCATTCAACACCAATAACTGTTGCATTATCGCGAAATCCTATGGAGGATAATACGAGCGCGGCGAGCGAGCGCTCGGGGCATGCCATTCGAACTTAATCTAACCCATCATTGGCGTTTCAGGCACGCCCAATGATTGAGGCAGTTAGCATCAACTCTTCGAGCAGCGCCAACGACACCTTGCCTGACATGTTGTACGGATCAAGCAAGGGCTTTTCCGAGTACTTCAGCACCACTGAGGCATTGAGCTTAGCGAGGTTGACGTGCCCCATGGTCCAGCCACCGAAACGTCGCTCCTGAATTTCCTCGTAATGCAATAAAACAACTTCGCTGTGACGCGGGTCTCGCATAATAATGCTGTAGAGTGCGTTGATTTCAGCCCGACCGCCCTCAATGGCTTGCATGAAGATATCGCCGCCGTAACAAAGCACGCCCGTGATGCCATTGGCCAAGTTATAGGCACGGGCTGCAGCCATGATGGATTCGGTTAGCTCGGGCGTGACCTTGCCATCAGCGGCACGGCTTACATACAAAAGACGCACTAACATTACCGATCCTCCTTGGGAATCAATGAAAGGAACTCACGACGCAGGTTGGAGTCCTTTAAAAAACAGCCTCGCATGACCGAATTGATCATTCGGCTGCCCATGTCGCGCACACCACGCCAAGCCATGCAGTAATGTTTAGCGCTCATGACCACCGCCAGTCCATCGGGCTGGGTTTTGCTTTGAATCAGGTCAGCCAGTTGAACCACAGCCTCCTCCTGAATTTGAGGTCGGGTCATGATCCACTCAGCCAGACGGACATACTTCGAGAGTCCAATCACATTGGTGTGCTCGTTGGGCATGATGCCCACCCAGACATGACCAATCACCGGACAAAAATGATGGCTACACGCACTTCGTACCGTGATGGGCCCAACAATCATGAGCTCATTTAAGTGTTCCGCATTCGGGAACTCCGTGATGGCAGGCAGCTTTGCGTAGCGCCCGCCAAACACTTCTTTCAAATACATCTTGGCCACACGCCGAGCCGTATCGTTGGTGTTGTGGTCGCTCTCGGTGTCAATCACCAGACTATCAAGCACACCCTGCATTTTGTGTGCAACCTCGTCAAGCAAACGCTCAAGTTCGCCAGGCTCAATGAACTCCGAAATGTTGTCATTGGCGTGAAACCGCCGCTTGGCTGCTTGCAAGCGGTTGCGAATAACAACCGACATCGGGGTTCCGTTCTCTTGTTCAGCCATGAGGGTCACCTTCTCCTGCACGGGCTAAGCAACACGGCACGCCCATTGAATAATTAACGCCCCCATAGTACACGGTCAAATAACGCTGGTCGACGATAAGCCCCTCCAGGCTTGGGCACTTATCTGGAACTATGCCCATCCTTTTGCTCGGGTCAAATCGATCATTGCACTACAGCCACTTCTGCATAAAGCGCGCCGCCCCCATCTCTGGGTCAAGCGAATAGTCCTCAAACCCAAAATGCTCATAGGCCGCCCTCGCCTTGGCATTGCCCGACAAAACCTCCAAGGTGAGCTTACAACAGCCCTGTGCCTTGGCCAATTGCTCCAAGCTCGCCAACAATCGCTGCCCAACACCACGTCCACGCCACTGCGGTCTTACCGCAATATCGTGAATATTCATCAAAGGCTTGGCTTTAAACGTGGAGTAGCCTAAAAATGCGTTCAGAAGGCCCACTGGTTGCGCTTGATCCCAGGCAATGAGATGCACACCACCGTGCACACCAGCCAAATCAATGGGCAGGCGGGCTTTGACATGCTCATGAAGGCCTTGCCCACCGCCCATCGGATCACGCGCATACATATCTAGCAAATCGATGAATGCACCGCACTCGGTCGGCTGTGCAAAGTCCACTGGTTTAACCACGATATCGGCAATTTCGTTGAGATTGCTCATGCGATGACTGACTCCTTTTTACGTCGCAACACAGTGAAACAATGTTGTGCTTCATGCGAAGATAGTACCAATTGTGATGGCCACCCCAATGCCGTTATCCATTGCTTTGAGAACAACCGAGGAGACCGAAATGGATTTGAAATTGAAGGGCAAGCACGTGCTCATTACTGGCGGCAGCAAAGGCATTGGGTTCGCCTGTGCACAGGCCTTTGTCGAGGAAGGTGCGCGCGTGAGCATCGTCTCACGCAACCTGGACAATCTCAGAACGGCTCAGACCAAACTGCTCGAGCAGTTTGCCCATGCCGACATCGCCGCCTACCGTGCTGAGCTCATTGACCATGACGCAGCTCAGGCGATGCTAGACAAAGCACAAGCTCACTTCGGTGACATCGACGTCCTGGTTAACTCGGCCGGTGCTGCCAAACGTACGCCAGCGGCCGAACTCACGCCGCAGGCATGGCGTGCCGCACTAGACGCAAAGTTTTTTACCTACATCAACACCATGAATCCGGTTGCCCAACAAATGGCCAAACGTGGTCGCGGTGCAATTGTCAATGTCATCGGTGCGGGCGGTAAAACAGCCGCCCCAGTGCATTTGCCAGGCGGAAGTGCCAATGCTGCCTTGATGCTGGCAACAGCTGGCATGGCCGCAGCATTCGGCCCACAAGGTGTGCGCGTCAACGCAGTCAACCCGGGGCAAACGCTGACAGAAAGGCTTAAAGAAGGCCTACAAGCGACCTGCAAGCAAGAAGGCATTGACATGAATGAAGCACTGAAGCGAGCGACCGCCAAGGTTCCACTTGGCCGATTGGCCAGCGCGCAGGAAATAGCGCAAGCGGTGGTATTTTTGGCCTCAGATCAAGCCAGCTACATCACCGGTGTGAACATCAGCATGGATGGTGGGTCTGCTGCTTGCGTTGTCTAGTCTGCCCAAACGCAACCAAACCGCTCGCGCAAGGCATCGAGCTGACTGCGCGCAAGTGGCTGCACCGAGCGCTCAGCCTCAATCCATAACCGGGCAGTTTGCTCTAGTTCTTCTAGCACAGCCATTGCAGTGGACAAATCCTGATGCCAAACTTGGGGCCCAAGCCGATCACACATCACAGCGCGCAAAGAAACACCTTTGGTCTGCATAGCCTCAATGCGCTGAGCCACTTCCTTGACGATGGATTCGTGCCCTGGCACGGCATAGCCGATCAAGGGTACAGGACCCACTTTCATGACCTGATATGGCGTGATCGGCGGCAAGACACTAGATGCCTTCCAAACCCCAAGTAGCGTTAACAACACAAGGTGATGCGAATGCGTGTGTATCACCGCATTGGCTTGCGGCTGAGCGCTATAGATCGCTCGATGCAAAGCAATTGTTTTACTGGCTCTGTCGCCATATCTCTGGTGACCATCCAAGTCGACTGCTGACATTCGATGCGCTTGCAGTTGCCCCAAGCTAGCATCAGTCGGGGTGATCAAGTAACCAGAAAACTCTTCTGTTTGCACTCGGACACTGATGTTACCAGTGGTGCCATGCACATACCCACGGGCATGAAGGCTCGCACCAGCCTGTATGATTTTTTCTGCGTAAGGCAATAACGCTTGGGTCAAATCCGGGTAGTTCATTTAACCAGCACCTCAAAAGCACGGGTAAAGAAATCCATCCCGCCGAAATTGCCTGACTTCAGACTGATATGAATCGGCATTGAATCGCTCCCAAACCGAGCAACCCCGTGACACCAAGGTACGCCCGGATCGATTTGCTGTCCTATGCGCAACTGTTCAATACCTAAGGCCTGCACCACCGCACCCGATGTCTCGCCACCCGCCACAATGAGCTGACCAACACCAGCCTGCACCAGGGCGCAAGCAATGCCAGCCAACCAACTTTCCACCATTTCGCCAGCATGCATCGCACCAAGCGCAGCCTGAACCTGTGCAAGTTGCGCTGGCGTGGTGGTCGAATAAACCAGCACCGGCCCAGATGCCAACGACTCTAGCGCTTGCAGGCGATACATCTCAAGGCTCAATGCATCTTTACTCAAAAGCACAGGATCTAAAGCGATGGCTTGCCCACCTCGGCTGATGAAATCAGCGACCTGCGCCTGAGTAGCTCGCGAGCAGCTACCGCAGATAATGGCGCGATTACCAACTGGATTGGGCAATCGAGCTGCCAACACATTCGGCTCAATGCCAAAGTTTGCTGGTAAGCCAATAGCCAGACCCGAGCCGCCAGTCACCATTTTTAGGTCAGCCGAGGCTTTACCAATGCGCAGTAAATCGTCATTGCCAACCGCATCAACAATCGCAATGCCCACACCCTGTTGTTTGAGTTCTTCAAACCGGTTAGCAACAGCCTCGGCACTATGCATGGTGGCGCGATAGCTGACCAGCCCAACCTCATGCTCAGTCTGGGGCTTTAAAACCCGCACCAGGTTGGGGTCTCGCATGGGCGTCAAAGGATGGTCTTGCATCCCACTCTCATCGAGTAGCACGTCACCCACGAACAAGTAACCCTGGTACACCGTGCGGCCGGCGTCAGGAAACGCCGGCGTGGCGATGGTGAAACTCGCATCGAGTGCTTTCATCAAGGCATCAGCCACGGGCCCAATATTGCCTTGGTCGGTGGAATCGAATGTGGAACAGTATTTGAAATAAATCTGTGTGGCCCCATGCACCTGCAGCCAAGCGAGCGCATCCAAAGACTGCGCAACGGCCTGTTCAGGCGCGATTGTTCGGGACTTGAGGGACACCACGACCGCATCAACTGACTCGGTCAGTCCCTCTTTTGGTACGCCGACGGTTTGCACCACGCGCATCCCGGCGCGGACCAGGTTGTTGGCCAGATCAGTTGCACCGGTAAAGTCATCAGCAATGCAACCCAAGCGAATCGAACTCACAACAGCAACCCTCTGCTATTTACAGTGTTGTTAAGCGGCACTGAAGTATGCCTGAGCGCATCGGAGATTGTCTGGTCAGTATGCAAGGCAGCAATGAGTCAAGCGCATAGTCTTGATCTACCCAAAAAATTGGGCCTACCCGAGGCAAGCCCATCATGCATGAAAGCGGTGCAAAAACTACTTCTCTAACGTTACAGTGACACCACTGGCACCCGCATTAAGCTGGATGCCTTGCGTTGTACCCTTTAAGGTCATGATCACGCCATTTTGGTTTTGCAGTGTCATGTCACCGACGCCGCCGCCTAGCGCAACTGAGCCAGTCAATCGAGCGTAGGTGCCGGCAAACTGAGACACATCCTTCATGTCATAAACATCACCGACCGCCGAGAACTTGGAGATACCAATATTGGCACCCAGGCTAATGCCACCCATTTTGAAGGGGTACTTTTTGCCATCAAATGTCAGCACACCGCCACCGGCGCTGCCGCCAACGATAAAGCCAAACTGCGTTTCGTCGATACTGACTTGGGCCACAGGCTTCTTAGGCGTTTCGGCCACTGCGCCACCGGCCAAGACCAAGGCACCGACTGCAGCCAAGGAACCAAACCAGCGTTTCATAGAAAGCGATGTCATTGACTTACCTTTGTGTTGAAAATTGTCGTACAGTTTTCACCGAGGCATTACTTCTTGTCGAAATAGATGTTGATGCCACCGGCACCGACGTTAAATTGAACGCCTTTCGCCGTTGCCTGTAGACGCAAGACCACACCCTTGGCGTTTTGCAACTGCATGCCGCCCACACCACCACCTAGCACAGCCTGCCCGCCGGTGGCCAGGTAGTTACCGGGAAAATCCTCAATATTCTTCAAGTTATAGACCTCACCCGCAGCCTCTAGCTGTGAAGCGCCAATGTTGCCACCGAGGCTCAAGCCGCCGAGCTTAAAGTTATGCGTCTTGCCATCAAAAGTCAGTTCACCACCGCCGAAACTACCCCCGATAATAAAACCGACTTGGGTCTGATCGATCTTAACGGTGCCACTGGGCTTCAAGGCTTCGGCTGAAGCAACGCCACCCAAGACAACTGTCGAGCCGATCACGGCAGCAGCAAGCAGAGACTTTAACTTCATTGAAACTCTCCTGAACGTAGTATGCCGTTGGGGTATCAAACATGACGCCACACCCGCCTACTATCACTGTAACTGTCGAATATGTCAACCAAATTAAGACTTTTAGCCCCCAAAGCACTGCTTTTAACCCTGAATAATCTGAACCCGCATATCACTGTCATTGATCAACATCGTGACCCCTAATCGCAGGCGCAAAAACTAAGGTGTACCGAGCATGCACCAACCCGCAATGCCTAGTCAGCACCCATGCGCTCTGTTAAAACCGAACATCGAGTCAACTTCGGATTAAAACGAACATGAGCATGCTTTTTAGCCCGATCGAAATCGGAAACACCAAGCTAGCAAACCGCATCGTCGTGGCCCCCATGTGCCAGTATTGCGCCGTCGATGGCGATGCCACCGATTGGCACATAATGCACTTGGGCAACATGGCCATGTCCGGGGCCGGCTTGGTGATTCTGGAGGCCACTGCCGTCGAGCCGCAGGGTCGGATCACGCCAGGATGCTTGGGACTCTGGAACGACAGCAACGAGGCCGCCCTGGCTCGGGTGTTGCAAGCCGTGCGCAACGTGTCAAACACGAGACTTTTCATCCAGCTTGCCCACGCAGGCCGCAAGGCAGCGAGCGCACGGCCCTGGGAAGGTGGGCAGCAACTGCCCGAGGCCGCCACGACTTGGCAAACGGTTGCACCCAGCGCAATCCCTCACAATGAGACCGAGATTGCGCCGTCAGCGCTCGACCAGGATGGCCTAACACGCATTCGAGAGGCTTTTGTTGACGCCGCAAAAAGAGCCGAACGCCTGGGCTTGGATGGCATCGAGCTGCATGCTGCGCACGGCTACTTGCTGCATCAGTTTCTCTCGCCGATCTCCAATCAGCGCATCGACCAGTACGGTGGCAGCCTTGAGAACCGCATGCGGTTTGTCCTCGAGGTATTTGAAGCCATTCGAGGCGCAGTGAGCCCCAACTTTACGCTGGGCATTCGAATTTCGGCAAGCGACTGGGTCGACAATGGCTGGAACGTTCAAGAAAGCATTGAGCTCGCCAAATCCATCAAAGCGCTGGGTTGCGACTTTATTGATGTCTCGAGCGGTGGGGTCTCAATCGCTCAGAAAATCAAACTCGAGCCCGGGTATCAAGTTCCCATGGCACGCGCCATCAAGGCAGCCGCTGGAATGCCGACCATGGCAGTTGGGCTCATCACCGAGCCTGAGCAGGCTCAAGAGATCCTGCAAGCCGGGGACGCTGACATGATCGCCTTGGCCCGCGGCATGCTTTATGATCCGCGCTGGGGCTGGCATGCCGCGGCGAAACTCGGTGCGACCGTCAGCGCACCGCCACAATACTGGCGATCTCAACCGCGAGAGCTTAAGCACCTATTTGAGAACGCCAGCCTAGGACAACGATAGCAATCAGTGCAAGCGGCGGCTTAATCGCGGAAATTGTTGAACTGCAGCGGGCGCTCAACTTCAACCGTTTTAAGCAAAGCGATCGCCGCTTGCAGATCGTCACGCTTTTTGCCAGTCACTCGCAACTTGTCACCATTAATCTGGGTATCGACTTTGGTTTTGGCGGCTTTAAGCGCAGCGACCAGTTTTTTGGCAGTGGGTTGATCAATCCCCTGCTGGACTGTCACCAACTGGCGGGCCCCACCGAGATTTTCGATCGGATCAGCCGCATCCAGACAGCGAACATCAATGCCACGGGCACTGACACGCGCGCGCAAGACATCCATCATCTGCTTGAGTTGAAAGGCACTCGGCGCGTGCTGCGTGATCACGTACTCATTGAGCTCAAACTTGGCGTTTATGCCCTTAAAGTCAAAACGGTTAACAAGCTCACGATTAGCCTGATCAACCGCATTCGTCAGTTCGTGCTTTTCTACTTCCGAAACCACATCAAATGATGGCATTGTTGTATCCCTTTCTCATGAGTTAACACCTGTGCATGCAAAAGGTTTAACCTGTGCATCATTTCAGGCAGGCAGATTGCGATTGAAACCATGGCTGACATCACAGGCACGCTGACTCAAATCTTCGTATATCCTATCAAATCTTGTGCCGGCGTGGCGCTTGGTCAGTCCATTCTGACGCCACTAGGCCTGACACATGATCGCCAGTGGCTCATCGTCGACGATAAGGGGCAGTTCCAAACCCAACGCCAGATTCCGCACTTGGCGTGGATCGAGCCCGAGATTGGCGAGCTTTGTCTTGGGCTGTCTGCGCCAGGCCTGCCTACCATCAGCGTGCCTTTTGCCGCGCCCCAAGCCAAGCAAATCACAGTCAACATCTGGAATGACAGACTGCCTGCACTGGACATGGGAGACACGGCTGCCCAATGGCTCGATGAGTTTCTTGAGATACCAGGCCGGCATTTCCGCCTGGTGCAGTTTGACCCTAAGCAAAACAGGTTATCCGACAGTGTCTGGAGCGCACCGACACCGGCAGGTCTGCAGTTTGCCGATGGATTTGCCGTCAATGTTCTTTCCGAGTCCAGCTTAAGGCAATTTAACGAGCGTCTGATGGAACACGGCGCCGAGCCCGTAGACGCCAGGCGATTTCGCCCCAACTTGGTCATTGATGGCCTAACGGCTCACGATGAAGATTTGCTGAAGACTTTGCATTTTGAAGTTGGCACGCAAACACTGGCGCTTGAACTGGTTAAACCGTGCCCTCGCTGCCAAATCCCCGATATCAATCCGGACACCTCCATCAAAGAGCCCGAGATTGGGCAGGTGCTGGCGACCTATCGTCGGCTGCCGTCGATGGACCACGCCGTGTGCTTTGCCATGAACGCTGTGGTTCGCTCAAAGGCCACGGGTCAGTTAGCCATTGGCATGCCTTTTAGTGCGCACTACCGAATGGATGGGTACTGACCATGCATAGCAAGCACTGGCTAATAGGGCTATTCATCGGTCTTTGCATGGCAGTGTTACCGATCGTTGCCGCACAGGCAAACAATGACAACGTGGCGCAATGGCGCCAGCAACTGCATCGACCTGTGCCGGGTGGAGTGGCGATTGTGCCGGTCATGCCGCGCGCAGACTCGACCACTGCGCCAGCGGTTTACCTTAACGGTCATCAGGTGCTTGTCTTGCCAGACGCAGACTCGTGGTGGGCGGTGGTTGGCATTGCCCTAGACACTAAGCCTGGCCCATTATCTTTGACAGTCAGCGCATCACCAAACAGTCAGACATCGGTGCCAATTGAAATCAAACCATTCAAATATAAAAGCCAGCACATCACCCTCAAAGACCGGGCGATGGTTAGTCCCTCGCCCAAAATACTTGAGCGCATCAAATGGGAGCTAGACGAACAACGTGCTGCTTATGCCGTCTATAGCGACACTGTGCCATCAAACTTGATCTTTGATCCACCGGTGCCAGGACGTCTGTCTAGCCCATTTGGGCTTCAGCGTTTTTTTAATGGCGAGCCGCGCAACCCGCACTCTGGACTTGATTTCGCTGCACCAACCGGCACACCCGTCAAATCCCCCGCCGACGGTCGGGTGCTATTGATCGGTAACTACTATTTCAACGGCCTGACGATTTTTATTGATCACGGCCAAGGCGTCATCAGCATGTTCTGTCACCTGTCGCAGATTGAACTGCTGCCAGGCGATTTGGTCAATCGCGGTGAAACAGTCGGCCTAGTTGGCAATACGGGACGCTCAACGGGACCACACTTACACTGGAATGTGAGCATCAATAACGCTCGAGTGGACCCAGCTTTATTCTTGCGCCGTTAGTGACAAATAAAGCCTAGCCACTGAGTCACTCAGTCACTCAGCCACTACTCCTTGGGCTTGAAAGGAAAGCCCGAGAACATCGCTCTCGTCTGATCTTGCATCTGATCCTGCATCTGAACGAACATGTTCTTGCTTTGATCGACGTAATTGTTCATCATCGTTTGCAGCATCGGCGCTTGCATGTTCATGAACTGAGCCCATGCTTCCGGGCCGAACTTTGCGCCGTATAACGTTTGGGACTGTTCAGTGATACGGTCCTGGATTTCTTTGAAGGCTTGCAAGTTTTTCTCGAGATAGGCTCCCATCATGCCCTGCATGGCGTGCCCATAAAACCGGATGATCTGGGCTAGCATCTCCGATGAAAACATGGGGACACCACCACTTTCCTCTTCCAAAATGATTTGCAAGAGGATGCTGCGGGTAAGTTCTTCACCCGACTTGGCATCGACAGCTTTGAAATTCTCTTTCTCCAATACAAGCTGCTTGACATCGGACAGCGTGATGTAACTGCTCGTCTGGGTGTCATACAGACGACGATTCGGATACTTCTTGATAATTCGGATAGCGTCTGCTGCCTTTTTATCTGTCATTGTCTTTCCAAGTTGTCGAGCACTAGGGCTTGGGGCTTGGGGCTTGGGGCTTGGGCACCGGCATACGGCAACCAAGCCCTGAAGCGTCAAGCTTAACCCATGTGCAAGCCGCCGTTCAAGGAGAAGTCTGCCCCAGTCGCAAACCCCGCATCATCCGAAGCAATCCAAGCCACGATGGACGCAATTTCAGATGGTTCACCTAGGCGCTTGACCGGAATGGTCGCCACGATTTTCTCCAGAACATCTGGGCGAATGGCACGAACCATATCCGTACCGATATAACCAGGCGACACGGTATTAACAGTCACGCCCTTACTGGCGACCTCCTGAGCCAAGGACATCGTAAAGCCATGGATCGCAGCCTTGGCCGTGGCGTAATTGGTTTGACCAAACTGCCCCTTTTGTCCGTTGACTGAACTGATATTCACAATGCGGCCCCAGCCCTGCTCAACCATCTCGTCAATGACTTGCTTAGTGACATTAAACAAACTGTTCAAGTTGGTATCCATCACAGCGCGCCAGTCATCTTCGCTCATTTTGCGGAAGACCCCGTCGCGGGTAATGCCTGCGTTATTGACCAGCACTGCCACTGTGCCATGATCTTCCTTGACTTTCTTGAAAGCAGCCACAGTGGAGTCCCAATCAGATACGTTACCGACTGAAGCATAGAACTTAAATCCCTGCTCGGCCTGCTCCTTGAGCCATCGCTCGTAGTCACGGCTCGGACCACAACCGGCCACCACCGTCATGCCCTCTTTGGCCAAGCGCTGACAGATCGCCGTTCCAATTCCACCCATACCGCCAGTTACGTAAGCAACTCTTTTATCCATGGTTACCTCCCTTCTTAAAAAATCTCGTATGAATCATTACTGGTCTACATCAAACAGCAACAAGCTTAAAGTCGAACTCAAACCGCCCTGACTTTGACGTAACTGCCCGGTGCTTCTTCCAACACTGGGTATCGCACATTTCCAAGTTGCTTTTTAGCTTTCACACGGCGACCCGCCTCAACCTTGAGCCAATCGACGTAGTCAGGCCACCAACTGCCCGGCTGCTCAGTAGCTGACTCAAACCAATCTTCAGGCATCGAGTCTAGCGGCGCATCAGATACCCAATAATGGCGCTTGTTCTTGGATGCGGGGTTGATCACGCCAGCGATATGACCTGAGGCACCCAACACGAAACGCTTCTCGCCATTCAACAAGGCCGCTGAGTGATACGCTGTCTGCCACGGAACGATGTGGTCTTCTTTGGATGCCAAGAGGTAAACCGGCATATTGACTTTTCCAAAATCAAGTTTCTGACCACAGACCTTGACTTTACCCGGCACACACAAATTGTTCTCGATATAGGCATTACGGAAATACCAAGTAAAGAACGGCCCGGACAAATTGGTGCTGTCGCTGTTCCAGTACAACAGATCAAACGGCACGGGCGATTGCCCCTTCAAGTAGTTCGACACCACGTAATTCCAGACCAATTCATTCGGACGCAAGAACGAGAACGTGCTGGCTAGCTCTCGAGCCGTCATCAAACCACCGGCACCAATCGCGCTCTCGCGCATGCATGCATGCGGCTCGTTGGCAAACACCCCGAGTGCACCCGTGTCGACAAAGTCAAGCATCGTGGCCAACAGCGTCAAAGACGAAACCTTGGACTGACGACGTGCGGCAAGAACCGCAAGCCCCGTGGTCAGCATGGTGCCACCAACACAAAACCCCAGCACGTTAATCTTGCTCTGACCGCTAACCTCACTGACCACGTCGATCGCCTTGATGATTCCATCTTCGATGTAGTCATCCCAAGTCGCATTCTGGATACCATCAGTGTCTTGCGGCAAGGGATTGCGCCAAGACACCATAAAAACCGTGAAGCCTTGGGAGACCAGATAAGCAACCAGAGAGTTCTCAGGTTGCAAATCCATGATGTAGTACTTATTGATGCAGGGGGCCACCATCAATAATGGTCGCTGATAAACGGTTGCGGTCGTTGGCGAATACTGGATGAGCTGCAGGTATTTGTTTTCAAATACCACCGCACCAGGCGTGACCGCCAGGTTGCTGCCGACCTCAAACACACTCTCATCGGTCTGAGTGATACGGCCTTTCTGTAAATCCGTCAGAAAATTTTGAATGCCCGCTTGAAGCGTTTTTCCACCGGAGTCCATCAAGGCTTGTTGCGCCTCAGGATTGGTCGCCAAAAAGTTAGCTGGCGACATGGCATCAACCCACTGCGACACAGAAAAGCGTAACTGGTCTTTGACATCGGGCTCGACTTTGGCAGCGTTAACCAATTGCTTCATGGCACTACCAGACAACAAGTAGAGATGAGCCATGAGCGAATGGATTGGGCTGGCATGCCATGCCGCGTCGGCAAACCGTCGATCCTTGATTGCAGGCAATTCGCCCTTGGCTGCTGCCTGCGCCAACGCTTGCCACTGCTCGATGAACTGCTGTTGAATTTGTCCGAGCTCGGACTGATCGATCTCTGGAGGAACAGCCCAGGGAGCAGGAAATGATGAACTCACGACGCGTTTACCTCCGTTTTGACAGGCGCGTTGGCACTGATTCGATCGTGCGCCCTCCTGCGGCGCATGTCAATGATAGTAACCCAGGCGTCAGGACTGTGTCAGCAAATAAACCCTGTCAAATAGACCCTATCACCTCAGCCACGCCACTGTTGCCATGCGCCCCGTCTGACCATCACGCCGATAACTAAAAAACCGGCCAGCCTCATCGCTAGCTGTACACAGGCCACACCAAGCAACCGAGTCAGCACCGTGATCGAGCAATAGGTGTCTTGCAATGGCAGGCATGTCACACAGCCACTTTTGCGGGGCAACATCTCTTTTGAAGCATTGAGCAAGTGCTTGGTGTTTATCCAAAAAAGCCTCTCGCACGTCGTCACCGACCTGAAAGGCGTTGGGGCCAATGCAAGGGCCGATCCAGGCACGCCATGTTCCAAGCGGTTCGGTTTGATTGGCCATCGCTTGTATCGTGGCGCTTAAAACGCCACTGGCCAGCCCGCGCCAGCCGGCATGCGCCAGACCCAGAACCGTGCCGGCATCATTGGCCAGCACAACTGGCATGCAATCGGCAGTCAAAATGCCAAGCACCTGACCAGGTCGAGTGCTCACCAACGCATCAGCCACAGTCCCTGCCCCGGCTTGCACTTTGCCAGTGTCCACCACACAGGTGCCATGCACCTGTGTGACCCACACGGGCGCAGCCGGCAACCATTGCGCCAAGCGCTCCCGATTGGTTTTGACATGGACTGGATTGTCACCCACGTGGTCACCTAGGTTGAGTGAATCGAAGGGCTTGCTGCTCACACCGTGATGGCGCGTCGTGCAAAACCCCTGCACTTTGGGGCTAAAACCCTCGATTGGGATCCAACTGCTACTCATCAGGGCGGGCCCGCAGACCAATCAATCTGGCTCACGACTGACTGCAAATCTTCGGGCAACGGACTTTCAAACGCAACCCATTGCTCTGTGGCTGGATCCACAAATGACAAAGACTCAGCATGCAGCATTTGACGCGCCACACCGGCTGGGGTTTTACCCCCGTAAAGAATATCGCCGATCAGGGGATGATTCAGGCTAGCCAGATGAACCCGTATCTGATGGGTGCGCCCGGTCTCCAAGCGGCAACTGATCAAACTGACGGGCAACCCTTGCAGCTTGCCAGAACACAACTTGGTTACATGGGTAATCGCGGGCTTGGATAAACCCGACGGACTCACTGACATACGTACCGGAACGCGAGGGTCTCGGCCAATGGCGCGATCAACGGTCAATTGATCCGATTCCAGCCAGCCATGGGCCAAAGCCCGATACAGACGCTTGACCGATCGGTCTTGCAACTGCCGCACCAGGTGCGTTTGGGCTGTTTGCGTCTTGGCAACCACCATCAAGCCCGTCGTGTCCTTGTCCAGACGATGCACAATGCCAGCGCGAGCCACACCGCCCAATTCAGGGTAGCGATACAAAAGCCCGTTTAATAATGTCCCGCGCCAGTTACCAGCGCCTGGGTGCACCACCAAACCCGCCTGTTTATCAACCACCAGCCAATGATCCGACTCGTCGATGACATGAAACGGAACATCTTCTGGCTCAAAAGCCAAGACTTGGTCGCTAGGCTGAACTTGAACGAGAACTTCATCACCGCAGCCGACAACCTGGGTTTGCCGAGTGTTCAGAACACCATTGATCCGCACATGCCCCGCCTCGATCCAGCCTTGTATTCGAGCGCGCGAGTGGTCCGGTATCAGCTGGGCCAGGACTTTGTCCAAGCGCTGGCCGGCATGATCCTGGTCAAGAATAAATCGCAAAGCATCCCCATCGATTGCCACCGCTGCACTATCAAAATCATCGAGTAGGTTTTTGGGCTGTACCATTCTTGGCGAAGTCCTATAATCGGGTTTAATGCTAACACTCCAGAGCACCCGTGCCTCCAATGACTGACCGTTACGACCGATCGTTTTATGCCAACAAAACCGCCTGGCTTGGCATATTGATGCTGGTCATCAGCATGGCTTTATCTGGATGCTCTTCGTTTGGCGCAGAGGAGTTCGATGAAACCGCCGGCTGGTCAGTCGAGCGGCTCTACCAGGACGGCAAGGAAGAGATGAACGCTGGCAACTGGAGCACGGCTGGCGAGCGTTTTACCGCTGTTGAAGCCCGCTACCCGTTCGGGCCATTTGCACAGCAGTCGCTGATCAATCTGGCCTACGTCCAGTGGAAGCAAGGCGAGCCAGAAATGGCACTCGCCACGATTTCACGATTCCAGCGCCAATACCCCAATCACCCTGGCAGTGACTACATGTTGTTTTTGCGGGGGCTCATTTTGTTTACCCCGCCAAGCTCTCGCCTAGCTTTCTTAACCCAGCAGGATCCTGCCGAGCGCGATCCGCGTGCTTTGCGTGAGTCGTTTGCTGCGTTTGAAGAACTAATCAAACGCTACCCACAGAGTCGCTATGCTGAGGACGCCAAAAAACGCATGAGCTGGCTAGTTAACACCATGGCAGAGCACCAAGTCCATACCGCTCGCTTTTATTACGAACGTCAAGGCTATGTCGCCGCCATTAATCGCGCGCAAACCGTGCTGACAGACTATGAAGGCGTTCCTGCTACTGAACAAGCGCTCTACATCATGATGATGTCCTACCAGAAGCTTGACATGCCTGATCTGTCCAAAGACACTGAGCGTGTGCTGTTGACTAACTTTCCCAATACGCAACTCATCGCCAAAGGCTTGCCCAAAACCGAATACAGTTGGTGGAATCCGCTGGGATACTTTTAAGCCTTTTGGCTTATCTCCTGTTTCTCTGAAATGAAGTCCAGCACCTCTTGCTGGTCTCGGGCGCGCTTAAAAGGCGGCAGACCTTGCCACAAGGATCTGCCATAAGGCTTGTCGACCAGACGAGTATCACCCACCACCAGCACACCCCAGTCGAGCTCACTGCGAATCAGTCGACCAGCGCCCTGCTTTAAGGCAATCGCTGCTTCTGGCACCTGTAACGACATAAACGGGTTACCACCCTGATCCCGACAAGCCTGCAACCTAGCCTCCAGGATGGGGTCATCTGGCGGCGCAAAGGGCAGCTTGTCAATGGCCACCAGGCTCAGGCGTTGACCCACCACGTCGACCCCCTCCCAAAAGCTTGCACTGCCGATCAACACAGCATGGGCTTGCTCTCGAAAGGCATCGAGCAACGTTCTGCGGGGTTGCACGCCCTGTTGCAAGATCGGCCAATCGATGCCTTGCTCCTGGTAAATCTGTTTCAGGGCAACAGCCGCACTCTGCACAGCGCGCAAGGTCGTGCAAAGAATCATCGCGTTGCCCGCACACGCTTGAATCAGTGGCCATACCCAAGTCACAAACGCTTCGGTGTACTGCGGGTTTTGCACAGCAGGCAAATGCCTGGGTACGCACAGCAGTGCCTGTTGGCCATAGTCAAAGGGCGAGGCCTGTCGATGGGTCTGGGGGTCACTTAACCCCAAACGCTCAATAAAGTGACTGAAATCACCCTTGACCGATAGCGTTGCCGATACAAATACCCATGCTTGCCCTGCCTGACGTTCGGCGCTAAATGCCTCGGCAATTGAGAGCGGCGCGACATTCAAGCGAATGCTGCCAGCCATGGCCTCAAGCCAATAAACACGCTGCGGATCAGTCTGTTGATCGCTGCCACCACACTGCTCAAGCCAGTGGGTAAAACGCTCCAGGACTGTTTCAGTGGTTCTTGCAAGCGCTGCCAAATCGAGGTGGCGTTCCGCATTCATTTGCAATGCTTGGTCTAACTTGGCAAGTGATTGAGCAACCTGTTGCATCGCCACCAAAGTGTCACCATGCTCGGCAAAGTCCTGTGGCACACCACGCCGATTGCTACGTTGTTGCACCCACTCCAGACTGAGTCGCCACTCTTTGAGCGAATTCGACAATTCACCAGTCAACTCACTCCATCGAACCGCTTCACGAGCATGCGCCAAGCCGGCAGCTTCGGATTGCTTGGCCAAATCAGCCAACTGCGCACTCGAGAGCATCTGCCCCAGAAACCGGGTTGCGACCGCCGGTAACTGATGTGCTTCATCAAACACCACCACAGCGGCCTGTGGTAACAAATCCGAAATGCCCTGCTCGCGCAACGCCGCGTCAGCCATATACAGCGCATGGTTAATGACCACCAAGTCAGCGTCCTGCGCTTGACGGCGCGCTTTATACACAAAGCACTCCTGCACATTAGGGCAGTCTTGGGCCAGACAATTCTCGCGAGTCGAGCTAACCCTGTTCCAGATATCTGCGTCTTCAGGCACCGAAGATAACTCGCTGCGGTCACCAGTCTTTGATCTTTGGGCAAACTGTCTGATCTGACGCAGCCAGACCACCTCGCCCCTTGATGTCAACGCCTGTGGGTCGTCCTGCAAGCGCTGCAAGTAATAGTGGCAAACATAGTTTGCTCTACCCTTGAGCATCGCGATGCTTAAGGGCACCTTCAGCACATCACGCACCGCAGGCAGATCTTTATTAAACAACTGGTCCTGCAACGTTCTTGTCCCAGTCGACACCAGTGTCTTGGCGCCAGACAGCACTGCAGGCACTAAATAAGCCCAGGTTTTGCCGATTCCGGTACCTGCCTCTGCCACTAACACGCCACGCTCATCAATCACTGACTCGATGGCCTGCGCGAGCGCTATTTGCCCCGCACGCTGTCGATAGTTTGGCAAAGACTGGGCAAATTTGCCATGCTCACCAAAGACTTCCTCTAGAGTGCTCAATCGGCCAGTTCCTGCAATGCCATCAAGACTGCTTGCATGCGCGCTTCTAGCTCCAGCGATGTCAGCCCAGGCTCGGCCAGCGCCACAACCTCATCGTCAAAGAGCACCTGATAACCGTCTGTTTGACTGGGAACGACCCTGAGCCTGTCAGACTGCACCTTGATCCTGCCAATCAATGCGCCAGTCTGTTTGGGATCGGACTGCGGCAAAGACACCAATAGCGTAAGCCCTTGATTGGTCAGCAAACGAAATCGGAACTGCCCCACCTCGTCTTTGAACTGCACCAGTTTAGCCCCCTTGCGTTTGGCTTTGCCAGCCTGCGTTGACGGCGCCGATGAGCCCGCACCCAGACCAACTGCTGCCCGCAACTGCTCCATGAAAGGACTGGCAATTGAACGAGCCTTTTTTGCGCCGTCCTGCAGCACATCCTCGATTTCATCGGGCCTGGCCATTAACGCCCCGTAGCGCTCGCGCATGGGTCCAACCTGCGCCTCAATGACCTCAACAAGCTGCGCTTTGGCCTCACCCCAGCCCAAGCCCTCTTGTAGTGCCTGAATATAGGCCTGGGTTTGCTGCTGACTAGAAAAAGCTCGGTAGATCGGCAAAAGATTAGACGCAAATGGATCCTTGGGCTGACCTGGCTCGAGCGAATCGGTCACGATGCGAGCGACCGCTGCCTTGATGGCTTTTGCACCACCCTCAAACAAGGGGATGGTGTTGTTGTAACTCTTTGACATTTTGCGGCCATCTAGGCCTGTGAGTGTTGCCACCTCGTCATCGATCACGACCTCGGGCAAAACAAACCATGGCGCTTGGTGTGAGCTTGAGCTTGCGTACAAGTGATTAAAGCGCTGTGCAATGTCTCTGGCCATCTCAAGGTGCTGCACCTGATCACGCCCAACCGGCACCTTGTGCGCGTTAAACATCAGAATATCGGCTGCCATCAGGATTGGATAAGAAAACAATCCCATCGTCACGCCATCATCGTCTTCCTCACCCTTGTCACGATTGGCATCGACTGCAGCCTTATAGGCGTGGGCTCGATTCATCAAACCCTTGCCCGTCACACAAGTCAACAGCCAAGACAACTCGGGAATTTCCGGAATATCTGACTGGCGGTAGAAATGGGTGCAATCAGGGTCTAGACCAGCTGCAAGCCAGGTCGCAGCAATCTCTAGTCGGGAACGCGCGATCCGAGCAGGGTCCTCACACTTAATGAGTGCGTGGTAATCCGCCAAAAAGAAGAACGCATCCACGTTGGGATCGAGCGCTGATCGCACCGCCGGCCGAATGGCGCCTACGTAATTGCCCAGGTGAGGCGTGCCAGTGGTGGTGATACCGGTTAAGACTCTGGTTTTCATCAGGATTACAACTATAAAGTGACAGTGGCTCGGCGTTCAGACTCAAGATACTCTCGCGACTGCATCTCCAGGATACGCGAGACAGTGCGATGAAATTCGTTGGCCATCGGCCCAACAGTGTAAAGCTGCTCGGGTTGACAGGCCGCAGACATGATCAATTTCACCCTGTGGTCATAAAAAACATCAACCAGCCAGGTAAAGCGCCTCGCCTCTGACGCCTGGCGTGGCCCCATTTCAGGCACATCTGACAGAATCACGGCATGAAACCGGTTGGTCAACTCCAGATAGTCATTCTGTGATCGCGGACCACCACAAAGAGTCGCAAAATCGAACCAGACAACACTGCCTGATCTGGCAATCGCATGAATCTCCCGATGCTCAATTTGAAGCACCGGATCCTGCGCCGCGGTGTCTGCAAGCTTATCAAACGCTGCCTTGAGCGACTCATTTGAAGCGTCGTTCAGGGGTGTGTAGTAAACCTGTACCTGCTCAAGCGCCCTGCGCCGATAGTCAATACCACTATCGACATTCAATACATCCATGCGTTCATAAATGAGTTCAATTGCCGGCAGTATTCGGTCTCGATGCAAGCCATCTGGATACAGCGTCTTGGGCTCGTAGTTTGATGTCATGACAAATGAGGTGCCATGCTCAAACAGGCGGAGCAACAGCCTGTACAGAATCATGGCATCGGCCACATCGGATACATGAAACTCATCAAAACAAATGAGCCGGTATCGCTTTGCGATGCGACTGGCCACCTCATCGAGTGGATCCTGCTGACCTTTGACCTCTTCGAGTTCGCGATGCACGCCGCGCATGAACTCATGGAAATGCAGCCGGGTCTTGCGAATCACGGGTACGGTGGCGTAAAACGCATCCATCAAAAAACTTTTGCCTCGCCCAACCCCCCCCCAGAGGTAAACCCCACGGGGCACGGGCGGACGTTTCAGTAACTTTTTAATGGCGTTCGAGCGCTGGGCCCGAAACCCTACCCACTCGTCATAAAAGCGTTGCAATCGAGCAATAGCAATTTCTTGCGCATCATCGGCTTTGTAGCCACGCTCAGATAGTGCCTGCTCAAAATATTCAGTAACGTTCATGCATTAAAACCAATTGGGCACTGACCAAAGGACAGTGCCCAAATCTGTGCCTGCCTATGCTGGCTAATCCAACACCTAGAAATTCAGGGCACGCTTATCAACGGCTAGCGCAGCCTCTTTCATGGCCTCAGACAAAGTAGGATGCGCGTGACAAATACGAGCGATGTCCTCAGCAGCCCCTCGGAACTCCATAATGGTGACCGCTTCAGCAATCAACTCCGAAGCCATGGGGCCGATGATATGCACGCCCAAGACCTCATCGGTCTGCGCATCGGCTAACACCTTGACCATGCCGGTGGTATCACCGAGCGCCCGAGCCCGGCCGTTGGCCAGGAACGGAAAAGCACCCGCTTTGTATTTCACGCCATCAGCTTTTAATTGCTGTTCAGTGCGACCCACCCAAGCGATTTCAGGTGAGGTGTAGATAACCCACGGGACTGTATCGAAGTTAACGTGTCCGTGCTGTCCGGCAATGCGCTCAGCCACCGCCACGCCCTCTTCCTCAGCCTTATGAGCCAACATGGGTCCACGAACCACGTCACCAACTGCCCAGACGTTAGGCAAGCTGGTTTTGCAGTGATCGTCAACTTGCACAAAACCACGATCATCGAGCTTTAGACCAACCTTCTCGGCATTCAAACCACCCGTGTAAGGTACTCGGCCAATTGACACGATCAATTTATCGACAATGAGCTTTTGCTCTTTACCCTGCGCGTCAGTCCAAGGCACCGTAATCTGACGGGCACTCTTGCCAATCTCGCCAATTTTGACGCCGGTGTGGATCTTTAGGCCCTGCTTATCGAATACTTTGGCGGCCTCTTTGGCGATGGTCTCATCGACTGCACCCAGAAACTGCGGCATCGCTTCCAGCACGGTGACCTCAGCGCCAAGGCGACGCCAAACGCTACCCATCTCAAGGCCGATGACACCTGCACCAATGACGCCCAAACGCTTGGGCACGGCATCAATGTTCAAGGCACCATCATTGGACAGCACCTGCTTTTCATCGAACGGCAGGCCAGGCAACTCGCGCGCTGAAGAGCCAGTGGCCACCACCACATGCTTGGCCAGCAGATCCGC
>CAMCOS010000014.1 GCA_945876565.1 Lautropia mirabilis | reverse complement strand
AGCGACAGACCTGCAAACTGACGCATCGACTGTATGTCGTAGAGTGCTTCTTCCATCGCAGGATCGCTCAGCGCAAACCACTGTTGCATGAAGTGAATCCGAAGCATCGTCTCAAGCGCGTACGGAGGACGACCTCCTTTGCCTTTGGGCCTTTGAGCCTTTGGGTCTTTGGGATAAACCGGTTCAATCAACGCACTCAGTCTTGCCCAAGGAACCACCTTATCCATCTCGGCCAAGAATTTGTCGCGCCGCGTTTGCTTACGCTTGGCATCGTTGGTAGCAGATGACAGGCGCTTAAAAACACTGGATGCTGGGCTAGACGCTGCCTCGATTCTTTTGAGGGAGCGCTCGCCCTTCTCGCCGATCTCGGACAGATCAGCCTTGAACTTGCCGCCGTCGACCACGGACAGGCGGATGGAGAGGTTGCGTTCAGCCATGGACTCAGTCAGGAATACGGGTTAATATATGCGCACGCTTAAATGCGCATGGAGAACGCTATGCCAGCCACACAAACTACCCGCCGCGCACGCACAGGCCTGCCTGGCAAACGAGCCACCAATCTGAGCCTGAGCAACGACGTGCTGGAAGCTGCCAAGGACCTTGAGATCAACATTTCTCAGGTCTGCGACAACTACCTGCGTGATCTCGTGCGGCGCGAGCAAGAGCGCAAATGGCGTGCAGATCACGCCGACTTCATCGCAGCCTACAACGAGACCGTTGACGCCGAGGGCTTGCCACTGGACGAATGGAGAAGCTTCTGATGGCGCGTTTTGATGTGTATGCCAATCCCGGCAGTCACGCCTCGACCACGCCCTACTTGCTGGATGTGCAGAGTGATCTGCTCGATGGCCTTAACACCCGGATGGTGGTTCCGTTGCGCAGCCTTACTGCATTCCCGAAGGTGAAACTGTCGACTCGGCTCACACCGGTGCTGACCATCCGGGGCGAAGAGTTGCTAATGGAGACACCCAAGATGGGCGCAGTGCCTCAGCGAGTCCTGAAGAAACCGGTGACTTCGCTTTCCAGTGAACAGGCGCAAATCTCCGCAGCTCTCGATTTTCTTTTCCAAGGGTACTGACGCCACAGGTACAACGACATGACAACGTCAGATATCGCTTAAAGCATCTGCGCACTATGTGTGTCTGGTAGAGGTATTCGCTCCCAACTGACGCCATTCTGGTCAGCCACGTTCTTCCAGGGTATTCGTCGGGCCCGCCTCGACCGCTGGAAACAGATCGATTGCGGTGGTCTTGTCCAATCCAGCGCACTCGCAAGTCAGCATCCAAGCGCTCAGATCCAATCCGACCACACGGCCCTGCGCCATGCGCTGCTGGCTGGCACAGACTTCAATCGCACTGGCGGCTTGCCAGCCCTCCAGCGTCAAAAGCGCATGCATGGTGTACGGGCACTCGGGGCACGGATTGGGGCAGGCGTTGCAGTAAGCAGGCCCGCCACCGAAGTGCCATGCGGTGCGGGCCCTCAAACGTTTTTTTCTGATTCCAGGGCGTAGAGGCCAGCTAGGCATTCACGCTCGAAGGCATCGGCCAAGAGCCAGTGCTCCATCAAGGCAGCAATGCCCTCTGGGTTGACGGCAACCGGTTTGCCCTTGTCATCGGCCACGCCCTCCCAGGCGAGCACGGCCAGCTTGGCCAGCCAGTTGATGAGGGTGGCGGTACGCTCACCCGCAGCAGTGGTGTCGGTGCCGGCCACTTTGGAGGCGGCATGGCGTGCCGCCATGACCAGCGCTGTGGTGGCAGGACGGACCTGCAAGCGCACGCCTGCTGCCAGCGTGATCCAGTGCGCTTCACGCGCAATGTTGAGTTTGATCATGGGAATGTCCTGGGAGTGAATCAATACGTGGCCACGCCATTCACCAACTCGACGGTAAGCATCTTGTTGGCTGCGACGTTCTAGGCGGCTTGCCATTCAAAGGTGGCCTGAACGCCGCCCGGCCCTGAAATCGAGACCTTGGGCTTGGGCAAATAAACCTCATGCGCAATGAAGGTCAGCCGCTTGGTCGCATCGATCGTGTAGGCGAAGGTCAACGTGTGCGCCGACCACGACTGGTGCTCGGCTGTGAACCAGACCTGCTGCCTTGATGCTCATCTGACCCTTGGGGTAGACCTCGCCGCGCCAGGTGTTGGCCAGACGCTGCCCCAGGCCTGCACCGATGACCTGGCTTCGCAACTCGGTCTTCAGGCCATCGGTGGCCTCACGGATGGAATGCGTGACCGCCTGTATGGCAATGCGCACTTCATCGGCCAACATCTGATCCAGATTGCCAGTGAGTGCCGCCATGAGCTTCATACCGGTGCTTCAGTCAGCGTCCAGATCAAGCGATCTCGGTCGGCCAAGGGCTGACCCACCACCTGATAGATCTGGCCAGCAAGCGTGAAGCGCTCGCCCTCACGGGGAGAGACCACGTCGCGGACCATCACATGCTATAGGGTGCTAGTCTCTAGGAAGGGCACGAAACGTTTCAGTCTTGACTCAATGCGATTGGGACGGCTTAATTAACCGTGTTTGGTGAATGTCCATCCCCCTTAATGGGGAAGAGCCTTTTTTTGGGGGGTATATTGGTGGGTAATACATAAAATACCCATGGGGGAAAGCGTATTTATTGCCTGACTGGCGGAGAGGGTGTCCGTTCAGATGTTGTTTCTAGATCGCCCAAACCGCATCTAATATACACACCTTTCTCTATTTAAATCAAGATGTTATGATGATATCAATCAGTCATAACAATACTTGACACGCCATCACATCCCAAAAATAATGGCATACAGAATGGCATACACAAAGTTAGGCGGACAATGGGAACACACCAACCAGGCAAGCTCGCTGCGGTCAGCTTGAACAAGCTCAAAGATGGCTGGCACAACGATGGCAATGGGCTCTACTTATTTGCACGCGGCGCCAGCAAAACATGGGTTTTCAGATACCTCGGTCACGATGGCCGGCGCAAGCACATGGGCCTTGGTAGCCTGCGTGCTGTGAGTTTGTCACGAGCACGTGACGCGGCGCGTGAGCTTCGCGCACAGCTCAAAGATCCGGTCAACCCAATCGATCCCCTACAGGCCAGGCGCGAAGCAGAAAAGGCCAGACAGCTTGATGCAGCTAAATCCATTACGTTCGCGGCAGCAGCCGAAGCGTATATCGACACGCACAAATTAAGCTGGTCGAACCCAAAGCATGCGCAGCAGTGGACTAACACGATTACTACCTACGCGAATCCGATCTTTGGCAACTTGCCAGTCAACGCGATTGACACAACGCTGGTCATGAAATGCCTGGAGCCAATCTGGCAAACAAAACAGGAGACTGCATCGCGCTTGCGAGGACGCATTGAGGCTGTGCTTGATTGGTCAACCGTACGCGGCTTTCGTGAAGGTGACAACCCAGCTCGATGGCGCGGTCATCTCGACAAATTACTTGCCCCACGCAAGAAAGGTCAAAAGCATCATGCAGCGCTTAACTTTAAACAACTACCAGCGTTCATGACAGACCTTCGCAAACGTGATGGCTTTGCTGCGCGAGCATTAGAGTTCGCTATTTTGACCGCTGCGCGTTCTGGTGAAGTTCGTGGTGCCACTTGGAATGAAATTGACTTTGACGAACGCCTTTGGATAGTCCCAGGCAGTCGGATGAAAGCCGGCAAAGAACACCGCGTGCCGCTAAGCGACGCTGCGATGGCCATCCTCACTGCAATGCCACGTGATGAAGACAAGCCTGATGGCCTGATTTTTACGAGCACAAATGGCGGCAAATTATCGGACATGGCTTTGGGTGCAGTCCTCACTCGAATGAAGGTAGATGTGACTGCTCATGGATTTCGCAGCTCGTTTAGAGACTGGGCAGCTGAACGCACAAGTCACCAGCCTGATGTTGTGGAGATGGCTTTGGCACACACCATTCGCAATCAAGTCGAAGCCGCGTACCGACGGGGTGATTTACTTGAAAAACGGCGTCAAGTGATGAACGATTGGGCCATCTACTGTGCTGGAAAAGTAAACGCCCAAGTAATTAGCATTCAGGAAAAAATCTCAGCATGAAGGCAATCTACACGGGTGTTTATGAAGTTGAAGGCCACGAACTAGGAGTCTCGAGAGACAATGAGGTACTGGCTTTACAAGGCGTTGAGGAGTTGCTGCCCGGCTCGAGAAACGAGTTTCGGGAAATTTGCCTTGCGGCGAGACACCTATTTGTTGCGGATAGTCATGCGTCTGTAAAAGAAGCTCGGAAACACATCAGCAAAATCATGACCAAAGTAGGAAGCCTTCAGGCTGACCTACACCAGCTTGACTCAATGACAATAGCACTCGTTGGACGAAATGCCTTTGACCTACTCGAGAATTTCTATCTGTTACTAGAAAATGCCTATCGGGCTCTTGACAGTCAAAAAACCGGCGTTCGGAAAAAGTTCCACCGCGACTGGCTTGCGATGAAGATCGTTGAATTGATGTTGCAATCGGGCAAAAAGCCTAAGCTAGTTCGAGATACTGCAACAGAGGATCAGTGGACTGGTGATACGACTTATGCTGAACTTTTACGCTTTGGAATTGGACTGGTTGAAGGGAAAAGCCCAACAAAATTACGCGTGCACATGGAGCGAGGACTTGAACTAGTCAAGGCATCACAAAACCAACTGGAAAAAACTGGTTGAAAAACTGACCCAGTTTTGGGCCCGTGCACGCGGCGCCTGAGAAAACTACTCTGACTCCGTCTAAACACAGGAGTCAGTCATGCAACCACTTGAATCACCAAAACAATCTGTACGCGAAGGCTGGCGAGCGCTACGTGAACCAGCTGTGTGTACAGCCTGTGGTCTATCAAAAAGCCAACTCTGGCGTCTGATTGGCCGAGGCCAGTTTCCAAAGCCCGTCAAAATTTCAGAGCGCTGTAACGCGTGGGACTCGCGTCTGATTGATGCCTGGCTTGCCGAAAAATTCGGGGGTGCAGCATGAGTTACGCACCTAGCTTTCTAGACCCAATAATAGAAAACATTCCCGAAGATCTCAAACAGCAACCATGGGCTGTGTGGGTCGCTGAACCACGCCAGGGAAAACCGGGAAAGTTCGACAAGGCCCCACGTAGCCCAAAAACCGGGCAAAAAATTGGCGCTAACAAACCCGAACTTTTCGGAACATTTGACGAGGCAGTCACAGCGTTCAAAACCGATCCGCGATACACCGGCATTGGGATCTTGCTAACTGGCAATGGCATTGTCGGGTTTGATCTTGATGACTGCAATGACCTGTTCGGTCTACGACCTGACGTTCAGCAGTGGGTTGTGAAAGTGCTCGATGCTGGCGGCTATTGCGAACGATCACCCAGTGGCAATGGTTTACGCATCTTCACCCTAGGAAAGCTGCCAGCTAATGGTCGCAAACAAGGGTCACTGGAAATCTACGACCGCGACCGATTTCTGACAATCACGGGCCACGTAGTCAACACGGAGGACCTGCCATGGGCACATTAATTGCAGGCGCGACCTTTGTTGACGAATTCTTGGCGATGCTTGGTGCTTCTACTTCGGGGCAACGCAGAAAACCGCTGCAATACAGTGGACTCATGGGTCGCGCCACTGATGACATGCTGCCAAATAACGTCTTAGATGTGGTGAAGGACTTACGCGAACCCAATGACATCCTGGCTGTGACACAAGGGCCCTGGTGTGATGTCTTTTCAGGTGACTCGAGTTATCACGGTAATGATGCCTCCGCTGCAGACTTTGCCCTCGTCGGTCATTTAAAAGCCCGAGGGTTAAGCCCCATTGAAATCGAATTGGCCATGCGTGCATCTGGCCGTTATCGTCAAAAGTGGGATGAAAGACGAGGTTCAACAACCTGGCTCGAGTACACCATCAATAAAGCCGGCACACCGAAAGAACTTTCCGAACCAGACAGCTTTGGTGACATCCATAACGCACGTGCATTCGCATGGAGCAACCGGGGCCAAATGATCTTCAATGTCACCAAGCGACAGTGGTTGCGCTGGTGCGAGTCCGACAGCCGCTGGTATCCGTGCGAATTAGGCGAGGAGGTTGAAGCCGCGAAGAAGATTGCGCAGTTGCATGTGGATAAAGCTAAGCAAGTGCTCGCGTCGGGTCAAAGTGATGCGGCTAAGGCTCTGATGAAGCATGCAATTCGATCGCACGACAAAACACGCTTAGAAGCCATGATCAGCCTTGCAGCGTCTGAACCAGGCATGTCAGTGCGGCAAATCGACTTGGACAAGCAAAAGCATCTGCTGGGTGTTAAGAACGGCGTGGTAAACCTGCGGACAAAAATGCTGATGGCCAATACTCCAGACCTGCTCATTACCAGATACTGTCAAGTCGATTATGTGCCTGACGCTGAAGGAAAAAAGTGGCCTGACTTTCTAGCCCAGATCATGCTGGGGGATACGGAGACCATCGAAACATTGCAGCGCATTTTGGGGTGTGCCCTTACGGACGCAACCACAGAGGAAATCTTGGTCATTTGGTTCGGTCTAGGGGCCAACGGCAAATCGGTGCTCGCAAACATCATTCGTTACATTCTGGGCGACTACGCAGTGACTGCTCCCTCAAGCCTAATGAGCGTTCGCCGACAGGGTGACAATGGTCCTCGCAATGATATTGCTGCGCTGGCCGGCGCACGAGCCGTCTTCATCAACGAATTGGGTTCGGATGAGACCCTCGACGAGCAAACGGTCAAGCATCTCGCCGGTCGCGAACCCATATCGGCTCGGTTTCTGCATCGAGAACACTTTGAATTCGAGCCGACCTTTACCCCGATCCTACGCACCAATCACAAGCCAGTCATTCGAGGATCAGATGACGGCATTTGGCGCAGGATCGTACTCATACCGTTTCGTGCGCAGTTCACGGGAGAGCGATGTAACCCAAACATCGAAGAGGAGCTTCGTAAGGAAGCCGAGGCCATTCTGGCTTGGATGGTGGAAGGCGCGGCCAAATGGTTCAGGGATGGAATGTACCTGAGCCCAACAGTCAGGCAAGAAGTGGCCGAATACCGCACGGACAGCGACGTTCTGGGGCAATTCCTTGAAGAGAAGTGCTGCCTCGCAGATCCCAATGGTGAGGTGGAACAACACAGTCTGTATTCGAGCTGGAAGTTTTGGTGTGAGTCATACGGTCACTACCGGACCACGAAGAATACGCTTACACGCCGCCTGAAGGAGCGCGGCGTGGGCGAACGAAAAAGCGGTGCCAAACGCTATTACGTTGGCCTGAAGTTGCTCTCAGCCTACTGAGCACAAAAAATGGACAGGTTGGACTGTTTTTTTAATGTTTTAGGAAAGTCCTACATGAATGCTTCATATGGTGCGTTTTGTGGGGACCGCGTGGAATCTTGCCCAACCTGTCCAATCTTCGTGGACCACCACATCAACCGCCAGTCATTTTGGAGGGTCTAGATATGCAGCAATCATTGAGCCAGTGGATGCGTGACCTCAGCATCCGTGTGGAGACCCAGGGCGCTAACCATGGGGACTTTCTCCGTGCTCAACCACTAGGCAAACAGATAGACCGATGGTTGGCCGAAACGCCACCGGCCCTGTTGGCGCGACCGTGGTCGATGGCTGAACTTCAAAAGCTTTTCGTTGGCCGATACCGCCAACACCCGCATGCGCAAAGCATAGCTAATGAACTGCGAAAACGTGGTTGGTACACGCGGCGCACTTGGACTCACCCTGGCTACGGCCGGCGCCTTTGGTTTACGCGAATTGATTATCTTTAATTCAGGAGATTTAAATGTCGAACCTATTCGATCATCTCGACGCAACTGTTCACAAGCGTTATACCCGTTCCCTCGCGGATATAAATTTTGAGGCTCAGTTCACAGCTTCAACATCCCAATGGGGATCTCCGCTTCCGCTAGGCAAGCAAACATGGCAGGAAGTAACTGCTTGGCACAAAGACGACATTGACCGTCGAATCATTCCGGGTGCTGAGCCCTCACAAGCCCCATTCCTGATCAGGTACTTCCTCGACGAGGGAATCGAGTTCCTGCGTTGCATTTTTTCAAAATGGGACATCACAGCCTTAAACGGTAGCCTGCAGGAGCTTTTTGAAATCGGTCCAAAATATCTAGACCTGGCTTATTTGAGTTCTCAACTCGGTTTTTACTGTGCCAGCAAGGAAATTGATCCCCTGCAGTCCTACGCGTTGGAATACAAATATGACAACAAGTTCTACCAACACCTGTTGCGCACTCAGCGTGTTGCTTATGCCAGCGATTTACAACATTACGCCGCCGGCACCCTTGATCATATTGACTGTGCAAACTACAGAGCCGCATGCCGAGACATTACATTTTTTTGCGCCAGCAATCTCATTGAGTCTCTGACCAAGGCACGCGCTGACCTGTCAGGCTGCCTTTTTGATTAATCATCGGGCGTAAGTTCAACTGTCTAGGACGTTAGTGAGCACTGGAATAGCCCACTAAACTGCCGCGAAATCGGTGAGATGTGGGGGTGCCGAGCACAACCTAACAGATCTTTGGGCCCCCCTTTACCCCTGCGCCGGACTTAGCACAAAGAGTCGGCATGGGGATTCTTCGACGAGGCTAGGCATGGTTCATTGCGCGCATATTTGCTACTCGACATCTGCCTGAACAAAACTTTGTATCAGCCCTTTTAGGCATGAATGTCTCATTACAGTAACGGCAACATTTTAATGATTGCTGTACCCGTGGCCGCTTCGCGTTGATTTTCGAGACGGCCCGCCTATGTGCGGCTTTGGTGCAAACGACTGTGCAGTACTTACTTTTCGTGTTGGAGACTACCATGTCAGATCCACAATGATTACAGGTAGTGATGTATTTGAATGGATTTGACAGACCAACCTTCACAGGCTCAACAACTCTACTGGTCGGCTTTTGCCGTGCAAACATTCCTGAATATCGCTCTTGTACGAGGGACACTGCGATCGGTTCACCCTGTTCGGCTTTGTCGATTAACAGCCATTCCTTGTCAAGCGCCTCTTGCGCTGTCCTCGTTTGCAACCTCGACTCTACCCTAACGGAGGGTGCCCAGACTTTTTTGATCAGATTGATCTTGTCCTTATAGAAAAAGCGTGGACAATCGATGTCGATGCAACTGCGTTCGACGTCGAACAACTTCACACCCTTGTACTCTACCGGCGCAGCGTCAGGGTACCTAGTTTCACGGAAAAGGTTCATTTGCATTTCTCCAATACTTATTTCGCATCAATTGTAACGGTTAAATGAATATTTATCAACGCATAAAGTAATCAATCAATCGTTACATTTTGCTGATACATATCCGATAAAAGCCCATTACTGTTCGCGCCTTCCTCTGGCTGACTTCAATCGGTGCGTGCCAGCCACGCGATAAACCTTGCCCGTAATCTCATCAACCTGCCGGGCTCTTATTGACCAGAGATTTCCCTTTTGACACGGCATAGACTTCCCAGCGCCACTCATCGCCTGCCATGTTTGAGTTGGACTATTCCTGCAACACAATTTCAGTCATTTTGGCCCCCAACCGGCAGATAATGGCTTGGACAAGTCCTGAGCAGACAGCAACTCGTTGATCTGGTCTCGTAACGCTCGCAGATCAGTCTTGCCGATGAAATGCTGACCTTTAGTCTGGCCGGTACGATAGATCTTTTGCTTTGGTGAAGGTGGTCTCAAACCTGATCTATACGGTAGCGGGATCATTGGCGAGTGGTCTGAGGGACACGTAAGTGGCATAGTTTGGGTCAGCGCCAAATTGACTTTCAGTCCAAGAGGTTTTTTCAAATGCAGACATCATGCCTCTCCTGTTTAGCCGTTTTAACGATCTGTTGGGGACGGCAATCTGGATCAAATCCCCCCGGTCCTTCAGCCGACCTCGGCTAGGTGAACCAACCCTTAACAGTCACGGCGATAGTTACCCCAGCAGTCATTTCAACAGCACCAATTTCGGCACTGCGTCCTCACCACTCCAAATGAAGGCGTTCTGCTCAAGCTTTATGGCCAAGGCGTTCGCAGCTTGCATCGCAAGTCCGAACACAATGTAGCTTTGTTCACCGGGCCAATCGTTGTGGGGATGTTGACCAATGCCTTCAAGGTAATTGAGCCCTCGCCGTTGTAGTTCAACACCCAGATCAGCGTGACGCTTTATGTTGACATCTTCAGAGAGGGCTATGCCGTTAGGATTACAAGCGGTAATGAATGCACTACATGCCGCACCGTGCTTTAGATGAAGGGCCACTAGCTCTGGGCTACGCTCGTCAACTATTAAGATTAGGCCATGCTCACCACCAACCCTGTAATGGGTTTCGCGATAAGCCTGAATCAGACTTACGTCGAGTGAAGAAGGCTCAGAAAACAAAAAACTCTCCTTGAAAGGGAGAGTCGATGCACCCCGCTTGTTTGCTCCCAAGGGAGCCACATTTGCTTTCGCAGTCCACCTTGCCCGGGTAGGCAGGTTGGCTTGGGCATCGACCCAACTCTTGATGGTGCATGAATCTTAAAAAATTTTTTCTTAAGAGCACAGCAATGTCATTTACTGTCATCTTTTAACTGCTTATGCAGGTTTTCTAGTTTCTGGGTTTCCGGACCCTTCGCTTTTTTGCTGGCTTGGGTTTTTGCCAATGAGAGAGGATAGCCTCGTCAGTGACATCACCCATCAAGGGCGTGACCCAGTAGCCGTATTCTGAACCGAGGGCGTGCCAGAACACCTCACGACTTGTCCATAGGCCTTGCCAATAACAAGCAGGACCAAGTTGTCCATGTATCTCAACCAAACAACCAACCCAGGCGGATTGTCCATCTGATGAGGTCAACTGGTATGCATGCACGCTTGGCAACAAGGCATCGTCATAGTTGTTCAATACGCTTTCAATCTGTTCTCGCCCCCACCGAATCCTATCAGCATCCGAAACGACTTGCTCATCTGGGATATCACAATAGGCTCTAAGCTCACTGTCATCGAACCGGTCATAGCCTAATCCAGTAAGGTTGATAGCCATTTGGTCGCCGAGATCCGCAATGAGTGCATCCCATCCATCTCCTTCGAGCCAGTCAGTCACTTGCTTAAAACTCTCAGGCTCAGCATTCCCACTCTTAAATGCTTCAATCGCCTCGTCGCAGGCAATCTGAAGATATAGTGGCAACTGGTTATTAGCTGTTGCCATGACTTTGGCCCACCAAATGAGCAAAGGTTGAAATTGTGTGCCAGGCACAATCCACCATGAATTTTTCACGGCAGTCTTGTAGCGTCAAACGCACTTTAAAAAAGAACCCATTAAATGGTGCAACTACGACTGCAGACGTCTCGTCACCCAAGGCGTAAAGCCTGATCCGAATACCCTTTTCCTTCAGCTCGCTAAGAACACTTGCCTCAAGGTTCATCACATCATATTCCTGCACTGCGTGTTCATACTCGGCTGCGGCGGAGCCATCAGGGTCAGCCAGAATCAAATCGCCTAAGCCTTTGTCGTAGACGTACACCATCATCTTGGCGCGTGGGGCAGAATAGGCGACAGACACACCAAGTCCAGGGTCCACTGCACTGTTGTCCCACAACTTGTCGAAATGAAACCAGCCCAATTGCCAGGGCAGGTTCATTTTGGTCGGCAACGGCAACCTCACGATAGGAATCGATTGTGAGCCATAAGATCTATCGTTAACCACTGATACATCGAAATAAATGTTTCGCCGCTCGGTCACCACATCAGCGCCTTCTATGTATTTGGTGAGGACGGTCACCTTCTCGATATCAGCATTCCCCTCTTGTGCAATATCCCACTTAACGACCATCCAGTACCAGCCAAGAACACGGTAGATACATTTCACAACCTCAGCAATCGTGTCTGATGCAACAGAACTATCTGAGGCGGTCAATACGATCGGATCATGCAGGCTTTGCCCGAACCCTCCAGCGATCGGTAGGTCCTTACCAAAGTCAGCTAACAGTTTCCTTTTTAGATCCATTTTTACGAAATGTACATTTTTTGATCAGATTACCGTGGTTACTGTCGCATCATGTGAGACACCCAGCCAATTAGTATCTAGTTGCTTTAACCACAATGAAATTAACCTGTGACTTCAGATGATGACAAACGTCGCGCTAGGCTTTGGCACGCGACAGCTGATATTGATGACTACTTTAGACGGATTGGCGGCTCTGGGTGTTACCCAGGCTATTGCGACTGGCATGTACCAGCCCTAATGACCTTGGTACTCGATCACTACATGTGCTATCAAAGCCAAGTAGACGAACGCCGCTTCGAGCACTCAGTCAAAAGCTTGATCAGTCATCACATGTGGGAGCAAAGAGATGGCCTGCCTCACCGCGCGGTAGAGCTGGTGAATGAACTCGAACCAACACCCGAAGACACAGTGTGGTTCACTGATCGTGTGACTGAGCGCTACCCAATGGCCTACAGCTCACATGAGAAGGAAGGTTGGGCAGACTTTATGGAGCAACGCCGTAGACGCCAAAAGGAGCAGTCATGAACCTGCGCTTCATATCACTCCTTGTGCCGGTCTCAGTGCTTGAGGCGAAATACCGGGGCGGACTCGCGCAATGTCTCGAGGACTTTGGGCCTGTAACTGGTGAGGCGGTCGAACTTGCCGATGGTGTTTTTAGGGTTAGTTCAATGAGCCCTACAGGCACCAAGGCCGATTGCAAACACATGGAATCGAGAGGCCTTACCGGCATCGTTCAGATTGACGGCGAAGAGACATGGAGTGATTTTTGTGTCGTGGACTACTTGCTGGGACCAACGCTACCGTGCCCGTGGATTGAGATGGATCGTGATAAGCGAGAAGCTTTCCTGAGACGGTGAACTACAGCCTGCCATCAACAAGGCATCAAACCCGATATATCTGGACTAACGCCAAATCTCGGCAAGAATTACTAGACCGGTGCCTACCACACTAATAAAGCGTGATTTCAACAAAGGTAGAACTCGTGTAACTAAAAATTACTATATTCTTGTGTCTTGCAGCGTCAACTTGTCCGGAATCATGCCATCCAGCACATCAGAGAACGCGATCATTACCATCGAGGACGTCGCCGACTACCTCAAGGTCACCGAGCGAACGATCTATCGGCTGGCGGGTGCCAAACAGATCCCCGCCTTTAAGGTTGGAGGTAGCTGGCGGTTCCCGAGGGTAGACATCGACCGTTGGATTTGGGAGCAGTCAATGAATTCCCAATCAGAAACTGGCAAAAGCCAATCCTGAGGGAAAAGAA
Organism: Lautropia mirabilis; assembly: GCA_945876565.1. Classification (GTDB taxonomy): domain Bacteria; phylum Pseudomonadota; class Gammaproteobacteria; order Burkholderiales; family Burkholderiaceae_B; genus Algicoccus. The sequence continues at coordinate 41,210 of CAMCOS010000014.1, read as the reverse complement.
TATGCAAACAACCCCTGAAATCGGCCAGCTGGTTATCGCTCGTAAGCGGCCATTTGTTGTCACAGAAATATCACCGGCTGCGCACGGAATAGGTAACGATGCTCTTAGACGACATCACTTACTCAAGTTGTCGTCCGTAGAAGACGATGGGCTAGGCGAGCAACTGGAGGTGATATGGGAGTTGGAGCCCGGCACTAAAGTGTACGAAAAGCCGTCATTACCCGCACCATCCAGTTTCGACCATCCCAAACATCTCCAGGCGTTTCTTGATGCCGTTAGATGGGGGGCCGTATCTCAGGCGGATGACAAAGCCCTGCAGTCACCGTTTCGGAGCGGTATCGAGGTCGACGACTATCAGCTGGACCCCGTGGTGCGGGCCTTGCAGATGCCGCGGGTTAACCTGCTGATTGCCGATGACGTGGGTCTTGGTAAGACGATTGAAGCCGGCTTGGTGGTGCAGGAGATGATCCTGCGGCACCGGGTAAGGTCTGTGCTGATCGTCTGCCCATCTTCTTTACAGGTTCAGTGGAAAGAGGAAATGCGGGATAAGTTCGGTTTGGATTTCCGCATCATCGACAGTGAGGCCATCAGCCAACTGCGCCGCAAACGGGGTATCCACGTCAACCCCTGGACACACTTTCCAAGGCTGATCACGTCCGTTGACTTTCTTAAGAGAGAGAGCAAGCTTCGGACTTTCCGGGAAACGTTGGCCGCCGGGGATCAGCCGACTTTCCCGCGGGCCTACGACTTGCTGATCGTGGACGAGGCGCACAACGTGGCCCCATCAGGCCGCGGCAAGTACGCCACAGATTCCATGCGGACTCAGGCCATCCGCTCGGTTGCAGCGCATTTCGAGCACAAGCTGTTTCTTTCGGCGACACCGCACAACGGCTATCGCGAAAGCTTTGCTGCCCTGCTGGAGTTGCTAGACAGCCAGCGGTTTGCTCGCGCAGTCACCCCTGATCGCAACCAGCTCGATGCAGTAATGGTTCGCCGAATGAAGGACGAGCTCAAACTGCGCTGGGATGGCAGTCGCAGGTTCGCAGAGCGCAAGGTCCGCCATCTGGAGGTTCCGTATACAAACGAAGAGCGCCAAGCCCACCATGACCTGCAAGCCTACTCTATCCTGCGGCTCAAGAACGCCGCCAGTGATGGGGAGCGAATGGCTGCCGAGTTCGTGCTGAAGCTACTGAAGAAACGGCTGTTTTCTTCTCCTGCCGCGTTTGGCATCACCCTGGAAAAGCACATCAACACCGTGGGCGCTCGCAAGGTATCCGCGGCGATCAGCCGTGACATCGAAGACTTTGATGATGACTACGCTGATGACCAGGAGTACGAAGACCAGACTGCAGAGGTTGTTGGTACGGTCAGCCAGGCACTGTCTCCTCTGACCGGTGAAGAGCGAGGTTTGCTAAAACAACTGAGCGACTACGCCGCCAAGGCCACACTGCGCGCAGACTGCAAAGCGCAGACGTTGATCAACTGGCTCCAGACCCATCTGCGTCCTAGCGGTCGGTGGAACAACGAACGAGTCATCCTTTTCACTGAGTACCGCGCCACCCAAAAGTGGCTGTACGACCTGCTGACTCGCGAAGGCTTTGCCGAAGAAGAGGGCCGCATGGAAATGATCTACGGCGGGATGCCCAACGATCAGCGGGAGCCCATCAAAGCCGCTTTCCAGGCCCATCCTGGGGAATCTAAGGTTCGCATTTTGCTGGCCACTGACGCGGCCTCAGAAGGCTTGAACCTGCAGAACCACTGTTCTAAGTTGATTCACATTGAAATCCCCTGGAACCCCAACCGAATGGAGCAGCGTAACGGCCGGGTGGACCGACATGGCCAAAAGGCTGATGAGGTGTCGATCTTCCACTTCGTCGGACAAGGGTTTGACTCAGCGAAAACTACCGGGAAGGTGGGTGACCTGGATGCTGACCTGGAATTCCTGATGCGTGCGGCTCTTAAGGTCGAGACCATCCGGGAAGACCTGGGCAAAGTTGGCCCGGTCATTGCCAACCAGGTGGAAGAGGCCATGCTGGGCCGCAGGGTGCAACTGGACACCACCCATGCGGAACAGGATGCAGAGCCCGTCCGCCGCATGCTGAAGTTTGAACGCAAGCTGCGCGAGCAACTGGAAAAGCTGGCGGCCCAACTGCACGAAACCCAGCAGGAACTCAACCTCACCCCGGACCATGTAGAGAACGTTGTTCGGGTGGGCTTGGAGCTGGCTGAGCAGCCTGCCTTGATTCCGGTTGAGGTTCCTGGCATTTGGCCCGACCTCACTGGTTTTAGGAAGGCCTGTCCGGTGTTCCGATTGCCCGCGCTTTCCAACAGCTGGGCGCAATGCGCTGACGGGCTGGCTCACCCCCACACAAAGAAGCTACGCCCCATCGTGTTTGATCCGGCCCTGGCAGTAGGCCGTGATGATGTGGTGTTAGCCCACCTTAACCATCGGCTTGTGCAAATGTGTCTGCGTTTGCTGCGTGCAGAGATCTGGTCTCTGGGCAGTCGGTCCAAGCACCTTTCCAGGGTATCAGCCTGCGTGGTAGATGACTCTGCTTTGAGTCACCCCGTGGTGATTGCGCACGGCCGCATTGTGGTGCTGGGGGGCGCTAACCACCGTTTGCACGAAGAGATCATCACAGCCGGTGGGGCGCTGATTGAGGGACGCTTCCAGCGATTGAACGTCAGCGAAGCCAAGGCCGCTCTGGCAGCAACAACTGAGCAACCAGTGCCCGAGGCTATTCAAGCGCGTTTCCAGGCCTTGTGGCCCAAGTACCAGGATTCGGTGATCAATGCCCTGGAAGCTCGCAAGATGGAGCGCACCAAGAACCTTGAGAAACACTTGGAAGAGTTGGCCGAGAAAGAAGTGAACAAGCTCACCACCGTTATGACTGAACTGCAACGCGCCATCCAGGCCGAGCTGGAGCGCAAAGACGGCCCCCAGATGTTGTTGGACCTGGGGGGCGACGAACCCGGTAAACAACAGCGCGAACGGGACTTGTCCGCACTTCGCCGCCGACTGAATGAGATACCTGAAGAAATCCAGCGTGAGGCGGTACACATCCGCTCACGCTTTGCCACCCCCACAGCACGTTTATTCCCGGTAGCCGTCACGTGGCTGATACCGCGGCGGGCTGTGATGCAAGTGGCAGGAGGTCAAGTATGAGCACCGCCCGCCACCACGCCGACTGGCTTTCACTGGTTGAGGTCTCCGGCCCCTTCGTCTCTCTGCCGGTGTTGCTGCGTACATTCCCGCAAGGACTTGAAGCCCGCGATCCAGCTCAAGCCAAACAACTCAGGGCAGCCTACGAAGATTGGCAAGACAACCCGGCAGCACCAGGCAAACAACGCGCCTGGGTTCTGCATGTGCTCGGAGCATTGTTGGGTTACCCCGCCAGCCAGATTGCAGAAGGCCAAGCCCTGCCCGCTGGCTTGGAAGCGAACATGGCAGAGCAAGGCGAAACCCTTCGCCCTGACTTTGCCTTGATCGGCCCGGCAGGGAACGACGCAGTTGGGCCTGTCCAACTGCTGATCAGCAGTTACCCCGCAGCACAGCCCCTGGATAAGCCGGTCATTGGCAAGCACTGGAAAGCCACCCCGGCCACGCGGATGATGGAATTGCTGCATGGCACCAACGTGCCCTTGGGGCTGGTCACAAATGGTGAGCAATGGATGCTGGTCTACGCCCCCCGCGGTGAGACCACCGGGTATGCGTCTTGGTACGGCGCCCTTTGGCTGGACGAACCCATTACTCTGCGTGCCTTCCAGTCTCTGCTGGGCGTGCGTCGTTTCTTTGGCGTTGCGGCCGACAGCACGTTGCTGACCTTGCTGAAAGAAAGCGCCAGCGACCAACAGGAAGTCACCGACCAGCTGGGCTACCAGGTGCGCGAGGCGGTGGAAGTGCTGGTGCAGTCGTTTGACGCCATCCACCAGGAAAGCCAGGGTGTTTCACTCAAAGGCGTACCGCCCACGACGGTGTACGACGCTGCACTGACCATCATGATGCGGTTGGTCTTCTTGTTCTCAGCCGAAGAGCGTGGGTTGCTGCACCTGGGCAAGCCCCTGTATGACGACAACTACGCCGTCTCTACCCTGCAAGAACAACTGCAGGAAGTGGCTGACCAAAATGGTGAAGAGGTTTTGGAGCGTCGTTACGATGCTTGGACCCGCCTGCTGGCCACCTTCCGTGCGGTGCATGGCGGTATTCAGCATCAGGACTTGTTGATGCAAGCCTATGGCGGCTCGCTGTTTGACCCCGACCGCTACCCCTTCCTGGAAGGCCGCGCCGCGGGATCCAACTGGCGCAGTCAGTCGGCAGACCCCTGGCCAGTGAATAACCGTGTGGTGCTGCACCTGCTCAACTCCCTGCAGCGCTTGCGGACCAAAACCGGTGGAGCCGCCGAAACCCGTCGGGTCTCCTTCCGCGCCTTGGGGGTGGAACAGATTGGCCACGTGTACGAAGGTCTGCTGGACCATACCGCCCAACGGGCCACCGAGGTGGTGCTTGGCATCCGCGGCACTCGAAGCAAAGAGCCTGAAATTCCGCTGTCCACCCTGGAGCAGCTGCTGGCCAAGGGTGAGGATGCGCTGCTGGATCACCTGAAAGAAGAAACGGGCCGCTCACTGCCAGCCCTGCGCAAAGAACTGAACAGCACCAGCGTTCTGGACGAACACAAGCTGTTGGTGGCCTGCCGCCAGGACGAAACCTTGCTGGCCCGCCTGCGTCCGTTTACGGGTCTCATCCGGGAGGACTCGTTCGAGCGCCCGTGGGTAGTGTCGCCTGGCAGCGTGTTTGTGACCACGGGCACTACCCGCCGCAGCACTGGGACGCACTACACCCCGCCATCACTCACCGAGCCTATTGTTCGCCACACACTGGAGCCCCTGGTTTACGTGGGTCCTGCAGAGGGTCTACCAAAGGAAGAATGGAAGCTTAAGTCCCCGAAAGAGATCTTGGCACTCAAGGTCTGCGACATGGCCATGGGTTCCGGGGCCTTTTTGGTGCAAGCCTGCCGCTACCTAGCGGAACGGTTGGTGGAAGCCTGGGAGAACGAAGAGAGGGTTCACCCAGGGCAGTTGCTAATTACGCCTGAAGGCAACTTCTCTGAAGGGGCCTCCGCTGAACGGCTGGTGCCCGCTGAAGCTTCAGAACGCATCGCTATTGCCCGCCGCTTGGTGGCTGACCGGTGCCTGTATGGCGTGGACATCAACCCCATGGCAGTGGAAATGGCCAAGCTGTCTATGTGGCTCATCACCGTGGACAAGAGCCGCCCATTTAACTTCCTCGATCACGCCTTTAAGTGTGGCGATTCATTGCTTGGTATTACTTCGCTGGAACAGTTAGAAAACTTCAGCCTCCGTCCCGGTGCTGGGAAGCTACAAGGATTTAATGCACCTGGCTTCGTGCAACAAATCGAGGAAGCTAAGAAAAAGCGAGAAATGCTGGAGTCGATGCCTTCGGATACGCCAGAGCAGATCGCTGCTAAGGCGGCGTTACATTCCGAGGCAGAAGATGAAGTAGCGAAACTAAATGCAGCTGCAGACATACTGGTAGCTATTGAACTAAAGGGACTCAATGGGCGTGCCTACGAATCCGAGCGAGAGTCCGCTGCAGATCATCTGATGGTCCGTTGGAGCAATGATCTGGATGAATTAAGAGACCACTCGAAGCAGCGACTAGGTGGCCGTATTTGTATGCATTGGGCTCTGGAATTTCCTGAAATCGTAGGAAGCAAAGGCTTTGATGGATTTATCGGAAACCCACCTTTTCTAGGTGGTCGGAGAATTTCTTTTCGCCTTGGTGACGTCTATTACGCAACGCTTCAATCGCTCTTTCCTTGGGCAATAAGGACGACTGATCTATGTGTATATTTTTTGCGTAGAACATGTGCACTACTCAAAGATCGTGGAGTCTCGGGCTTGTTGCTAAGTGACATCATTACGCAAGGTGATTCACGAGAAGCAGGAATCGCTAGTCTTTGCGCCAATGGGTACAAAATTGTTCGTGCAAAATCCACTCGATCGTGGCCCGGTACCGCTGGAGTAAAAGTTGTTGACTGTCATCTCTTTAAAGGTGAATGGAAGTCGAAAGTAGAGTTCGATTCGGTTTTTGTCGCCGAGATTAATTCCTATTTTTTGCCTGAATCCGAAAGGCTTTCCCCTCATTCATTACGTCAGAATCAAGGAATATCATTTTCTGGACACTACTTAGGTGGTCAAGGGTTCTTAATTTCGTCGAAAGAGGCGGAAGAATTGATTCAAGCTAATTCGTCTAACTCAGATGTGATTTTTGACTATATAAAAGGTGATGAGCTAAACAATACCGCAGAGCAGTCACTGGAGGTTAAAGCAATCTATTTTGCAACTAGAGATTTGCCAGAGATTGAAGCCAAATATCCCGAGGCACTCAAAATTGTTCGCGAACGAGTGAAACCAGAAAGGGATCTAGTAAAGAGGAACACCCATCGAGAAAGGTGGTGGCGATACGCTGACGCACGACCAACCCTTGTTGATGCTACGAAGAATTTAGATAAGGTATTGCTGCAACCGTACACGGCAAAATATGTAATGCCCAGTTTCTATAGGTCGCGATGTATTTTTGCCCATCCGATGGTGGTGATAGCTGACCCTACCCCTGCCCGATTTGCGGCCATGCAGAGCAGCTTTCACACATTATGGGTGTGGAGTTACTGCGCCACTAATTTAGATCTACTCGCTTACACCGCAGATCGGGTATTTGGCACATTCCCTTTTCCAAATTTTACGGATGAACTAAATGAAATTGGTCGTCGATACTCTGAAATGCGCGACCGAGTGCGCTTATCCAAATCTTGGGCCTTAACAGAGATCTACAACCGCATGCACGACTCGTCAGTTTCGGATACAGCTATTGTTGAGATGCGCAGTCTACAAGTTGAACTCGATAGAGTCGTTTCAAAGGCCTACGGTTGGCAAAAACTCGACCTAGGTCACGGCTTCCACGAAACCAAGCAAGGCATTCGCTTCACCATTTCCGATACCGCACGTCGCGAAGCGCTTGACCTGCTGCTGGCCCTGAACCACCGGCGCCACGCTGAAGAAGTTGCTGCGGCAGCGACCCAAGCGTCCGCTACCCCTGCCAAACGTGGACGCAAGAAGAAAGACGCCGACGGGCAGGCGACTATGGATTTCTGAATTGGAGCAACGCATGAGTACAACACCATCAAGTGCGACTCACATCCTGCCTGCGCTGGTAACCAAGACGCCCAGGGACATTCGTGATGAACTTACCGAGATGGTCATCCACGATCTGCTCGGCCCTGCGGGTGGCCCCGATGAGGAGCTTAGCCAGTACGAAGACCACGCATACCAGCGCTACCTGGTGGGTATGTTGGCTCCCAAAGACAGCGCTGTAGACCCCAGTGAGCAGGACGAACTTGGTGCCGGCGGCGGTGATGATGGGGAAGAGGGGGCAGTGGAGTCGGGCGTTCCGGCGGGGGGGACTTATTTCCCTTCTTCGATGGGCTTGAGTTTTGTGGTGGCGGCTGAAACGCAGCAGCTTGTGGTGGAAGCCGAATGGGGCCAGTACCTGCGCATGAAAAGCACCACACAGGTGAACCGCGACGATAACCCAGCCAATGTGTGGAAGCGGTTCCCGGTTGTGACGCCACCGTTGGTGCTGGACCTGAGGGACGGCATGCTGAAACCCAAGGAGCTGCATGTCGACCATCCTTTGGTGCAGCTTCAGGGCCGTATGCGTCTGACCGCGGATGGTTGGGTGGTCACCTTGTTCCTGGTCAACCAGCAAGCTGAACGCACCCGTGCTGGTGAACCCAGGGACGAGGTCTGGCTGTTTCAGCCCAAGCTGCGTGTTCATGGCGTGGACGGTGAGCCGATCTTTGTGCAGCGCAAGAGTGCCAAAGCCGACTTGTCCAAGATGGACCCCCTTACCAGGGAAGAGACCGAAACCCTGGAGATGCTGTACCGACACCAGCGCGAGTTTGCGGTGGGGCATGGCATATCCATCCATGCCACCCTGCCAGAACCCCTGGCCGAGCGAGCCACTCAGGTGGAGACCGAGTGGGTCCCCCAGTTTGAGGTGCCTCAGCAGACGCCCCGTTCCGCGGATGACGACGAGAACCTGAACGGTGTGGTGATGGACATGAAGGAGCTGGCTGAATTGCCCAAGCCGGGCCTGATTGCCAGCCTGCGCCATATCGAGACGGCCTACCGTGTCTGGATCAAGATGGAGGCTGCCAAACTGACGTTGCCCGCGGAGCGCCTCGCAGGCCATGAGGATGCGGCCCAGCTGGCTGTTCAGCGGTGCACACGGGCCTTGCAGCGCATCAAAGCAGGCATTGATCTGATTGACCAGAACCCGATGGCCGAAGAGGCGTTTAGGTTTGCCAACCGGGCCATGTGGCAACAGCGCATTCATTCCACCTTTGCTCGCAAGGTGCGCAAGAAAGAGCGGGAGATTGAGCAAGGCTTTGCTGACCTGGACCAAGACCCCAGGAACCGAAGCTGGCGTTTGTTCCAGTTGGCTTTTGTGCTGCTCAACCTGCCCAGCTTGAGCGACTTGCACCACCACGACCGCAGTCACGAGACGGAGGCCGTCGCGGATCTGCTGTGGTTTGCCACCGGTGGTGGCAAGACCGAAGCCTATTTGGGTCTGACCGCCTATACCTTGGCCCTGCGCCGCTTGCAGGGTGTGTTGGAAGGCCGCCGCGGCGATCATGGTGTGGCGGTGTTGATGCGATACACCCTTCGCCTGCTGACCCTGCAGCAGTTTCAACGGGCAGCCGCGTTGATCTGTGCGTGTGAATCCATTCGGCGCATTGATGTGGCCAAGTGGGGAGAGACCCCGTTCCGTCTGGGCCTGTGGGTGGGGGGCAAGACGACCCCTAATTCCCTGTCCGGCGCAGCCAATGCCCTGCGGCAACGCAATGTAGGTGGGGCACCCTCTTCAAACGGTAGCCCGTTGCAGATAACTTCCTGCCCCTGGTGTGGCTGTGAGATCAAGGAAAAGCACCTAAAAGTGTACGAGGCTCCTAGCGACATCGGCCGCTGCGTGACGTACTGTGGCGATGACCTGGGCCGTTGTGAGTTCACCGAGGCGCGTGCACCGCGGGCTGGCCTGCCGGTGATGGTGGTGGACGAAGAGATTTACCGTCGTCCTCCCTCGCTGCTGATTGCCACCGTGGACAAGTTTGCCCAGATGCCCTGGAACGGCTTGACCCAGATGCTGTTTGGCAAGGTCACCGAGGTCTGTGACCGGCATGGTTTCCTGTCGCCCGAAGTCGATGACGGGCAGCACCACCCCGCCCGCAATGGTTTGCCTTCGGTGAAGAACCGTCCTCACAACTTCTTGCGTCCGCCGGACTTGATCATCCAGGACGAGTTGCACCTGATCAGTGGGCCGTTGGGTTCCATGGTGGGGTTGTACGAGGCCGCTGTAGATGAACTCTGCTCATGGACCGTGGACGGCAAGAAGGTCCGCCCCAAAGTGGTGGCATCAACCGCGACGATTCGTCGTGCGCCAGACCAGGTGCAAAAGCTGTTCGTGCGCAAGCTGGAAGTGTTTCCACCACAGGGCACCAGTATTCGGGACAGTTTTTTTGCCATCCAGCGCCCGACCGGGCCCGATTACCCTGGTCGCCGCTACCTGGGTATCAGTGCATTTGGGCGCCGGTATCCGGTGGCCATGATCCGCACCTATGTGGCGCACATGGCCGCCGCGCAGGTGCTGTACGAAAAGTACGACCGCCTGGCAGATCCGTACATGACCTTGACGGGCTACTTCAACTCCATTCGGGAACTGGCAGGCACTCGGCGCTTGGTGGAAGACGACATCAAGGCCCGCTTACGGGATGCAGATCAGCGTGGCTTGGCCAAACGTCGGGTGCGGGCTTTGGAGGAACTGACTTCCCGCAAGTCAGGTACCGACATTCCGAAGATCCTTGAACGGCTGGAGGCGATGTTTGACAAGTCGCTGGAGGCGCAACGTGCAGCAGAGCGCAAAGCGGGTAGTAAGGTGAGTTCTGCTGTGCCATATGACGTGATCCTGGCCACCAACATGATTTCAGTGGGGGTGGATATTGAACGACTGGGTCTGATGGTGGTAGCGGGGCAACCCAAGAACACTTCCGAATACATCCAGGCCACCAGCCGCGTGGGGCGTTCAGCCAGCGGCCCTGGTTTGGTGAGCACGGTATTCAACTGGGCGCGCCCGCGGGACTTGTCGCACTATGAGCGTTTCGAGCACTACCACGAGACGTTCTACAAGCATGTAGAGGCTCTGTCCGTGACGCCATTCTCGGCTAGGGCTTTGGACCGCGGCCTGACCGGTGTGATGGTGGGGCTGATGCGTTTGATGGATGACCACCTGAACTCCAACTTGAAGGCTGGAGAGGTACAAGATACCGATCCAGTTTGGGCGGCGGTATTCGACATGCTGAGTGAACGCGGAGTGAACGCCACCCATGACGCCACAGTAGGGGTGCGCATCAGGGACATGCTGGACCGCAGACGAGATGAGTGGTTGCAGCGCGTCCACAACCAGAAGGATCACAAGCTCGGCTACAAGTCAGAAGGTGGCGCCACCGTGGGCCTGCTGGAGCAGGCAGGCGAAAACGATTGGCAGATGTTCACCTGCCTGAATTCACTGCGCGATGTGGAGGGCACTGTCGATTTGGTGCTGGATCAACGCACAACAGGCCTGCGGGCGGATTGAGAGAAATAGCATGAATGAACTGGGAGAAATCCGGCCGAGCCAGTTGATCTTCACCTTCGGGGTGGGTTCGCTGGTGGACTTGCCCAACATGTCAGCCTTGGTCATGGGGCTGGACGACTGGGACACGCGTTACTGCAAGGAAATTGAAGAGGACCGTTTGGTCGCAGCCATCCAGAAGAGGCTGGGGGCTCAGTTGACCAAGCTGTACCTGCCACCGATGAAGCTGGATGGTATGGACAGGGATCCTGCCGCTCCGGCTGTTGGTGCGCCAGTGGCCCCGTTTCCTAGGTGGCAGCGTTGCTCTCTGTGCGACACACTGGCCACAGTGGAGTCCGGTGTGTTCAAGCTTTCACAAGATCCGTATCGACCTGACCGCACCCAATATGTACACCAGGGTTGCTTAAAGAGCCTGGGTGGTAAACCACCCGCAGCCTTGTCGGTTCGTTTCTTGATTGCCTGTCGTGAAGGCCACCTGACTGATTTCCCTTGGTTGGAATTCGTGCACAAGGGCAACGTGCCCTGCCAAGGAGCACAGCTGTCGTTGCGCGAATATGGCGCCTCGGGTGACGCGTCTGACATCGTTGTGCAGTGTCACAGTTGCGGCCTAACTCGACGCATGGCTGATGCGTTTGACAGCAATACGCCTTTTAAATGTCGCGGACATCATCCCCATTTGCGTTTGATAGAGCCAGACTGTACTGAACCGGCGAAAACAATTCTGCTTGGAGCCTCAAACAGTTGGTTTCCCACGGCACTGTCCGCCTTGTCAATTCCTAGGTCGGTGGACAAGCTGGGCAAGATGGTGGAAGAGCAGTGGGCTGAACTGAAAGACACCGAGGACCTGGATGAATTGCGCCTGCTGCGGAAGCGCAGTCAGAAGTTCCAGTCACTCATACCCTTGTTTGCTGCGTACGGTGACGACGACATCTGGGCGGCTATTGAGCAAAAGCGTGCCGGAACTCAAAAGGGTGACGCGCCGCCAGAGGATCTGAAACTGCCCGAGTGGCAGGTATTTTCCAACCCAGGAAGTGCTGCGGAGAATCGTGATTTCAAGCTAAAGAAGGTGGCCCCACCCAAGGGGTTTGAGCCCTTGCTGGAGGAAACGGTGTTAGTGGAGCGCATACGTGAAGTGCGTGCGCTGATGGGCTTTACCCGCATTGAGTCCAACGCAGACTTTTCTGAGGCCACGAACTTGGGCGAAGCCAGACTGACCAGGCTTAGCCGGGAAAATCCGAAGTGGCTTCCGGCTTCTGAGGTCCGCGGGGAAGGTATCTTTATTCGGATCCGTGAAGAGGCTTTGTTGGCTTGGCAGGACAAGCCTGAAGTGCAAAGGCTCCAACAGGAATTTTTGGAGTCTCACAAGGCCTGGCGCACACTCAGAAAACTTGACCCACCAGAAGAACATTTCCCTGGTGTTCGACTTGTGCTTCTGCACTCACTTGCTCATGCGCTGATGAGGCAAATCGTGCTGGATTGCGGCTACACAGCAGCCAGTGTGCGCGAGCGTCTGTACTCAAGACAGCCTGGTGATGTCGGTGGCCCCATGGCAGGGGTCCTGCTCTACACAGCAGCACCAGACAGTGAAGGCACATTGGGTGGATTGGTGGAGTTGGGAGATCCTGTAACCCTTGGGCGACACATGGAGCAAGCACTGGAGAGCATGCGCTTATGTGCGTCTGATCCACTCTGTGCTGAACACAGACCGGACACCCTGGGTAGAACAATTCAGGGGGCGTGTTGTCATGCATGCCAGTTCGCACCTGAGACTTCCTGTGAGCGCGGTAACCGCTACTTGGACAGATCCGTACTGGTAAATACCTTCATAAGTACAGGAACAGCGTTCTTTGACTGATACATGCCAACTGACCTCACCAATCAAATCAGCGCCCTTACAGTTCGGGCACCAGGAGCTTGGCTTCAGGAAGTGTCGTCAGAGCTTCGCTCTGCCCCAGCGACTGCAACTGCTGATTTCCTAAAAAAGCGGCTACCTGCGACTTCCAACTCTGATTTGGCGCATCTGCTTCAACAGATACTTGACCTTGCTGAAGGATCTATGTCTTGGGAAGCTCTGGGCTACGGTCTACAGGTGTCGTCAGAAATTCATTCAAGTTATCTGGACACTAGACAGATTGAGATGCTCTGGTCAGGTCCTCCTCCATCAGGACACCTTGCGGCGCGGCGTATCGATCAGGCGCTGTACGACCTTATTGCCTCAGCCAAGCACGAGATCCTTTTGGTGACCTTTGCCGCGGTCAAAGTTGATCGGCTGGCAGACACATTGCTGAAGGCTGCACAACGGGGTGTAAAAATTAGGCTGGTATTGGAGTTCGCTGAGGCATCTGAGGGACAACTCAGCTTTGACGCGCTTAGCGCCTTTTCGACCGTACTGATCAACACCGCGGAGGTTTATTACTGGCCCGTTGAAAATCGCGAGCGGAATCAAGCTGGCAGACCAGGCAAGCTCCACGCAAAGCTAGCTGCGATTGACAATGTTGTGCTTGTTTCAAGCGCAAACCTTACTGATGATGCCTTTAGCCGCAACCTTGAGCTCGGCGTCAAATTAACCGACCCCGACGTTGTTCTCTGGGCCAAAGAGCATTTTCAAGGTCTGATCCGCGACAACACACTTCGCCGACTATCGCGCTAATCAGTACGGCGCCAAAACCCCGATTTTTCGCGACCTCCCTCCTGCCGTATCGTGGACAAAAAGTCAGGAGGTTCTGAGACGAAACGGAGTTTGAGACGCTTTTCGGAGGTGGGTGGCCATGGGGTCAGTCAGGAGCCCATAGCAAAAAGCCCCGCGTGGTGCGGGGCTCTGAGCGCCTGACAATCCGACTGAGCGAGTTAGCAGGACTAGTTCTGGCGGGGCGGTCAGGATTCGAACTTTGGCTACATATTAAAGCACTGCATAGCATCAGAACACAGGCAAGCAGGGCAGATCATTGGCTTTGCTTTTAATTTGTCTTGCCCGAAGGCGGACTTAACTACACATTCAATCAACGGGTTTAATTTCCCTAGCCGGCTGGGGTGTTGCAGGGAAAGAGATCTTTAACGCCTAGGAGCCGAGAGCCTTCGGCCAGCGTTTCAGCCCCTTTAGCACGGGCTCACCATTGACGATTCGCACACGGTATACAGCGAGTATGCCGTTGACATTGCTTAGAACGATGTAGTCCAACCCATCATGCTCTATATGCTCTGGCGGACTTGGCTGGATAGGAACCCCATCCTGCTTTGCGGCCGCCCTGAAATAAGCAGCCATCGCTCTATTACAAAGGTCTCGGTAATTAATGGTGGTCATTATTCGGCTCCTTTTGAATGATCCAGAAGCAATCTTAGTCTAACAAACTACGTTTGTCAACAGTATTTTATTAAACGCATATTGTTTTGGTGATGCTCTTTAAAAGTGAATGTGACTCCCTTAGAAAGAAAGACTTACTTAGGTGTGTATATCCTCCAAAATCCCAAGAGTTTTACAAGGGACACGTGGCTATAGCCCCGATAGGGGGTGGGGGCTGTCCAGGCACCCGGATACCCCCGTGGCCGGCTTCGTTTAATTCAGCGCGTATACGATCATTAGGGCTCCAAGAGACCGAGAGCCTCCAAAACATTGATTCCTACCGCCCAATAAATGGCGTACAGAATGGCATACAAAATAAAAAAGCGCCTCGAAAGGCGCATATTTACTGTATCTCTGGCGGAGAGGGTGGGATTCGAACCCACGGTACGGGAAACCGTACGCCTGATTTCGAGTCAGGTACATTCGACCACTCTGCCACCTCTCCGCTCGAGCCCGGTATCTTAGCAGAGTCTGTGACAGACTTGTTGCTGCCTTTCTAATCAAACACTACTCAAAGTCACTGATTTCTACCGCAGATCACCATGGTTTGCTATGGTATCGGTTGTTGTTATTCAAACTTATCAAATTTTTAGAATCTCAGGAGTTTGTCGGCATGCTGTTGCTGTTGTCTCCCGCCAAAAAACTTGATTACGACTCGCCGCTCGCCACGGGCCTGCACACGGAGCCATTGTTTGTCGATGAGGCAAAGGGGCTGATCGATGTTCTGAAGAAAAAAAGTGCTTCCGATGTTGCCAAGCTGATGTCGCTTAGTAGTGCACTGGCCGAGTTGAATGTTCAGCGCTATGCCGAGTGGAGTCCAAAGTTCACGCAAAAGAACGCCCGTCCAGCGCTACTGGCTTTTAACGGTGACGTCTATGAAGGGCTAGATGCGGCCTCGTTGTCTGAGGCGCAACTGAAGTGGGCGCAAGACCATGTTGCGATTTTGAGTGGCCTGTACGGCGTGCTGCGCCCGCTCGACCTGATGCAGCCATACCGGCTCGAAATGGGCACCAAGCTCACCAATCCCGCTGGCAAAACCCTCTACGACTACTGGAAAGAGACAATTGCGCCATACCTGAACGAGCGGTTGGCCAAGGACAAGCAGCCCATTGTGGTCAATCTGGCCTCTGAAGAGTATTTCAAGTCGGTTGATCTTGGCGCTTTGAATGCGCGCGTGGTTCAATGCATATTCCAGGATGAAAAAGCGGGCGCCTACAAGATCGTCAGCTTTTATGCCAAACGAGCCCGTGGCCTGATGGCCAGATACGTCATTGAGAACCGTCTTAATACGCCTGACAAATTAATCGGGTTCAATCTGGGAGGTTACTCGTTTGCCCCACAAGTGTCATCTGAAGGCAAGTTGGTTTTTAGACGACCAGAGCAGTGACTGACAGGAGTTTTTAATGGCCTCGCGCAAATTTGATGTATCCAATTACCCACGTGTTGCTTTGGTTTTACAAGGTGGCGGTGCTCTAGGCTCGTATCAGGCTGGCGTGTATGAAGGGCTCGCTAATGCGGGTATTCACCCCAACTGGGTGGCTGGCATCTCGATTGGTGCTCTCAATTGCGCCATCATCGCGGGTAACCCGCCAGAAAAGCGAGTCGAGCGCTTGCATCAATTTTGGGAGACCATCTGCATGCCACCGGTGATGATGCCGCCCCTGCTTGCCGGCCATCGGGATCTGTTTGCACAGTACATGTCCCCGTGGGGCGACATGATGGAATCTATTGGCCACACGATGTTTGGATCGATGGCGGCCATGTCGGCTTTGGTCAATGGTCAGGAAGGGTTTTTCATACCGAGACCAATGGCGCCCGGTGGTGGTGCACCGGACACCACAAGCTTTTATGACACCACGCCCATCATCGCCACGCTCGAGCGCTTTGCAGATTTCGATCGAATTAACAGCGGTGAGACTCGGGTTTCACTCGGTGCGACCAATGTGGCGAGCGGAAACTTTGTTTACTTCGATACGACCGAGATGAAACTAACCCCGAAGCACTTTATCGCTTCAGGCTCGTTGCCGCCTGGTTTCCCCGCCACGGAAATCGATGGCGAGTACTACTGGGACGGCGGCTGCGTGTCGAATACTCCTCTAGAGTATGTGCTTGGTTCGACGCCACGGCGCGACACCCTGGTGTTTCAGGTGGATCTCTGGAGCTCTGCGGGTGTGTTGCCAACGGACATCTTTGAGGTTAATGAGCGTCTGAAAGATATTCAGTATTCAAGCCGCACGAGAACCATCACTAATGCCGTGCATATGGCTCAGACCATGCGGCGCGTCTTGGAAGACATCGTTGAACGCATTCCGGCTTCTGTCAGGCAGGCTGACCCTTGGTTTGATTCGATGCTGCGCCACATGACGGGCGCTCGCATTAACGTCATTCATTTGATCTACCAGAACAAGATGGCCGAGGGTCACTACAAGGACTATCAGTTCAGTGCCGAGAGTAAGAATATGCACTGGCGCACCGGCTTGCACGACATGGATGAAACCCTGCGGTATCCTCAATGTCTCGAGATGCCGCAAAAAGGTGAAAATTTTGTGTCTTTCGATGTGCATACGCGCAAACGAACATCGTCAGCACAGTTCTATCCGAACGCTGTTGCGGGTTCGACAAACACAGCGGGTGCTAAAAAAGCACCGGTCAAGCGTGCAGCCAAGACTGCCTCAAAAGTGACCGCCAAAACAGTCTCTGAAACGGTTTCCAAAACACCAGCGAAGTCTACAAAACCTCGCCGGTCATCCTGATCGCGTTAGATTGCCTCGTGGCTTTTAATTAAGCTTTGAGGTAGTCGAAAGCTACTTCGCCCAAACCCAGCGTCAAGTCAACCATCAGGTGCTTGGCGCTCACGATTTCCAGCACTGGCAAATCAGCCACGGGTGCGAGTGCGTGTTTGAACAGCTCCAGGCTAGCGGGGCCAGTCCAAGCGCCTTTGACTGTCACATTTTGTAGGTAATAGCGCACCAGTTCGCAAATCCGCGGTGTGCCATCGACGTGCGGAACAATCTTAAGCAGGTAGTTCGGCGTTTCAGCGAGCTTCTTTTGCTCAGCGGCTATGTCGAGCTGTTCGTATTTAAAGCCCATGGTGCCGGTGGCCACACGGATCGGACCGTAGTCAAGTGTGCCAACCAAGGTGTCTGAATGGACGGCGAGCTTCGGATTAGCCAGCTTCTTGGGAAAACCCCAGAGTTCTCGACCACCTGCGATTGGCGCCTCATCGTCCAGATACATCATGTGGGTGTAGCCACCTTTGCGGCCTTGTTCGTCCACGACCGAAATCACTTGCCCGGTCTCGGTGTAATCACCAAAGCCTGAGGAGTCAGGCATGCGAATGAATTCGTAGCTGACGATGGGGTCTTCAATTTTGAGGGGCTCGGGCACCATCTCGCGCAGAATTTTCTCATCGGTACGATAGGAGATGATGAAAAATTCGCGATTCACAAAGTGATAGGGCCCCTTGGGAAAGGACGGGTTCACGAATGGCATTGAGTAGGCATTTGCCCGAATATCAGCGATTTTCAAGAGAAACTCCTAATTGAGGTGATGAAAATGACGTCGACTGCAGAATAAGCGTATCTCGTTGAAATGTTCAACCATTTTTATGACATGCGCTCATGACACGGATTCACTATCGAGACCTCTGAGCAATCGCGATTCGCGCACAATGCTCTGAACGGCTCGCTGCAACTGCTTAAGCGGGTAGATCCAGTCAGCGCCAGCATGGTCTGCCAAGCTAATATTTGCATCCTGACTGGCGCGATCTAGATCGCGCTTTTGCAGCGCAAGATCCATCTCGCTTAGAAACGCCAGTGCCGACATTGGCAGCTCGGGCTGGGCTTGCAGTTGCTGAACCGCTGTCGCGATTTCAGTGGCGAGTACATGGTTTTGAATCAACAGGTTATTGTATTCAGCAACATGTTGTTGACGCGATGGTGGCTCGCCCATCATCCGATAAAAGGCTTGAGCGTAGTTACTAAATGCCACTGTCATGTTGCGCCTTGCTAATGGCAAGGCATTGGCTGAGGCTGATTGATTGGGTTGTACCGATGGGTTTAACTGACCTTTTAGTTGATCAAGACCAGTGCGCAGGTATGTTTCGTTGGCTCGGATAGCAGCTTCGGCAAGTGATGGTAGCGAGCGTGCTTCCCACCAAGGTAAAACGTAGCTAAATGCAAGTGCTACCAATGACCCGATGATGGTGTCAATCGCACGCTCGCTGACTAGCCCAAAAGTTTGTGGCAGCAGAAAGTTCATCATGATCAAAACAGTCATTGTGTTAAACACTGAGGCCACCAAGTAGTTCACCAAGATGAAGCTAAATCCGGCGATTAGTGACACCACAAGTGTGATGGAGAGAATCCTTGGCTCATCTGTGACATAGAACAGCAGAAAGGCCAACCCGCACCCAAGCAGTGTGCCGGTCAAACGGGCGGTGTTGCGTTCGCGGGTCAGCGAAAACGCGGGCTTCATGATGATGATGATCGTCAGCACAATCCAGTAAGCGTGGGGTCCTATTTGTGGAATTGACAGGCCAACGGTCAGTCCCACGGCAGCCGCCAGAGCAACGCGCAAGGAGAACCGAAATGGAGGCGAGTCTAGGCGCAGGTTGCTGGAAATAAGCTTTGGGCTAAAGGACTGCCGCGATAGAAAGTCCAACAAGGAACGATCAAGTTGCGCAGGACTGAGTGCCAATGCATCCTCAGGCATACTGGTTTGATTGAGCATGCGTTCGATACAGCGATTGACATGCCGAAGTCGGCGCAGGATCTGAACGCAAAGGGAGTAAGCCTCGTGGTTTTCTGCGGCGAACCCATTGCGCTTCATCACTTCGATGTCATATTCAAGTGCTCGCAGTTCGGCCTTGACGCTGTTGCGTCGCATCAGGTGCTTCTCGCGGGTGACGGCCAAAGCGATTCGCTCGAGTTCAAGCGACATTTTCAGAAGCGCATCGCGCATGAAAATCAAGGTGTCCGTCTTTCCAAGGGTGCGCTGCAGCAGGGTGTAGTCGGTGTGTGTGCCCACCAAAAGATCGAGCATGTTGACCATGTCAATCAACACATTCCAGACCATGCGGCGACGTGGTGAGCGATCGACGCTGGCCTTGGTCGTGCGTCTTAGAATCATGTCGCGCGCGGCCTGATGCTGATCACTCATGATGGCCTGGCAGGCGATCAGCTGGCGATACCGCTCGTCGATGTCGGCGTCAGCCTCGTACATTTCCGCGCGCGCTGCCACATAGTCTGCCGTTGCCAGCAGTGCTACAGACAAGCTTTGTTCCTCTTCGCGTATCTGCATCGGGCGACTGGCCAGCATACTAAACACGATGTAGGTGGCTGCGCCACCAAGGGTCACCAAGACATGCGCAAGAACGCGATCGGGCGTCAACGCGGAATGCATGGTCAGTACAGTCAGGACAAGGCAAGACAGTCCGATCAAGGCCCCACGCTTGCCATACACTGCAAACATGGAGAAAAAGAAAGTCTGGCTGACGACGCTCACAAGCAGCCAGATTGGGTCATGAGAAGCCAGCCCTGTCAGACTCACGGCCAGACCGCCAAGTATCAATCCGCCCAGCATTTCGCGGATGCGTAAAGGCAAGGGCCCCGGTTGATCGATCAGGGCCACGCAGGCTGCACCGAGAGCGGCAATCAAGGCTTGGCTTGGGGAGCCTGGCAAAGCCCAAGCCAATGCAAAAACCAGCAAAACGCCGAGCGCACGACGGATACCACTAATAAAGTGGTGGCTGTAGAGAAATCTTTGGGCGCGCGTCAGGCCAGTGGAGGACATCAGAGAAATTCGGTTCAGAAGCGGCAAGGGACTCGCAGCCAAGTTCGCTGAATTTGCGCTGCAGTGAAGAAAACGTTACATTACCCCCCTTGTGTATTTCAGTCCACAGGCGAATACACAGGAGGTAAATTCGACTGAGTCAAGCACTCGGTTTCGTTTTTGCTGTTAAAACTTGCCTGGCGCCGCCGCCAAAAGCGGGCAGACGCCAGATCCGTTTCAATCCAGAGCGCCCCGGTGGGGGCGTGTGCAGCGCTAGTCGATGAAGTGGTGCGAGGGTTGCGATGTGGTTGGGTGGACGGGCTCCGTGAGCCTGGAAGCGTTGATCATGTGGTTAATTCCCGTGCGGTTTCAGTCATTCGCTCAGGCGGTCATTCGCTCAGGCGATTAGGCAGTCGATGTGGCAAAGCCGGTTCTGAAAGGACTTATCGATCATGGAAATTACAGGTGCCGACCTCGTCGTGCGCTGTCTGGCTGAAGAAGGCGTTGAACACGTTTTTGGGTATCCAGGCGGTGCGGTTCTCTACATCTACGACGCCATTTACAAACAAGACAATTTTCAGCATATTTTGGTTCGCCACGAACAAGCTGCTGTTCACGCTGCGGACGCTTACGCCCGTTCGTCTCAGAAGGTCGGGGTCGCGCTGGTGACCAGCGGTCCAGGTGTGACCAATGCGGTGACTGGTATCGCAACGGCCTACATGGATTCGATTCCGATGGTGATCCTCAGTGGGCAGGTGCCCACTCATGCCATTGGCGAAGATGCATTTCAGGAATGCGACACCGTGGGCATCACACGCCCGTGCGTGAAGCACAACTTCCTGGTGCGCGACATCAAGGACTTGGCTGAGACCATCCGGCGCGCGTTTTACATCGCGCGCACAGGCCGCCCCGGCCCCGTTCTGGTCGATATCCCGAAGGATATTACTGTTGCCAAGACCAAGTACACCCCACCGCAAGGTGAGGTGGTGATGCGCTCTTACGCACCGGTGGTCAAAGGGCACCAGGGCCAAATCAAGAAAGCCATACAGATGCTGGTTCAAGCCGAACGCCCGATGGTGTACAGCGGGGGTGGCGTGATTCTGGCCGATGCTTCTGAGGAGCTGGCTCAACTGGTTCATATGCTTGGTGCGCCTTGCACCAACACGCTGATGGGCTTGGGCGCATTCCCGAGCACAGACCGGCAGTTCGTGGGAATGCCAGGCATGCACGGCACATACGAAGCCAACATGGCGATGCAGCACTGCGATGTGCTTTTGGCCATTGGCGCGCGTTTTGATGATCGGGTGATTGGTAATCCCAAGCACTTTGCGCAGCATCCACGAAAGATTATCCACGTGGATATTGATCCTTCGTCGATTTCCAAGCGTGTCAAGGTCGACGTGCCGATCGTGGGTAACGTCAAGGACGTGCTCAAAGATCTGATCGCCCAGTACGAAGCGGCTGCCAAAGACAGTGCTGCACAGCAGAAATCGCTGGCTGCCTGGTGGGAGCAAGTTGAGACGTGGCGCGCCCGTAACTGCTTGAGTTATGCCAACTCAGATGAAGTGATCAAGCCTCAGTCGGTGGTGCAAAAGGTGTGGGAAGTCACTCGCGGTGATGCCTTCATCACATCGGATGTCGGTCAGCACCAGATGTGGGCAGCTCAGTACTATGGCTTTGACAAGCCGCGCCGCTGGATCAACTCGGGTGGTCTTGGCACCATGGGTGTGGGTTTGCCCTATGCCATGGGCGTGCAAATGGCTAACCCGGATGCCACGGTGGCTTGCATCACGGGCGAAGGTTCCATTCAGATGAATATTCAGGAGTTATCGACCTGTAAGCAGTATCGCTTAACGCCGAAGATTATTTGCTTGAATAACCGTTACCTCGGTATGGTGCGCCAGTGGCAGCAGATTGATTACGGATCGCGCTACTCCGAGTCCTACATGGACGCATTGCCAGACTTTAAAGGCTTGGTTGAAGCGTATGGCCACGTCGCCATGCGCATTGAGAAGCCTTCTGACGTCGAGGGTGCGCTCAAAGAAGCATTTGATTTGAAGGATCGTCTGGTATTCCTCGACTTCATTACAGATCAGTCTGAGAACGTGTGGCCAATGGTCAAAGCGGGCAAAGGGCTGACTGAAATGTTGTTGGGCTCGGAAGATCTGTGAGGAGATGAAGATGAAACATGTAATCTCAGTTCTCATGGAAAACGAGCCAGGTGCGCTGTCTCGGGTGGTGGGGCTGTTTTCGGCTAGGGGCTACAACATTGAAACCCTGTCGGTTGCACCCACGGAAGATCCAACGCTATCACGACTGACCGTGACCACGGCAGGATCGGATGCGGTGCTTGAGCAAATCACCAAGCATTTGAATCGCTTGATCGAAGTCGTCAAGGTGGTCGACCTGACCGATGGTCCGCACATTGAGCGTGAGTTGATGCTTATTAAAGTGCGAGCCGTGGGTAAGGAGCGCGAGGAAATTAAACGCATGGCAGATATTTTCCGTGGTCATATTGTGGATGTCACGGACAAGACTTACACCATTGAGCTGACAGGTCACCAGCAAAAGTTGCAGGCATTTATCGATGCGATTGACCGAACGGCGATCCTTGAGACCGTTCGCACGGGTGCGTGTGGTGTGGGCCGTGGCGAGCGTGTGTTGCGTGCGTAGGTGGGCCTCGTGTCACTCAATGGTGTGCTCATTAGCATGCGCCCGCTTTAATTGAAGTTAACTCATATTGCCAATAACAACGAATTGGAGCTTGGAATGAAGGTTTTTTACGACAAGGATTGCGACCTCTCCCTGATCAAGGGTCGCACGGTTGCGATTATCGGTTACGGATCGCAGGGCCATGCTCATGCCCTTAACCTGCATGAGTCTGGCGTGAAGGTCGTGGTTGGGCTGCGTAAAGGCGGTGCTTCTTGGTCTAAGGCTGAAAACGCTGGCTTGAAAGTGGCCGAAGTGGCTGATGCTGTCAAATCAGCTGATTTGGTGATGATGCTCTTGCCCGACGAGAATATTGCGCAGGTCTATAACCACCATGTTCATGGCAACATGAAGGCGGGTGCGGCTTTGGCGTTTGCACATGGCTTTAACGTGCACTACGGTCAAGTGGTGCCGCGTGAAGACATCGATGTGGTCATGGTTGCCCCCAAGGCACCTGGTCACACGGTGCGTAATACGTACACGCAGGGTGGTGGTGTGCCGGCCTTGGTTGCCGTGCACCAGGATAAGTCTGGCGCCGCACGCGACATCGCTTTGTCATATGCCTGCGCCATCGGTACCGGCCGCGCTGGCATCATCGAGACCAACTTCCGTGAAGAAACGGAAACAGATCTGTTTGGTGAGCAGGCTGTGTTGTGCGGTGGTGCCGTCGAATTGATCAAAGCGGGTTTTGACACGCTGGTTGAAGCAGGCTATGCACCTGAGATGGCTTACTTTGAGTGCTTGCACGAACTCAAGCTGATCGTCGACCTGATCTACGAAGGCGGCATTGCCAATATGAACTACTCGATTTCCAATAACGCTGAGTACGGTGAATATGTCACTGGGCCGCGTGTGGTCACCGAGCAGACCCGTGAAGCGATGCGTCAGGCTCTGAAGGATATCCAGACCGGTGAGTACGCCAAGAGCTTCATTCTGGAGAACCAGGCTGGTGCGCCAACCTTGACAGCTCGTCGTCGTATCAACGCTGAGTCGCAGATCGAGCAGGTCGGCGCTAAGTTGCGTGCGATGATGCCCTGGATTGCTGCCAATAAGCTCGTGGACAAGAGCAAGAACTAAAAACGCACATTACACTGGCCACGCCCACCACGGTGGGCTCAATGTGCTTTGGCAGTGCATGCGCCCTTCACCGTGAGGGCGCTTTTTTTGGGTTAACCTAACGCCCACGATGACTAAATTTCCTTATCCGCACCCGATCATTGCTCGTGAAGGCTGGCCCTTTCTGGCAATCGCTGTTGTAGTTTCTGTCTTGGTCACCCTCTGGGCGGGCTGGTGGTCCTTGCCCTTTTGGGTGGCGAGTGTATTTGTGCTGCAGTTTTTTCGGGACCCGGCGCGCGAGGGGTCTACAGCACTCAATGCGGTGCTTAGCCCGGCCGACGGCCGTATCGTGATGATTGGAGAGGTTGACGATCCGTATGCCGAGCGTAGGGCTTTGAAAATTAGCGTGTTCATGAATGTGTTTAATGTTCACAGCAACCGCTCGCCGGTCGATGGCCAGGTTCAGAAAGTGGAATATTTCCCAGGCAAGTTTTTTAATGCGGCGCTTGACAAGGCTTCATTGGAAAACGAGCGCAATGCCATGGTAATCAAGACGCCTGACGACCATGTTGTGACCGCGGTACAGGTTGCAGGGCTCGTGGCCAAGCGAATTCTTTGTTATGCCAAGGTCGGTCAGACCCTGTCACGTGCTCAACGCTATGGGTTCATCCGATTTGGCTCTCGCGTGGATGTGTATCTGCCTTTGGGGTCTAGCCCTCGCGTTGCCATTGGCGACAAAGTCAGCGCCACAACCACGGTGTTGGCTGAACTGCCTGCTCGCTCAAGCAACGTGTAATGATGAATCAACCAGGCAGTCACGACCCTAAGTTTCCCAACGAGTCGGAGCGCCGCAGACGGGGCATTTATTTGCTGCCCAACGCGCTGACGACAGCTGCCTTGTTCTCAGGGTTTTATGCGGTCGTGCAGGCCATGAATGGCCAGTTCGAGCTTGCCGCGATTGCGATTTTTGTTGCCTTGGTTCTCGATGGTCTTGATGGCCGCGTAGCGCGTTTGACCAACACCCAATCGGCCTTTGGCGAGCAGTATGACTCGTTGTCAGACATGACCTCGTTTGGGGTGGCACCCGCTTTGGTTGCGTATGAGTTTGCCCTTAGCGACCTCGGTCGCTGGGGCTGGCTGGCGGCTTTTGTGTATGTGGCTGGTGCGGCGCTCAGACTCGCGCGCTTTAATGCCAATATCGGGGTGGTGGATAAGCGTTACTTTCAAGGTTTGCCAAGTCCGGCAGCCGCTGCGATGGTCGCGGGATTTGTCTGGTTGGTGCAGGATAATCGTCTAAATCTCGGTGATGCCTGGCTTGCATGGACCATGTTCACGATCACGATTTATGCTGGTTGCACGATGGTCAGCAATGCGCCGTTCTACAGCGGCAAGTCTTTTGCCTTGACACGCAGCGTTCCTTTCTGGGTAATGCTGCTGGTGGTTCTGGTGTTTGTGTTTGTCTCTACCGACCCACCGATTGTGCTGTTTGGCCTCTTTATTCTGTATGGCTTGTCAGGTTGGGCTGTCTGGGGCTGGCGTGTGCGCAAAGCCAGGCGGTCTGGCTTCAAGTCAGGGTCTGAGTCTTAAACCAGCGGGGCAATTACTGATACCAGCGGTCGTTGTACATGAACATTGGGTCTGGTCCGGGGTAGTGGTCGACAACGAGGTTGGTGGCTGGATCAAAGAAAATATACATCAGTGAGTACCAGACACCATACTGCCGATAGCGATAAGACCAAACCGTTTTGGTGACGCTTGGCAGACCAACATTCCCAATGTTTTCCGGTGGACCGAACGTGCAATAGACCCGGTTTGCATCCCACACCCCGTTGTTTAGCGAGTCATTGAAGAATTTGTCATTCAAAAGTTGACTGATCTCGCCAACCTTGCCCTGAGCGTCAACGTTAGTGCCCCAGGCGTACTCGCCAAAAGGCTGTTGCGACCAGACCGCCCGAAAACCGCCGTCGGGTAAGGGGCATGTGATGGTCGGCGGGCCAAATTGTTTTTTGACTACGGCAATCGGCGTGCCCGGTGGTGTCTGGGGCATCTTGGCGCATCCGCCAAGCGAGAGTGCACCGGCGAATGCGAGCGACAAAGTCCAAAGGGCGGGTTTCAATGACCGATGAGCAGATAGTTACGGGTGGGATCCATGGCTGTGGAATAACCAACCACTTTATTGGTGGCACGATCAAACGTGACGTAAAGGACATCAAAATCATCGTTGTCACTCGATGTCTCGTAATGATATTCCCACGCGATCTGGTTGGGGTTGTCCCCGAAAACATACGATCTGGCAGGAGGCCCAAACGCACAACGCACCATCCCAGCAGTCCATTGACCTTGGTTAAGTTGCTCGAATGCGCGGTTATTGAGCACCTGTGTAAATGGACCAGTTAGTTTGTCAGAGCCAACGGTGGTAGCCCAAGCCTGTTCACCAGAGGGTTGCTGGGTCCACACCATGCGGGTACCGCCACCAGGCTCTGGGCAAGATGCAGCGGGGTTACCGAATTCTTGGACAACCTTCATGTAGGGTGTTCCGGGCGGCACATCGGCAATAGAGGCGCAACCGGCCAGTGCGGCGGTCGTGGCAGCCAGCGTGGCGACACGTAAGAGTTTGGAATTGGCAGACATATTGGCTTCCTTGAATGATGCTGTCTGACAGGATAGCAGGCAAAGTAAGCTATAATTTACGCGGTAAGAGGTTGTTTTACAAATATTTGTTTCAAAGCGGCCGTTCAGTACAACCCAGTACAACCCAGTACAATCCTTTGTTGCATATGTTATTGCGTTCGTTTTGATTCGGTAGATCGAGTCGGATATGCTTGGTTGAGTTTCCAGTTTTTTCATTCACGCGTAGGCACCTCGGCTTACGCGCCTGTTTAGCGAGGAAGTTATGTCTGTAGCAGATATCAATAAATCAGGGATTGTCTCTGAATTTCAGCGTGCCCAAGGCGATACCGGCTCCCCAGAGGTGCAAGTTGCTTTGCTGACAGCCCGTATCAACGAGCTGACAGGGCACTTCAAGACCCACATGAAAGACCATCACTCCCGTCGTGGCCTGTTGCGCATGGTTAGCCGTCGTCGCAAGCTGCTCGACTACTTGAAGGGACGTAACCCTGACGCCTATCGCGCTTTGATTGAAAAGCTAGGTCTGCGTAAGTGATTGTTGTTCGTGGGATGAGATCCCAGGATTGACCGTGATCGTTGTGGCGTTGGGCTGCAGCGTTCACGGTTTTTCATTTGCAAGGAATGCATCGCAATGTTTAATAAAGTGACTCAAACGTTCCAGTACGGCCAACACACCGTGACGCTGGAGACTGGTGAAATAGCACGGCAGGCATCAGGTGCCGTGGTGGTGTCGATCGAAGATACCGTCGTTCTGGCCACCGTCGTTGGTGCCAAGAACGCCAAGCCTGGTCAGGATTTTTTTCCGCTGACCGTGGACTATGTCGAAAAAACCTACGCCGCCGGCAAAATCCCCGGCGGCTTTTTTAAGCGCGAAGGCCGCATGTCGGAAAAGGAGACGCTGGTCTCGCGTCTGATTGACCGCCCCTTGCGGCCGCTCTTCCCTGAGGGCTTCTATAACGAAGTCCAGGTGATTATTCATGTGTTGTCGGTCAACCCGGAAATCGATCCAGATATCGCTGCCATGATCGGGGCCTCGGCTGCCCTGGCCATTTCAGGTATTCCGTTTAATGGTCCCATCGGGGCTGCTCGAGTGGGCTACACCGACGGTCAGTACATGCTGAACCCGACCGTTAAACAGTTGACACAGTCCAAGCTCGATCTCGTGGTCGCTGGTACCCAATCGGCGGTGCTGATGGTGGAGTCCGAGGCGCAACAGTTGTCCGAAGAGGTGATGCTCGGTGCGGTGGTTTTCGGCCACGAGCACATGCAGGCGGCCATCACTGCTATTAACGAGTTGGTTCGCCAGGCGGGCAAACCCGAGTGGGACTGGCAGCCTGCACCCAAGGATGAAGCCTTGATTTCCGCTGTTACGGCCTTGGCGCAAGAGCCTTTGGTCAACGCCTACCAGGTTCGCCAGAAGCAGCAACGCAGCACGCAGTTGCGCGAGGCCTATGCCAGCGTCAAAGCCAAGCTAGCTGAACAGGCTCAAGCCAACGGCCAGACTGCGCCAGACAATGTGGACGTAGACAACATCCTGTTTGACCTTGAGGCACGCATTGTCCGCCAGCAAATTCTCAGTGGCGAACCGCGTATTGATGGTCGGGATACCCGTACCGTGCGTCCGATCGAAATCCGTTTGGGTGTGTTGCCACGCGCCCACGGCAGCGCCTTATTCACCCGCGGTGAGACGCAGGCGCTCGTCGTCGCTACCCTAGGTACTAAGCAAGACGAGCAAATTATTGATTCCATCACCGGTGAGTACCGTGATCGTTTCCTGATGCACTACAACATGCCGCCATTTGCCACCGGTGAAACCGGCCGCTTTGGTGCGCCCAAGCGCCGCGAAATTGGCCATGGTCGCCTGGCCAAGCGCTCGCTGGTGCCCTTGTTGCCAGAGCATTCGGACTTTCAGTACACCATTCGTCTGGTCTCTGAAATCACCGAGTCCAATGGCTCTTCGTCCATGGCTTCCGTGTGTGGTGGTGCCTTGGCAATGATGGATGCCGGTGTGCCATTGAAGGCGCACGTCGCTGGTGTTGCGATGGGCCTGATCCTGGAGGACGACAAGTTTGCGGTCTTGACCGACATTCTGGGTGATGAAGATCACTTAGGTGACATGGACTTTAAAGTCGCAGGCACCGAAGATGGAATTACGGCACTGCAGATGGATATCAAGATCCAGGGCATTACCAAAGAGATTATGCAAGTTGCTTTGGCCCAGGCCCAAGAGGGCCGTTTGCATATCCTGGGCAAGATGCGCACTGCCATTGATGGCTCGCGCCAAGAGCTGTCTGAGTTCGCGCCGCGCATGTTGAGCATGAAGATCAACCCCGAGAAGATACGTGACGTGATCGGCAAGGGTGGTGCAACGATTCGTGCATTAACCGAAGAGACGGGTTGCCAGATCGACATCGCGGAAGACGGCACGATTGTTATTTCCAGCGCTGACCTTGATCGTGCGAAAGAGGCACAACGCCGGATCGTCGAGCTGACTGCGGATGTAGAGGTTGGTCAGGTCTATGAAGGCAGCGTGTTGCGTTTGCTGGACTTCGGGGCCATCGTTCAAGTATTGCCAGGCCGTGATGGCTTGTTGCACATCTCGGAAATCGCCAATTACCGCATCGCCAACATCAATGATGTACTCAAAGTTGGTGAATCCTTGAAGGTGAAAGTGATTGAGGCTGACGACAAGGGTCGTTTGCGTTTGTCGGTTAAGGCAATCGGTGGCATTGAAGAGCAGCGCCCTGAGTTGGCTCAGGCCAAGCCAGTGGAGCCACCGGCTGCGCCCGATGCGTAATTGACTGTCGGCTAGCTAGCTTGTGGTTGCACAACGCCCCTTTCTAGGGGCGTTGTGCTGTTAACAGTTTGTTAAAGCGAAATAAGCGTTCGCGTTTGACAAAGTCCTCTAGCGGTGCGGCATGCCGACGGCCCGTCGCTATTAAGTCCGCGACGACCTCTTTCAGGCTATCGACAGTGAGCTGTTGATGCGTCTGAAACCAATTGCACAGCAAGCGGTCTGGATCCCATAGGTCGAGTCCGAGCTGACGCAACTCGCTGCGACTGAAGTCCTTGATGTTCAGCGTCACAATACCAACGGCTTGCACCGGGTTTAACTGTTTGGCGAGCCAAGCCGCCTCAATGACATGCCAGTCCTTGGCGTCACTGTGCTTGAGCGCTGGGTACATCGTTGTCGGTGTTGCAGGCCAGCGTGAAACATTGGCGCCATCAAATTGCGCTTGCATGTCTTGCCATTCACGCTCGAGCAGTTCAGAAGCGATTGGCCATATTCGCGCTGCATTGCGCCGCCACTCCAGACCAATTCGATCAGACCAAATGGGCTGAAACAGACCTTTTTGCCCGAGTTCCAACAGCCAGGGCCGCAAGACCCCGGACATCAAAACGCAAGCATCAAGAACAAGACAAGGCGGCATGAACAATGTGTTTGGCGCTTACCCCAAAGAAATCCCGAAGGGCGGCGCGAGTGTCACTGCGACCAAAGCCATCCGTACCCAAGGTGACGTAGGACCGGTTGGGTATGTGGTGTCGAACCGACTCGGCCACAGCCCTTACATAATCACTGGCACCAACGACCGGACCGTCATTATCGCTCAACATATCGGCCAGCCAGCCAGTGCGGTCTCGGGCGAGTTCACTCCAGCTAGTGATGCTGTGGATATTGACCAGATAGCCCATGGCGCCAAGCTCGTGGGCCGCTTTGATGGCCTCGGTCAGAATGGCACCCGAAGCCATGAGGTTGATGGGCTGATCGCTGATTGCTTGGGTGGGCTTGATTTGCGTGAAGCGATAACCACCTTTGAGAATGTTTGCTCGCTGCGATTCATCGAAGGTCGGTTGTGGGTAGTTTTCATTCATGGTGGTGATGTAATAAAAGCCATCCTGCTGCTCTTGCAGCATCTGGCGCATGCCATGATCGATGATGATGGCCAGTTCGCCGGCAAAGGCCGGATCATAGGCCTTGCAGTTTGGGATGGTTGCCGCGATGAGGTGACTGGTGCCGTCTTGGTGCTGCAGGCCCTCGCCGCCCAAGGTGGTGCGCCCAGAAGTCGCGCCAATTAGGAACCCCCGCGGGTTCTGGTCGGCCGCCGCCCAGATCTGGTCACCCACGCGTTGAAACCCAAACATCGAGTAGTAGATATAAAAGGGCAGGGTAGCCAAGCCATGCACGCTGTAACTGGTGGCCGCTGCTGTCCAACTGGCCATGGCACCGGCTTCGGAAATGCCTTCTTCCAGAATTTGACCTTCTTTGGCCTCGTGGTAGCTCAAGATCGAGCCAATGTCTTCTGGGGCATAGCGTTGCCCAACCGATGAATAGATGCCCACTTGTTTGAATAAGTTCGCCATGCCAAAGGTGCGGGCCTCATCGGCCACGATCGGCACGATACGCGGGCCAAGTGCTCGGTCTTTGAGAAGGTTGCCCAGCATGCGCACAAACGCCATGGTGGTGCTCATGTCTTTGTTGTCGGCAGCCAGTGCGAACTTGCCCCAGTCCTTGATAGTTGGCACGGGCACTGAATCGCAGGTGGTCTCACGAGCAGGCAAATAGCCGCCCAATGATTGGCGTTTGGCTCGCAGGTAATTCATTTCCGCGCTCTCGGGCGCCGGTTTGTACAGAGCCAGCGAGGCAGCTTGATCATCCGACAGCGGCAGGTTGAAGCGGTTGCGAAAGGCAATCAGGTCATCGCGTTCGAGCTTTTTCTGGCTGTGCGTGGTCATTTTGCCTTGGCCAGCGCTGCCCATGCCATACCCTTTTTTGGTTTGGGCGAGGATCACACTCGGCTGGCCTTTGTATGCGGCTGCGGCCGCGTAGGCAGCATGGATTTTGACCAGATCATGGCCGCCGCGCTTTAAGCGATCGATCTGTTCATCGGTCATGCCTTGTGCGAGTTTGGCTAATTGGGGGTTTTGCCCAAAAAAGTGTTCGCGATTGTATTGGCCGTCTTTGGCAGCGAAGGTTTGCATTTGCCCATCGACGGTGTTGGCAAAGGCTTCGATCAGCGCCCCCTCGGTGTCCCGTGCAAACAAACCATCCCAGTCGCTGCCCCAGACCAGCTTGATGACATTCCAGCCTGCGCCGATGAAGAGGCGCTCAAGCTCATCGATGATGCGACCATTGCCCCGAACGGGGCCATCGAGTCGTTGCAAGTTGCAGTTGACCACCCAGACCAGGTTGTCCAGACCCTCGCGGGCGGCAAGCGTTAACGCACTCATGGATTCCGGTTCATCCATCTCGCCATCGCCAAAGATGCCCCAGACTTTGCGGTCGGAACAGTCAAGTTGCCCGCGGTGCGAGAGATAGCGCATGAAGCGCGCATGATAGATTGAGCTAATCGGGCCAATGCCCATCGATCCAGTTGGGAACTGCCAGAAATCCGGCATGAGCATGGGGTGCGGATAGCTGCAAAGGCCGCGAGCGCCGTTGGCCGGTGCCGTGAGCTCTTGTCGAAAGTGCATTAAGTCTGCTTCAGACAAGCGACCTTCCAGAAAAGCCCTGGCATAAACACCGGGCGCACTGTGCGGCTGAAAAAACACCAGGTCACCGCGATGCTGGCCTGGCGCCAAACCTTCGCGCGCGTGAAAAAAATGGTTAAAACCGGTTTCGAATAAATCTGCGCCACTGGCGTAGCTCGCAATGTGACCGCCGAGTTCGCCGTAGGCTTGATTGGCACGTACCACCATGGCCAAGGCATTCCAGCGCATGATGGATGCGAGTCGCTCTTCGATGGCCAAATCACCTGGAAAGGGCGGTTGGTCGTTGACATCAATCGTGTTGATGTAGGGCGTGCAAAGCGCAGGCTGCCAATTGAGGCGCTTGGTTTGAGCGATGTGGGCTAGCTCTTGTAAAAGAAACTTTGCACGCTCCGGGCCCGCTGATGAGATGACCGCCTCGAAAGCCTCTTTCCATTCCCGGGTCTCAACCGGGTCAATGTCGGCGCCTTGCACAAACCATTCAGTCAATCGGGGGTCAATGGGAGCATTCATGGCACACATTCCGCACGGTTACGTTTAGTAGCCTTATTTTAAAAGTGTCAAAGACGAATTTGCTTCTTTTTTGATGTGTTAAATTTGTATAAATCGAATAAAATTCGAAAAAATAGTATAAATAACAAATTATATGAGGCTAGATTCAATCGATCTAAAGATCCTGCAGGAACTGCAGGAAGACGGCAGTCTGCCCAACGTGGAGCTTGCCAAGCGTGTGCACTTGAGCCCCTCATCTTGTCTGAATCGGGTGAGGGCACTGGAGTCTACTGGTGTGATCAATCGATATGTGGCGATTGCCAGTGCGGCTGCGCTGGGGCTGGACTTGAATGTGTTCATTAGCATCAGCTTAAAAACCCAGAGCAAAGAGGCCTTGGCGGCGTTTGAGCAGCGCATTAGCGAACATGATGAGGTGATGGAGTGTTATCTCATGACCGGCGACAGCGACTACTTGATTCGGGTCGCCGTGGCCAATATCGGGGCGCTTGAGAAGTTCATTCTTGAGCAACTCACCCCGATTCCTGGCATAGAAAAAATCCGCTCGGGATTTGCGCTCAAGCAGGTACGTTACAAGACGGCGCTGCCGCTGCCTGTGCTTGCTGCTCAAGCGAATCGTCACTGAACAGAACATTACGCAAGAGGGGCAGGGTGACTGGTGGGCTCACGTCCGGAGCACTTTAACAAACAAAGAAATCAAAGTAATCAAATTAATCAATAGTTAAAATATATAATATTTTTTAATAAAATAAATTAACTCTATTGATCTAGGTCAATCGAGCGGTCACACGACGGGTGCTAACCTGCATGCGTCTAGTTCAAGCACATAGGAGTAGTTCAAATGTCTCTCAGAATCAATGATGTCGCCCCAGATTTCACGACCGACTCAACCGCCGGTCAGTTGAAGTTCCATGATTGGGTTGGCGACAGCTATGCCATCTTGTTCTCACACCCGAAGGATTTCACGCCAGTGTGCACCACCGAGTTCGGTGCGGTTGCCCAGTTGGCTCCCGAGTTCGCCAAGCGCAACACCAAAGTGATGGGTGTGTCGGTCGACAGCGTTGAAGAGCATCACAAGTGGATCAAGGACATTGAGGCAGTTGCCGGGGTACCCGCGAATTTCCCCATCATTGATGATCGTGACCTGCAAGTCTCAAAGCTCTATGACATGTTGCCTGCCGATGCATACCTGCCAGATGGCCGCACACCTGCGCATAGCGCCACGGTGCGTACCGTGTTTATTATCGGTCCGGACAAAAAGATTCGCTTGATGATGATTTATCCGATGTCCGTGGGCCGCAACTTCGCTGAAATCCTGCGCGCGCTCGACGCTGTGCAAGCCACCGATGGTGTGCCAATTGCCACGCCAGCGAACTGGCAACCGGGGCAGGACGTCATCGTGGCCTTGAGCCTGAGCAATGAGCAAGCCCGTGAAAAGTTTGGTGAAATCGACGTCAAACTGCCTTACTTGCGTTACGCCAAAGCACCCAAGTAAATTGAGTGTGGTGGTTTAGGCGATTGAACTGCGGAAGTAATAAAACGACCCCGATGGGGTCGTTTTAATTGGTTGACGCTTACTGTTGCGGCAGATCGGTTGACGTTCGAGTTTGGCAAAGGTTTTGATGAGTGCAACCGCTGAAACCGGGCTCAACATGGGCTATCTGGAAAACTAGTTCAAGTGGAGTTCGATTACCCGGGGAGTTCGATTACCCGTAGCGTGACAGCCTGCGTTTGGCGATTTCAGGCTGCCACAGCCATTGGACTGACTTCCTGACGAATGGTGTGGCCGAGTGCTTGCTCCGCTAGCTTGAGGTCGTAGGTGCTTTGCAAATTTAGCCAAAACCCAGGCGTTGTGTCGAAGTAGCGCGCCAATCTAAGAGCCGTATCAGGTGTGATGGCTCTACGCTCTCTGACGATGTCATTGATTCTTGGAGCCGGCACACGTAGGGCCATCGATAACGCATGGGCAGATAGGCCATTCGGGTAATCCTGATGCTCTGTTGACCTAGTCGATCGCCTTTTAGGCTCTCAAGGCGGTTTCCAGGTGGTGACTTCAGGTTTTGAAGCTGCTCTGCACTATCCAGCATTTGCAGTTTTCGCTGAGCGACAGTCTCAATCTGCTTGAATCGTCGAGGATGTTGCCCTTCGTCGAGCGCGTTAATGTCGGAACAGCAAAAAGATTTGATCGACATTGATCTCCAATAACGAGAGATGTTAAGTGTTGAGTGTTAAACAGGAATCAAAATAGGCCGCAACCATAAGCCGGTGTGACGTTGCACTTGCAGGTCATGGGGTACCCGTTGAGGGGGGCGGCGATGAAGTAGGCGCGCGAATTCGGCCGACCACATCAAGAAAATACGCCTGCGTGACAAGGGGTTATTGCAGGGGTGGGGACAGTTTGTCACCCCCCTTCGACTGGAAACTCAGGGCGGTGTTCAGCGCGCGTTGGCCGATGCGTGCGATGGGTGTCGCTACTCATTCATTACATAATCGCTAGAGCACAACAGATGAGAGAAACTGCTTTAGCTCGGGCGTCTGGGGGTTGCCAAAGATATCTTCGGGCGGTCCTGATTCGTGCACCTTTCCTTGATGCATGAACACCACCCGATCGCTGACCCTACGTGCAAAGTTCATCTCATGGGTCACCATTAGTAGTGTCATTCCTTCTTCAGCCAAGTCTTCGACCACTTTGAGTACCTCACCCACAAGCTCAGGGTCCAAGGCTGAAGTAACTTCATCGCAGAGCAGAACAGATGGATTCATGGCCAACGCTCTCGCAATGGCAACGCGCTGCTGCTGACCACCTGACAATTGATCCGGGTAGGCATCAAACTTATCAGCTAAGCCGACACGATCGAGTAGAGCTTGTGCTCTTAAATGAGCCTCCTTTTGCGACTCTTTCTTAACCAGACATGGCGCCAGCATAATATTGCGGCCCACACTCAAATGCGGAAACAAATTAAAACTTTGGAAAATCATGCCTACGTGCTGTCGTAACTCTCGCATAGCATTCGCATCATGGTGTTTCAGTTCGAGTCCTTGCACCCTTAAGGTTCCAAGATCAAAGGTCTCGAGACCGTTCACACAGCGAAGAAGTGTGCTTTTGCCGGAACCACTTTTGCCAATAATGGCGATAACTTCGCCGGGCGCAACATCAATGTCAATGCCCTTGAGCACCTCGTTCGTGCCAAACGATTTACGCAACTGAGAGATCTCAACAATGGGTGTCTGATCAACCGCGGGCATTAAACCTCCCTTCTAGCGAACGTGCATAAAGACTGATGGGATAACACAAAAGAAAGTACAGCAGTGCCACCCATCCATAGACCAAAAATGGTTCAAAGGTGGCATTGGCAATCATCGTGCCAGCTTTTGTCAGTTCGACAAATCCAATTAAAGAAGCTAACGCCGTGCCTTTGACTACTTGCACCGAGAAGCCGACTGTTGGTGGAATGGCTACGCGAAAAGCTTGCGGCAAAATGATGTATCGAAGCTGCTCCGTGTAACTCAGTGCCAGACTGCTACTAGCCTCCCATTGCCCTTTGGGTACGGAATTGACACACCCACGCCAAATCTCGGTCAGGAATGCACTGGTGTAAAGCGTTAACGCTAAACCGGCCGCTATCCAAGGGCTAAGCTGCAAGCCAAACAATGACAAACCAAAATAGGCCAGAAATAGTTGCATCAGTAACGGAGTGCCTTGAAATAGCTCGACGTAGCCAGCAATTAATCTTGACAACCAGCGTTTGCCGGCCATACGAAAGACAAGCAACACTAGTCCCACTAGCCCACCACCAACGAACGCAAGTAACGACAACAGAACTGTCCAACGCAAAGCTAGCAATAGATTCCTGACAATATCCCAAGTAGAGAAATCAACCACGCGCGCCCCCGAAGAGAAATCTCGGACCTGCCCAGTTCAGAAGTTGTCGCAATAAAATTGCCAACAAAAGATAAATCACAGTCACAACGATATAAGACTCAAAAGCACGAAAGTTCCTGCTTTGAATCAGATTGGCGGCATGGCTTAGTTCAGGCGTTGATATCTGACCGCAAACAGCTGAGCCCAACATTACGATGATGATCTGGCTCACGAGAGCTGGCCAAACTGTCTGTAACGCCTGCGGTACAATAATGCGCGTATAAATGTGCCTTCTACATAGCGCCAAGCTCTGTGCTGCCTCGATTTGACCTCTGGCAGTGGCTTGAATGCCCGCCCGGATAATTTCGGTTGCATAGGCACTGAGGTTAATCACCATGGCTAGTACCGACGCTCCTTCAGGGGAGAGCTTAAAGCCCAGCGCTGGCAAGCCAAAAAAGATAAAAAAGAGCTGGACGATAAATGGTGTGTTACGGATAAACTCAACATACGCGCCCACCACAACGCGGGCAGTCAGTGGCCCTGAGGTCCGAACCCAGGCGAACCCCAGTGCCAAGACCAACCCGAATATTGCTGACAACACGGTCAGCAATACCGTCCAGTAGATCCCTGTCAAAAGAATAGGCCACTGCTCGAGAACTGCCACAAAACTCAATTCAACCAACACCCGCCATGCCCCTTTTATCTATCTCATCAAGCTGTTGATTGATCAAGATTTGGGTAAATTACCGGCTCGGCGGTTAAGCCACTTTTGAGCCATCACATCGATTTCACCGTTGGCAATGGCCGCTTCAATAATCTCATTGACTTTGATGCGTAAAGCGTCCTGCCCTTTTGCAACACCGATGTAGTTGGGGCTGTCGATCAACAATAGTTTGTACTCGGTATTAAGTGAGGGATTGCGCCGAATCACATTCTCAGCCACTGGTACACCAGTCGCGATCAAATCGACTTGACCTGATACGTACGCTGAGACAGTGGCGTTGTTGTCTTCGAAACGTCGGATTTCAGCGCCAGCCGGCGCAATTTTGGTGAGTTCCATGTCTTCGATCGAGCCACGCGTGACACCAATTGATTTGCCTGCCAAGTCGGCTGGTGAGGACACTTTCATCGACTTCGCTCCAAATACTCCCTGGAAAAACGGCGAGTAAGCGTGAGTGAAGTCGATCACCTTCGCGCGCTCAGCGTTTTTACCTAGCGTGGAAATCACCAAATCCGCACGCCCTGTTTGCAGATAGGGAATTCGGTTCGCGCTGGTAACTGGCACGAGCTCAACAACCACGCCAATTTGCGATCCGATATATTTCGCCATGTCGACATCGAGCCCTTGAGGGGCTAGATCCGAGCCTACGAAACCATATGGTGCAAAGTCGGTGGGAATGGCGATCTTGATAACTTTGGTTTTTTCAATATTCGCCAGAGCATCTTGTGCTTGCGCGATACTGAGCGACCCTAAAGTTAGACTTATGGCTGTAGCAGCCAACAGACACTTGCGACGAACGTGGTTAAGCATGACGTGTTTCTCCGAAAAAAGTGGTCCAAAAACTGCGACTCTTCGCTCGCAGCAAGTTCTATGCCAATTGTTGAATGTGCTCTTGCAACGTTAGCAATCTGGGGGCGCGCTCGAGCTCGATCCTGGTGCAAGCGCACCACAAGCGCACCACAAACGGTCATTATGCGCTGAACTAGTTTTTTAGTATTGACTCAACAACATCCACGACATCGGGGGACATGACGTCGAAATGCTTGCTTGGCGTCAATTACTTTGACCGGCGGCAACACTGTGGTGATCAACGTTACGGCCGGCTTGCGCTTCACGGTTGCCCTCCTGCCAAACTATCCGGAATCTCCGGATAGTTGAGTCTTTAGCCTGGTTCCTTCTCTTTGCCCGTTTTAGGGATAAAGTTTTGTTCGCCACGCAAAATTTCACTTCGGTGTCAGCTTCGGCGCAACAGGGACAATCGGGAAACGCAGGTCAGATTGGTCTTGTATGCCCGTTTTTGGCATGGTGTCGATTTTGCCGTCACATCAGGGTCTGTTGATGTGGCGAGCCATAGTGCGCTCGACGCTGTTGTCAGTGATCTCTGACCCAATTCTCAACGTTGGTGCGGAGCTACTGCGTTTGCCGACGGTGTCAGCAGGGTGCAACAGCAACAATATAAAAAAGTAGATTGGATACCATCCGGTTGCTCTACAACCAACCTCGGCATTGCTTGGGTCAGCGTTTGGGTCTAGTCGTCATCTAGAGTCAATTCTCGTTGCCCATCTGACCGTAAAGCACTCGGGTCATAACCGTCTGCGAGTTTGATGGGACGTACTGAGCATACGCCAGCGAGTCGCAGACGATCACAATATTTAAAAAGAGTCGACGCATCTTCTGTCAGAATCAACGGAATGGACTCGTGAGCGGCCTGACCTAGCAGTTTCACGTCATCTCGCACCACAAATCTACTATCACCTTTATCACGCGACCCAAGTGCATTCCATAGCCTCGCTGACTCGGTTGAATGAGCGAGATTGAATGGGATGCAGCGGAAATTCCTCAGCGGTAGGTCAGTAATCGGCTGCTTGATAGCAAACTCCGAAGCAGCGTTAACAGAGAAATACATCGGGATCTGCTCTTCGAGCATTAGCCGGTAAAACTTGGCGGCCGTGTCGTGGTGCGGGCGGTTCCGATCGATTAATGTGATTAGATAGCTGGTATCGAGCAGAACTGACACCGTCATGCTCGCCCTCCACGCAAGTCCTCTAACCATTGTGTTGCATTCGGGGTGTCTGCCCATGCAGCTGTGCCGCGTTTAACCATTTCTTGAAACTCAGACTCGTCATAGCTTGGTTGGTTTGTTTCAAATGCCAGTAATGTCGGATTGCGCAGGGCGCCCGTAAAAAGGTTCTCCTGAGCTGTGATGTGAAGTAGTGTGGGTCTGTACAGCAGGTTTTGCTTTTCTTGCTTGAGTAGTGTTTGGCTAGCCGCGACTTTCAAGACCGTACCGTCATCCAATTCTAAATGGACATTAGGTTTGGTTTTGCCACCCCAATCGAGCACCCTGCCATGGATGTACTTTTCGACAGTTACCCAGACCTCTTCATCTCTACGGAAATTTGTTTCTGAATCAATCGACACTCCGGTATTTGCAGCACTCGGGACGGCAATCCGATACTTGCGATGTGGGTTCTGATGCGATGCTGCTTGCCAGCGTTCGATCACTGCAGCACGCTTGGGGTCAATTTGATTAAGACTGCCAGACGACTTCAGGCGGTCAAGATCGGCCCAGAGTGTGGCTGTTGCCAACAAACCAGAAGCCACTAGAGCTAGTGAGCCTTCCTCAATAGCGACGATTACTTCACTGGCATCGATGTCTCTAACTGAGCCACGCAGAAATTCGGTAACATCTTTTTGGAAGTCACCCAACAGACTCAAAGGCACGTGCTTAGGCCCGACCTCTCCATCGTTCAGACGGTCGCTGATTGCAAAGCGCAGCTCGTTCAATGTCTCCATGACTTGAATTGTAGGTTGAATATGTTTCGGTGTCAGCCATCCCAGTCTTCTGGTGTCCGACCGGCTCGCGTGAACATAAGTTCGAGTTACAACAGCGCGCTCTGAATTCGGACGTGGCTAGTAAGGGAGGTGCTTGAGCGCGTCAAAGACACGCTGAGGCTAATGTAGATCGAACTGCAGCGCGTTCAATTCATCAACAGAGTGCAATTGCTGCTTGCCCCCATTTGATGGAGAATAACAAAAATATCAATTAAAATCAAATGGTTACAAGGCGTGGTGCCCGGGGCTGGACCCAAAATCCGCATGAATAAAAGGTTTGCGTCGATTTGGGGAAAAAACAATCTCCCCCATGCAAAATTTCACTTCGGTGTCAGCAGGGCGCAACAGGGACAATCCGGAAAAACCCGTCAGACTGGTTTTGTATGCCTGCAACTATGGGGGCTCAAAAACATCAGACGGCTTGAAATTCGAGCTTAATCGTTTTTCCCAGTGCCGCTGCCGCACTGGTCAGCGTGGTTAACGTCAGACTCGTGTCTTCCTCGTCCAGGAGACGGTTGAGTGCAGCTCGGCTGGTGTGCATCTTTGATGCCAGTTGTGTTTTGGTTAACGACTGGGCTTTCATTTCTTTAGCAATTTGCCAGGCAATGACGCGCTTGATAGCGACAGCTGTCGCTTCTTCGAGCATGGATTCTTCCTGCAGGAACTCATCAAAGCTGCTACCGATACTTTTCTTTGCCATCATCATCTCCGTTTCAGTTGCTTCTGGCGGTCTTTAGCCAAATCCAGGTCCGGCTTGGGCGTGGCTTGTTGCTTCTTGATAAAGCCGTGAAGCAACACCATGGTGGACTAATCCAGTGAAACAGAACGCGGACAACTCGGTTCTCGAGCTCGATGCGTCCTTCCCAGATGCCATCACCGAGGTTACGCACCAAAAGCATGCCAAGAGGCCAACAACCCAACTGGACCGCCTTGATGTCTTCGCCAATTACTTTGCGTTCGATGGCTGGCAAACTCTTTAGCCATTCCCTAACCGGTTCAGAACCGGCATCGGTCATGAAGAAGCGAGTATCAAGCCTTGGTTTTATTTCATAATGTATCAATATTGGTACGTCAGGGCAAGATATATCTTGGCAGATGTATCTTCAACGATCGAGGGCAGAAGGGCTCAGTGGCTTTCACACGTGCACGACGCGGCAACCAGCCAGGCGATCGCCGTTCTATAGGACAAAGTTGAGGTAATCGGCAACAGATGTCCGATAGAAAATGTCCGA
Source organism: Lautropia mirabilis (assembly GCA_945876565.1). Lineage (GTDB taxonomy): Bacteria > Pseudomonadota > Gammaproteobacteria > Burkholderiales > Burkholderiaceae_B > Algicoccus. The sequence continues at coordinate 350 of CAMCOS010000014.1, read as the reverse complement.
TAGAAAGGTGTTTTCTTTTTAAATCAACCGGTTCTATCGCCCATGGATGCGGGTTAATCGGGCGATAGAATGTGGCGCTGAGGGTGATAGGTGAATCATCAGTGGACAAAGGTATTTGCTGTTTGGCCACCCTTGATCACCTTGTGTTGCTAGACGGCGGTTGCATTGCGTCACTTGCATTGCGTCCTGATGGATTGCTTGGTCACGCTGGTGCTGGCCAGCCCCTGCGAAGCACCGATGTTGATTGCATTGCCTGGCTCCGGATGTACTGCTTCGAGCTTGTGACGTCACTGCTAGATTTAGAAGCGTCAAAGAACGGAGTCAATTCGATGAATGAGAAACTGACAACC
>CAMCOS010000013.1 GCA_945876565.1 Lautropia mirabilis | reverse complement strand
GGAGCCCTAGCTACTTCGCGAGCAGCACAGGCGGGGCTTCGATTGAAGTACTCAAGCGCTATATTCAAGAACAAAACCGACCTTATTGACCCTACCTTATTGACCGTTTGTCCCCGCCCTGAACGGCGGGGCTTGTCGTGATGGTCATGAAGGTGGACATTAAACAACTCACCATATGCGTAAAACATGTTGCCCACCACTTTCTCCGCTTTTACCGCTGGCATGACACTGCGCTTGTCACTGATGATCGCCATCGGTCCGCAAAACGCCCATCTATTGCGCGTTGGCTTGCAGCGTCAGCATTTGTGGCTCAGCGTGCTGGTCTATGCGCTTGCAGATGTGGCACTCATCACCATTGAAGTAGTGGGGTTGGCTCAGCTTGGAGCACTACCAAATCGCGTTTACGGCGCTTTGCTTGGTACAACCATCTGTGTGCTGATGATCTATGGCTGGCAAGCCGCCAGACGGTTCGGGCAATCAGAGCGCCAAGCTGCGATAGACGCAACGCCAACCGCGCTTGGCGGGATGTCACGCAAACAAGCCGTGACAACCGCACTGACGTTTTCTTGGCTTAATCCACACGCCTGGGGGCTGGTGGTCTAGGGGTTATGGATAAAGCTGTGGGTCAGGCCGGTCTTCTTTAATAATTCCGTATGGTGTCCAGACTCTGTTTTCGGCTTCAACGGCTGCATAATGCCCGTTGGCTTCGCGAATCGGCCTGCCTCCACGACGCTTGAAGTACGACGCATCGAAATGGATCATCGTGGCCTGGTAACGCAGGCTGCGAATCCGCACGCCAGCCTTCAGTAGCCTGCGTTCAGGATCTGAGTCTTCTGCACCCCAAGTTACGCAAAACCGTTCGTCGAATCCATTAATTTGCAAGAAATCTTGGCGATTGACAGAGAAGTTGCATCCCAATGCGCCCCAGGCGCGACCGCGTACCTTGTCGGCCAAGACGCTCGGCAAGCGGATGCCTTTCTCGATATTGCGTGCCTGACGACGCCAGGACCAGCGTAAAAATGTCGTCCAATTGCGGCCAAGCAATTGTGCTGGTTCACTGCAGTCCAACTCATCGGTGGCTTCGCGAAACACGTCAATGCGTCTACCAGTCTGACAAATACCAGGGCCAGCGTGACGCAAGTGGTCATCAACGAAATGTGTTTGCGGCACGCAGTCTGCGTCCACAAAAATCAGGCAGTCTGTTTGCGCTTGTGTTACCGCACAGTTCAAGATCACCGTCTTACGAAAACCGCTATCGTCATGCCAACGATGCCTCACCTTAAACGCATAGCGAGGTAATAATTGCTCTAACTCTCTAACAACATCAGGCCTTGAGCCGTCGTCCGCAATCAAAACCTCAAACTGCCCGACGTACTGCGTTGCTAAAGCATCAAGTGCCAGCCGCAGCAGGGGCAAGTCGTTGTAGAAAGACAAAATCACCGAGGCTTGCAACATGATTACTCAAGCTCTAGGTCAGCCACAATCGGCGAATGGTCAGACATCAAACTCCAAGGCTTGCCTCGCAATACCTGAGCACGCTTGACTGCAAAGCCGCGCTGATAGATGCGATCGAGGCGGAGAATCGGAAATTTGGACGGGAACGTTTTGGGTGGCGGCTGCATACGCTCGGTGCCGCCCATGGCCAATTGGTTTTGCCGCCACTGGCGATCACGCGACAACGCGGTCAATGGTTGTTCACCGCGTAGAATCTGACCCAATTGCCGCATCGAATCCCGCAGACGTGGCACATCGCCCGAAGATTGAGATGCGTGTGTAAACACCTCGTAAACACCGAGCTGCCTGACAAACATCGGGGCTAGTTCATTGCGCCAGTCGTTGAAATCACCAGCAATCAGCACAGGCTCATGTGGGCCAACCAAGCGTTCAATGCGCTCGGCCATGGTCTGAATTTGCCGCATACGACTGCCGGCAAACAGCCCAAGATGCACCACAAAACAGTGGACACAGCGTCCCTCAATATCGAGCTGACCATGCAGCAAACCCCGTTGCTCTAAAACATGATCAGATACGTCTTCGTTCTCAAAACTCAGGATGGGATATCGCGACAATAAAGCGTTGCCGTGATCAGTCATTTCCCGAACGGCATTGCAACCGTAGGCAACCTCCATGTGCAAGGCGGCAGCCAATGATGCATGTTGGGCATGTAGATTGGCGTGCTGCTCGTTTCGACCTTGCACTTCCTGTAAAAACAAAATGTCCGCGTGTAAACCGTGCAGGCCAAGCCTGAGCTCAGGAAGAGAGTCACGGCCGCTTAGTGAACGGCCTTTGTGAATGTTGTAACTAACTACCCTTAGCTTGGGCATGGTCCTATGACTTTGACGCAGCGGCTATCTCCGCCTGGCGCACGCGAATATGCAATTCCTTGAGTTGCTTTTCGTCAACCGGTGACGGTGCCTGCGTCAACAAACACTGTGCACGCTGTGTTTTGGGGAAAGCAATCACGTCACGAATCGATTCAGCGCCGCTCATCATGGTGACAATACGGTCCAGACCAAAGGCAATGCCGCCGTGTGGTGGTGCACCATACTGCAGAGCATCAAGCAAGAAGCCGAACTTCTGACGAGCTTCCTGCTCGTCAATCTTCAAGGCGCGAAACACTTTGCTCTGCACTTGTTCACGATGAATACGAACCGAGCCACCGCCAATCTCCCAGCCGTTTAAGACCATGTCGTAAGCTTTGGCAATCGCTTGGGCGGGGTCAGTCGAGAGAAACTCCTCGTGACCATCCTTGGGGCTGGTGAAAGGGTGATGCAGCGCGACGTATCGATTGGCATCCTCATCGAACTCAAACATTGGGAAGTCCACCACCCACAACGGTTTCCAGCCTGGTTCAAACAAGCCCTTGGTCTGACCGAACTCGCTGTGACCGATTTTTAGGCGCAGCGCCCCCATGGCGTCATTAACCACCTTGGCACGATCAGCGCCAAAGAAAAGAATGTCACCGTCCTGGGCACCGGTCCGCTTAAGCATTTCGGCGATGGCCGCGTCGTGGATATTCTTCACGATCGGCGACTGCAAGCCGTCACGACCTTTTGCTACCTCATTGACCTTGATCCAGGCCAAGCCTTTGGCACCATAGATGGCAACGTACTTGGTGTAAGCATCGATCTCACTACGCGTTAGCTCGCTGCCGCCGGGCACACGCAAGGCCACTACGCGACTGCCCGCCGAGGTGGCTGCTTGCGCGAACACCTTGAACTCGACGTCTTTCATCACGTCACCTAAGTCGGTGAATTCGAGCTTGACGCGCATATCAGGCTTGTCCGAGCCAAATCGGCGCATCGCCTCTTCAAACGGCATCATCGGAAATGGCTTGGGCAAATCCACGCCTTGAACGGACAGAAATATTTCGCGAATCATGCCTTCGAATATGCCGCGAATTTCCTCTTCACCCAGAAAGGAGGTTTCACAATCAATCTGCGTAAACTCAGGCTGACGGTCCGCCCTTAGGTCTTCGTCACGGAAACACTTGGTGATCTGGTAATAACGATCAAAACCCGCCACCATCAGCATCTGCTTAAATAACTGCGGCGACTGCGGCAATGCAAAAAACTCCCCAGCATGAACACGCGAGGGCACGAGGTAGTCGCGCGCACCTTCGGGTGTGCTCTTGGTGAGCATGGGTGTTTCGATGTCGATAAAGCCCTGGGCGTCCAGATAACGACGCACCCCCATGGAGACGCGGTAACGCAGCATCAGGTTGCGCTGCATCTGGTCACGACGCAAGTCCAACACGCGATGTGTCAGGCGCGTGGTCTCTGACAGATTCTCATCATCCAACTGAAACGCCGGTGTCACCGACGGATTCAAGATTTCCACCTCACGGCACAACACTTCGATCTCACCAGAAGCGAGGTCTTTGTTAACCGTGCCCTCGGGGCGACGACGCACCAGACCAGTGATGCGGATGCAGAACTCATTGCGCAAACGCTCAGCGATTTCAAATGCGGCGGCATTATCAGGATCGAACACAATCTGAGCAAGTCCGGCACGGTCTCTCAGGTCAATAAAGATCACGCCACCATGGTCACGGCGCCGATGCACCCACCCAAACAGGGTGACGGTCTGGTCAAGGTGATCGAGGCAAACTTCGCCGGTGTAACAAGTACGCATTCAGTTATGCTCCTTCAAGCGTCTTTGGGGGCGCAACCACCCCCATGGAAACAATGTATTTGAGCGCGGTATCGACCGTCATGTCCAACGCAATGGTCTGACTAGCCGGTACCACTAAAAAATAGCCCGATGTTGGGTTAGGGGTGGTAGGCACATACACACTGATGTGATCGCCCTCCAAATGTTTGGCTACTTCCTGACTCGGCACCCCGGTTACCAAGGCGACGGTCCAGTTGCCGGCGTACGGAAACTGGACCAACACGGCGCGTCGAAACGCCTGCCCGTTGGGTGCCAGAACAGTATCGCCGACTTGCTTGACCGATTTATAAATCGAGCGGACCAGCGGAATGCGGCCCAGCAGTCGTTCCCATCGATCCACCACGCTTCGCCCGATGAAGTTGGCCGCAAATATCCCCGTCAGTATCAACACCAGTAAAACAATGAGAACCCGAAATCCCGGCACATCAACACCAAACAAGGCCTTGGCGGACAAGGCTTCGGGCACGATCGCCTCCAGGGTGGAGACCAACAAGGTCACTACCCATACTGTAATTACCAAAGGCGCCCAAATCAGCAGCCCGGCAATGAGGTAACGCTTAAAAGCCCGCATATGGTTCCAGTGCGCCAGGCACGATGAATCAAGGCAGGCCTTGACTCGTCGCCGGACTAGGTCGACGTGTTTGTGCCAGCGTTGCTCGTGCTGGTAGTACTAGTGCTAGCGGTGCTCGTGCTAGTTGTACTGGTGATAGCCGGCGCAGCCGCTGGTGCGGCCGTCGACGTCTCAGCCGCCGCAGTCCCACCACCAGACTCTTTGCTCTCTGTCGATTTACCGGCAGCCGGCGCAGACTTCGTCCCATTATTTCTGAAGTCAGTGACGTACCAGCCTGATCCCTTGAGCTGAAACCCAGCCGCAGTGACCTGCTTGACATAGGTCGACTGACCGCAAGCCGGGCAGACAGTCAACGGTGCGTCTGATATCTTTTGCAGCACATCTTGTTCATGGCCACAACTTGAGCAACGATAGGCGTAGATCGGCACCTTTCACTCCTTTCAGTAAAAGTCGTGCAAATACGATGGAAAGCCTTTGATTTTAGCGCTTTTTGAAGGCAATCCGCCCACCTATCACAGACCGAGGCCCGCCAAGTCGGGGCGCTTTTGATGCCAATCCGTTACCGCCTGCACGGCAACGCCCACGCGCAACACCTCGGCTTCTGTGAATGGTTTCCCCATCAACTGCACGGACAAGGGCAAGCCAGACTTAGACAGTCCGGCAGGCAACACTAGCCCGCACGCAGTTAAGTAGTTACCCGCCCTGCAAAACGCCGCCATCGGCGTCTGCGCTTCATCAATCTGCGTCAGTGGAACGGCCGGGAAAGGAAAGGTCGGCGTCACCAAAGCCGTGTAGCCTCGCATGAGCTCGCCGTACTGCTGGCTGCACGCACGGTGATGCTTGATGGTCTCGATGTACTGGGCAGACGAGATCGCCTTACCACCCAACACCCGTTGACGCACGTACTTGCCCAAAGGCAGCTTGTCATCCTCGATATAAGCTTGATGCAGGGCGTAGGCTTCCGCCGCGATGATCTGCCCGTTGCGCACCATCAAGTCATGAAAATCAAAGGGCAATGGCAGGGTTTCGATTACCGCGCCCAAATCCTTGAGCACAGCACACATCGCTTCAAACGCGGCAAGCTCTTGGTCATCAACCTCCACGGGGTACTGATCAGCCGGCAACACCCCGAGCTTGACTCCAGCCAATGGTCTCGCAGCCGCAGGGCCTTTTGTGTTTTGCCAAACAAACGATGGGCGATGCAGGCTGCTGGGGTCAAGCGGGTCAGGTCCGGCCATGATAGCTGTCCAAAGAGCGGCGTCTTCGGCGCTGTGCACCATCGGGCCAATGGTATCCAAGGTAAAGGACAGAGACACAGCACCATGCAAGCTGATGAGGCCACGTGTGGTTTTTAAGCCAGTCAGTCCATTGAGGCCAGCAGGAATACGCACGGAACCACCTGTATCTGAGCCAATGGCAGCCGGAGCAAGGCCGGCGGCAACCGCCACCCCTGAGCCACTGGACGAGCCGCCAGGCGCTCGGTGCGTGTCAAGATCCCATGGGTTCCAAGGGGTGCCCATGACTGGGTTGGTGCCCCAGCCGCCAAAGGCAAATTCGACCATGTGGGTTTTACCCAGCATCACCATCCCAGCCTGAAGGCACTTCATCAAAGCAGTGCAATCGGCCTGGCTGCGTCGATCCACCCAGGCTTGTGATCCGGCGGTGGTAACGCTGCCCTTTAGATCGCACAAATCCTTGGCGGCAAACGGCACCCCGTCAAGTGGGCTTAATGAAATGCCATGAGCGCGCCGCTTATCGGCAGCGCACGCCATTGAGAGGGCTAAATCAGCATCAACGCTCACATACGCATGCAACTTTGGGTTGGCCTTATTAATGCGCTCGATGTAGAGCTGCGTCATTTGTTCTGATGTGAATTCACCGCTTGCGAGCGAATCGGCGATCTCGGTCATGGTCATGAAAGCAGTTTGAGAGGACATGTTGGTTACCTTTCTAGTGGGCTCTGGTCAACGCGGCTGTTTGAACTGCACATTAACGGCGACGCTTGGTTTGCGCAAGATGTCCGTAAACAGAGCTGCCAAAGCACTTAAGCAAAACCCGTGCCATTAAACCGGGCTAAATCTGCTGTCTTTTGTCATAATGCGCGTTGAGATGAGATTTAGATTTTCTAGTCACATGCAATGGGTTTTGCCCGTACCAGCGCGCAAACTGTTAGTATTCGGGCGAGAAATCAACACCGAGGTGGCTCTCCAATGCACATAGTTGTCTTGTTCATTACCCTCGCAGTGCTCTGGCTACTTTGGTCAGGGCTCTATTTGCCATTGATGCTGTTTTTAGGGTTCTTGTCGTGTGTGCTGGTGGTTTGGATCACTCGGCGTTTTGACACCATCGACCACGAGTCCGTGCCGGTTCACCTCGGTTTTAAGGTCATCACTTACTGGGCCTGGCTCATGAAAGAGATTGTGGTGGCCAGTCTGCAAGTCACTCGCATTGTGCTCTCGCCACAGATGCGCATCAGCCCCAAAATCGTGCAAGTCAAATCCAAGAGCAAGGGCGAGGTTCGCCATGTGATTTTTGGGAACTCCATTACGTTGACCCCCGGCACCTTAACCACCGATTTGGACGACGCGGGCTTAATTACGGTGCATGCATTGACCGCTGAAGGTGCAGATGGGGTGGTCAACGGTGACATGAACGACCGGGTGGCGGCGCTACCGGGTCCAGGAGGCAAATGATGCTGATTGCTGCTGGCCTGGCCATTGTGGTCACCATGTTCATGGCTGTCATTCGGGGATTGCTCGGTCCGGGCGTTTATGACCGTGTGCTAGCGATGAATATGTTCGGCACTAAAACTGTTTTGCTGGTCGCGGTGGTGGCCATGGTGATGGATCGCCCGGATTTTCTGGATCTCGCGCTGGCCTACGCGCTGATTAATTTCATCGGTGTGCTGGCGATCCTGCAATTTGCACAAAACCGCGAGGCCCGTCAAACGAAACGAAACGACCAGACAGGGGCGTCATCATGATGATCTTGGAATGGATTTCTTGGTTGTTGCTGGCACTGGGCGGTTTTTTTGTGCTGGTCGGCGGCCTTGGTGTGCTGCGCATGCCGGATCTCTACACCCGTATGCACGCGGCAAGCGTGACCGAAACCTTAGGCACGATTCTGGTGCTCTTGGCCCTGATGCTGCTGGCTGGCTGGTCACTGGCGTCATTTAAACTATTTGCGATTTTGATGTTTCTGCTCTTTACCGCACCCGTTTCTTCCTACGCACTGGCCAACACCGCCATGCTGGGTGGCACCAAACCGATGCTTGAGGTAGAGGAGAAACAGCCATGATGGTTGAGAGCATCCTGGGCCTCTTTACGCTCACCATGTTAGCCATTGTGGCGATCGCCACTGTCATGTCGAGCAATCTATTTGTTGCGAGCATGTGGTTTGGCATTTTCAGTTTGCTCATGGCATCGAACTTTTTTATTCTCGATGCCGCCGATGTGGCGCTGACCGAAGCCGCGGTAGGCGCTGGCGTATCTACTGTCTTGTTCATGGGGGCACTCGCACTGACCGCTGAAAAAGAGACGGTCAAGATGCGGTTGAATTGGCTGCCTGTGGCCGCCTTGGTTGTGTTGTCACTGGTGCTGTTTGTGGCAACGTTTGAGCAGCCCAAGCTTGGCGATATAACGGCTCCAGTGCATCAGCACGTCGCACCTTGGTACATCGAGAAAACCCCTGAGTACATCAACATTCCCAACATCGTCACCGCGATTCTGGCTTCGTTTCGTGGCTACGATACCTTGGGTGAAGTGCTCGTGATTTTCACCGCTGGCATTGGTGTGCTTTCGGTGCTCAGCTTCAAACCAAAGCGCAAGCAAACCATCTCAAGCGAGCAGCTTGGTCAAAAAATTCGCGGCGTACAACACCACATGATTTTGCGCGTGGTGGGCAAGCTCCTCATTCCGGTGTTGCTGCTCTTTGGTCTACTGGTTCAGTTCCATGGCAAGTACAGTCCAGGCGGCGGGTTTTCTGCGGGGGCGCTGTTTGCAGCGGCCGTGATGCTCTACGGTATTCTCGAAGGGGCTGATCGGTCCGAAGCAGCCATGCCCCAGCGCATCATGTTGCGCTTGGCCGCGCTCGGTGCCACCCTCTACAACGGTGTGGGCATTGCCTGCATGCTTTTAGGTGGTAGCTTCCTAGACTACAACGTACTGTGGTCCGCTCCAGTGACCGGTCAGTACGTGGGCATTTTGCTCGTGGAGTTCGGGGTGGGCTTAACCGTGACCGCGGTGCTAATCATGATCTTTAATGCGATTGCCAATCGCCCGACTTACCAAGCCTAGAGGGCTCGCAGATGACGCTACTCGGACTCTACAATTATTGGGTTTTTATTCTGCTGCTGGTCGTGGGCCTGTATGCCGTGCTAGCTAGTAGTAACTACGTCAAGCGCATGATCGGCCTGGGCATTTTTCAGGCGGCCGTGTTTTTGTTGTTCATTACCATGGACAAGGTTGAAGGCGGCACGGGTCCGATCTTTCGCGGCGTACCTTCACCCGACCAACTATTTGCCAACCCGCTGCCGCAGGTGCTTATCCTAACGGCCATCGTGGTGGGCATTGCCGTGACTGCCCTGGGCCTGGCTATCGCCATCCGCATCCGTGAGGAATATGGCTCGGTTGAAGAAGCCGACACACGTCGACTGGATGAGCAAGCATGACCTTAGTTGAACAACTCCCCATTCTGGTGGTCGTGCTTCCTTTGTTCGTGGCACCCTTGCTGGCGATGGTTGCAAGCCAGGGACGTCTGCCCTGGCTGATTGCGACACTGACTTCCGCCATTACCTTTTTCATTGCCATCGCACTAACTGCCCAGGTACTGCAATCAGGAACCATTTTCTATGAACTGGGCAACTGGCCTGTTCCGTTTGGCATCGGTCTGGCCATTGGCCCTTTCTCAGCGCTGGTGGTGCTGATTATCAGCGGTGCCTCGCTAGCTGCGCTAGTGGCTGGTGCGCAAAGCATGAACAGTGAGGTTGGACAAGAACACCAGTCGTTACTGTACTCATGCTGGTTATTGGCCATGGCGGGATTGATCGGTATCACCGTGACCGGTGACGCCTTTAACGTATTCGTGTTCATGGAGATCTCCTCACTGGCTTCTTACGTGATGGTGGCCAACGGGCCCAATCGCCGCGCCCTGACTGCTAGCTTCACTTATCTGGTCACTGGCACAACCGGAGCGACGTTTTACCTGATCGGGGTGGGCTATCTCTACATGATGACTGGCACGCTCAATCTGGCTGATATGGCGGATCGCCTGTCTGACGTATCAGACACGCTGCCCGTGCTGATTGCTGGCGGATTCCTGGTGTTAGGCCTAGCCCTCAAAGCGGCGCTGTTCCCGATGCATGCCTGGATGCCCAATGCCTACCAGTTTGCGCCAACACCCGTTGCCATCTTTTTTGCGGCGTGTTCGACCAAAGTGGCACTCTTTGTCATGTTGCGCTTTGACTTCGTGGTGCTGCTGCCCAACCTGGGCGAGCAAGCCTACTTCCTGTCTTCGTTATTGATCCCGCTTTGTGTGGCTGCCTTCCTAGTCGGTTCGGCTGTTGCGATGTTTGAGCGTGACCTCAAACGCATGCTGGGTTATTCCTCTGTGGCGCAGATTGGCTACATCGTGCTGGCGATTTCACTGGTGAGCAGCGCAGGTGTGACCGCAGCTGTGTTGCACGTCTTTAACCATGCGCTCATTAAGGCAGCCCTGTTTGTGGCCGTCGCTGGCATCGTGCTTAGGTTTGGCACCTCAAACCTCGATCAGCTTGCTGGTTTGGGACGCCGCATGCCACTGACCATGCTGGGATTTGTGATGGCAGGCTTGTCACTCATTGGCGTGCCGTTGACGGCCGGTTTCATTAGCAAATGGTATTTGATACAGGCCGTGCTCGAAGAGCCTGGTTTAGGCATTTTGTTAACAATTCTCATCTTGACCAGCTCCTTGATGGCCGTGGTCTACATCTGGAAGGTCGTTGAAGTGGCCTACTTCAGGGTGCCTATCCATGGCAGCTTAAATGATGTCAAACGTGAAGAGGCACCGTTGGCGATTCTGGTCACCTTGTGGCTGCTGGTGGCGGCCAACATCTGGTTTGGCCTCGATCCAGAACTTCCCCTGAGCTTAGCCACCATGGAAGCATTTGACTTGATGGGGGGTGGACAATGAGCGATGTCACCGTGATCCTCACGGCACTGGCCATTCCACTGGTGGGCGCGCTGGTGATTGCACTGGCGGGTCGCAACCGCAATTTGCGCGACAGCCTGATGGTGATCTCAGCGGTGCTGGTGTTTCTAACAGTGCTCTCATTGCTGCCCTCAGTCAACGCGGGCGCAAGGCCCGGGGTTTTGCTGTTTGAAATCATTCCCGGCTTACCGATTGCATTTGAAATTGAACCGCTGGGCATGATTTTTGGTTTGGTGGCCTCTGGTCTGTGGGTTGTTACCTCAATCTATGGCATCGGCTACATGCGCGGTGCTCAAGAGAAAAACCAGACCCGGTTCTTTGCGTGTTTCTCGATCGCGATCTTTGCTGCCTTGGGTGTGGCATTTGCCGAGAACATGTTCACGCTCTTTATCTTCTATGAGGTCCTTTCGCTTTCAACCTACCCGTTGGTGGCACACAAAGGCAACGAAGAAGCCAAACGTGGCGCACGCGTTTATCTGGGTCTGCTGCTTGGCACCTCGATTGGTCTAATGTTGCCCGCCATGCTGGTGACCTGGTTCATGACCGGTACGCTAGATTTTGTGCCGGGTGGCATCTTGCAAGACAATGTCAGCCGTGGTGTTGGTGCAGTGCTGCTGATTCTTTACATGTTTGGCATTGGTAAAGCGGCACTCATGCCATTTCACCGATGGCTGCCATCGGCCATGGTAGCGCCTACGCCAGTCAGTGCCTTGCTGCATGCCGTGGCGGTGGTCAAAGCGGGTGTGTTCACCGTGCTGAAGGTCAGCATTTATCTTTTCGGTCTTGATTACCTGCAGAGCCTATGGAGCAGTGACTTGATCATGTGGGTGGCGGCCTTCACGCTACTGTCTGCTTCGATCGTCGCGCTGCAAAAAACCAACCTTAAAGCCCGTTTGGCTTACTCAACTGTTAGCCAATTGTCCTACATCGTGCTCGGTGCGATGCTAGCTAGCGAGCTGGCCATTTTAGGTGGCGGTCTACACATCGTCATGCATGCGTTTGGCAAAATCACACTGTTTTTCTGTGCCGGTGCAATTTATGTGGCCGCCCACAAAAGCGAAATCCCGCAAATGGACGGCTTAGGCCGCAAGATGCCCATCACATTTTTTGCGTTCCTCTTAGGTGCTCTGTCTGTCATTGGTGCTCCACCGCTTGGTGGCTTCTGGAGTAAATGGAACCTGATGCTAGGTGCTGTTGAAGCACACCATGCCATCATGATTGTGGTGCTGCTGGTGAGCACGCTACTGAACGTGGCCTACCTCTTGCCACCAGTCATACGGGCATTTCTGCTCTCACCGCCAAAGGAAGGTGCGCACCACGATCACCATGACGACCACGGCAACACTAGCCTGCGTCGTTTCGGATTGGCTGAAGCGCCGCTGTTTTGTCTGGTGCCACTGATGTTCACTGCCGCAGGTACCGTGGTGCTGTTCTTTTACTGGGTACCGATTCGTGCTTTGCTGGAAACCATCTTCACGGGAGTCGCGTCATGAAAATATCCAAGCTTGGACGCATCCTGGAGTGGATGGTCAACAACGCCAAAATGCTTAGCCGTTTAGTGTTAGTCATCATGGCGTTGTTGGTGATTGCGCAATTCATTTTCCCAGCGGGCTACGACCGCTTTTTCTGGGAGTCGCTACCCGGTGCTGGGGCAGTGTATGGATTGTTCTCCTGTTTTGTGATCGTAGTGGTATCGAAGTTTCTGGGCTACAAATTTCTGTATCGTCCCGAGGACTACTACGACAATGAGAGCAAGCCCAACAGCCTGATTGGCGATCCGGCCAAGCGGGAGGCTCAAGATGACTGAGACACAAGCTTTGGCTCAGAGCGGCTGGTGGTTGCACCCCGGGATCTTTTTAATACTCGGCGCCCTCGTCATCCCATTTTTAAAGGGCACAGTGCAACAAGGCTATCGGGTGGCCTTGGCACTTGCTTTCATTTTTATTGTGTTCCAAACGCAAGCGGGTGTGTATGGTCATTTCTCAGTCGCCGGCCTAGACTTTGTGACTGGTCGCGCTGACAAGCTCAGCCTGGCGTTTGTGTATGTCTTTAGCCTGATCACGCTCATTGCCACGATTTATTCCCTGCACGTCAAAGACAACATCCAACACGTCACCGCGCTTATCTATGCGGCCGCAGCCACTGGCGTGGTGTTCGCCGGTGACCTGCTGACACTCTACGTCTTCTGGGAAATGATGATGCTAGCGTCGGTCTGGCTCATTTGGCGACGCAACACACCCACGGCCTACACCGCCGGCTACCGCTACTTGATCGTGCACGCCGTCAGTGGCGTGATGCTACTGGCTGGCATCGTGCTGTACTACGGTGACACTGGCTCGCTCACGTTTGAACACATGCAGACCACGAGCACGGCGTTTTATTTGATTCTGATCGGCTTTCTGATCAACGCAGCCGTCCCACCACTGCACGCGTGGCTGTCTGATGCCTACCCTGAATCGACGATTACCGGCGCGATTTTCTTAAGCGCCTTCACCACCAAGACTGCTGTCTACACCCTGATCCGAGGTTTCCCCGGCACCGAGTTTCTGATCTGGATGGGTGTGGTGATGGCACTCTGGGGCGTGGTGTATGCCGTGCTGGCCAATGACATCAGAAGGTTGCTGGCGTATCACATCATTAGCCAGGTGGGCTACATGGTTGCCGGTGTGGGGATGGGTACAGCGATCGCGCTAAACGGCGCCACCGCCCACGCGTTCACCCACATCCTGTACAAGTCTGTGCTCTTCATGGGTGCGGGTGCCGTGATCCACATGACCGGCAAAAGTAAGCTCACCGAGCTTGGCGGCATATACAAGTACATGCCTATAACTTTCTTGCTTTACATGGTCGGAGCAGCCTCGATTTCGGCGTTCCCACTTTTTAGTGGTTTTGTGAGCAAGACCATGGTGGTTGAAGCAGCTGCGGTTGGCAACCTAGCCTGGGTCTGGTTGCTGCTGTCGATGGCCTCAGCCGGTACTTTCTTGCACACGGGCCTGAAACTGCCGTATTTCACCTTTTTGTCGAAAGACACGGGCTTGAAACCAGCAGAAGCGCCATGGAACATGCTGCTGGCCATGGGCATCGCCGCGTTTTTCTGTGTTTTCATTGGCATCAATCCGGCATGGCTCTATAGCTTTATGCCCTCGCCGGTGGATTACAATGCTTACTCGGCTGGTCACTTGTTCTGGGAACTGCAGTTGCTGCTCTTTACCGGTCTGGGCTTTTTCCTGATGATTAAGCACTTGGGCGGCGAGCGCAAGCTAAGTGTGGACACTGACTGGGTCTACCGCAAACTCGCCCCCATTGTGGTGTTTGGTATTAGCGACGTAGTGCGTCAATCGTGGCGCGCTTTCATCACCGCAATGCAAAAGCTCTTGGGTGACCTGTGGCAGTCCATGAGCCAGACTTATGGCAACAACGGCCCGATGGGTCAGACATGGAGCATTGGGCTGACCACTTTCTGGGTGGTGTTCTTCGTGGCGCTCTATGGACTGTACATCGTGCTGTTTTGATGAGCAACACACTGCACATCGAGCCGCTGTCGCGAGCGGCATTTGCCAGTTACGGTGACGTCATTGGTGGTCACATGGTCACCAATGGCCAGCCCATCAATCAAGGCACCACACTAAAGTTTGCGACCGAGACCCTAAGCCTCTCACAAGCCAATGGTCAAGCACATGCGTTTGTCTATCGTGCCACCGGCCAAACCTTACCGCTGTCGCTGCACGAGCTTGAACGCCATCAACTGGGCACTCAAACCTTCGTGCCCTTAAATGGCGTGAACTTTGTGGTGGTGGTGGCGTTATCAGACGCCACGCACCAAGCGCCAGACCTGCACACACTGCGTGCTTTCTGGGTCGATGGCAATCACGCCATCACGTTACGCGCAGGCACCTGGCATCACGGGCTGATCGCCGCAGAGGGCGGGGATTTTGTGGTGATTGAGCGCATAGCACCCAAAGTCGATTGCGATGTGTTTGCGATTGAGCCACCAATGATTCTCAAGGCTTATGCGTTATAGGTAAAAAAGCCTTTGCTAGCCTTGGTAACGTCCAAGACTTCCCTCATCACTGCCTTTCAAAAAGAACCTGTCCGATGCGGTCAACATGCGACCTTAGCGCGGGATTAACGAGCTGATCGTAAAGCGAGATATCAATCTGGTACGGCAAAAGCAGATCATCGAGTTCCGTCTGTATTTGGCTAAACGTGAGGCCATCTAGTTGCGCTTTTAAAGTGATGTCGATGTCAGACCCAGGCTTGAAATTCCCTTTGGCACGAGAACCATATAGGATGACTTTGCGAATCTGTGGGTGGCGTTCAAACACACCACACAGTTTTTGAATGTCATCCTCGGTCAGTCCATAGCGAAGGTTCATGAGCAGTGGCCTTTGAACGAAAGCTAAATGCTCGCGAATTGATCAAATCGGTCACTGAGCGCCTGGAACAACGTGGCGTACCGCTGCTGCAAGTTGTGAAGAATACTGTCGATTGTATCCTCGTCATACGTATGCACAGAATTGTTGCGGTCCTGAAGCATGGCCATCCATGCATGGCCGTCCGAAATCAACTCTAGCTTGAATGCCTCACGAATGGCATCTCGTGAACCTGCTATCGAGCTTGCTCCTTGCCACAGGAGGTAGTCACGCAAAAGCTTCCAAGAAACCTCGTACGTAAACTCAAAAGTTTTGATGACACCTTGCTTCTCAAGGTTGCTTAACGGCCGGTCTTGCATCAAGTGCAATCCATCGGTCAACTGAGCGTGTGCCTTTTTGAAATTTGAAAACCGTTGTTTCCAACGAACGTCTTGGTCTGCCATGTCATTTCTCCCGATGTATGAAAGCATAACAAAGCAGCCGTCGAGCAAGCGCGGTTAGTTAGAGAGCAACCATAGCGCACTCTCCCAGACCTATCTTGCAGTCACCGGCATCTCAAAATTGCATCAGCGGCCTTTTGTGCAATCACCAAGGTGGGTGAGTTGGTATTGCCCGAGGTAATGGTTGGCATCACCGATGCATCGGCCACCCACAATCCATCCACGCCGTGCACGCGCAGGCTCGAATCCACCACGGCCATCTCGTCGTTACCCATCTTGCAGGTGCCCACCGGATGAAAAATCGTGGTGGCGATGTCACCCGCGGCTCTAGCCAGTGCCTCGGGGCTAATGATGTCAGGCCCTGGCTTGATCTCTTCGGGGTGATAAGGTGCGAGCGCCGGTTGCGCAACGATACGTCGTGTCAAGTCAATGCTCTGAGCAGCCACTTGCCGGTCTTCTTCGGTCGACAGGTAGCAACAGTTGATGCGCGGGGCAACATCGGTTTGAGGCGAGACAATTTCCACGAACCCACGACTCGATGGTCTGAGATTACACACCGATGCGGTAAACGCCGGAAAATCGTGCAATGGCTCACCAAACTTCTCTAGAGACAGCGGTTGAACGTGGTACTCAACGTTAGCACGCGCATAACTGGGGTCGGATTTGGCGAACACGCCGAGTTGCGATGGCGCCATGCTCAGCGGCCCGGATCGATGGATGAGATATTCCAGCCCCATTTTGGTCTTGCCCCAAAGGTTATTGGCCATCGTGTTCAAGGACTTGGCGTTGCGAATCTTGAACATGGTTCTGATCTGCAGGTGGTCTTGTAAGTTTCGCCCCACACCTGGCAGATCATGAAGAGCCGGAATCTCGAGCTTTTGAAGAAGCGCAGCTGGGCCAATACCTGAAGACTGCAGGATCTGTACCGACCCAATCGAGCCGGCCGCGAGCACCACCGCGTTTTTTGCAGTAGCGATGAGTTTTTGATCATGGCGAACAAACTCAATGCCCATGGCTCGCTTACCTTCAAACATCAGGCGGGTGGTGCGCGCATGCGTGAGGATGGTGAGGTTGGCGCGGTGTTTGATGGGCTTAATAAACGCTTTGACCGCATTCCATCGCCAGCCTGCACGTTGATTGACTTCAAAGTAAGCAGCACCTTCATTGTCACCGCGATTAAAGTCTTCAATTTTGGGGATGCCTGCTTGGGCGGCCGCGTCTCGAAATGCATCGAGGATTTCCCAGGACAGGCGTTGCTTTTCCACTCGCCACTCACCGCCCGCCCCATGCGAATCGCTCACACCGGCGTGATGGTCCTCCATGGACTTAAAGATCGGCAGCACGTCATCCCAGCCCCAGCCTAGGTTACCCGCATCACGCCAATCGTCGTAGTCCTGGCGCTGGCCACGCATATAAATCATGCCATTAATGGACGAACAACCACCCATGACCTTGCCTCGCGGGTAACCAAGCTGGCGGCCATTTAAGCCTGGGTCTGATTCGGTTTTAAAAAGCCAGTCCGTTCTGGGGTTACCGATGCAATAAAGGTAGCCCACCGGGATATGAATCCAGTGGTAGTTGTCTTTGCCGCCGGCTTCAATCAGGAGCACACGATACGCAGGGTCGGCGGACAAGCGGTTGGCCAGCAGGCAGCCTGCGGTGCCTGCCCCCACCACGATGTAGTCAAACTCGCCTGCGCTCGCTGTGGCCGGACTGTTTGTGGAATCGCTTTGCATCTTGTCCCCGGCGGGCTCACTGAAGAGCCACAAATATGTGTAAAGTTGTATGCTTGATCGATTTAGTTCATTTTGTGGGTGATCGTCAAGTCACCTGCAAGCCCGCCGCTCTCGGCTCCGACTCTTTTGTACCGACCATGACTGCCACTGCATCTATTGAATTTTCGGTTACGCGCTCTGCCCATCCTCGCAGCAACGAGGAGCGCGCCAAGATACTCGCCAACCCTGGATTTGGCGTGAACTTCACCGATCACATGGCAGGCATCGATTGGTCAATTGACAAAGGCTGGCATAACGCACGAGTACAGCCCTATGGCCCGCTCTCGCTTGACCCGGCCTGTTCGGTATTGCATTACGCCCAAGAAATCTTCGAAGGCCTCAAAGCCTATCGCCACGCCGATGGTTCAGTCTGGGCATTTCGCCCCCGGGCCAACGCGGCTCGCATGCAGCGCTCGGCAGAGCGTCTGGCATTACCACCCCTGCCGGAAGCCGAGTTTTTAGAGTCGATTCATCAACTGGTCATGGCTGACAAAGACTGGGTGCCTAGCGCGCCGGAGACGAGCCTTTATCTGAGGCCTTTTAGCATTGCCAGCGAGCGATTTTTGGGCGTGCGCGCTGCCCAGCAGGCGTCCTACTATGTGATCGCCTCACCGGCGGGCGCCTACTTCAGCAAGGGTGTGTCACCCGTGTCAATCTGGGTGTCTGAGCATTACACTCGAGCCGCCCGCGGCGGCACGGGTGCCGCCAAGTGTGGTGGCAACTACTCGGCATCACTGTTGCCACAGCAAGAGGCACAAAAGCAAGGCTGCTCTCAAGTGCTATTTCTGGATGCGGTAGAGGGTACTTATCTGGAAGAGCTTGGCGGCATGAACTTGTTTCTGGTCAGAAAGGACGGCTCACTGTTAACCCCATCGTTAACTGGCAGCATTCTGGAGGGCGTGACACGCGACAGCTTGATTCAGCTGGCCAAAGACCAAGGACGCGTAGTCGAAGAGCGCAAGATCACGCTAGAAGAGGTTCAGGTTGGCATGAGCAATGGCGAGATTGCCGAGGCGTTTGCCTGTGGTACAGCCGCCGTGATCACCCCGATTTGTGCCATTAAAGGCAAGGGGTTTGTGGCGGGCCACGAAAATGGGCCAGCCGGTGAACTGACCATGTCATTGCGCCGTGCATTGACTGACATCCAATATGGTCGTGCAGCTGATCCGCATGGTTGGCTGATGAGACTTGCATGAGTGAGATGAAGCCTGCCATCTCGAAATGGAATGAGCGTTTCCTGGCCACGGATGACTATCTGTTTGGGAAATCACCCAATGCGTTTCTGGTCAAGCAAGCCACACCACGTATCAAGTCTGCCATGACGGTACTGGCCTTGGCTGATGGTGAAGGTCGCAACGGTGTGTGGCTCGCCGAACAAGGCTGCGAGGTCTGGTCGGTTGATTCGGCGCCTGCCGCATCGGAGAAGGCTCGCAAACTTGCCGCCGAGCGTGGTGTGCAAATGCATGTTCAGACGCTAGATGCCACCGAGATGGACTTTGATGCCCAGCAATATGACCTGGTGGTGGGTATCTTTTTTCAGTTTGCCAATCCGCAATTGCGGGCAAAGCTCTTTGAAGGCATGAAACGTGCCACACGCAGCGGTGGTTATTTGCTCATTGAAGGCTATGGGCTTAAGCAACTTGAGTACAAGACCGGTGGCCCAGGCATTCCCGAGCACCTTTACACGTTGGCACTCATGCGTGAGCACTTTGGCAACATGAACATCGAGGTGTTGAATGAATACGATGCCGAGTTAAACGAAGGCGCCGGTCACCACGGCATGTCTGCGCTTGTGGATTTGGTGGCACACAAGCCCTAGGTTGGAACATCAGGGGTGTTTGTTTAGCCTGGCTTCGTACCAACCGCGTGACTGATTGACCATGCGCACGAGCCACAACATCACCGGCACTTCAATTAACACGCCGACCACAGTGGCCAATGCAGCACCACTGTCAAAACCATATAACACAATGGCCACAGCGACCGCGAGCTCAAAGAAGTTCGACGCGCCAATCATGGTCGATGGACCAGCCACATCGTGACGCACCCGGCAACGCATATTCAACCAATACCCCAAACCGGCAATCAACAAGCCTTGCAACAGAATAGGTACGGCTAGCATCCCAATGATCAGCGGCTGATCAATGATGGCCTGTCCCTGAAACGAAAACAACAACACCAGCGTGACTAGTAGCGCCATGATGGTGTAGGGCCCGATACGTTGCAAAACCCGGGCGTAAGCCTGCGATCCATTGCGCATCAAGCGCTTGCGCCACCACTGGGCAATGACCAGCGGAATGACAATGTAAATCACCACGGACAATATCAGCGTATTCCAGGGTATCGGTATTGAAGAGACACCGAGTAACAGTGCCACGATCGGTGCAAAAGCAAACACCATCACCAGATCATTTAAGGCCACCTGACTGATGGTGAAATTGGCATCACCCCTGCACAAGTTGCTCCAGACAAACACCATGGCCGTGCAAGGCGCAGCACCGAGCAAGATCAGTCCTGCGATGTAACTGTCGATTTGGTCTGCTGGCAACCAGGGTCTGAAGAGATACCCAATGAAAAGCCAGCCAAGTGCAGCCATGGTGAAGGGTTTGATCGCCCAATTAACGACCAGGGTAATACCAATGCCCGCTCGCTGTTGCCACACATCGCTGATGCTGTCGAAATCGATTTTCATGAGCATCGGGATAATCATGACCCAGATGAGCAATCCCACCGGCAGATTAACGTGCGCAACCTCAAGTTTGCCAACAAACTGCGCCAAGCCCGGCGCTGCACTGCCAGTGACAATACCAGCTGCCATGCACAGCACCACCCACAGACTCAGATACCGCTCAAAAACACTCATTCGCTGGTTTTACCGATCTCATCGATCTTGGATTGTAGTGACAAGCGATCAAGCTTCTCGAGGGGCAGTTCCACAAAAATCTCTAGGCGTCTGCGAATCTGACGCAAAGCATCCGCAAACGCGGCCATTTGAACGGCCTCGCTGCCCTGAACCGCAGCAGGGTCACTGACCCCCCAATGTGCAGTCATGGGCTGGCCAGGCCAGCTCGGGCAGACTTCGCCGGCGGTGTCATCACACACCGTGAACACAAAATCCATCACCGGCGCATCTGGCTTACCAAACTCAGCCCAGTCTTTGGCACGCAGCTGATCGAGGGGGTAATCCAGGCCCCTGAGGATCTCGTAGGTTTTTGGGTTCACGGCCTGGGCCGGGTGGCTTCCCGCGCTATATGCCTTAAACCGCCCTTGGGCCATGCGGTTTAACAAAACCTCGGCAATCTGACTACGCGCCGAGTTAGCCTTGCATAAAAAAAGTACGTTCCATGGGCGTTGTTCACTGGTCATGATGTTTCCTTTTTTGGCTTGGAGGCGCAACGCCGCAACTTTGCTGGCATTGCATTGGGTATACAGGGATTACCGCCACAACAGTTGTCGGAGAGAAACCCCAGGAGATCTGACATCGAGTCAAAGTGCGCCACATAAATGACGAAGCGACCTTCGTTGCGCGAACCAATCAAGCCGCTTTGTTGTAGCGCGCGCAAATGAAAGTTAAGGGAAGACGGGGGCATATCAAGCAGGCGCGCAATATCGCCCGCTGGCAGTCCAGCAGGACCCACCTGCACGAGTTGCCTAAATAGCCGCAAGCGACTTGGGTGCCCGATGGCTGCCAACATTTTGGCGGCATCATCCACCGTTACGGCATCGCCTTGTGTAATGGCTTTTGTGTTCATTTGCGGATTGTATTTCGATAATTATCGAAATAATGATGAATTTTTCATGACAAGTCGTGGACGGTGATTCTGGACCCTAAACTAAGTAATTAATTTATTTGCTTCTTCTGGCTACAGCATGACTCACGCTACACTTGCACGTCTATTAAACCCAACTGTGGTTGCTGTGATTGGCGCCTCCGATGATCCGAGCCGGATTGGGGGCAAACCGATTGCTTACATGCTTAAACAAGGCTACGGCGGTCGCATTTTGCCTGTTAACCCCAAGCGTGCAACCGTTCAGGGCCTGACGTCGTATTCAAGCATTGACGCCCTGCCACACACGCCAGATATCGCTATCGTTGCGGTGCCAGCATCTGACGTGCTCGACACGGTCACGGCACTGATCATTCACCACGTAGGCCAATCGATACTTATACAAATGCACACGGCACAAGCGAGCGCGGCAAACGCCAGATTGCAATTTCGACAAACGCGTGCGTTGCAAGAACAACTCGCTGACGAATAATTGGACTTGCATTCATGCTTAAGAAACTCTTTCAAAAATGCGGGTTGTTGTCAATTACTCCAACACCATGCCACATAAAAAATCCCAGCCAACATCCATTGGCTGGGACTCGGTCTAACTCCACTCACTGCGTTGCAGCCAATGATTAGGGCTCAGAACGGAATGTCGTCGTCCAAATCACCTAGATTGGCACTGCCACCTGCCGCAGGCGCAGCCGGACGCTGGGCCTGTGGACGAGCAGCCGCAGGGCGTGGATTACCTTCCTGACCACCGCCGGTGCCACCATCACCCATGCCATCGCGCCCGCCAAGCATCTGCATCTGATCAGCGATGATTTCCGTGGTGTATTGGTCTTGGCCTTCCTTGTTCTGCCATTTGCGGGTGCGTAAGCGGCCCTCGACATAAATCGGGCGACCCTTTCGCAGGTACTCACCGGCGATTTCGGCCAACCGGTTGTACATGACCACACGGTGCCACTCGGTTTCCTCGCGACGCTCGCCAGATGATTTGTCTTTCCAGCTGCTGGTCGTGGCAATCGAGATATTGCAAACCGCACTACCTTCGGCGCTGTATCGCACCTCAGGGTCTCGTCCCAGATTACCCACCAGTATGACTTTATTAACCGAAGCCACTCAGTTCTCCCTTACTTAAATTTGCCTGTACTTGCGAAACAAACCGCAATGCC
This sequence comes from Lautropia mirabilis, assembly GCA_945876565.1. Classification (GTDB taxonomy): domain Bacteria; phylum Pseudomonadota; class Gammaproteobacteria; order Burkholderiales; family Burkholderiaceae_B; genus Algicoccus. The sequence goes on along the minus strand of CAMCOS010000013.1, from coordinate 32,561 downwards.
GTCATGGTGCCTGAATTTGCCGAGCCGTGTTGGCCAGATGCAGACATATGACCATCAGTGTATTCCACAACAAAGACTTAAATGCCGGTTTCGACGTGCTCGAGGATGACAGATTTGTCTGTGCTGCTGATCACGGGTGGCATCGTCAGCTGCCAGGTTACTGCTAGCCAAACAGCACTTAAGAACGCGATTGCCCAGAAAACAGCCGCATTACCTTCTGTGTGAACCAACCAGCCCCCCACCGCACCCCCTAAAAACAGGCCTGTGGCCTGGGTGGTGTTATAAACACCGAGCGCCAGTCCCTTGAGCTCCGGTGGCGCCACCCTCGATACCAGCGAAGGCTGCAGGGCCTCCAGCACATTGAAGGCAATAAAAAACGCGGTGAGCCAAAACAATAGCCAGACCCAATGCGTTGCTGTGGTCGCAAAGCCCACGCCGACCACGACCAGACCTGCCACGGCCCAACGCAACGTTTTAGGGTGGGAGCGTCGCTTCTCGGTAAAGATGATGATTGGAACCATAAAGAGAAACGACACAAACAGGACCGGCAGATACACCTGCCAAAGCCCATCGGTTTGTATGCCACCCAACTGCACCAGTAGCGGTGGCATCACCACGAAGAGGGCAACTTGGCTTAAGTGCAGACAAAACACACCAAAATTCAAACGCAAAAGCCCAGGATGCTTAAGCACTACCTGGGCTCGGGCTGGGTGCTCAGGTTTAGGGGTTTTAGGGACGGCAGGCACCACCAAGGCAGCCACCACAAAGGCGATCACACCCAAACCGGTGATCAGCCAAAACAAGCCCGACAAGCCTCCCCAACCGACCGTCAGCGGCGCAATGACCAGCGACAAAGCGAATGACAGGCCGATCGAGGCACCGATCATGGCCATGGCACGGGTACGCACCTCGGGCCGCGTGGCGTCAGCCAACCAAGCCGTCACCGCAGCGGAAATCGCCCCCGAGCCCTGGATAGCGCGCCCGATCGTGACCCAAAAAATATCATCTGATAAAGCGCAAATGACGCTACCGAACACGAACAGAACCATTCCAATCAACACAATCGGACGGCGCCCAAAGCGGTCTGAAGCCATGCCAAACGGAATCTGCATCACCGCCTGCGTCAGGCCATAGATACCCAATGCCAGGCCTACCTTGGCTGGGTCCATGCCGCCGTGCAGGCCTTGTGCCGCGACCGCGAACACCGGCAACAACAAAAACAGGCCCAACATACGGGCCGCGAACAATCCAGCCAACGAGACACTGGCACGGCGCTCTGCAGGCGTTAGCACAAGACGGGGGGTGTGATGTTGCATATAAAAACTTCCATTGAGCGCGTTATATTACCAAGTTGCCCTCAAAAAACGTATCGGACCCGCCGCCTGGCATGGATCAAATCAGAATTCGCGGTGCACGCACCCACAACCTGAAGAACATCTCACTGGACTTACCGCGCAACTCGCTGGTGGTCATCACAGGGCTGTCTGGGTCTGGCAAATCCTCGCTCGCGTTTGACACGCTTTACGCCGAGGGTCAGCGTCGCTACGTCGAGAGCCTGTCGGCCTATGCCCGACAATTTCTGCAGCGCTTGGAAAAGCCGGACGTTGACCTGATCGAAGGACTGTCGCCGGCCATTGCCATCGAACAAAAGTCGGCCGGCCACAACCCGCGCTCGACCGTGGGCACCATCACTGAGATTCACGACTATCTGCGCTTGTTGTACGCCAGAGTGGGCACACCCCATTGCCCAACGCATGGTGACGCACTGGTGTCGCAAAGCATCAGCCAAATGGTCGACGCCATCCTGCGTTGGCCCGAAGACACCAAAATCGCCATCGTGGCGCCTGTGGAGCGCGGTTACATTGGGCATGCCGAGCACATGTGCCAGCAGTGGCAGGCACAAGGCTTTGTGCGCATCCGAGTCAATGGCGACATGCTGGCACTTGACCCCCTGCCCGAACTGCCTGATGACAAGCCGCTGGACATTGATGTGGTCATCGATCGACTGCGCGTGAAGCCCAACAGCCAGACTCGGTTGGCAGAAAGCCTTGAAACCGCCGCTGGCCTGGCCAGCGGCAAGGTATTGGTTCTGGATCTGGACGCCGAGCGTGAGCAGGCTTTCTCGAGTCGCTACGCCTGCCCTCAATGTGACTACACCGTCGGGGTACTAGAGCCGCGCCTATTTAGCTTTAACAGCCCGACTGGTGCCTGCCCAACTTGTGATGGCTTGGGTTTTGTCGACGTCTTTGATCCGCAAAAAGTGGTCGCTTTCGCTGAACTTAGCCTAGGCGCCGGCGCCATCGAAGGCTGGGATAAACGCAATGCCTTTACGTTTGCCATGCTGACTAGCTTGGCGGCGCACTTTGGGTTTGAGCTCGACACGCCCTGGCAAGACCTGCCAGCCGACATACAAAACATGATCCTGCATGGCTCGGGCACCACTGAAATTGCATTTTTCTATCTCGACCCCACCGGCAAAAGTAGTGTCAAACGTCACCCCTTTGAGGGTGTGCTGCCTAACTTGGCGCGTCGATGGCGCGAGACCGACTCGGCAACCGTAAGAGAGGCTCTGAATCGATTGCGCAGCCAGCGCCACTGCCCAGACTGTGGTGGCTCCCGCCTGCGCACCCAGGCGCGCTGCGTGCTTGTTGGGGACAAGGCCATCCATGAGGTCGAGTCACTGACCTTGTCGCACTGCCTATTGTGGTTTGAAACACTGGCGCTTGAAGGCGCCAAACACGACATTGCTGAGCGCATCGTGCGTGAAATTCAGGCTCGGCTCGCATTTTTGAACAACGTCGGATTGAGCTATTTGTCGCTGGACCGCCGCGCGGACACCATTTCTGGCGGCGAGGCCCAACGCATTCGACTGGCCAGTCAAATCGGCTCCGGGCTGACTGGCGTAATGTACGTGCTCGATGAGCCTTCGATTGGCTTGCACCAGCGCGATAACGACAGGCTCATCGATACATTGACGCACTTGCGCGAATTAGGCAACAGTGTGCTGGTGGTCGAACACGACGAAGACATGATCCGCCAGGCAGACTGGATCGTGGACATGGGCCCTGGGGCGGGTGAGCATGGCGGTCAAGTGGTGGCTCAAGGCACCCCAGCGATGATCATTGAATCACGCGAATCGCTAACCGGCGACTACCTCAGTGGTCGCCGCCAAATCGAGGTGCCCAGACGACGCGCGATTGACGCCGGCACACCGAGGCTGTCCCTGCTTGGATGCTCGGGCAACAACTTAAAGCAGGTTGACCTGCATTTGCCGCTCGGTCGCTTCGTCTGCGTGACTGGCGTATCCGGCTCCGGCAAATCCACCCTGATTAATGACACCTTGGCTGCGTCCCTGTCGCGCAAACTGAACCGTAGCCATGACGAGCCCGCACCTTATGACACCATGCAAGGCTTGGAGAGTCTAGACAAAATTATCATGGTGGATCAAAGCCCGATCGGGCGCACGCCCCGCAGTAACCCGGCCACCTACACCGGATTGTTCGCGCCGATTCGCGAACTATTTGCCGGTGTGCCCGAAGCCCGCGCACGTGGCTATGACCCGGGGCGCTTTAGCTTTAATGTCAAGGGTGGCCGTTGTGAGGCCTGCCAGGGTGATGGCATGGTCAAGGTTGAGATGCACTTTCTGCCGGATATGTATGTGCCATGCGAAGTGTGTCATGGCAAGCGCTACAACCGCGAAACGCTCGAGATTCGCTATCGCGGCAAGAACATCCACGAGGTGCTGGAGCTGACCGTCGAGCAGGCGCTGGGCTACTTCAATGCCGTGCCAGCGATCGCTAGACGCTTGCAGACGTTACTGGATGTTGGTTTGTCCTATTTGCGGCTTGGTCAAAGCGCCACCACCTTGTCTGGCGGTGAGGCGCAACGCGTGAAGCTATCACTTGAATTGTCCAAGCGCGGTAGTGGTCAGACGCTTTACGTGCTGGATGAGCCCACCACCGGCCTGCATTTCCATGACATTTCACTGCTGGTGACCGTACTGAATAAGCTGGTCGACGCTGGCAACACGGTCTTGGTCATTGAACACAACCTCGATGTCGTCAAAACAGCAGACTGGGTGATTGACCTAGGGCCGGAGGGTGGTGATGGTGGCGGGCGCATTGTTGCGCAAGGCACGCCTGAACAAGTCGCCCAAAACCCTGATAGTCACACCGGTCGCTACCTCAAAACGCTACTTGAGCGTCAGTCCCAGCAAAAAACTGCGCCCCAAGCAAAGTTTGCCGGGTAGGGTACGCGCGATATCGGTCTTTAGCGCAAGCCCGTCTGGCGCAACATGACAGCAGCTTGTGGCGAACAACTGACAGACTCAACGAGCGGAACCACGGAAGCGCACTGACTAGCCTGCGGCAACTGTTCAATTTGCAAGTGTGTGTCCATGGGCAGTTGTTTTAGCGCGGGATCATCACCTGACCAATATGCCCACTGGACATTCACATGATTGGCATCGCGGCAAATGCCCAGCGTTTGCTCATTGCAAGCAACAAAGAGTGCACGGAGTGCGCGCTCTGGCTCCGTGTGGCCGCAAACAACGGCTTGGCCGCGATTGACACCGCCCTTCTCGACAGTGCCGCGCTCAGCGGTGACATGCGCAAGCCACCCCGGCGAGCAGTTCTGCACGATGTCACCCGCGGCGCTCATCCCCGCTGGGGTCTGCACAAACGACACGCCGCAGCGCCCACCCTTGGCTAACGATGCGCATTCTTGAACAATGAACAGAGATAAGTCGGTTTCTGGCATCGCACGGCTTTGCGCGTGGGCTGTCGCCCCCATGCCTAAAGCCAAGGAAGCACCCAATACGCCAAGCTTGTTCGCGATCATATCTGCACTCCTTTCACAATGACTCGTCCATCTGAAACAACCGCCGATGCTCAAGCATCGCATAGCGGTCGGTCATGCCGGCGATGTAGTCAGCGATTGCCCTAGCCTGAGCCACTCGATCCTGACGGCGATATTCAGGTGGCAACACGCCAGGCTCCTCTAAAAACACCACGAACAGGTCTCGCACGATCCGGCGGGCTTTGCCAGTCATTCGACTGACCCGATAGTGCCGATAAAGTTCCTTGAGTAAAAAACGCTTAAGCTCATCGGCCTGTGCGCGCACTTCATCTGAAAACATCACCAGTGGCCCGCAAGCCTTGGCCGCTTCAGCGCTCACTGGCTGCACTCGCTTAAGGTTGGCCAGGGTCGTGGTGGTGACATCCATGATCAGCGTGTTGATCATTTGACGGATGGTCTCAGCCACCGCGCGCTTTTCTGGGATACTGGGCCACTGTCTGCGCACAGCTTCAAAATGTTTAACCACAATTGGCACGGTCAGCAACTGCTCCAACGTGATCAGGCCCGAACGCAAACCATCATCGATGTCGTGATTGTTATAAGCAATCTCGTCGGCCAAGTTCGCAAGCTGCGCTTCAAGCGATGGCTGAGATCGGGCAATAAAGCGCTCGCCTACATCACCGAGCCGGCGCGCATTGGCCAGCGAGCAATGCTTCAGTATCCCCTCTCGTGTCTCAAAACAAAGATTTAAACCATTAAACCCCGGATAACGTTCTTCTAGTTCATCAACCACTCTGAGGCTTTGCAGATTGTGCTCAAAGCCGCCTGCATCTGGGACTAGCTCTTGTAAACAACGGTTCAACTCATCTTGCCCTGCATGGCCAAAGGGCGTGTGGCCAAGATCGTGGGCCAATGCAATCGCTTCAGTCAGATCGACATCCAGCCTTAAGCTCGCCGCAATCACGCGGGCAATTTGAGCCACCTCCAGTGAATGCGTCAGGCGAGTGCGAAACCAGTCACCCTCGTGATTTACAAACACTTGGGTCTTGTATTCCAGCCGCCGAAAAGCATTGGCGTGGATGATGCGATCGCGGTCACGCTGAAATTCAGTGCGGTTCGCGGGCGCCGGCTCGGCGTGTCTACGACCACGCGAGCGGCTTGGGTCACTGGCGTAGGGTGCGCGCTCGCTCATTTAGTGTTCCAGTCTAGACCGCATGAACAGCATATTCGTCCAATACCGCAGCGACATCATTGGGCGCTGCTGAGCTCACCTTGGCTCGCCCCACCTCAGGCATGAGCACAAACTTGATTTCACCGGCGTGTGCTTTCTTGTCCGATCGCATCAGTGACATCCATTGGTCAACCCCCAAGAGCCTCGGCGCATGCGTCGGGCAACCGATGGCGTCCACAACAGCTTTAACGCGGGCAACATCGGCGCGAGCAAAGCCCAGCGTGCGCTCAGACAAAGCGGCAGCCATGACCAGACCGCAGCCAACGGCCTCGCCATGCAGCCACTGCCCATAGCCCAATCCTGCTTCAATGGCATGCGCAAACGTATGGCCAAGATTGAGAATGGCGCGCAAACCCGACTCGCGCTCATCGGCTGACACCACCTCGGCTTTGAACTGGCAAGAGCGTCGTATGGCCTTTGCGAGCAACTCTGGATCGCGTGCCCGCAAGCCGCTCGCGTTATCCTGACACCAAGTAAAAAACCCGGCATCCATGATCAAACCGTACTTAACCACTTCGGCCAGACCTGCACTGATTTCTCTGTCCGGCAAAGAAACGAGCACCGAGGTGTCGATTTCCACGGCAATGGGCTGGTAAAAAGCACCAATCATGTTCTTGCCAAGGGGGTGGTTAACTGCGGTTTTACCGCCCACCGAGGAGTCAACCTGCGCCAGCAACGTGGTCGGCACTTGAATAAAACGAATGCCGCGCATGTAGACTGCTGCCGCAAAGCCGGCCATGTCGCCAACAACACCGCCACCAAGCGCCACGATGACCGCACGCCGGTCCAACTGATGGCCGAGCATGTGGTCAAAGATCAGATTCAAGGTCTGCCAGTCTTTATATTGCTCGCCATCGGGCAGTGAAACCGTGGTCACGGGTTTACCGGTGGCGCCAAGCGCCGCTCTTGTCTGCTCGCCAAATAGATTATCCACCGTTGGATTGGTCACTATCACGATGGCAGTGGCGTCATCAGGTACGGACTCACCGATCTGAGCCAGCCGGCCAGCCCCGATGTGAATCGGATACTCCCCACCGGGGGTTGAAACTAGTACGTCGTTCATTCGTTATCCATTTTTCTTCAAGATTGTCACGATCTGCTGAACCACTGACGAAACACTTGCCGACCCTGTCTCAATCACCATATCAGCTAAGGACTGATAGATGGGGCTACGTTGCTCAAACAACTCTTGCAAGCGGGCCTTGGGATCGTTGGTTGCCAACAACGGTCGGCTGCGATCACGACTTGTACGTCGATAGAGCTCATCAACCGATGCTTTGAGATAAATTACCATCCCTTTCGCTGACAAAATTACCTGATTTGCAGGTGCCAACACCGCACCGCCCCCGGTAGCCACCACCCAATCCGGCTGATTGGCCACCGCTTCTAGCGCTTGTGACTCACGTTTACGGAACCCTTCTTGACCTTCGATCTCAAAGATAACAGGGATGGCCACCCCGCACCGTGCTTCGATCTCATGGTCCAAGTCCACAAATGGTCGATCCAGTGCTTTGGCCAGCCCCTTGCCAATGGTGGACTTGCCTGAACCCGGCATGCCAATTAGAAACACGCAAGCTGATTGTTTTTTCATGGTTTTAATTATCACATCGTTGCCAGTGAGGCGTAAAATTCTGGACTTATGAGCAAATCCACTTCCAAAGACCGTTCGGGCGCCGACACAGACGCCGCTTCATCAAGCCCCTGGATCGTCCGGTTCATGATGAAACTGGCTGTTCTCGGCTTAGCCGGTATCGCGAGTGTCGCACTCTTGGTGGTGATCGCCTTGTCGATCGCCTGGCCCAATCTGCCAGACCTGACGGCTATGACAGATTATCGCCCACGGGTGCCGCTGCGCGTCTTTACTGCTGATAAGGTATTGATTGGTGAATTTGGCGAAGAACGCCGCAATGTTCTGCGTTTTGATGAATTTCCCGATGTACTCAAATCGGCCGTTTTGGCTGCCGAGGATGATGGCTTTTATCAACATGGCGGAATTGACTGGGCCGGCGTGGTTCGCGCTGGCTTGGCCAACGTGGCGGCCATGTCCAAGACCCAAGGGGCCAGCACCATCACGATGCAGGTCGCAAGAAACTTTTACCTCTCGTCTGAGAAAACCTACAGCCGTAAGTTCTATGAGCTGTTACTGACTTACAAGATCGAATCTAGCCTGACCAAGGATCAGATTCTCGAGCTTTACCTGAATCAGATCTATCTCGGGCGCAGAGCCTACGGCTTTGCCGCGGCCGCCCGCACCTATTTTGGTAAAGAGCCTTCTGAGCTAACGGCTGCTCAAGCCGCCATGCTGGCTGGTATTCCGAAAGCACCATCCCGATTCAATCCGGTAAACAACATGTCGCGTGCCCAAGCGCGACAGCGCTATGTGCTTGGCCGCATGCATGAGCTGGGCTACCTAACCAATACCGAGTACCAAGCCGCACTCAATGAGCCGATTGTCCTCAATGCTGGCAAAGGTACCCCAGCCGGCGGGTATGCCGTGCACGGTGAGTATGCAGCTGAACTGGCTAGGCAGTTGATGTTCACCCTTTACGGGGAGGAGATCTATTCGCGTGGCTTAAACGTCTACACCACCATTCAATCTGCTGACCAGGAGTGGGCGTGGCGCTCGCTTAGAGACGGTGTGTTGCAATACACACGTCGGGCTCGCTATCCGGGTCCGCTAGCCCAGCTTGACTTGCCGGCAGGCTTAGAAAGGGATCCCGAGCAGTTTGACGCCTGGATAGACGGAGTCCTGGAAGAGTATCCGGATGTGGCTGGCTTTAGAACCGCGGTTGTATTGTCGGCGGATCCTAAATCGGTCACATTGGCAAGGTCCGCCAGCGACATCATGACCATAGATGACAAGAAAATCATCGCCGTGGTGGCAAGATCACTTAACCCCAAGGCGGATAACCAGTTGCGCATGCGACGCGGCTCCATCGTGACGATTACGCAAGTCGACGATGGCAAGTGGGAAATACTTAATTTTCCTGATGTTGAGGGTGCCATGGTAGCCATGACACCGCAAGATGGCGCTATTCGTGCGATGGTGGGTGGATTTGATTTTTTTAGCGGCAAGTTCAACCGCGTCACCCAAGCTTGGCGCCAACCGGGCTCGTCATTCAAGCCATTTATTTATGCCGCCTCGCTTGAGCGTGGCATGACCCCCACGACGCTGATTTCCGATCAGCCGTTTATGCTGACAGCTGAACAGACCGGCTCTGGCCAGCCGTGGAACCCAAAAAACTACGGCAATGAGTACGAAGATCAACTCACCATGCGACAGGCGATGGCCAAGTCGCGCAACATGGTTTCTATCCGCATTCTGCAAGCCATCACGCCGCAGTATGTGCAAGACTACATCACGCGTTTTGGGTTTCAACCGGAGAAGCATCCACCGTACCTGCCCATGGCACTCGGTGCGGGTGCTGTGACGCCCATGCAAATGGCGGCGGCATTCTCGGTGTTCGCAAACGGCGGATACCGCGTCACGCCATTTTTGATTGATTACGTCACCGATTCGAGCAACAACGTTTTGATGCGCGCCAAGCCCATCGTTGCGGGCGATTCGGCAGCGCGCGTGCTCGATCCGCGCACTGTCTATGTCATGAACGATATGCTGCGCGGTGTCGCCCAGTTTGGCACGGCCGCTCGCGCTGGTCGCGAACTCGGGCGTAAGGACCTGGCCGGCAAAACCGGCACGACCAACGATTCCGTTGATGCCTGGTTTGCAGGCTACACGCCCCGACTGGTTGGTGTGGCTTGGCTAGGCTTTGACCAGCCCCAGTCTTTGGGTAGCCGCGAGACGGGGGGTGGTGCTGCGCTGCCGATCTGGATGGGTTACATGAAAAAAGCCCTGGAGCGCTTCCCCGAGGAGCCCACTGGGCCACCACCCAGTGGCTTGATTGTGCAGGGCGACTCAATGTATTTCGCCGAATATCCGCCTGGGGAGACGATTTCTCGGGTGGGGCTAGATCAGCAACGCAAAGAGTCAATCGACGAGCTGTTAGATTCACTGAACATGACCGGTGACAGCTCGAGCGCTGCGCCTGCACCCATTAGCAACTAACAGTCATGGTGGGACGTTGAGACGTTGCGACGTTGAGGCTTTAAAGGTGAACTTGGATTTCATGGCCGGTCACGTCAGAGAATATCTCTGACAGCGCATCATGTAGATCCGGTCCACCTCGCGTGTCTTTCCAGTGCTGACCATCGAATCGGTAATGAAACCCTCCGCTCGGTGCAGCAACCCACAGCTCTTGCAACGGCCCTTGGCTATTAATCACTACGGGAACCTTGTTATTGAACAAAAGACTCAATACATTCGCTTCCCGCTTAGTGTCCACGTCCACATCAAGCTTGTCGTACCACTGGTCTGCGTGCGTTTCAATGCTGTCTAGAATGGCACTAATCACTTCATCAAATTCAGTTTCAGTCATAATCTAATCCTTTGGTATTCTGGAGCGCGTCGTGACCTCAACCGCTAATCGTCTTGGTAGCCGCAATCGATTGCTCTTGGCGTCGATATTGTTTGCCTCGCTGCTAGGGTGCGGTTACAAAGGTCCATTGTATTTGCCCCCACCACCGGACACCCTTAGCGGCCAAGGCACCGTCCTCAAAGAACCAGAGACGAATATTCCGCCCGAATCAATTAATCCATCGCTTGAACCAGCGCCCATTGTCATTGAATAATTTATTTCATCGCTTGTCGACCATGCCCTCACTGACTGATCAACAAAACCTCGCCACGCCCGCCGGACACCCTCATTTCCACTACCGCGATGGCGCACTATACGCCGAGGACGTTGCGTTGAGCTCACTGGGCCAGGAGCTTGGCACCCCTTTATACGTGTACTCCAAAGCCGCTCTTCAGACTGCTTGGCAAGCCTATGCCAGCGCCACCAAGGGCCACTCGGTACTGGTGTGCTACGGCATGAAAGCCAATTCCAACCTTGCGATTTTGCAACAGTTCGCCAAACTCGGCAGTGGTTTCGACATTGTGTCAGGTGGTGAACTCAAGCGTGTCATCGCCGCCGGTGGCAACCCTGGTAAGGTCGTTTTTTCTGGGGTGGGCAAAGAAGTTTGGGAAATGGAGCTTGCATTGGCCGCTGGTGTTAAATGCTTTAACGTGGAGTCTGTACCCGAGTTAGTACGCTTATCTGCGGTCGCCGCACGACTCGGCAAAACAGCGCCAGTATCACTGCGGGTCAATCCCGACGTTGACGCACAAACCCACCCCTACATCTCAACTGGCCTGAAAGAGAACAAGTTCGGCATTGCCATTGACTGCGCGCTCGATGCCTACCGTTTGGCCAAGCAGTTGCCCAACCTGAATGTGGTGGGTGTTGATTGCCATATCGGTTCACAGATCACTGAAGTCAGCCCGTATCTAGACGCCTTGGACAAACTTTTGACCTTGATTGAACAGCTGCGATCAGCGGGCATTGAGTTGCATCACCTAGACTTAGGAGGCGGCTTGGGTATTCGCTATGACGATGAGACGCCGCTTGCACCCGTCGTCTTGCTATCGGCTGTTTTTGAAAGGCTAGCGCAACAAGGACTATACCTCGAGCTCGTGCTCGAACCTGGCCGTTCATTGGTCGGAAACGCGGGCGTGCTGCTGACCGAAGTTCAGTATCTGAAGCACACCGATGACAAAGATTTTGCGATCGTAGATGCCGGCATGAATGATCTGATGCGCCCAGCGCTGTATGAGGCTTGGCATGGTGTATTGCCCTGTATACCGCGTGCAACAGAGCAAACCGTCTACGACGTCGTTGGGCCTGTCTGTGAGAGCGCCGATTGGCTGGCTCGCGCACGGGCATTGGCACTTCAAGAGGCTGACCTATTAGCCATTGAGTCCGCTGGCGCTTACGGGTTTGTGATGGCAGGGCACTACAATTCTCGCCCACGTGCAGCGGAAGTGCTGGTTGACGGCAAGAACTGGCACGTAATTCGAACTCGTGAGACGTTTGAGGACTTAATTCGCGGCGAGCAACTGCTACCCTAAGGTTCAGCCTGCGTCACAAGCGTCACCAAGCTTTATCGCTGTGGCATGAAACGATGTCGACTGATCCACAATAAAACCGCGATGATCAGTGCTGGAATCATGAGTAATGCATAAGCGTTGCCGTAACTACCAACACGGGCGGCTGCCACACCAAAGAGCGGTGGCCCGCACAGCACCCCAAAGAACGTGAACCCCAGCGTGCCGCCCGTTGCCATGCCGGTTTGACCAACCGGCGCCTGGCGAGCAACCTCGGCAAGGTAAACGCCATTCCAGCCGATGGCGGTGCCACCAAGTACCATGAGCATAAGATAGAGCCAAAGCAGGGAAGTATGTTCAGTCAAAAATGGCACCATGGCGGCAGCTCCGAACAGCAACACAGCAAGACAGATCAACATGTAGCCCGATCCCAGCCAGTTGTCCGCGACCCATCCCCACAAAATTCGACCGCCAACACCTGCAGCCTGCGCCACGGTCAAAGCCAAACCGGCAGCAATCAAATCCCACCCAAGATCCTCGTACAGGAAGGTCACCAGGTACGTGATAAGCGACAGCTGTGCAATCGAGAACATGAATGAGACCGCGGCCAACACACGCAAGGAGGGCTGCTTAAGCACTAAGCGGATCGGGTCAACCAGACTCTTGAGCAGCGAAGGTCGGACACTAGGGTCACGGTCATCATCAAGAGTCGCGCGCAAGGGATTGATCGCGATCGCGCAGGCCAGACACATGGCGGCAACCGCTGCAAACGCCGCTTGCCAGCCCATCAACATCTCCATGGATGGCACGAGCAGACCTGCCAGCATGCCCCCAACTGGCACGCCGGTTTGTTTAATCGAGAAAACCAGCGACAACTTTTCAGGCGGGGTGGTCTTGATCAACAGATGCGAGCTCGCCGGGGTGACAGGGCCATAGCCAATACCGATAACCAATGCCCCGAGCAAAATGGCGGGCGTGTACGGAATTGCACAAAGTAACAAGCCGATGCAAGTCAGTAACAAACTGATCTGGCTCAGGCGCAATGCACCCCAGCGTTTGACAAACGACCCACCGAGCACACTACCGAACATGGCAGCCAGATAGACTGCTGCCACGTAAACGCCGACATAGGTTGTCGGTATGCCAGTGGCTTGACTCACCACAGGCGCCACAACCGGCAGGGTGATCAGTACCATCGCCACCAGCGCTTGGACCGTCAGTGTTGCAACCAGGATAATCCAGGCGCCAGCGGGCTGTTTCACATCAATAATCTAGCGTCAGAGTTCACCGTAGGAATGCAACCCAGACAAAAACATGTTCACGCCCAGGAAGGCAAAGCCCGTAATCAATAAACCAACCAATGCCCAGTAGGCAGCGAGCGTGCCACGCATGCCCTTCATCATTCGCAGGTGCAACCAAGCAGCGTAATTAAGCCACACAATCAAGGCCCAAGTCTCTTTCGGGTCCCACTGCCAGTATGCACCCCACGCGTCAGCTGCCCAAAGAGCACCGAGGATCGTCGCCACTGTAAAAAATGCAAACCCAATGGCAATGGCCCGATACATGATGTCATCAAGCACTTCGAGCTTGGGAAGCTTTTGGGCGATGGGCCGGCGAAACGCGAGGATAGTGCCCACCAAGACAGCACCAATCCCAAAATACAACATCCAAGTCGCCGACAAGCCTTCTGTGCTGAACACCATAGGCTCGGCCGCTAGCAAGACACCCAAAACAAACAACGGCAACAGCTTTTTATAGGACTTGGTTTCACCATTTTCCTTGACAAGATAGGCAAAACCAACCATGGCAGCCAAAGAAAACGTACCGTAACCAATAAAATTGGTTGGCACATGCAATTTCATCCACCAACTTTTGAGGGCGGGCACTAATGGCTGAATCTCGTAAGCCTCACGCGTAAATGAGTACCACAGCAAGAACACGACGATGGAGGTAACCACTAGCATCACAAAACCACCGAGTGCGCGAGTCGCGTAGCGACGCTCGTAATAAAGATAAAAAAGCGCCGTGATCACCGCAAAGAGGACAAACACTTCATAGAGGTTACTGACGGGAATATGGCCCAAGTCAGGGCCAAGCAAGTGACCCTCTCGCCAGCGAACCAATAACCCGACTGAGCCTGCATACACCGCACTCCAAGAGAGAACGGTTCCAAGCCACGCAGCGGTGTTACTGACAAAACCGATCCAGTAACAAATCGTCGCAAGCAAAAAAAGCATGCACATCCACAAGATGGCTGATTGGGATGAGAAGAAATACTTCAGGAAAAAGTTCTGTTCAGCGTTAGCGAGGTTGCCGTCATAAAGCCAAATGGCAAACAATGCCGTCAGTCCGCTAATGACCATGTAAGTGCGCAGCGGGCGCCACAACCAGCCCAGCCAGACCATAAAAGGAACTGTGCCGACCAGAATCCATTTCTCATAGATATCCATGGATTCGCTGTAGGTGGTCAAGGCATAAGCCGCACCTGCTGAAAGAACGACAAAAAACAGCAAGTCTGTCCAGTCGGGCCTGCCACGCAGCATTCGCCCATCACCGGACTCGGTCAAATCCTCCCAAGCGGCACGCTCTGCAGTGATGGTTTGAGCCATGTCGTCACTCCTTTCTCATGTCTAGCCGGCTAAGTGCCTGCTTAAACCGTTCAAACTCACGATTGAAATCCAAAGTGCGTTTCTGTGAAGTCATGGCAGCGAGCACTTGTGTACTCTGCTCACCAGGCTCACGCTTGAGCCAGACCCAAATGCGACGGTCTCGCACATAGAACATCGCAAATATTCCCATGGTTAGCAAAAGACAGCCTAAATAGACCGTTAGCATGCCAGGTGCACGGCTGACCTGAAAGACGCTCGCCTGAACCAGATCGAACGACTTCATGGAAAACAAGACCGGAGCTGGATAGAAGCTTAAGTCCGACAATGAGGCCACTGCCAGTTGTACCCAGCGCACGTTCTCTGGTGCAGCCGGATCTATGGGCGCCAGTCCAGCGCGCTCACGCGCAATGCCACGCAGCTCACTCACGGAGGAGCCTAGCAAACGAACGATCACATCAGCTGCGCGTGCCTGCTCTTGCTGTGGAACGCTGGCTTCCAGAAAGCGCGACAGTGCCTCAAGCCCGCCGTTGGAAAATGTCTCAAGCGCTCTTTGTGCCGAGATTTGCAGTGCAGCGCTATCTATACCAGGGGGCACATTATTCTGCGCAAATCGCTTAGCGGCTTCGTTGCGAGTTTCTGGGTCTGCGAGCGCCGCGCGCAAGTTCATGAATTCCAAAGCGGAAGCAGACTCGTCGGCCGGAATACGCAAATAGCGGTAGTTGTCCGAGTTATCCATGGCAACCCCTGCCAGGATCAAACGGTCACCCTCGAGTTCCACCGGAAGCATGTAGTTGTGGAATCGCTGGGCTTGACCACTGTCATCAATTATCCGGTACTCAACACTAGGGCCCAGATTCTGAAGATTTTTGTCTCGCTTGCTCGTGGCACTCCCAGTCACCGCTGCCACGTGTTCGATGACCGAAACCTTCTCAGGAACCCCATCCGTTAGATCCTCGACGTTGATAGGTCGCAGACCCGTAATCTCCAGCTTGATCTCGCGACCGGTATTGCCCACTGGCAAGAGCATTCCTTCACCCACCCGCTTAGAGAACTCAAATGGGCCTGGTGCGGCACCGCTTAAAGGGAAGGCCAACATATCAATGTTGCTGCCGCCATCATCGAAACTAGACTGATAAACCGTTACACCTTTGTATCTGAGGGGCTCATTTACCTCGATCGTTCGGTCAAAGGTACTGCCCGTTTCGGGGTCTGTGACAGTAACTTCACTGGCAAACCGACTAGGCATCCCCGTTGAGTAGTAATCAACGATGAACTTATTGAGCTTTATTTCAAATGGCAGCGGTTGGACAAGCGCGCCATCACCGACAGTCACCACGGCGTTATTACGCGTGCCGCCTTCGGGCACGAACAGATTGGCACGAAAGCTCGGGTTATCTAGCGCCAACCGTCCAGATGCGGGGACGTCTGCAATCAGCATGTTGTCTACAACCGGTGCTTTGCCAAACATCCAAACCTGCATCCGAACCGGCAGTTCACTGTCGAGCAGTCCACCAACACAAATCATGACAATCGAGGCATGTGCGGCGATATATCCAAACCGGTTGCCGCTGCCACGCTTAGCCGCAATCATGACGCCATTTTCTTCTTCGCGCACCTTATAGGCGTAGCCCTGTTCCTTGAGCCACGCTTTGATGGCCCCATCACTGTCAACCAAACCACGCTCGGTCGCAAACTCGACCTTGTGAGGGAAGGCACGCAAACTCGACCCACGGACATGCTCACGGAAGGTGCGCATCTCGCGAAGCATTTTGGGGGTGTTGCGTATGAGACAGATACTGGTTGAGATCACCAAAAACGTCATGATGACCAAAAACCAGGTGCTGTTATAAATTTGCCAAACAGAAA
Organism: Lautropia mirabilis; assembly: GCA_945876565.1. Classification (GTDB taxonomy): domain Bacteria; phylum Pseudomonadota; class Gammaproteobacteria; order Burkholderiales; family Burkholderiaceae_B; genus Algicoccus. The sequence goes on along the minus strand of CAMCOS010000013.1, from coordinate 16,075 downwards.
ACTTTTGTAAGACCTCAAACCAAAACGGTCCGAATTGATCAATGTAAGAGTTCTCTGGGCGGTTCTGTGGGATAACAGTGCCAATAACGCTGGCAACACAGATGATGACAAGCAAGCTGATGGCGAAACGCATCGAGCCCAGAAGCTCGATTAGCGCGGAGATCGAAATCCGAGTCGCTGATGGACTGGCGGTCAACTGACTGTTCTGCGACACTGTCACTACCCTCAATTAAGTAGAGGCTTAATTAGCCCCTAATTTGACGGTGTCAACGCGAACTCAGTTCCCGCGACCGACAAATAAATTAATGTCGGTCACGTTCACCTCAACCCAGCTGCATAGTCAGCAACTGCTTTGATATCTGCATCCGACATCCGGGCAGCAATTTGGGTCATCATCTGATTGTTGGCCCGGTGCCCAGCGCGAAACAGTAGCAGCTGTGCTTCCAAATACGGCGCAAACTGCCCCGACAAGCGGGGGTATTGAGCCGGAATGCCCTCGCCCTTGGCGCCGTGACAGGCCGCGCAAGCAGGTAAATTTGTCTCTCGAATGCCACCGCGCCAGATTTCCTCGCCACGCGCTGCCAGTTCCTCACTGCTCGCCGCAGCGGGTTTTGTTAATTGCTGCTCTGCAATATAAAGCGCGAGATTGCGCATATCAGCAATCGTCAAAGGAGTGGACAAACCCGTCATGACAGAAGGCGCGCCATCCGGACCACGGCGAGGCGCCATGCCGTCTTCTTTGGGCTGAAACTCAGTCAGTTGCTTGTAGATGTACTCATGGGGCTGAGCAGCCAAATTGGGATTAACCGGAATTTCGCTATTGCCAGCGGCGCCATGACAGGAGATGCAGGAGACGATCCCGCGCGCGGGGTCACCTTCGTTGTATAGCTTTTCGCCTACTTTGACATCTGGCATGATTGGTCCGACCGGAACTTCGGCGGCATGCACCATACCAAACAAGGACGAACCAAATACCAAGCTGCTAGCTACCAAGCTGCGCATCAACACACGTTTCATTTAGGGACCTCAGAACGATCTCGCCTGTGGCGAACAGTCTGATTATACAATAGCAAATTACCTTAAATGTTTGACCTATCTTGTCCATCCTGCATCGAGCCGCTTTTGTAACGTCTGCCGCCAGACTAGACCAGCTTCCCGCCCCCGGTGGGCCAGAGGTATGTTTTGTGGGGCGCAGCAACGCTGGTAAGTCTACAGCCATAAACGTGCTCACCAACCAAAGGCGATTGGCTTATTCCAGTAAGACCCCTGGGCGCACGCGCCTGATTAATATGTTCGGCATACCCGACACGCTTAATCCCGGAGAACAGCTCGGTTACCTAGTAGACCTGCCCGGCTATGGCTACGCCTCTGTTGCCTACCAAGCCAAGGAGCAATGGGCGGACATTCTTGGTGACTACCTGCGTCACCGACCCTCATTGGGCGGGATTGTCATGCTCATTGACATCAGACGCGGCGTCACTGACCTTGACCGACGCTTGGCCGACTGGATAGCGCCCACCGGCAAAGGGGTGTTGGCGCTGTTGACCAAGGCCGACAAACTGCCGTTTGGGCAGCGCAAGAACGCCGTTTTTACGGTAAAAAAACAACTAGCTGACATTGGCCAACTTCATGCGTTGCCGTTTTCGGCCACTGCGCGCATTGGACTCGAAGAAGCAACTGCTCAAATCGAGAACTGGATTTCACCAAAGGTCGTGCCATGACAACACCTCACCTGATTTTGACTGACTACCCGCATGCACGCCCCCGACGCCTGCGTCGCGATGACTTCACGCGCCGCTTGGTGCGCGAACACCAGTTGTCTGTCGATGATCTGATCTACCCCGTTTTTATTGTCGATGGGCATGGCATTGAGCAGCCAGTGCCATCGATGCCAGGCGTTTGCCGCTACTCGCTAGACAGGCTGCTGCCATTGGCTGAAGACTGCGTCAAATTGGGCATCCCAGTCATGGCGCTTTTCCCGGTGATCGATCCAACACTCAAAGCACTTGATGGTGTCGAAGCCACCAATCCAGAGGGTCTAGTCCCCACGGTAGTGAAGGCGTTGAAAGCCAACTTTCCCGATCTAGGCGTCTTAACCGATGTGGCGCTTGACCCCTATACCAGCCATGGACAAGACGGCGTCATCGATGACGATGGTTATGTCATTAATGACATTACGCTAGATATACTGACCAAGCAGGCCGTGGTGCAGGCGCAAGCCGGCGTTGACATCGTGGCACCGAGTGACATGATGGACGGACGCATTGGCGCCATTCGCCAGGCACTAGAGGCCAACGAAAACATCCACACACGCATCATGGCTTATTCCGCCAAATTTGCCAGCGCTTTTTACGGACCTTTCCGCGATGCGGTCGGGTCCGCGGGCAACCTGGGCAAGTCCAACAAAATGACCTACCAGATGGATCCGGGCAACATCGATGAAGCATTGCGCGAGGTCGGTGCTGATTTAAGAGAAGGTGCTGACATGGTGATGGTTAAGCCTGGCATGCCATACCTCGATGTATTGCGCCGTGTCAAAGATGCGTTTCGTGTACCAACTTTTGCTTATCAAGTCAGTGGTGAGTACGCCATGCTCAAAGCAGCGGCAGCCAATGGCTGGCTTGATCACGACAAGGTCATGATGGAGTCCCTACTCGGTTTCAAACGCGCGGGTGCGGACGGCATTCTGACGTACTTCGCGCCCGCGGTCGCACGCCTATTGCGCCGCGAATTACGCAGCTAATTGGACGCATCACCTAAGCCGGCGGCCTTCTGGTTGCAATGGCATGGCTAAACGCCATGCCCAGCAATGGCAAAGCCGCACCCGCGCCCACCAGCACCCAGCCAATGCCGACCGTATCGACCAGCCAAGATCCTGCGGCAACCCCAAGCGCTTGCCCGGTAAATAAGAAAGAGGCAAACAAAGAAACTGCAGTACCGCGGACACTAGGCACCATCTGGGTGGCATTGGTCTGCAGCACGGCGTGCAGTAAGTAGTACCCGAGTCCAAAAAACACGCTCGCTGCAATTGCCCAAGACCAATGTGGAGCGATTAGAAAAAGCAAATAACAGGCGCCGAGCACCCAGCCGCCGGCAAACGTTAACTTGGTCTCGCCGAACCTAGCGACCAGCCACTTGGCGCGAAATACATAGAGCATGGCACCGAGCCCAAAAAACGCGGTCACTAGGCCCGCAGCCGTCGAGCTCACGCCCAATGCGTGCTGCAGGAAAGCCGGCACAAACGACAAGCCGCCAAACACCAATGCCCCCTCAATCAGTACGACTAGCAGAACGATTCTTGCCCATGGTTGAGAAAAAACTGTGGCGATCGGTGCCACAAGCCTCAGGCTGCCAGCGCTTGGCTCGGCTTCAGGCACATACTTCAATTGTTTGAGCAACCAAATGCCAACAACCGTGTAAAGCAGCGCCAGGCACACAAACGACCAGCGCCAGCCAAAAGTGTCCGTCAAGGCTCCTCCAATGACCAAGCCAGCCGACATACCCAAGATTGTTCCCGTCATGAACTGAGCCAATGTGACTTGCCTGTGGTCATACGGCACATGGTCGCCTATCCAAGCCATCGACAGCGGCACAATCGCTGCAGCCGTTGCGCCAGACATGGCCCGTGCAAGCAATAACCATTCAAACGAGGTAACCATCGCTGCCATCAGATTGCCGACGGCACAAGCCAACGTGGCAAATGCAAGCGTGCGGAACTTGCCAAAGCGATCTCCGAGTGGCCCATAAAAGAACTGCATCACGCCATATGCAAACACGAACCAAGTCACGACTTTGGCCGCCTGCCCGGTGGTCACCCCAAACTCTTGACTTAACTGCGGCAATGCCGGATCGAGCACGCGAAACGCACTGGTGCTGCTAAATGCGGCTGTTGCCAGCAACAAGATGACTCGCTTGGATGCCAAGCCTGCTGGGGATGAATTCATATAAGTGGCTTAACGCGCTAAGACCTGATCGAGGACAGCACCGAACCGCTTGGCATCTTGAAAACCAACGACTCGGATATCCTTGATTTCCCGGCCGCCCGCCTCAAAGAAGATAATCCCGGGTGGCCCAAAAAGACTAAAACGCTTTAATAGTGCCCGATCGTTTGCATTGTTTGCCGTCACGTCTGCTTTTAGCAACAGCATCTGATTCATTTTCTGGGCCACGGTTGGATCAGAAAAGGTAAAGAGCTCCATTTCTTTGCATGACACACACCAGTCGGCATAAAAATCCAGCATGACTGGGCGCGTGGAACTGGACAGCTGCTGCTCAAGCTCAGCAACACTGTCGACCAACTTAAAAGCTGGCTTGGACACCGCGCTGCTGACTGGCGCCCTAGTGCCTGTGCCTGCCAAATGCTGTAAGGGTTGAAATAAAGAGCGCCCGCCACTGGCCAAACCAATCAACCAGATCACAGCAAGCAAGGCCAGCATGAGCCCGATGGTTTTACGAATGGCGGGTCCTAGCGCTGGCCCATTCGGCAGGCGCTCAAAGGCTCCAATCAAAACGGCTGAAAGCAGCGCCAGCAAACTCCATCCAAGAATTTGAATCCAGTCGGGTAACACCGGTGAGAGCATCCACCAGGCAGTGGCGAACAACAACACCCCAAAAAATGCCTTGACACCATCCATCCAGGCGCCCGCCTTGGGCAGTAAGCTACCAGCTGAAGCGCCCACAAGCAGCAAAGGTAAGCCCATGCCCCAAGCCATGGCAAACAAGGCCGTGCCTCCAAGCACCCAATCGCCTGACTGGGATATATAAAGCAATGCGCCTGCCAAGGGCGCTGCAACACAGGGGCCAACGATCATGGCCGACACCGCACCCATGATCAATGCCGCCCACATCCGGCCCCCTTTAAAACCAGACGCCGTGCTGCTTAACTTGGTTTGAACGGACTGCGGCATTTCGATCTGGATCACATCAAACATGGCCAGCCCAAAGAGCACCAGCAACAGAGCAAAAACTGACAAGACCCAAGGTGTTTGTAGCCAGGCCGCTAAACCAGCCCCACTGATACCCGCGAGCACGCCTAGCAAGGTGTAAATGATTGACATGCCTAGAACATAAGCCGCCGCTAACGCCAAGCCACGCAAACGCGACACCTCGTTACCCTGACCAACGATGAGCACCGACAAGATCGGAATCATCGGCAAAACACAAGGCGTAAACGCGAGCAGCGCACCGAGCGCAAAAAATAGCAAGACAATTTGCCACAAGGCATTTGAAGCCAAGGCATTCGCGATACCAGTATCGCTACCCCCACTGAGTAAGCCTTGCCAAGCCGCCTCAGATTTGTTGCCTAGGCTTGCAGCAGCGCCGCTTGCTGCCTGCGTAGACACCAACGGTCGATCGATATCCACGATGGGCTGCTGATGCAAGATCTGATAACCCAAACCATTCCAGAGCAGTTGCACTGCGGAGTCCATGGGCGGGTAGCACAGTCCAGCTTCAGCACAACCTTGGCTAACCACGATCAGGGTGAATGGAGCCGGGTCAAGCTCGGCAGGCCAGCTCTGGAGTGTGACACCAAACTCGACGCTTTCGTAATAAAGCGCCATGTCCTTTTCAAAGGTGGGGTCATACTTGACCTCGCCAGGTGGCAAGGTGATGGCAGGGATGTCGAATGGCGCGTTAGGCAGCTCAAACTCAAACCGCTCTTGATACATGTAGTACCTAGGGGCGATGTCATACCGCACCGCCAGTGTCTGGCCATCGACCATTCTGACCTGCATGGCAAAGGCTTTTTCTGGTGCAAGAAAATCCTGTGCAAGCGACCCGTTTGCCACACCAAAGAGCAGCGCTACTAAAATGAGAAACCAGAGATAAAGTCGTTTTGCCGTCATCGCTGTGTTTGTTTGCTGACCCAGTTCAGGTAATCACCATGCCCACCGACCACCGGCACCACAATCGCCTCAGGCACTTCATAAGGGTGCAGCTGCACCAAACGGTCGATGGCCGCATTTGCAACCGCTCTGCTTGTCTTGATGATCATCCCGATTTCATCGCCACCCTGGACCTCACCACCCCATTCGTAGATCGACAAATACGGCTGGGTTAGCTGTACGCAAGCGGCAAGCTTTTCTTCTACGAGCACATGCGCAATTCGTTTAGCCAACAAAACATCGGGTGCCGTACTCAAAATGACGACAAGTATCGGATCTGGTGCAGTCTGTGCCGCACGCTCGGCTAGGTCCACGCGTTATCCCCTGAATCAATGGCTTCAATTGTATCGGCTTAGCCGCGTTTGACCCTAACCAGCGGCTTTTTGTTCAAGAGTGCGCACATTCTAGGCCCGCAAAAAAAAACGGACCAGACTCTAATCTGATCCGCTCTTGTTCTCGGGCCAGGTCCGAGCAAACCAGCTTAAGACTGGCTCGAGTCCTTGGATGCTTGCTCGGTACCATCAAAGTCGGGGCGATCAACTAACTCCATAAACGCCATTGGCGCATTGTCGCCTTGACGAAAACCCATTTTCAGAACGCGGGTGTAACCACCGTTGCGGGTCGCATAGCGTGGGCCAATATCGGCAAACAATTTAACAACGACGTCGCGATCACGCAGGCGAGCAAACGCCAAACGCTTATTGGCCAGCGTGGGGTTCTTGCCAAGTGTAATCAGCGGCTCTACGACTCGGCGCAGTTCCTTGGCCTTAGGCAGCGTGGTCTTGATCGCTTCGTGGGTCAACAACGCGACTGCCATGTTGCGAAACATCGCTAAGCGATGGCTACTCGTACGATTTAGCTTACGTAATCCGTGTCCGTGACGCATATCTATTTCCTTTTTGAATCTGAATATTGCCTCTTCTATCGACCAAGTCGCGGGGCAATGTTAATTAACTAAATGCTTGCAGGAAGTCATCCGACTCCCTGCAAACCCCTACAATCAGGGACGCTCCAGACCAGATGGCGGCCAGCTTTCTAGCTTCATGCCCAATGTGAGGCCGCGTGCAGCCAGCACTTCCTTGATTTCGTTCAACGACTTGCGACCCAAGTTCGGGGTCTTGAGCAACTCATTCTCCGTGCGTTGAATTAAATCGCCGATGTAGTAGATATTTTCGGCCTTCAGGCAATTTGCAGAACGAACCGTCAACTCAAGGTCATCGACCGGACGCAATAAGACTGGATCGATTTGCGGTGCGCCACGAGCAGGTGCCTCAAACGAGTCGCCTGCGCCTTCAAGCGCTGCGAAAACCGAGATCTGATCCATCAGAATACGGGCTGACTGGCGAACGGCCTCTTCAGGAGGAATTACACCGTTTGTTTCAACATCCAGCACCAACTTATCGAGGTCAGTACGTTGTTCAACGCGGGCGTTTTCAACGTTGTAGCTAACGCGACGAACGGGGCTGAACGATGCATCCAAAACAATACGGCCGATGGACTGACTACGATCATCGGCAAGCGCGCGGACGTTGCCAGGCACGTAACCGCGTCCTTTCTCTACCTTAATCTGCATCTCAAGACGACCACCGTCGGTCAAGTGAGCAATCACGTGATGCGGGTTCACAATTTCAACATCGTGCGGCAATTCAATATCAGACGCCAAAACTGGGCCTTCGCCTTGCTTGCGCAGTACCAACGACACTTCGTCGCGCGTGTTGAGCTTGAACACAATCCCTTTCAAATTCAGCAGGATGTCAACAACATCTTCACGTACACCGTTAATTGTTGAATACTCATGCACAACGCCAGTGATCTGCACTTCAGTTGGCGCAAAACCGTTCATTGACGACAGGAGAATGCGGCGCAGGGCGTTACCAAGCGTGTGACCATAGCCTCGCTCAAACGGCTCCATCACCACTTTTGCGTGATTAGGGCCAACCGACTCGACTTCGATTGAGCGTGGCTTCAGAAAATTTTGAGATGACATTGATGCGATTCCTTTTTCAATACCCTCGGTTCGTTACACCGATAAGGCTGATGGAAACAAAAAACAAAGAAGTTTGGCCTACACCTAGGCCAAGCCTCCTAAAATTAGCGTGAATACAATTCAACGACCATGGACTCGTTAACATCACGAGCCACATCGCTGCGATCAGGCACTTGTTTGAATACACCGGTCATTTTGGCAGCGTCAACTTCAACCCACTGCGGCAGACCGATATCTGTTGCAAGGTCCATCGACTCTTTGATGCGGGATTGCTTCTTCGCTTTTTCGCGAATCGAAACCACATCACCCGCCTTGACGATCATCGAAGGAATGTCTGCAGTGTGACCATTGACTTCGACGGCGCGGTGGGTAACGAGCTGGCGCGCCTCAGCACGAGTCGAGCCGAAACCCATACGGTACACAACATTATCGAGGCGGGACTCAAGTAACTGAATCAACGTTTCGCCGGTGTTACCACGACGACGCTCGGCTTCCGCAAAGTACTTGCGAAACTGCTTTTCCAGTACGCCATACATGCGCTTGAGTTTTTGCTTCTCACGCAACTGCAAGCCGTAGTCGGATAAGCGCGCGCCAGACGTGCGGCCATGCTGACCGGGTTTTGAATCGAGTTTGCACTTCGAATCCAGCGAGCGGCGGGCGCTCTTGAGAAACAGGTCCGTTCCCTCACGACGAGAGAGTTTGCATTTAGGTCCAATGTAACGTGCCATTTCTCTATTCCTTAAATACGACGGCGCTTAGGCGGACGGCAACCGTTATGGGGCACGGGCGTGATGTCCGCGATGCTCGAAATCTTGATTCCCAATGCGTTCAATGCACGCACTGAGGACTCGCGTCCGGGACCTGGACCCTTAATGCGAACCTCGAGCGTTTTAATGCCGCACTCAATTGCAACACGTCCAGCCGATTCAGCAGCAACCTGAGCTGCAAACGGCGTCGACTTTCGTGATCCCTTAAAGCCGGCACCACCGGAGGTCGCCCATGACAAGGCATTGCCCTGGCGATCCGTGATGGTAATGATGGTGTTGTTAAAAGAAGCATGTACGTGGGCAATGCCATCTGACACATTCTTCTTTACCTTCTTGCGCACTCGCGATGCGCCTGCACTGGCTTTTGCCATTTTGCAATCCCCTTATTTCTTCAGGCTGGCCGCGGCACGACGAGGACCCTTACGGGTCCGCGCGTTAGTGCGGGTACGTTGTCCGCGAACCGGCAGGCCGCGCTTGTGTCGCATGCCACGATAGGTTCCCAAGTCAATCAAACGCTTGATCGATAACTGAACCTCGCGGCGCAAGTCACCTTCCGTGGTGAACACGCCAACGTGCTCACGAATGCGCTCAAGCTCAGCGTCACTCAGGTCCTTGACTTTCTTGAATAGTGGCACACCAGCTGCCTCACAAATTTTGCGAGCGCGAGTGCGTCCTATGCCAAAAATGGCGGTCAGACCGATCTCAGCGTGCTGATGTGGCGGAATATTGATGCCAGCAATACGGGCCATGGCTTTTCCTCAGATAAATACGTGTAGCGACCAGGATTAGCCCTGACGCTGCTTGTGACGTGGATCCGTGCAAATTACACGTACAACGCCGTGACGCTTAATAATTTTGCAATTTCTGCAAATTCGCTTAACCGATGCCATTACTTTCATGGTTGACTCCTATAGTCCTTTCTATGCCCGCTCACTTGGAGCGAAACACAATCCTTGCCCTAGAGAGATCGTATGGCGTGAGTTCCACAGTCACCTTATCTCCAGGCAAAATCCTGATGTAGTGCATTCGCATCTTGCCAGAGATATGACCCAATACTACATGGCCATTCTCAAGCTTGACGCGGAATGTCGCGTTTGGCAGGTTCTCCAGAACCTCCCCCTGCATTTGAATAACGTCGTCCTTGGACATCTGCTACTTATCTCGTTGGTAGAGTCCCGCCCTTGAAGCTTGCCTTCTTGAGCAGGGAATCATACTGTTGGGACATCATGTAGGCCTGAACCTGGGCCATGAAATCCATTGTTACGATCACGATGATCAACAGGGAAGTTCCACCAAAATAAAACGGAACATTCCAACGCATCACCATGAACTCAGGTAACAAGCAGACCAACGTGATGTATAAGGCGCCAGCCAACGTCAAGCGAGTCAAAATCTTGTCAATAAAGCGAGCAGTTTGGTCCCCAGGACGAATACCAGGCACAAATGCACCGCTACGCTTTAGGTTATCTGCCGTCTCACGACTGTTGAACACGAGAGCCGTATAAAAGAAGCAAAAGAAAATAATCGCAGTCGCATACAGTGTTATGTACAAGGGCTGCTGAGGCGCAAGCGCTGCTGCCAAATCACCGAGCCACGTCAAGTTCTCACCACTGGCAAACCAGCTACTAACCGTCGCCGGGAACAGAATGATTGACGATGCAAAGATCGGTGGAATCACCCCAGCCATATTCAACTTCAGCGGCAGATGCGAGGACTGACCACCGTACAACTTATTCCCGACCTGACGCTTGGCATAATTCACTGTGATTTTTCGCTGGCCGCGCTCGACCAGCACCACAAATGCGGTCACTAGAACCACGACCACTAGAATAAACAAGGCTGACAAAATCGACATTGCATTGGTGCGCACTAAATCAAACAACCCCGCCATTGCGGACGGCAGCCCAGCCACAATGCCTGCAAAGATGATGATCGAAATTCCATTACCTATACCGCGTTCAGTAATCTGTTCACCTAACCACATCACGAACATCGTTCCAGTCACGAGCGTCACAACGGTCGTCACCCTGAAGATGATGCCGGGCTCAATAACCAACCCCGATTGAGCTTCCAGTGCAACCGAAATACCGACTGCCTGAAGCAGTGCCAGCAAGACCGTGCCATAACGCGTGTACTGGGTGATCTTGCGACGACCTGCTTCACCTTCTTTCTTGATTGCCTCAAGCGATGGCACCACCACTGACATCAACTGCATGATGATGGATGCAGAGATGTACGGCATGATCCCAAGCGCAAAAATCGAGAACCTCGATAACGCGCCACCAGAAAACATATTAAACAAGCCCAAGATGCCGCCCTGATTCTGTCGGAACAAATCAGCAAGCACCTCCGGATTGATTCCAGGCACAGGGATGTGAGTCCCTAACCGAAAAACAATCAGTGCAAGTACCAGAAACCCGAGTCGACGACCCAAGTCGCCGTATCGAGGTCCTGCTTTGCCTAGAGCCTGAGTAGCCAAATTACACCCCGTCCTCAGGCAACCGTGCCGCCCGCGGCTTCAATCGCGGCTTTCGCACCAGCGGTTGCAACCATGCCCTGAAGCGTCACCTTGCGAGTCAACTCGCCCGACTTAAACACTTTCACAAACTTCACTGCCTGCCCAATCACACCGGCCTGCTTCAAAGCTTGCACATCGATCTCATCGACTGGCATTTTTTGCAGATCCGCCAAACGAACCTGCGCATGCAAATGCTGATCAAGGCTTGTGAACCCGCGCTTTGGCAACCTGCGATAAAGGGGCATTTGACCACCCTCAAAACCAACTTTGTGGAAGCCGCCCGCACGTGACTTTTGGCCTTTATGACCACGTCCAGCGGTCTTTCCCAAACCAGAGCCGATACCACGCCCAACACGTCGCTTGGCGTGTTTGGAGCCTTCTGCTGGCTTGATGCTATTCAATTCCATCGTCATGATAATTCCTCTCAAACCTCTGAGACACGAACGAGATAATCAACCTTGCGGATCATCCCACGAACCTCAGGTGTGTCGCTAAGCACACGTGAGCTGTTCAAACGACCCAGCCCCAAACCACGCACTGTTGCACGATGATCTTCCCGAGTGCCGATAACCGAACGCACTAGCGTTACTTTGATTTGCTTTTGTGCCATGACTTACCCCAGAATCTCTTCAACTGTCTTGCCACGCTTGGCGGCAACTTCAGACGGAGTCACCGCGGCACGCAGACCGTTGAGCGTTGCACGAACCAGGTTGTAGGGGTTGCTTGAACCCAAGCTTTTGGCGACCACATTGCGAACACCCAAAACCTCGAAAATAGCGCGCATCGGACCACCTGCAATCACGCCGGTGCCTTCTGCTGCTGGCGCAATTAGAACCTTGGAGGCACCATGCTGACCAACAACGGTGTGATACACCGTACCGTTTTTCAGCGGCACTTTGAATAAATCACGGCGAGCCTGTTCCATGGCTTTTTGAACGGCCACCGGAACCTCGCGTGCTTTACCCTTTCCCATACCGACGCGCCCGTCACCATCGCCAACCACGGTCAGTGCGGCGAAACTCATAGTACGACCACCCTTGACCACTTTGCTGACGCGATTAACCGCGATCATCTTCTCGCGAAGACCGTCATCACGCTCTTCCGCAGCACTCTTGCCTTGTACTTTAGCCATTTGACCTATCCTCGCTTAAAACTTAAGACCGGCTTCACGAGCCGCATCTGCCAGTGCTTTCACACGGCCGTGGTAACGGAAGCCAGCACGATCAAACGCCACTAGCTCTATGCCAGCCGCTTTCGCCTTTTCAGCAACGCGCTTGCCAACCACTGAAGCGGCCGAAACGTTACCACCACGACCCGTCTGTGCTGACAACTGCTGACGAACCTCTGGCTCAACCGTAGAAGCAGACACCAAGACACGATCACCTTCCGGTGAAATGATGCTGGCGTAAATGTGTTGGTTCGAACGAAAAACCGTAAGTCGATTAACGCGCAACTGCGCGATCTTTCGACGAGTCGGAATCGCACGACGCAAACGGGAAACTTTCTTGTCCATGATCTATCCTTGTCGGTGCGATTACTTCTTCTTGGTTTCCTTGATCACCACTCTCTCATCGGCATAACGAACACCCTTGCCCTTGTAGGGCTCTGGTGGACGATACGCACGAATCTCAGCAGCGACCTGACCGACGACCTGCTTGTCTATGCCTTTGATGATCACCTCAGTCTGAGTGGGACACTCAGCCTTGATGCCAACTGGCAAGTCATGCAAAACGTCGTGCGAAAAACCAAGTTGCAATTTAATTTGTGTGCCTTGAACCTGGGCGCGGTATCCCACACCCACGAGGTTCAAACGGCGCTCAAAACCAGCGCTGACACCCTTGACCATGTTTGCAACCAGTGCCCGCAAGGTTCCAGACATGGCCTTCGCTTGCTTGGAATCATTCGCAACAACAAACGACAACTTGCCCTCGTTTTCGTTGACGATGACGTCACCTGTCAAGGCTTGGCTCAAAGTGCCCAAAGGACCCTTAACCGTAATGGCATCAGCTGCAACCTTGGCTTCAACCCCTTTGGGAAGCTCAACGGGATATTTAGCGATACGTGACATATTCCTCTCCTTAAGCCACGTAGCACAGAACTTCACCGCCAACACCCGTTGCACGGGCTTTGCGGTCAGTCATGACACCACGAGAGGTTGACACAATCGCAACACCTAAACCATTCATCACCTGAGGAATGGCGCCGCGGCTTTTGTAGATACGCAGGCCTGGCCGCGAAACTCGTTCGATGCGCTCAATCACGGGACGGCCAGCGTAGTACTTGAGGGTTATTTCAAGCTCAGGCTTTGTTGGTGTGCCCTTGACCTCGTAGCTTTCGATGTAGCCTTCGTCCTTGAGGACGTTAGCAATTGCCATCTTCAGCTTCGAGCAAGGCATGGACACGGTGGGTTTATCCACCTGCTGCGCATTGCGAATGCGGGTCAGCATATCTGCGATGGGATCGCTCATGCTCATGTTTTATTCTCCTACCAGCTGCCCTTGGTCACGCCGGGAATTTCACCCTTCATGGCCAAATCACGCAGTTTGTTGCGAGCCAAACCGAACTTGCGGAATACTCCGCGGGGCCGGCCAGTGATTGCGCAGCGATTACGCTGGCGTGTTGGATTAGCATTGCGGGGCAGCTGCTGCAGCTTCAGGCGAGCCTCGTAACGCTCTTCATCTGACTTACTGAAGTCATCAATGATGGCCTTCAGTTCGGCGCGTTTAGCCGCATACTTTTCAGCCAGCTTTACGCGCTTGATGTCACGATTGATCAGTGAAAGTTTTGCCACGTTATCGCCCCTTTAGTTGCGAAACGGGAAGCTGAACGCTGTCAACAGCGCTTTTGCTTCTTCGTCTGTTTTTGCTGTCGTGGTAATGCTGATATTCATGCCACGAAGCGTGTCAATCTTGTCGTATTCAATTTCTGGGAAGATGATCTGTTCCTTGATACCTACGTTGTAGTTACCACGGCCATCGAACGCCTTACCGGAAATACCACGGAAATCACGAACACGCGGCAGAGCAACATTGACGAAACGGTCAAGGAATTCATACATGCGCTGACCGCGCAAAGTCACCATGCAACCAATCGGGTAGTCTTCACGGATCTTGAAGCCGGCGATTGATTTGCGTGTTTTAGTTACAACAGGTTTTTGCCCTGCAATCTTGGTCATATCGGAAACCGCGTGCTCGATAACTTTTTTATCAGCAACAGCCTCTGACACACCCATGTTCAACGTAATCTTGGTGATACGCGGAACTTGCATCACGCTCTTGTAGCCAAACTGCTCTTTGAGCTGAGGCGCAATTTTTTCCAAGTAAATGTCTTGTAAACGTGCCATCTGATTGCTCCTTAAGCCTTGGCACCAACGGCTTCGCCGTTAGAGCGAAACACACGCACTTTACGACCACCGTCTTCTAGCTTGATCCCAACCCGATCACCTTTGCCGGTGGCGGGGTTAAAAACAGCTACGTTCGAAATATGAATCGGCATCGACTTTTCGGTGATGCCTCCCGTCGTCCCTTGCATGGGGTTCGGACGAGTATGCTTTTTGACGACATTGATGCCTTCCACTAGCACATGGTCAGCGTCAACACGTTGCAACACCGTACCACGACGATTTTTGTCACGGCCAGTCAGCACAATTACTTCGTCACCTTTGCGAATTTTTTCCATGGTTCTCGCCTTTTAGAGCACTTCAGGCGCCAGAGACACAATCTTCATGAACTTCTCAGTACGAAGCTCACGGGTCACTGGGCCAAAAATACGTGTGCCAATTGGCTCAAGCTTGGCGTTAAGCAGCACGGCTGCGTTTCCACCAAAGCGGATTAGTGAGCCATCCTTGCGACGCACACCTTTTGCTGTACGCACAACAACGGCGTTATAGATCTCGCCTTTCTTGACGCGACCGCGTGGTGCGGCGTCTTTGACACTAACTTTGATGATGTCGCCAATAGCGGCGTAGCGGCGCTTCGAGCCTCCCAACACTTTAATGCACATCACTAGGCGTGCACCCGTGTTATCGGCCACGTCTAGCGTGGTCTGCATCTGAATCATGATTTTTCCTGTTCCCAACTTAATCTGCAAAACGAATTCAGCAGATCAGTTTTGGTCCCGTTAGGCTTTTACACCCTGGGTCGAAATCTGTTTAATAACGCGGAACCCAGTCAATAGACTAGCCTCCAAGTTCTTGTTCTCCCCCTCACGCGGACAAGATTGCGGTCCGATAAATGCGGGAAAGTTGTATATTCTATACCGGTTTTTTATCTGGTGCAAGTCTCCCTCAAGTTCTATGATCGTAGCAACAATACAACCTCTAGATTTTTGCCACTTTGATCGGGTTGGTGGGGATGTGGCGCTACAAACTATTTTTGCGCTAGTTTGTCTATTTGACGTACAATAAAGCCAGTTCAGGGGCCGATCCGGATTCGACGGGGGTCACAAAACAGCGTAGGGCATGCCGAGCACCAGTTCGCTCGTAAATCCACTGGAAAACCAATAAACGCCAACGACGAGCGTTTCGCTTTAGCTGCTTAAGCTAGGCCGCTGCACTGATTTGTCTCTGGGTCAGGTGGATAAAACCACAGCAGCGTCATACACAGAGAATCGGCCTTTGCTGGGTCACACAGTAAAGGGTTAAAGCTACGTGAATCGCCTTGAAACGGCCTGTCGGTTGGCTAAGTTCCGGGTTAAATCCAAATAGGTCGACTAAGCATGTAGAACTGCCTGCGGCGGGCTTTCGGACGGGGGTTCAATTCCCCCCGGCTCCACCAATCTTTCAGGGCTCGGATGATCTCCGAGCCTTTTTTCTTGCCCGAAAGAACCACAGCTAGCGGGGCTCACGCCCCCAGGCTTGCGGACACGCGCGTGCAAAATGGCGGCTTTTTGTAGCCGAGTGGCCGCGATTTGTTCTCTA
>CAMCOS010000012.1 GCA_945876565.1 Lautropia mirabilis | reverse complement strand
CAGACCGGTTGTTCAGGAAACCCAGGTCAAATGAAAGTTCATACTCCTTACCAATCTCCACCCCAACAGTCTGGCTTAGCGTGCTGTTCGTGGCACTGCCCCAACCCCCCAATGCGAAAGAGTTATTTCCATCACTCTTTCGACCGTTTTCCGCGTCCTTATACCAACCACCCGTTGAGCCACCAACCGACCATCCCTGCGGAGCTACGCTACGTCCTCCAGCACCAACACCATCTTCAAATGAGCCGTTTACAATTAAGTTTGGACCACGTTGGGCACCGGCGGCATCCTCATAACGGGCAACTGCCCACGTAAAGCCGTACTTGGCATCCATCGGGCCGTCGGCCAGTCGCAACGACATTGACATGCCATCACCACCCGCGACAGTGGCCTTAGCACTGGTTACGGTAAACGTGGCGGTGTATGTCGCATCGTTGACTTTTTTCAAGTTTCCCAACGCAAAGCCACCTATCTCGCTACCAGGCTGAAGCGCCAGCGTTTTACCCTCACCGCCAGTCACCGCGATTGTTGCCGTTACCACCTCACCAATATTCGATGGCGCATTCGGTATGGTTAGAGCCGCCACTTTCGGCTCCTTGATATCGGTGCTCGCGATGTCTTTACCCGTCGCCATGGTGTAGCTGTTACTGACATTACCAGCAGCATCGACAATCTCCAAGAACACCGGAACATCTTCACCAAACGCAACACCTCTCTGGCCCTCAGTTACCGTGTACTTGGCGCTATACCTGTTGTCGTCAATTTTCACCAAGTCACGAAGCTTAGAACCACCAACCGTGCCATTGCTAAGCATCAAAGAACTTCCCACATCGCCGACGAGTGTGATCAGAACAACCACCTCATCACCGGTCTTCGCGGCGGAACTGGCTATGGTCACGAGCGGCAGCAGCATCGTGGGTGACTTCGGAGATGAGTTGCGAGAATTTGACATTTGAAGTCCTTGATATTTGTTGGCTCTAGCGACAGTAGGATCGCCAATATTGCTTTGCTAATGTCCGTCTTTTTCAAATAAATTCAGTTACTTAGAGACATCCTGTTCATTTTTCAACGCCGCGCCAGCCGCAAATGCTCATGGAAGCTGGGTTATCTCGAATACCGAGACCGACAAAATCTGTAACACCGTATAGAGCGAAGGTTCGATTGGAAGCTTCTTTTTGCCAATAGCGATCAACACGTAGGCGCACACGGCGATCCAGATCTGGGTCTTGACGGCGTTCTCGCCGTTGCGCATGAACTTCTTGATGCGCATGTGCTGCTTGTTCCATTTGAAGAACAGTTCGACCTGCCACCGGTTCCTGTAAAGCGCGGCAATAGTCAACGGTGGCAACAAGAAGTTGTTGGTCAGATACGCGAAGGTCTTGCCGACCCCGAGGTCTTTGAATCGAACCCGTCTGAGCTGACTGGGGTAGTGTCGTTGAGCAGCATAGGCTGTAATGGCGACGGCCTGATCGCTGATCGCGCCAGCCTGGCGATTGTTGGGATTGGGGTAAATACGCCGCAGTTGCGTGTTGCGCTTGGCCCTGACGTGAGTGGCGCCAGGCTCGGTTGGCAAGAAGTCCAGTACGTTGACTTTGTGCATCTTCCCGTCGCTGCTGAGGATAAAGGCTGGGATATTGCCGCGCAGATCGAGCAGCGTGTGGAGCTTTACCGCTCCCTTGACGCGCCGAAAGTGGGCCCAATCGAACGAACTGAAACACAGATCGATGATCGTGGAATCCAGTGCGTAGGCAGCGTCGTTGATGTCCGAGCCCAAATCGATATCGCGATTGAGCTTTCCGGCCCGCTTGATCAACACTGCTGGCACATCGGCCCAAATGCGCCAGTCTCGCGTTTCGTACGCGTCGGCCAGCGTCGAGCGCTGCACCGGATGACGCAAACCCAGGCCGTAGCGTTTGTTCGGATGAGCCGCCAGCGTCATGACCAAGTCGCGCAGAATCTCCCGGGATGTCAATAGGGCAAAGATCATGGCACGAAACTAATCTGCACAGCTTAGCGGTCTGATGCCGACATTGCCAACTTAGCGATGGACGATTCGAGTCACGCTGGTCCGTGGCACAAACTCCATGATCTGGGCAAAGCTCATCTTGCCAACGTTCATGAGCAACTCCAGAAATTTTCAAATTTCCGAAGGTACCCAAAAATGCGAATTCAGTGTTCAATTCGGCACCAGAAAAGTTCGGTTGCTAGGCCCCACCAATACTGATCTCATCAGAATTAATGCCGCAAACAGATTGTTACGGCTGTGGCTATCGCTGTGAGGCAAATCAAAAGTTAGCGCTTCCCGTGTTTCGATCAGTATCCGCTGGCGCTGTTTGCGCAGTTGCCGTATCGGAAATCGCTGCGTCACATCGACCTTAATTCGAGATCGCAGGCGAGACAGCCTCTGCACGGGGGCCTGGGTTGCAGTGCAGTTGCGAGCAACAAATGTTCCAGCGCGAATAACGCGAGGAGATAGCAGATTAACGCCGCCTTTGTGCGGCACCGCATCGGGATTACACGACCGCCTTACACTGACATGCCTCCCGGTGGATTCAATCTTCCGCGCATCACTGCGTTTCTCAAAACCCGTATCGCTGGCGTCACCGAGGATTTCTTTCTCTGGTCCGTGATCCAGATTGAATGACTGGGTCATGTCATGCTTAGGGGCAGATGACGCTTTAACGCCACGAACGTCGCAAGGCGCTTCGCCGCTGACGACGTCACCCTTCGTGTTGTAGCACCAATCATTGCCGTTCTTGAATTGCTGCTTCTCAGGATATCGTTTACTGCTGGCGTTATTGTTCAAATCAGTAGCTTCGATGGAATTGTCATCAATGATGGAAGTTTCTTCTCGAACACCACCGCAGAGCAAACTAAGCCGCGAAGTTTGGCGCATCGACTGCTTGCCATTAGGTGAATATTCAATGGACGGATCACTCAATACAAACCATTGTTCCAAGAAGTGATCCTGAAGCATTGTCTTTAGCGTGCACCAAACTTCGCTACACTTTCCTTCGGGACCATTCCGCTCGTTAAACGCAATCGATCTAGCCGACCAAACCAACCTGCACATCGTGGTCAAGCGTTTGTCGCGTCGCACTTGCTCACGATCGACGTCCAACTCAGTGTCAGAAATGCTTGAATGGTGCATGGCCGTGATCAAAAAGTTATCTAAGTCACTCCGCTGGGCTAATTGCTCGCCCTGATTACATTTAGGCCGCTACTGACATAAATTTGGGTAATTCGTACTTTTATACCCTTGTATTTCGCAGTGCAATCAGGAGTATCCCTATACGTCATCTCATTACCTACAAGTCATTCCTCCTGAAGCTCGCGGACGCATTTCAGGCCAGCCGCGAAGTCCACCACCCGTTGCAATCCAAGCCAGATCGTCTTGACACCATGCTCACCGTCACCCTTGCGAGCCAGAAACCCGCCCAGCATGGCAATCAGTCGGATAACCTCATTGAACTTGGGCGGTGATTCGGGTCTTTTCTTGCGATTCAAAATGTAGGCAGCCTGCCACTCATCTTTCTCAAACAGCAGCGCTGCGTCCAAGTCTGGGCCTGTTCTGCCCATTCGCATCAATCGGGCAATGCGCCAGGCCACGACCATAAACAAGGCTAGGGCTCGCTCAAGCCAGGCAACCGTACTCAACTACAGTGCCTCTACCTTACAAGCGTTATTCAACGCGTTAAAGAACAGTTCAAGCTCTCACCATGTCCGATACCAGTCAATCGCTTCGATAGCTGCCTCAGAGCTGTCAATGACCCGATTGGTCCGCAATTGCCACTCGACAGGCTTGACACCTTGGGATGCGTCCTCTTCACTTGCTATCAAACAACTCACCTCGATTTGTCCACCTGCGCCATCCGGGATCGTTGTCCGTTTGACCCAGACCAATTGCCTCACTTCACGTGCCTTTTGGTCCTGGCGTGAGGGCATCGTGAAGCAGATGCTTCCAATGGGAGGCGCTTCTTACACAGCCGGCCAAAGCTTGCCACCTTCTGGCAGCGATCTGTTGTGCCGGGACCGGATCAACGAGTCAGCCGGGTGTCCAAGGTCTCGAGCGGTGGCCATCAATGCCACGATGTCTGCCTCTCGATCAGCGACATACACGAGTCGAGTATCTGGCAACAGCGGCGCCAGTTCTGCAATTCTGCTGTAGCCCTCCATCCAGCGCGCGCTCTCGAGCACACCACCCCGCGAACCATCTTCGTTCTTAACTTCGCGGGCCCACATCCAGGCATCGAGCACACCAAGCGGCTCTCGTTCAGAGGTAACTGCATACGTTGCATGAAGATACATGCCTCGTTGCGCCTCATAGGACAGCGGCCCCAGTCCAGCAATGCTGTGGCCGTTGAAGTCCAACTCAGTCGTGTCTTGCAAGCAAAGAACCACGCAACATGCTCGCATGCGTTGCTCAGCACACTGCCAGTGCGGTGCCAACATGTCTTCCCACTAGACTTCGTCTTGGGCCAAGAAGCGATAGGCGGCCTGTGTCTCGGCCCAACCACCACAGGCTTGGGAAATGCTTGCCAGTGGGTTGGCAGCCGCTTGCTCGGACAGTAGAGCCGTGCGCTTGTTTAGCCGCTTGTCACCAAGGTCGATGCTCTTGAATTCTTCCGCTGCCCAGCTAACTTAGCTCACCTAAAAAATTCACAAAGTCACGATGTTACGGCGACTGTTTAGAGTTGTGTGTAATGAGATGCCTATATGTAAGTGGGCCTAACCCTCATCGGTCAGGACGATGCTCGCCTAGAGACACCGTTCTTTTGCAGCAACTAGATTAAAAGAACAGAATCCAAGATGATGTACAGCCCGCTTTCCTAACCCGAATGTTGCACAAACACAGCCTGCCACCCCACGCCCGACCGGTATTGCCTATATTTTAGGCAGACCAACGGCTTTCAAAGCGTCCCTCGCGTAAGACGAGGCGTTTACGTAGTCCGTTGACGACTGATTTTTGCCCATTTTTCAGCCTACAGGCGTGTCAATTCCTCCGGGCGGGCCAGATTTGTGTATTTGTCGGAAGAGGAACCCGTTCAGGCGTGCCTGGGCGGTGGTGCCGGGTACAGCAACTCGGTGACCTTGTGCAGCAATCCCTTCACCGGACAACTGGTCGGCAGGTGAAGCTTGATCCGGTCTTTGTACTGCACCACCCGTACGGCCAGCTTGAACAGCTTCAGGATGATCGACATGGGCTGGGCTCGGGCCAACTCGGTATGGCACAGGGTGTTCTCGCGCAGACAGTGAATCAGGTCATAGGCCGCGCAGGCATAGAATAGGCGCAGGTGGTTGCCCAGAAAGCCCTGGTTGGACGTCCGGTCGCTGGCCAGGTCGTTCTTGATCGCCTTGATGAAGTTCTCATCCTGGCCCCGGGCGCAATAAAGCTCCCGGTACAGGATGTCAGGGGTGGGGTCAGTCAGTGAAGTCACGACGAAACGCGGGTTATCCCCCAGCGCCATGACCTCGGCCTTGAGCACAACCCGCCAGGCGCGGGACCAGGAAGCGGCCTGGTAGTCCACCTCTCCATACAAACGCGTGGCCGAGGGCGGGCACTGGTTGGCCCGTTCTGCACAGGCGCAGTTCTGGGTGTGAATGGCACGGGCCTGGGCTAGCAAGGGTTCCGCCTTCGGCGTCAGCGCCTTGTTGCCTGAGAGGCCGAAGATGAAATCCATGTGCTCATCCGCCTCACACAAGGCCATGAGTTCGGGGTTGGCGAAGTGGCCATCGCCACGCAGCACAATGTGGGTGTCCGGCCAGGCCTGACGCAGGCGGCGGACAACCCGGCCGATGATGGCGGCGTTCTCGCGCCCGGTGGGGCGCTTGCCTGGGCGCAGGACGGCGGTGATGAGCTTGCCGGACAGTCCCTCGAAGAGGAACAGGGGCAGGTAGCAATGGCTGCGGTAGTGGTGGTTGTAGAACGCGAATTCCTGCTGGCCGTGGGTGCGGTCTTCGGAATGGTCCATGTCCAGGACGATGGCCTTGGGCGTGGCGGCATAGCTGGCGATGAAGGCGTCGACGAAGGCCTGGGCGAGCCGGTAGATGTCCTTCCTGGACATGTCCCGTTCCAGGCGGGAGAAGGTGGAACCGGAGGCCAGATCGTTGCCCTCTGCCAAGGGGGCGCGGTCCACGGCCAGCTTGAAGGCGGGGTCGCGTCGCAGGGTATTGGCGTCGTTGCCGTCGGCATAGCCGCAGGCGGCCTGATAGATGCGCTGGCGCAGGAGGTCCGTCAGGGAATGCTCGATGTAGGAAGGATGTCGGGTGTCCCGGATGGCCCCGGCAAGACGATCCACCAGGCCAGTCTGCCGGTCTACCCCGCGCAGGAGCAGGGCGCCGAAGTCGCTGGAGACCTCGCCGCCGTCGAAGTCGGCGCGGACGGTGAAGCCGGCCAAGGCAGGAAAACGGAGTTGGGTTGGGGTAGAATCATTCATGGGTGGTCTCGTTTAAGCTTCGTACGAAGCGTTACTGGCGTAAACTCAATTATATCAATGAGTTAAACGAGATTCACCCTCTTTTGTGCAAAATTCGGGTTAGGCTTACAGTAAGACAACAGATGGCTTTTCAGTCAGCGAGATACTTCATGACAGGAGGGGCGAGCCATGTTTGATGTACTGGTGTACCTGTTTCACAACTACTACACGCCCCAAGCCTGCCCGACGGCCGATGTACTGGCTAAGCGTCTGGCAGCAGCAGGCTTTGAAGACGACGAGATTGACGATGCATTGCATTGGTTAATGGGCTTGGCCCAGACCACAGAGCACTGTGTTGATCTGGCGCAACATACTGGCACGGGTACACGCATTTATGCAGAGCGCGAGCGCCAGCAACTAAGCCCCGAAGCCATTGGCTTCATCACCTTCCTAGAGAACACCGACGTGCTATTGGCACCGTTGCGTGAGATTGTGATTGAGCGCGCCTTGGCCTGCGAGGAAAGCCCTGTCACGCTGGAGCGCATCAAGATCATCGCGCTGATGGTTCTGTGGAGCCAAGAGGCCGAGGTTGATCACCTAATTCTTGAAGAATTGCTTCGCCTGCACGATGGTGAAGACATCTGTCACTAGATCATTACGGTGTACGTAGGACGATTTGCGCCAAGCCCGAGCGGCCCTCTGCACGCGGGGTCGGCGGTTGTAGCGCTGGCGAGCTATCTGGATGCCAAGTCTGCTGGCGGACAATGGCTGGTTCGGATGGAAGACATCGACACACCTAGAACAGCCCCGGGCGCCGATCACTTTATTTTGCAGCAGCTACGAGACCTTGGCATGTATTGGGACGGTGATGTTTGTTACCAGTCAAAGCGCTTGTCAGCCTATGGCGCCGCAATCGCCAAGCTTGCCGATACGGGTTTGATTTATCCGTGCGCCTGCACCCGCCGCGAGATCGCTGACTCCGTGCTGGCGGCACACGGCCAGTTCCCAGAAGGTGAGCGCCCCTATCCAGGCACTTGCCGCGACAGCATTCAAGCCGACCGTAAGCCAAAATCGTGGCGGTTTCGAGTGCCGCCTGGCGATGTGTCCTTCATGGACCGATGGTGCGGTGCGCAATCGCAGAATGTGCAACAGCAAGTCGGCGATTTTGTCATTCGTCGAGCCGATGGCATTTGGGCTTATCAACTTGCCGTGGTGGTGGACGATGTTCACCAAGGCATCACCGACATCGTGCGAGGGCAAGACTTGCTCTCTAGCACCGCCAGACAACACGTATTAACTCGGGCGCTGGGGGCTAAGCCAGCATCGGTTATGCACATCCCGCTTGTGCTCGATGACAGGGGTTTGAAAATGTCCAAACAAAACGGCGCAGCAGCCATTGACACATCCAACCCACTTAAAACGCTACTATCTGCGTGGAAACATTTAGAGCTCGGTGAACTCGCAGTGAGCTCACTGGAGCAGTTTTGGCGCGAGGCCACCGCACGCTGGACGAAGCGATTTAACCCAGGTCGACTTGCGCCCTAGTCGAATCCACCCGTATCATCCCCGCTGGTGTCGCGTCTGGCGATTGCAGGAAGAACATGAGCAAAGCACTTATCATTGCGGAGAAACCTTCGGTGGCACTGGACATATCCAGAGCCTTGGGGGGCTTTACGCGCCAAGGCGAATTTTTTGAGAGTGAGGATTACGTCCTTTCCTCTAGTGTTGGCCATCTATTGAGCTTAATCGCGCCGAACGATCCCGTCAAAGGCAAGTGGAGCTTTACACACCTTCCGGTCATACCACCCGAGTTTGGCCTGAACCCGTCTGACAAGAAATCGGCTGAACGCCTGAAGTTGCTCGTCAAGCTGATTAAGCGCAAAGACGTTGATCGCCTCATTAACGCCTGTGATGCGGGCCGTGAGGGCGAGTTGATTTTCCGGTACATCGAGCAATACGCCAGCACGACCAAACCCGTGCAACGGTTATGGCTGCAATCGATGACACGCGATGCCATTCGCGAGGCGTTTACACACTTGCGCCCGGATGAGTTATTAAAGCCGCTAGAGCAGGCCGCACGTTCACGCGCAGAGGCAGACTGGCTGGTTGGTATCAACGGTACTCGCGCGATGACTGCGTTTAACAGCAAAGACGGTGGTTTTTTCAAAACCACCGTCGGCCGCGTGCAAACACCGACATTGGCCATCGTTGCCGAACGGGAGTCAAAGATTCGCGACTTCGTGTCACGCGACTACTGGGAAGTGCATGCGACCTTCATTGCAGCAGCGGGTATTTATGAAGGCCGATGGTTTGACCCCGGGTTTAAAAAAGACCCCAAAGACCCTGAGCAGCGCGACACACGCTTATGGAGTGCCACCGCAGCCAAAACCGTCGAGGCGGCCTGCCGCGGCCAAACGGGCACGGTCTCAGAGGAATCTAAGCCGAGTACGCAACTATCGCCATTACTTTTTGATCTCACGTCCTTGCAACGCGAGGCCAATAGCCGCTTCGGTTTTTCTGCCAAGGCAACCTTGTCGTTGGCCCAGTCTCTTTACGAGCGACACAAGGCACTGACATACCCCCGTACTGATTCGCGCTATCTGCCCGAAGACTACATCAACACCGTGAAGGAGACTTTCGGTGTGATTGCGCAAGGCGAGGGCTCAATTGCGCATGCCTTGGCACCACACGCCAAATCCATCTTGACTCAAGGTTGGGTGAAGCCCAATAAACGTGTCTTTGACAACAAGAAAGTCTCAGATCACTTCGCCATCATCCCCACGTTGCAAGTGCCCAAGGAGCTCAGCGAAGCTGAAGCCAAACTCTACGATTTAGTGGTCAAGCGATTTCTGGCGGTCTTTTTCCCGGCAGCCGAATATCGCGTCACCACAAGAATCACCCAGGTCCAGGCCTACAAGTTCCGCACCGAGGGCAAGGTGCTTGTCACGCCAGGCTGGCTAACGGTGTATGGACGAATGGCCCAAGAAGACGATGCCACGCTCATACCCGTCGATCCGGATGAGCGTGTTCGTACCGAAGACATTGCCACCGTGGGGTTAGCAACCAAGCCACCACCACGTTACACCGAAGCCACACTTTTATCGGCCATGGAAGGCGCTGGCAAACTTGTTGATGATGAAGAGTTGCGTGAGGCGATGTCCGAGCGCGGTCTGGGAACCCCTGCCACACGGGCATCCATCATTGAAGGCCTGCTCAACGAGGGATACCTGCGGCGAGAAGGCCGCGAGCTTGTGCCGACGGCGAAGGCTCGCCAGCTGATGACACTTCTAAACGGGCTCGACGTCAGGGAACTGACCTCACCAGAACTGACTGGTGAGTGGGAGCATAAGCTCAAGCAGATAGAACAAGGTGAACTCGCGCGCCAGGCATTCATGCGCGAGATTGCCCAGATGACCCAGGTAATCGTCAAACGGGCCAAAGAGTACGAACGCGACACCGTACCGGGCGACTATGTCACTTTACAAACAGCGTGCCCCAAATGTGGCGGCATTGTCAAAGAAAACTATCGTCGCTATGCCTGCACGCAGTGTGATTTCTCGATTAGCAAGCATCCGGGTGGGCGCACCTTTGAGCCCGCAGAAGTTGAGGCGTTATTGCTAAACCGCGAGATCGGTCCGTTGCAAGGATTCATTAGCAAAATGGGGCGCCCTTTTGCGGCCATCTTGCGTATTGATAATGATCAGAAGCTCGAGTTTGATTTTGGGCAGCGCGACGAGCAAGATTCAGAAGCAGTTGATTTCTCAACCGCCGAGGTGCTTGGCAAGTGTCCTAAATGCAACGCCCGCGTGTTTGAACACGGCATGAATTATGTCTGCGAAAAGTCGGTTGGTCCCGAGAAGACGTGTGACTTTCGAACCGGCAAGGTGATTTTGCAACAAGCGGTATCACCCGAGCAAATCGCCAAATTACTAGACAGTGGCAAGACAGACTTGCTTGATGGCTTCGTCTCTAGTCGCACCAATCGCAAGTTCAAAGCATATCTATCTGTTGGTGAGGGTGGCAAAGTGGGCTTTGAGTTCGAGCCGCGGGCAGCGAAAACACCCGCCAAAACGGTCGCCGTAAAGTCAACCGCTAAAACCGCGGCCAAAGTGCCCAGCAAAACCGCAGCCCGCAAAGCACCCGCGAAGAAAGCGGCGCGCAAACCTGTTGCCAAAGCAACCAAAAGTACGTAACTGAAGGAAGGTTTGAATCTCGTGAGTATTCATCAATCGAACCAGCGTGTGACGGTACCGCAAATCAGCGCCTGCAAAGGCCAACGCAAAATCGCGGCGCTAACAGCCCATAACAGTGTGTTCGCCAGCCTGATGGATGAGTTTTTAGATTTTGTCCTGATTGGGGACTCAACTGCCATGGTGGCCTATGGTCTGCCGAACACGCTTTCAATCACGGTCGAACAAATCGCTGCCCACACCGCCGCTGTTAAAAGGTCCACCCGCCACGTGTGTGTAATCGCTGACATGCCGTTTGCGTCCTATCAAACGTCGCCGCAACAGGCGTTTAAGAATGCTGCTTACTTACTGGCCAAAGGCAGTGCCGACGCCGTCAAGCTCGAAGGGGGCGAGGTGATGGCACCGACCATTGAGTTTTTAGTGCAACGCGGAATCCCCGTGCTTGCGCACGTTGGCCTCATGCCACAACACGTCAACACCATGGGTGGCTACAAAGCGCAAGGCATGGATGACAAAACTGCCCGACAAGTCCAGGCCGATGCAAAGGCAGTAGAAAAAGCAGGGGCATTCGCCGTGGTGCTTGAAGGCGTTAAAGAAGACGTCGCGGCTGGCATCACAAAAGAACTGGCGATCCCGACCATCGGCATAGGTGCCTCCGTTGCTTGTGACGGGCAAATATTGGTCACAGAGGATATGCTCGGTCTGAATGGTGACAAGGTGCCAAAGTTCGTCAAACGCTACGCTGACCTGGCGTCAGATGTCAGGCTAGCCGTGCAACGCTACGCTGATGAGGTGCGCGCCGGCACATTTCCTGAAAGCAAACACTGTTTTGGGGTGAAGCAAGCTTCGCCTAACAAGAGCTGAGACCGGAGCAGGTTTTGAGTGACGTGACTAAATCCAAAGACACCGCGATCGTTTGGCATATCGTTCGCCAGTCCCAAATCCATGGTCGCGGCGTATTTGCCCGTCGTCATATTCCTGCAGGCACACGAATCATTGAGTATCAGGGCGCGCGCATCAGCAGCGACGAAGCT
The DNA here is from genome assembly GCA_945876565.1 of Lautropia mirabilis. GTDB lineage: Bacteria > Pseudomonadota > Gammaproteobacteria > Burkholderiales > Burkholderiaceae_B > Algicoccus. Next base: position 46,129 of record CAMCOS010000012.1, on the reverse strand, counting down.
GATCGCCGCCATCCGGCTAATCCAGCTGACCCGTTTCACACCTTCTTTTTTGTGCTGAGCAGCGGCAAGGTCATTGACGGTAACGACGATGGCAATGACGCGCGCTGGATTAACCACGCTTGCGATCCGAATTGTGAAAGCGAAGAGGGCCGGGGTGGCAAGCGCGTGTACATCAAGGCCAAGCGCGACATCGCCCGCGGTGAAGAGTTGAACTATGACTATGGCTTGGTGATGGATGGCAAGGTCACCAAAGAGGATCAGCGCAACTACGAGTGCCGCTGTGGCAGCGCCAAATGTCGAGGCACCATGCTCGCACTGCCGAAAAAGAAAAAGCGCACAATCAAAAAAACTGATCAGCCCTAAACCAGAAACCACCATGAAATGGCCATGGTGGTCAGTACCCCTGCTGTCAAAATCGTGCGCAAGGGAAACAGCCATCCGGGCGCCACGCCGTGGTAGGTTCGCACCAGCCAAGCATCACCTAGCCATTGAAGCACAAAGCCAGCGGACAACATGAGCACGCCAACATCAGGCGGTACGAGGGTTGCAAACCACCCAATCAAGGCTGGAACCACGCTCCAGTAAAACATGATGGTTTTGGGCACCGATTGTTTCGTTGCGGCAGCCAAGCCCCACCAGATCGCCCCCACAAAACTCAGAATCACAGCCCCGTAAGTATTAAATGCCAACAACGCGACGACCGGCGGCAGACCCAGCGACAGTATTTCTGAAAGCGACAGAATCACAAACGGCGTCAATCCTGCCAAGCCAGGTAGCAATACAGCCAGCGGAATCCTGGTATCGAGTTCAGTCAGCGGTGCGCTTTCATGTTGCGTTGTCATTTGTGCGGCATGTTTGTGTAGACTCACTCTCATTCTAGCGGGTAGCACCCGTGTGATGTTCAACGCATCTAGCCACACAGGCTAAACTTTGGTCATGACAAACACCACCATTGCCGACGCCCGCGTCTTGGCGCAACAAGCGCTTCTGTGCGGCGACGTCACCGCCAAGTGTCAACTAACTAGCGCCCTGACTGATCAGTTAGTGGTCGACACGGAAATCATTCTGGCTGAACCTGCCCCTCTGCCTAGCGCTCCAGGAAGACCCGGCAGGCCCATTCTAGTCGCGCCCAATCAGCTTAAACACCGAAGCACCCAGAGTGACGAGGGCAGAGCAGTCTTGTTGCACGCACTCGCACACATTGAGTTCAACGCCATTAACCTGGCCTTGGATATCGTCTGGCGATTCGCGAGAATGCCAGAAAGGTTCTATCGCGACTGGCTACTGGTTGCCCGTGAAGAGGCCTACCACTTCGGCTTACTCCAAGCGCGACTGCAGTCGCTCGGATATACCTACGGTGACTTTCCAGCCCATAACGGGTTGTGGGAGATGGCCACTAAAACCGCCACCGACATGCTCGCCCGACTGGCACTGGTACCACGCACCTTGGAAGCCCGAGGTCTTGACGCCTCACCGGCCATTCGTCAGAAGCTCGCCCAAGCCGGCGACCATGAGAGTGCCGCAGCACTGGACATCATCTTGCGTGACGAAATAGGTCATGTCCGCATCGGCAATCACTGGTTTCGCCACGTGTGCAATGCGCGTGGCATTGACCCAATATCAACATTTGAGGCACTGGCCAAGTCTTATGGCGCGCCACGCCTGCGCGGTCCATTTAATCTGGAGGCCCGCCGGCAAGCCGGATTCGATGAGATCGAACTGGCTCGCCTGCAGGAAACAGCCTAGCTCACGCCGCACTTCGATCCAAAGCACTTGACAGTTGACTGGCACCATAGTGGGCAACATAGCGGTTCAGACCGCTTAAAACCGCCCGAAACGAGGCCGTCACAATATCGCGATCCAAACCCACACCAAAACCGGTTGGCGCATCAGCGATGCGAGCCTCTACGTAGCAAGCCGCTTGGGTTTCTGTGCCCGCACCAATGGCATGCTCGTGGTAGTCCACGATGCGCAAGGGCACACTCAGGCTATTGACGAATGCGGAAATGGCGCCGTCACCTTGACCATGCAGTACTTGACGCTCTCCATTGATCTCAAGCTCTACCTCTATCGAGAACTGCTTGCCCTCACCCGCATCTGGGTCGCCTGCGATGCGGTGCTTGATGAGTTTGAAAGGCGTTTGCTGGGCGAGGTACTCACGCTCAAAAATGCCATAGACATCGCGTGCGCTGACCTCTCGACCTGTTTCATCGGTGACGCGCTGAATTGCACGACTGAACTCAATCTGCAACCGCCGTGGCAAAGCCAAGCCCTGTTCTTGCTCCAGCAAATACGACACACCACCCTTACCGGACTGGCTGTTCACCCGAATCACGGCATCGTAGCTGCGGCCCAAGTCCGCAGGATCAATGGGCAAATACGGAACCTCCCAAACAGCGTCGGCCTTTTGCACAGCAAAGCCTTTTTTGATCGCATCTTGGTGCGATCCGGAGAACGCCGTGAACACCAAATCACCAACGTACGGGTGACGTGGATGAACCGGCAGCTGATTGCAATGCTCAACGGTACGGCGAATTTCATCGATATCAGAAAAGTCCAAGCCGGGATGAATGCCCTGCGTATAAAGATTCAAGGCCACCGTAACCAAGTCAACGTTGCCCGTTCTTTCCCCATTGCCAAACAGACATCCCTCAATGCGGTCAGCACCGGCCATTAAGCCAAGCTCTGCGGCTGCCACTGCAGTGCCGCGATCATTGTGCGGGTGCAAGCTCAGGATGATGCTGTCGCGACGATTCAGATTGGTGTGCATGAACTCGATCTGATCCGCATACATATTGGGCGTGGTGGCCTCAATCGTAGCAGGCAAGTTAAAGACGATTTTCTTATCTGGCGTCGGGTTCCAGGCTTCGGTGACGGCATTGCAAACCTGCAGCACAAACTCTGGCTCCGTGGTGCTAAATACCTCGGGCGAATATTGGTAGTGCCAATCTGTCTCTGGATGTTTTGCCATACATGCCATGACCGTCTTGGTGCCGTCGACAGCAACTTGCAACACCTCTTGTTTGGTCATGTTAAAGACAATCTTGCGAAATGCAGGGGCGCAAGCGTTATATAGGTGAATCATCGCCTTCTTTGCGCCTGCTGCCGCTTCGACGGTACGCTCGATCAACTCAGGGCGCGCCTGAGTCAGAGCAATGATCGTGACATCATCCGGAATGCGCTTTTCATCAACGAGCTTACGCACAAAATCAAAGTCCGTCTGTGATGCCGATGGAAAACCCACTTCAATTTCTTTGAGGCCAATGCGGATCAACATGTCAAAAAACTCTAGCTTGCGCTCAACGCTCATTGGCTCAATCAGCGACTGATTACCATCACGCAGGTCGGTACTCATCCAGATCGGCGGATGTGTGATGCGTTTGGTTGGCCATGTGCGCTCGGAAAAGTCGCGCTCAAATGGCTTGAAAGGAATATATTTGTGAGCTGGATTCTCAAGCATTTTTTTACCTCTTGAAACCTGCTTTGCAGGTGGTCATTACAGTCATTGAAGGTCAACAAAGCCAACGTTAGACGACTGGGCGTCTTTCACAAATGTGGCTAAGGGCTGCCGGACTGCCACGAGGCACTAGGCCCGGCAACCGATCGGTAGTAGTAGAGGAAGTAGAGCGAACGCGCCTGCGCAAGCTGAGAGGCCATTCGCCGCGCGTGCGGAGTAACCGGAGACTGGGGTCCCCGCAAAATCGAGTGAGCGAATGGCTGTAAAGTGCATAGCCCTTAGCTGAACATAAAAATAGCGCTTTGACAAGGGGTCGACCAGAGGTCGGGCGAGATTTGACGCAAATTTGGTCGCAATTTCAAGTAGTCTGAGCAACTCGGGCACATCGCCTGCAGCTTGTAAACCACTAATTCGATGCCGTTCGCCGTTGGGTCAACCTTGATCGCGCGCCTGATTCGTATCCAAATGCCCGTCACGTGCCATCAGAAGCGCCTGATGCTGTGCCCGCGCTGTTGCCAATTTGCGCACTCGACCACCTCTGAGCTGTTGGCGTGCCGCAATCAGGTCGCCAACGGTGACTGGGCCCGTCTCCTGATCCCAAACCCAAAGCAAAACGTCAACGCCCCCGGGGCTCATTGTCTGAGCAAGCCGCTGGATATCGGACACCGACACGGTTGCTTGTCGCCCAAGCTTGACACTTGCCTTAAGCCAGTTACGCGCCAACGAAAGTACAATCAACGTTAGTATGGTGGTTACCGCCCACCATAAATACGGGTTAATTCGGGTCAAAAACGTAACAACCTGTGTTCCCAAGGAATGCAGGCCTTCGTAATTGACTAAGGAGCCGGCGATCAGAATCTGCTTGGCCAACCATAACCAGGCCAGCGCTGCCAACATGAGTGCAGCGGTTCGCCAGAGCCATCGTGGCAGACATAGGCGAAACAGCAGCGAGCTCAACTGCTGAAGATCGGTTTTGTTAGGCGGGGTGGAGTCATTAGCATGCATAGGCGATATTGTAAGCATGGTTAGGCAAACTTTAGACATCCGCTTTGGTCAGCACCTGACATTAACGCCTGCCTTGCAGCAGTCGATCAGACTGCTTCAGCTCTCTAGCCTTGATTTGCAAGCGGAGATCGAGCGCGCGCTAGACGAAAACCCGATGCTCGAGACGCAAGCACCCAGCAATGATCTGCCTGAACTTGAGCCGGTGGTCCAGGAAATCTCGTCTGAGCCAACACCAGACAAGCAAGTAGAGCTTTACAGTAGCGCCAAGCACCATCGCGACGATGAGCAAGGCGAGCGGCCTGACACCGGTGCTAGCCTGACGCTTCGGGAACACTTGCTGAGCCAGCTTGGGACAACGAGGGTGAGTCAACGCGATGCTGCCCTGGTGGGCCTGCTGATTGAAGATCTGAACGATGATGGGTTTCTAGAGTCCTCGTTAGAAGCCATTTGCGCCATGCTCGAACCTGACAACGGGGTTGATGAACAAGAGCTCTTGGCCGCACTGCGCCTGTTGCAATCGTTTGATCCAACTGGCATTGGTGCGCGCGATTTGTCCGAGTGTTTAACGCTGCAGCTTGCCCAGCCGGATTACGCCTGCTTACCAGCACTGCATGATGAACAGGTCCTTAACGCAGCGAGAGCGGTTTGCAAGGATCATCTTGGCATATTGGCTAGTGGCAATTTGACTAAGTTACAAGATTTGGTCGGCTGCGATTTGGTCACTTTACAACAAGCTCATGCTTGCATCTTGCGCTTGAATCCAAGGCCTGCAAGCCCATGGTCCAAGCCAGCCGCAGACTATGCCATTCCGGACGTGGTTGTGCGTAAAACCGCGAGCGGCTTCAAACCATTTTTAAACGAATCGGCGCTGCCCAAACTCAGCGTAAACAATCTTTACGCTCAGGCCCTTGGCAGTGCGCGCTCGGGCGAGCACACCGCCCTTCACGGTCAACTGCAAGAGGCACGCTGGCTCATTCGAAACATAAACCAGCGATTTGAAACGATTTTGCGGGTGTCTGAGTTTATTGTCTTTCACCAACAACTTTTTTTTGAAAAGGGTTGGGGCGCTTTAAAGCCATTGACCTTAAGAGAGGTAGCAGCTGAGCTCGGTTTGCATGAGTCCACCATCTCTCGTGCCACCAACCAGAAATTCATGCTTACCCCGCTCGGAACAGTCGAGCTGAAACGTTTTTTTGCAACGGGGCTCAGTAGCGGCAACGGTGAAAGCACCTCGTCGATGGCTGTACAAACCAAAATCCGCAGTCTCATCGAACAGGAGGATGCCAGCAAGCCTCTCTCCGACGGTCAAGTCGCAAGCCTTTTAGACAAAGAAGGCATTCAGGTTGCCCGCAGAACCGTAGCCAAATACAGAGAGTTGATGCGAATCCCGAGTGCATCGCTCAGAAAATCGTTGGCAGTCGCACGCCGCTAAAGACGGGTCAATTGCCCACGGATATGGTGGATGGGCACAGTGGATGGCGTCCCCATGCCCGATTAGGGTCGCAGAACTTCTTGCGCGCTGCTTCAATACAGCTGGGTCGCGAGAAAAAACCCACGCGCTGACAAGCATCAATGGCTTGGGCGAGTTGATCATCCCATGCAGGGGCCGCCGCTGGTTCCGCTGCTACGACCGTTGCCACTTCCACTGGGGTTTGAGTTTGTGATGTCAAATCAACCGTTGCCACGTCACCTTTACCTTGCACAAGTCCAGCACCCGCTTGGGAGAGCATGTCTGAGACGGTGTAGGACTCATCACCTCGGGCAAGAACCACCATGGGATCAAGGTTGGTCTCAAACAGGGAAATGGCCTGGATTTCCCACATGGGCTGAATTTCAACGCTGGGCTGACCTAGAGAGCCGTCTAGCAACGGCTGAGGCGCAACAGCAGCCAAGGGCCTGCCAGCGGCATCCAGCACGATCTCAATCGGGCGCGAGGTGTCTGTGCGTGGATCAGCCGAGACTGAAGGAGACTGCTCGACCAGCCAATTGCCTAGCCCAATCCCGGCAGCAGCCGAAACGGCAAGCAATAACGCCACCAATACGAACAGAGCACGCCACGACATGATTCTTGATTGATTCCCTAACAGACCAAGCTACTGAAATACCTGCCCGCCGTGCTCACGCATTGTATGGAACTGTACATCCGGATAACGCTCCTGGACTACTCTTAGCTGCGCGGGTGACCCAGCAAGATAAGCCGGTGCCTCGACTACATCATAGGCAATCTGCGCTGCGTTGGCATCTAAAAACTTCGTCAGCAGCTTGGGATCTTCGGCGCTCACCCAGCGAGCAAGGGTGTACCGGGAGGGCATTAATCGAGCATCCACGCCATATTCTGTTTGAAGGCGATGAATCACCACCTCAAACTGCAACTGCCCAACGGCGCCAAGTAGCAACGTGGCACCAGCAGCAACCGGTCTGAAAACCTGGATGGCACCCTCCTCGCCAAGCTGTGTCAGTCCAGTTCGCAGTTGCTTGGTACGCAATGGATCCTTCACCTCCACGGCCTGAAACAGCTCGGGCGCAAAGAACGGCAAGCCCGTGAAGTGCAACAGCTCGCCTTCCGTGAGCACATCGCCAAGGTGCAAAACCCCGTGATTTGGTATTCCAATCACGTCCCCGGCAAACGCCTCATCGACCAATTCACGCCGTTGTGACAAAAACGAGACAACGTTGTTTGGGCGAATTTCTTTCTGATTGCGACTAACTTTCAAGCGCATGCCACGCGTGAACTGACCTGAACTGACACGGACAAATGCGACGCGATCACGATGGGCCGGATCCATGTTGGCCTGCACCTTGAAAACCACACCAGTAAATTTGCCCTCATCGGGCTGCACCGTGCGCTCAAGTGCCTGACGCGGCCCGGGCGCTGGCGCATATTTCACCAGCGCTTCAAGCACTTCTTGCACGCCGAAGTTATTAATCGCCGAACCAAAAAAAACCGGTGTTTGCTGCCCCGCCAGAAACGCCTGATGGTCAAAAGCGGGCGAGGCTGCCTGCAGCAACTCGATTTCTTCTCGCGCTTGGAGATAGGCTTGTCCAAACTTTTGTTCGAGCAAAGGGTTATCAAGCCCCTGAATTGACTGATCTACCTCTTCTGGCCGTCGATCACGCCCAGATTGAAACAGTCGCATTCGATCAAGCTGAACATCGAAAACGCCCCCAAACTGCTTGCCCATGCCGATTGGCCAAGAAAATGGCACCACATCCATGCGCAAATGCGACTCAACCTCTTCAATCAGATCAAGAGGGGGCTTAACCTCACGGTCAAGCTTGTTAATAAAGGTAATGATCGGTGTATTGCGCGCTCGGCAGACCTCTAGCAGTCGAATGGTCTGCGGCTCAACGCCATTTGCTGCATCAATCACCATCAGGGCTGCATCAACGGCCGTCAAAACACGATAGGTGTCTTCAGAAAAATCTTGGTGCCCTGGGGTATCGAGCAAATTAATGACACAGTCCTGATATTCCATTTGCATCACCGATGATGCAACTGAAATACCGCGTTGCTTTTCGATTTCCATCCAGTCAGAGGCCGCATGGCGCGATGCCTTGCGAGCCTTGACGCTGCCCGCAATCTGAATCGCACCAGCGAACAGCAGGATTTTTTCAGTGAGTGTGGTTTTACCGGCGTCCGGATGCGAGATGATCGCAAACGTACGCCGTCTGGCCACTTCTTGTTTAATAGACTGTGTTGACATTAGGTTTGCACTAATTGGCTCTTGGCAAAGGCGACAAGCGCAGCCTGCCACCCGCAAAAGAGCCGTAGTTTAACGTTCAGGCTGCCCGATTTGGCGCAGCCCGGGCAGGCCGTCGTGCACGGCTGGCATTGCCAGGCGTTGCACCACCGCGCGGTTTACCCGAATGGCCTGGCCCAGCCCGGTCTGGCCGAGGCGCTCTTGGCGGCCGGGCAGGCTCGACATCGGTACTACGCACCCAGCCAGTTGGCACGGGCTTTTGCTCGATCGCTTGCTTGGTCAGCCGCTCAATGGCTTTGAGATATTTCATCTCGTCATGATCGACGAGTGACAAAGCGCAGCCCGCGGCACCAGCCCTGCCGGTACGCCCAATGCGATGGACGTAATCCTCAGGCATATTAGGTAGCTCAAAATTCACCACTTGGGGCAACTGGTCGATATCGAGACCTCGGGCAGCAATATCGGTTGCCACCAAGACACTGACCTTGCCAGTTTTAAAGCCCTCCAGGGCACGGGTTCGGGCTGCCTGGCTTTTGTTGCCATGGATTGCCGCTGCCTGCAAGCCATCCTTGACGAGCCTTTCAGCCAAACGATTTGCGCCATGCTTGGTGCGCGTAAATACCAAAACCTGGTGCCAACCACTCTCACGGATAATGTGGCTCAATACGTCACGCTTGTCTGACTGTGACACGAGGTGAACAGTCTGCTCAACTCGCTGCGCGGTGGTGTTGGGTGGGCTAACTGACACTTCGACCGGTTTATTCAGAACGCCTCGAGCCAACTGCCGGATGTCATCAGAGAACGTGGCTGAGAACAGCAAGTTTTGGCGTTTGGGCGGCAACAAGGCAAGAATCTTGCGGATGTCGCGTATAAAACCCATGTCAAGCATGCGGTCGGCTTCATCAAGCACCAACACTTCAACGTCAGATAGAACCAACGTTTTTTGTGAAATGTGGTCAAGCAAACGCCCAGGCGTAGCCACCAGAATGTCAACCGGCTTTTTTAATGCGGAAATTTGGGGGTTAATGTTGACGCCACCAAACATGACCATGGATGTGATGCGGGTGTGACGCCCATAGGTACGGACAGACTCCTGCACCTGTGCTGCTAGCTCACGGGTTGGCGTCAGAATAAGCACCTTGGGACGGCCCGCAAGCGGCTTGCCTGGACCGATAGCCAGCAATTGCTGCAAAATCGGCAGAGTAAAGCCAGCGGTTTTACCGGTCCCGGTCTGGGCTGCAGCCATCAAATCGTGGCCTGCCAGGACCTGCGGTATGGCTTTGGCCTGAATGGGGGTGGGGTGCGTATAGCCCTCTTCGTTAATTGCTTGCAAAAGGGGTTGTGCCAACTGGAGGTCGGCAAAAGAATTCGATGTAGACAATGAAATGACTCCGTAGCCACACGAGTCGTTTTGTTAAACGACTCCAATCATCGTGTGCGCATCAGGAAGAAACGCTCGAAAGCAAAGCCTTGCAGGCATTGCGTTGTAAGCGGCGAACCGCAATCGGTTCTATGGCGCCAGGTGGACTGGAACAGTCTGACGTGGCGTTAGTGTAACCCATCCACCGACAAGGGCTTTAAAGCCTGTGCATCAAGCAGCAACTGCTTGATCTCTTCTTTACGCCATTGCGTCACTGGACCTGCACCAAACGCCTGGCGTACCTGCTGCTTAAAGCCGTGCCGCCTCGTATTACAAAGGGCGGCGAGCAATGCACCATGGTCAAACTCCGGTGTTACTGGCTTGGCCTTGTGTAGCATAACCGGCATTTGACTCGCATGACCTCTTTGCTCGAGCGCCGCCACCAAACGCACATTCCTCGTTGCCAAGGCCAACAAAACTGCATCGCTGACTGCGATGTCTTGCTCACCAAACACGGTTGCCTTGATGTCCTTACCCCAACGATCGAATCCCTGCCAAGCAGTACCGGCTGCCGCCCCGATCAGCGCGCCCGTGCCTAGCGATAAGCCCGCACTCAGTACATCCACCGCGGCACCCGCCATGGCCCCCACCGCGGCGCCCTTACCAATATCAACACCCAACTCAGCCCAGGTGGCCGTGGAGAATAAGTCCGCCTGCCACTGCCCAAAGGCCCAACCCTGAGTCGGTGGCAGATAGTCCTCATCATCAAACTGATAGAGCCGCAGCAAGTTGACAACAAAGGACTTCTCTAATTGACGCACGTGCTGTTGTTGCTCGACAATGGCTTGCCTAACTAGTACCGGGTCATTCTTGACCGAGGTATGTTCATTGACTACCGCCAGGCACAAATCTGCCAAGAGATCAGCAGCGCCAATGACTCGAGCACGACGATCAAGGCCAGACTGAGTCGCCAAAGACTGCATGAGAGCGCGGTACTGACCAAGCAGTTGCCCCAGCGTCTCATACATGCACTGCAGACCATGGATAGGCGGACTGATGCTGTCAAACGAAGCATGGATGTGCATGCCATGCCGCGCAAATGCAGCAATCCAAGGCTGTGGGTTTGCATCCGGACTAGCCACAAAGTTCAACACCGGCAACACCGGAATCGCGCAAGACTGCAATAAATAAATTTCATCCCGGTGTTTAGCCAGAACAGGGTCGCGTACGTCAACCACGTAAAGCATCGCATCGCTTCGCATCACCTGAGCCAGCACCCGGTGTTCCTGCTCAAACTCGCGTTCAGCGCCGACGTCAGACAGAAATGCGGTGATGCGATCTGGGCCATCGAGACGTTTGCCGGGCACGCTTAATCCGTCGACCCAGTCCCGCAACGCGACGCTGTCCTCCAGACCTGGCGTGTCATACCAGACCAGTACCACTGTCTGATTCAGCGAAACTGGGGCGCTACGCACCTGCCTGGTAGTCCCTGGTGCATCGTCGACCTCGCCAAATGAGCGGTCGCGGGTTAGCGTGCGCAACAATGACGTTTTACCGGTGTTGGTGTGCCCAACCACGGCCACGCGTATCGGCGATTGGTTGGCTTGCATCATCGACCGCCTTTGAGCCAGTCAAGCTCAACGTCAGTATCTTTATGAGGGGCTGGTAAGCCAATCTTCGCTAGCCGCGTGATCCACAATTGGCATCGTGCCCGATTGTCAATCGCATTCAATAGCGACACCCGGGTCTGCACCGCGCAGGCACCTAATGCCAGCAATGCCCGAATCATGCCACGATCGGGCGTTTGTCTCGCATCAACAAGCACCAATAGCCTGCTTGGCTTAAGCGCTTGCAATCGTTCAGTGCTCCGCTCACGCGACTCGCGATCATCCACCGGCGGCAACACAACACTATCCATCGGCAGCCAGGCATGCAACTCGGCAGGCAGATCGGTTTCGAGAACCACCACCACTGACCCCGTCAATGCCGCAGCCGGCTCAATACCAACCATCTGAGGCCATTGTTCAGACGGGCCGGGCGGCGCATCCACTTGCGATTGATTCAACAAACGGTCTAGCTTGTGCCGGATACTGCGTGCATACGCGTCATCTACATCAATCCGACACTTCGCGTATCGCGCGCGCAAAACCAGCACACTCATGAAGAGCAACAACAGTCGGGGAAACCAGCCAAAGACCAGCAAAGCGCCCACCAGCCAATTGGCCCAAGCAAGCCTGACAGCCGTTTGATCAAGGGCTACATTGCCGCTCGCGCGTATCGCTTCTGCGTTGGGCGTCAGAAAACCAAGCTTGGCAGGCAGTGCGCCAACGGCTTGGGCGAGGTGCACAAACACCGCTTCAGGCAGCCAGGTGGTCTGCCAAACAAAGGTGTAATGCCGCAAACTAAATGCCACCAGCAACGCCAGCACCATGCCTGTGACCAGCCAAAACCAAATGCCATGCGTCAGTAAAGCTAGCCACCATTTCTGCGAATTAACTTGGGCTGTCAGACGTAACCACGACTGCCAGGCTTGGGTCGTTGCGCCGCGATTTAAAAACCGCCCAACCATAGACTCCAGCGTGCTCGCTAACCAACCGCCTGAGCCAAGCCCCATGCCAAACATCGCCAGCCACAATAACAAAGCGATCGAAGGCACCAATAGAAGCGACCCCAACGCCCAAATCACATTAACCGGTGCGGTGTTATCGCCTAGACTGGCCAAGCCAGCAGTGATGCCTGCCAGGAAACTGAGTGCCCAAACCAACATCACCCCAAGACCAAGCATATGGCGAACTTTTTGGCGGGCCTGATCTAGCCTGTTGACGCTCGACAATTCGCGTGCACGCGCAAACAACTGTGTCTGATTATCCGCACTAGCCTGGCTAGCTAGCTCATTGGCTTGACGATCGTCTAAGGCCAGCGTCTCGAGCTCACGCAATCGAACCGTCTCGTAACACCAAACATTCTCAAATTTTCTCATGCACCGATTGTAGAAGCTTCGGATACAAGGTACGGAGCAGAAGGGCTTGCAAACCCCGAAAAACCGGCGGCGCCTTTTAGGCGCTATCTTGCGCGGGTACCGGCCTTAATGGCACCAGAAAATGCCCGCTAATGTCGACAGCCAATTGATTGATATTGGCAAGAAAATCACTGAGATATTCGTGCATACCTCGTTCGAAGATCTCTTGAATCTCAATATCACGAAGGCCAGCGAGCATTGCACGCGCATCGTGCTCTGTGCGGCCAGAAGAGGCATTGCGCACTCGTGTCAGTAACTCAACCACTTGCTCAAGACAGGCTACCAGCGAACGGGGGTTGCGTCGGCTCAGTATCATCAAGTCAGCAACGCGCTGCGGCGTAATCGCATTGCGGTACATCATCCGATAGTTCTCAAAAGCAGAAAGCGAACGCAGAATCGCAGCCCAGTAGTAAAAGTCCTCAATGTGCTCGAGCTCTTGCCCCATGTATTGTGAGGCTGCTAAAAACTTCACATCGAGCAAGCGGGCAACGTTATCAGCACGCTCGATAAATATCCCAAGCGTGATGAAATAAAACGCCTCATCTCGCATCATGGTTCCAATGTGCACACCGCGTGACTGATTTGAGCGCAACTTGACCCACTCGAAAAAGTCCATCGGCGCGATCTTGAGCAACCCCTGACCAACTTGTCGCTGGGCATCAAGCCAGGTGGTGTTCACCGTTTCCCACAAATCAGTTGTCATGGCGCCTCGAACGGCTCTGGCGTTCTCGCGCGCTGCTCGCAGGCAGCTCATGATAGATGATGGGTTATCCATGTCCTGCGTCATGTATGCAAGCACATTCGCGGGCGTGACTGCATCGTATTTGCGGTCAAAGACCTCTGTTAACTCCGAAATCTCAAGCATGGCCCGCCACGCCGCACGTGCCGCCTGTTCAGACTGCGGTAGCAGAGACATTTGCCAGTTAACTTCCAGCATGCGCGCCGTGTTTTCGGCACGTTCGGTGTAGCGTGACATCCAGTACAAATGATCAGCGGTGCGAGACAACATGGCTAACGCCCCCCAATAGACTGCAATACCCACGTGTCTTTGGTGCCACCCCCTTGCGATGAGTTGACCACCAGCGAGCCCTCTTTAAGAGCCACGCGCGTCAAACCACCCGGCACCATGCGAACGTCCTTGCCCGACAAAACAAATGGTCGCAGGTCAATGTGGCGCGGTGCAATGCCAGAACCTACGAAAGTTGGACAGGTCGACAGCGACAAAGTTGGCTGGGCGATGTAGTTCTCTGGCTTGTTAACAAGCTGTAAGCGAAAACTTTCAATTTCTGCCCTGGTCGCGGCCGGGCCAATGAGCATGCCATAGCCACCTGCACCGTGAACCTCTTTGACCACGAGCTGCTCCAAGTTAGCCAGCACATAGGACAATTCAACAGGCCGCCGACAGACATAGGTCGGGACATTATTCAAGATCGGCTCTTCTGCCATGTAGTATCGGATCATTTCCGGCACATACGGATAGATTGACTTGTCATCGGCAACACCTGTGCCTACCGCATTGCAGATCACCACATTGCCAGCACGATAGGCTCGCATTAAACCGGGCGGGCCCAGCACCGAGTCTGCTCTGAAGACGTCGGGATCAAGAAAGTCATCATCAACCCGTCGATAAATGACATCGACTTGCCGCGGACCTTGCGTGGTACGCAAATAAACAACATCGTCATCATCGACAAACAGATCCTGCCCCTCTACTAGCTCGACGCCCATTTGCTGAGCCAAAAAGGCATGTTCAAAGTAGGCCGAGTTGTACATGCCAGGTGTTAAGACAACCACGTTGCTGTAGTGCTGCGTTGGCGGGGCAACCTGCTGCAATGCATTCAATAACAAATCGGGATAGTGCTCGACAGGCTCAATCCGATGGTTGCTAAACAGGTGAGGGAAGAGCCGCATCATCATTTTGCGGTTTTCAATCATGTAGGAGACACCCGAAGGGACCCGAAGGTTATCTTCTAAAACAAAGAATTCGCCCTCGTATTCACCGTGATTGGCGCGCACAAGATCAATGCCAGCAATATGTGCATAAACATCTAGCGGAACTTTCACGCCCGACATGGCCAAACGATACTGACTGTTGCCCAACACCTGTTTAGCCGGTATGACGCCAGCCTTCAAAATTTTTTGATCATGATAGACATCCTGCAAAAAGCAGTTCAGCGCCTGAACGCGCTGGATCAAGCCGCGTTGCAATTTACTCCATTCATGCTCTGGGAAAATTCGCGGGACAATGTCAAATGGGATGGTTCTCTCGGTGCCATTATCATCACCATATACAGCAAAGGTAATGCCTACCCGCCGAAAAATTAACTCTGCCTCCTCGTGGCGTGCCTGCAAAGCCTGGGTAGTTTGTCCCCCGAGCCACTGCTGCACTTGGCGGTAATGCTCGCGCACCACACCATTTCGATAATCTCCGGGTTCTGCAGCCAAAGCACCGCTCGAAAGCATTTCGTCGTACAAAGGTAGTTTTAGGTGATTCACTATCATTGCCCTCTGACCCAAAGAATGAGTTGGCTTGCCAAAGCCCATGATTAAAAATGAAACACCAACTAGCTGAGCAAATTTTGTGCCACATGGGCGATCAGGGCAATGGTTGGCACGCGAATTGCTCATGACTGCTACGCCATGATGCATCACCATTTAAAAGGCATCAGGATTTCACTTATTTGGGGCATTACGCACTTATTTGGAGCGGCGCGTATTTTTCGCAGTTCAGTTTGCCGATAAACTTTGCCAATCTTAAAGACTAACCGAGCCCGGCTGATTCATGAGTCTACCTGTCGAGTCAAAAAGCAGCACCGAACTGCGCCAAACCAGTGAACAAAGCAACTGGCTATCTTCGTTGGCTCAACGCATTCCAACAGCAAAACCTCACCATTTCGATGAAATGCGTCAATCAGCCACTGAGCTGCGAGCACCATGGCAATCACTATTTGCACAGCTTGGACGTGAAAGCATTGATCGCCTGGCCGACTACGCGAACACCGTAAAGCACGTCATCGCGCAAAACGGCATTACCTACAATGTCTTTACTGATCGGCAAGACCAAGTCAGACCGTGGTCGCTAAATCCCTTGCCCATGGTGATTGACCCGGAAGACTGGCACCTGATCCAGACGTCATTGGCTCAGCGCGCTAGGCTCTTGAACCAGATCGTTTACGATGTGTACCATCAGGGCGACTTGCTCGCCGCGGCCTATTTGCCAAGTGCGTTGGTGCTTGGTAACCCCGGTTACCTGCATGCCATGCGCAACGTCACTGTACCGGGCAACAACTATTTGTATGTCATCGCTTTTGATGTGGCGCGTGACGAACAAGGGCGCTGGTGGGTCATTGGCCAACGCACGCAATCGCCCTCCGGGCTTGGTTACGTGCTCGAAAACAGATTGATCATTTCCCGATTGTTCCCGCAAGCCTATCGGGAGATGCGCGTTCAGCACTTGGCAACCAGTTACCGTCGTTTACTGGCCGCCCTGGAAACACAAGCTCAGCCGCTTGCCCAGGGCGCCGCGAAGTTCGCGTTTCTAACCCCGGGTCCATATAGCGAAACCTATTTCGAACACGCCTATCTGGCGCGTTACCTTGGTATACCGCTGGTCGAAGGTCCAGACCTGACCATTCGCAACAATGAGGTGTTTCTGAAGACCGTGCAAGGCTTGCAGCGCATACATGGCTTGATGCGACGGCTCGATGACGACTTCTGTGATCCCCTGGAGTTGCGTGCCGATTCCGCCCTGGGCATTCCCGGCCTGCTCCAATCGGTTCGAGCGGGGAAAGTCGTCATGGCCAATGCGCTGGGCACGGGCTTTCTGGAGTCTCCCGCCGTACAGGGGTTTTTGCCAGCCATCTGCGAACACCTTTTGGGTGAGCCGTTACTGATGCCGTCACTACACACTTGGTGGTGCGGCGAAACTGCAGCATGGAAAGATGTCAGCCCACGCCTGCAAACGCAGGTGATTAAACCAACGTTTGCCAACCAGAAATCCACCAACTTTGAGCCTGTCATTGGTAGCCTACTCGATGAAGATGCCAGAAACCAGTGGCGTGCCCGCATAGAACGACAGCCTGACATCTACACCACGCAGACCTACTTGCCGTTCTCACAGGTGCCGACCTTTAACGGACATGGCATCGAGCCGCGCACAGCCATGATGCGTTTCTACGCATTAATTGGACCAGACAATCAGTGGCATGTCATGCCTGGCGGCATGGCCCGTGTGGCCGCGCTAGATCCGCACATTGTCTCCATTCGCAGTGGGGGTACCACGCTGGATACGTGGGTGATGTCTGACACGGAAGTTGACAGATTTTCGATGTTGCCAGGTCAGACAACCGCCCCGCATTGGCAGACAGACCAGGAGCTGGTGTCAAGTCGCTCTGCCGAGAATTTGTTCTGGCTCGGTCGCTACACCGAACGTGCAGAAGCCATGGTGCGCTTGGCTCGCGAAACGCTGATGCTGTTGTCAACCAACCGCGTTGCCAGCCTGACCACACTAAACGATGCCATGACGTATCTCGGCCGCACACAAAGCCTGGTTACATTCGACAGTCCCTCCATGTCTGACGCTCCAGAAGCGTTTGGTCAGATGGTGATTGCCCGTTTGCAGCAATCTGGCGGCGGCGGTCTGATGGATGTTGTGCAGGCCATGCTAAATGCCATGCGCTCGGTGCGCGATCGCCTGCCAGTCGACCACGTTGAAATCCCGGCCAAGATAAAGTCTTTGCTACTGGCTGAAAAGTCGCAACACGACATGATGCGGGTTCTTGATCAAGTTGAGCTGCCTTTGGCAGCACTCGTTGGCTACCAACTCGATCGAATGACCAAGGACATTGGCTGGCGCATGCTGGCCGCTGGCCGCTTACTAGAGCGACTGATTAATCAGTCACAGATCGTCACCCACTTTTTTGAGTCGGGTGCGGTTTACACTGAACAAGGATTCGACTCGCTGTTGACCCTGTTTGATAGCGCCATCACGTATCGGACACGCTACCAACGCCAACAAGAGATTCTGCCTTTACTGGACCTGATCGTTCTGGATCAGACTAATCCACGCGCGCTGCATGCCACCGCCAGTGCTCTGGGCAAACACATCGCACACTTGCCCGACAGCACGGTAATCTGCAAAACACTGGCGGATTTAAATCGCAAGACAGACTCGACACTGGACATGCTCAGGCTGGTCAAAGACATGACTCGAACTGCGCTGGATCTCTCTGATGAGATAAACCATCAGTTCTTTGCCCACATCACTGAACAACGGTTCACATCATGATGACGCGCCTTAGAATCGAACATTCGACCCATTATGACTACGGTCAGGATGTCATCTTTTCTCAGCACCTTGGTTACCTGCGTGCGAGTAAAACCCCCTGGCAGAGCGTGCTGGACTATCAGCTGACCATCACGCCAAATCCAGATGAGCTTCAAGTGCAAACCGATGCCTTTGGAAACGAACGGATTTTTTTCGCGATTACCCATCCACATCATGCATTGGACGTTAATTGCACAAGTACGATACAAAAAACCGTTCGTTATGCCAACGACGATCTGTCAAAAACGCCGTCGTGGGAAGTAGTGCGGGATTCGATGATGTACTCACTTGACCAGCCTTTTGTTGAGGCATCTGAGTTTGTATGGCCTAGTCCCTACATTCCCTGGCTTGAATCGCTCAAGCAATATGCACTGCCATCATTTACCCCTGGGCGCCCTATCGGACTGGCCAGCCACGATCTTTGCCAGCGTATTTTTCACGACTTCAAGTACGAAAGCGGCTCAACTGAGGTGCACACCCCACTTGAAGTGGCGTTTAATGACCGCACCGGTGTTTGCCAGGATTTTGCCCACATCATGATCGGCTGCCTGCGTGCCCTCGGATTAGCGGCCAAATACGTCAGTGGTTATCTTCTAACAAAACCACCAGAGGGTCAGCCCCGACTGCGTGGGGCTGATGCAACACACGCATGGGTAAGCGTCTATTGCCCAAATGTATCAGGCAACTGGTTAGAGCTTGATCCAACCAATCAAACCATTCCTGAGCTTGACCATGTCTTTCTGGCGCAAGGTCGCGATTTTGGTGACGTGTCACCGCTACGTGGAATCATCCGTGGCGGCGGATATCACCGACTTAGTATTGCGGTTACCGTCGAACCTCATCTACCGGTTTGAGCGGCACGGGTCGTAGCTGGCGTTCGATGCCATACGGGCGCGGGTCTTGAAACACCCCTCGAGAAACTTGCTCGCGGCAACCTTGCCACCACTGTGGGGTTAACAGGTCCATATGTGCCTGGCGAAACACGGTTCGGATATCAGTCTTGCCAAGCAAAAACGTCGCAAACTCTTCGGGAAATACATCATTCGGACCAACCGCGTACCATGGCTCGCTCGCCATCTCGGCCTCTTCGTTCGGGGCCGTGGGAATAGCCCGGAAATTCATCTCCGTCATGGGTTGAATCTCATCGTAGTCGTAAAAAACAACCCGGCCCAAGCGAGTGACACCAAAGTTCTTGTACAGCATGTCACCCGGGAAAATATTGGCCGCGGCGAGCTCACGTATGGCATCGCCATAATCGATAATGGCCTTGTGGCGAAGCGGCTCGGGGGCATCAACCAAGTAAAGATTCAGCGGAATCATGCGCCGCTCAATGTAGAGATGCTTAAGCACCAATAAATCACCCTGGGTTTCAATCTGGCTGGACGCCACACGCTCAAGCTCCGCAATCAATGCGTCAGAAAACCGCTGCCGAGGCAGCGCGACCTGGGAATACTCCCACGTATCAGCCATGCGACCAATACGGTCATGCAGCTTGACCATCTGGTACTTGGAGCGAACAGTGGCCGGGGTCATGCCATCCTTGGAAATTTTGTCCTTGATTAGCTTGAACACGTATGGGTATGAAGGCAAGGTAAACACACTCATCACCAGACCCGGAATGCCAGGCGCGATATCAAACTGGTCGTGCGAGTGGGCAAGGTGCTGCAAAAAATCCCGATAAAAAAGAGTTTTACCTTGCTTTTGCAGACCAACCATGGTGTAAATCTCAGCCTTGGCTTTGCGAGGCAGCAACGTCGCCACAAAATCGACATAGGCTGCTGGAACTTCCATATCAACTAAAAAATATGCCCGCGTGAAACTGAAGATAGTGCTTAGATCCGCTTCATCAGCAATCAACGCATCTACATCCACTTGCCCTGAAACATTGCGAACCAGGGGAATGACAAACGGGTACAGTGTGCCTTCATTAATCAAGCGCCCGACCACATAGGCGGTACTATTTCTAAAAAACAAACTGCCCAGGACATGCAACTGGCAATCACTGGCAAGACGATGGCCGCTGGTTCTTTGAACGCGCTGAGCCAGTTCGCGCGACCCCATACGGGCCAGCAAACGAACGTCGCGCGGCAAATCAGAAAAACCGCAAGCCAAGCCAAAATCAGCAAACATCTGTGTCAAAGATCGACGCAGCCCTTGACGAGTGGGGTAATACGCTCGGTAGGCCGGGCGTTTACTGTCGAGATAGTCGGTTGCCACGGCAGGGCGTACAAACAAAAAATCGTTGTGGAAATAGTCCCGATGCAAGGCCCTGCAAGTCACCGAGTTGTAGAAGGTTTCCGCACACTCTGGTTGCTGGTGATCCGATAAAAGCGACACAAAGCTCTGTCGAACTGCCTGCCAGAACTGCTGTTGCTGCGCACTCATGACCGCGTCTTGACTACCTGCCTGACGGGCCAACACCGGGTTGAGTTTGGCTAAGCACTCACGCACGCGCCGGTCATAGTACTCAATGCGCTCGCGCGACAATTTTTGTATGCCTAGCCAATCACCCGACTCGAATAGGGATTTGGCTCGCTGAGCACCATACCGAAATAGGGCATAGTGCCGATCAAACCCGGCCAGAATCATGTGAGCGACCTCTGCAGGATCAAGCTTGGTTCGCTTGGGTTCAACAACCAGCGTGTCAGATGTTTGCATGAGACTTCAGCATTCCACGGTTATTTGGCGATTGGTTGTCTCTGGCCTTATGATGAAACTAGCCAAATTTTCTAGCCGCGACAACCCGAATGAATCCTCAAGAGCATAAGCTTTCCTACCCGCTAGACAACGCCATGCCAGCACCTGGTCTGAGCATGGAAGTTGCACACGGCGTTCACTGGATCAGAATGCCCTTGCCTTTCGCCCTTGATCATATCAACCTCTGGCTGCTTCGGGACAAGATCGATGGCGTTGATGGCTGGACCATTGTGGACTGCGGTATCACCCGAGATGAGGTCAAAGCACTTTGGGAGTCCGTGTTTGACAATGTGCTCCAAAGTTTGCCGGTCTTACGGGTGATTGTGACGCACATGCATCCGGATCACGTTGGCTTGGCGCATTGGTTGTGCCAGCGCTGGCAAGCGCCGCTTTGGATGAGCATGACGGACTACATGACTGCTCGACTGTGGTCTAGTGGCGATCAAAGTGGTGCCGCCGGCGGAGAGGGCGCTTACCGTCATTTTTATGCACACGGCATGCGAGACCCTGACTCGCTTGACCAAGTCCGCGCTAGATCTTCGTATTACAAAGGCATGGTGCCGGCTGTGCCCGAGCAGTTTGTGCGAATCATGGATGGCGACACGATCGAAATCGCAGGCTCTTGCTGGTCAGTCATCAGCGGCTACGGCCATGCACCCGAACACCTGTCGTTCTTTTGCGCTGACAAAAATGTTTTAATTTCTGGTGACATGGTGCTGCCACGAATCTCGACCAATGTCAGCGTGCATAATCTCGAACCCCTTGGCAACCCCTTGCCGTTGTACCTAAGCTCACTAGACAAGTATGCTGGTTTGCCGCCAGACACGCTGGTGTTGCCATCACACGGTAAACCATTTATTGGCTTGCATGAGCGAATCACTCAACAACATGCACACCATCGTGAAAGGCTGGAGGAGGTTTTGTTGGCCTGTGAAACACCCAAATCAACGTTTGATATTGTGCCCGTTCTTTTTAAGCGCCAGCTAGATTTGCATCAAATGACCTTTGCCATGGGAGAGGCAATCGCACATTTACATGCCCTATTCTTTGCTGGGAAACTGAAGCGCCTGGTCCTAGACGATGGACTTATTCAATTTGTTCGCTCATGAAACAAGATCGTGATACCCAGCTATTACACATCGGCAGCGCCCCGTTCGATCCAGTAGACAATAGCGCACCAGTTAACCTGCCTGCAATTCGAACCAGCACGGTTCGTTTCAAGAACCTTGCTGCGCTTGAACAAACCATGGCCAAGCGCATGCGCGGCGAAAGAGCAGTCACGTATGGCATTGGCGGCTTGCAAACACACAGGGCGCTAGAAGAAGTGTTCAATGTGCTCGAGCAAGGCAACTATTGCGTTCTCAGCAGCTCTGGCCTGGCATCCATTCACCTGGTTTTTATGAGTGTGCTTAAAGCTGGCGACCACGTTCTGATCTCTGACAATGTCTATGGCCCGGTGCGCAACCTGAACGAAACTCTGCTGAAGCGCCTAAATATCGAAGCAACTTTTTTCTCGCCGGCTAATGATGACCTAGCAACGCGGATACGCCCCAACACACGCATGTTGTACCTCGAGTCACCCGGCTCCCTGCTCATGGAGATGCTTGATCTGCCGCTGTTGGCCGCTCAAGCGAGAGCGCGCGGCATTGTCGTGGCCATCGATAACACCTGGGGTACTTACATATACCAACCACTTGCGCTCGGGGCAGACATATCCATCATCGCTGGCACCAAATACGTCAACGGTCATTCTGATTTGTTGCTCGGTGCGGTGGTGACCAATCGCGATGACCTGGCCAGGCAAGTTCACCAAATGCAGTACGCCCTGGGCAACAGCGTCAGTTCAGACGATGTATGGCTGTCTTTGCGCGGCGTGAAAACCTTGGCTGTGCGACTGCGCGAACATGCAAGGCAAGCCAAAACCGTCAGCCAGTTTTTGTCACAACACCCCAAAGTCAGTCGGATTTATGATCCAGCCTGGCCAGAAGACCCTGGTCACCCGCTCTGGCAACGGGACTGCTCGGGTGCTAACGGCTTGCTTAGTGTGTCCCTAAACTGTAGCCCCGATCAAGCCAAAGCCTTTGTGGATAGCCTCACCTTGTTTGGAATTGGCTTTTCCTGGGGGGGCTACGAGAGCCTGGTCCAATGGGTAAGTCCGCAAGCACTCGAGAATCACGCCTACTGGCGCGAACAAGGAAAAGCGCTAGTTCGCCTTCATATTGGCCTGGAAAACGTCGATGATTTAATGAGCGACTTAGACCAAGCCTTGGCCGTTTTGCCCGATCCGGATTGAAACACCCCAATAATTGGGGCCAATAATTGGCTTAAAACCGACCGATAAGCTCACTAGCCACATCAAGAGTCTCTTGGTAGCCGCCGGCCTCCGTTGGCGAAGTCAGATAACGCCCACCCACCGCGATTGATGGGGTGCCTTGAATGGCGTAACCCTTAGCCAGCTGGTCCGCTCGGGTTGCTTTTGACTTAACGCCAAATGATTTCATCGCCGCAGTGAACTGCCCTCGATCAACGCCCTGACTGACTGCCCAGTCAATCATTGCGTCCTCAGTGAATAGTCGCTTTTTTTCTTGGTGTACAGCAGCAAAAAACTTCGGGTGCAGGTCTAAACGCCCCACCGCTTCTAGTGAGTAATAAAAATACTGGAATGGTTTCATTGCCTGGTTAAATGCCACCGGCACTGAACTGAAAACAACATTCGCTGGCAACTGAGCCTTCCACTTGGTCACCAAGGGCTCGAGCACTGCGCAGTGCGGGCAGGTGTAAGCAAAAAACTCCAGTACCTCAATCTTGCCTGGCTCTGTTGGCTGCGGCGGATTAACGTTCACAAATTTCTCTGGCGCCTGTGCGGCTGCCGCGCCAATGCAAAGCAAGGAGGCACCCAAAAACTTGAAAAAAAAATTCCACATGGCTAATACCCTTTAGTTAAAACCAACACTTGGTGTGACCGCTATTGACGGACAACGTTCGCGGTTATTTTCTCGGCCGCAAGCTTCTCCCTGGCAGCGTTCATGTCATCGAGTTTTGCATACGGACCGATGCGCACCCGGTTGATTTGTATGCCGTTGACCTCTGCTCGCTGAATCTGTACGGGCAGCGCGAGCAGCAACATTCTGGCTCGAAGCGACTCCGCATCTTCCAAAACCCGGAAAGCACCCACCTGCAAGTAATAATTGGTGCCAGACGAAGCACCTGTCAGGACATCGGCCGCAGCTGGTGCTGGCGTGGGTTTTGGTGACACGACCTTAGGAGACAATGCAGGCAATGCTGGCTTGCCTTGCTGCGGGTCTACTGGCAACGTAGCGATTAATTCGCCAAGCGTATCCTTGCTATCTGGCTGAGATCCTGCTGATGGAACCAAACCCTGATTCGGGTCCGGCGTCTGGTCAGGCTTCAGTTCGGTATCAACCACTGAGCGGCTGGCCTTGTCAACAAATGGCATCGGTGAGTTCATGACAAAATAGGCGACTGCTGCAGCTGCCGACAGGCCAATGAGTACGCCTGCAATCAGTCCATAAAAGGTGCCGCCTCGAGAAGTTCGTTTTTGTTTGGCCATAATTCGTTTTATTTACATCCTCTCAGGTGCAGTTACACCCAACAAATCAAGCCCATTTGCAATCACCTGCCGGGTTGCATCAGCCAAACGCAAACGCGCCAACTTTAATGACTCATCGTCCACAAGCACTCTTTCGGCGTTGTACCATGCATGAAAATTAGACGCACAGTCACGTAACCAAAACGCCACCAAATGTGGCGACAGCTCTCGTGCTGCTTGACGCACCAAGCCGGGAAACTCCGCCAAACGCCGCAACAAAGCCAGTTCAGTCGGTGCCAGCAGTCTAGCGGGATCAGCCTGGTGGATTGTTGCAGGCGCAACGCCAGCCTGCAAGAGAATTGAGCAAATGCGAGCGTGGGCATACTGCACGTAGTAAACCGGGTTTTCATCGGTTTGAGACCGTGCCAAATCAACATCAAAAACAAACTCTGTATCAGCACGGCGCTGTATCAAAAAGAACCGTACCGCATCACGGCCTACCCAATCGATTAAGTCCCTCATCGTCACATAACTGCCCGCGCGCTTGGAAATCTTGACCTCTTCTGCGCCGCGCATCACCTTGACCATCTTGTGCAAAATGTACGAAGGATAGTCTCTGGGAATACCGATATTAAGTGCCTGCAAACCGGCTCGCACACGCGCTACCGTTCCGTGGTGGTCAGATCCCTGGATATTGACCGCCTGGTGGTAGTCGCGCTGCCATTTGTTGATGTGATAGGCGACATCCGGTACGAAATACGTGTACCCACCTTCACGCTTGCGCATCACCCGGTCTTTGTCGTCGCCCGTGCCAAGCTCTGTTGTTCTAAGCCAGAGCGCCCCAGCTTCTTCATACGTGTGACCCGATGCAATCAACTTTTGGACAGTTTCTTGAACTTGGCCTGTTGTGTACAAAGAGCTTTCAAGAAAGTAATTGTCAAAAGCCAGCCCAAATGCCTGCAAGTCCAAATCCTGCTCACGCCTGAGGTAAGAGACCGCAAAGTGGCGAATAGCATCGAGATCATTGACGTCACCCTTGGCGGTTACTGGTGTCGAGTCACTGGCCTGAACGGTTGCGCGTGCGAGATAATCGCGCGCAATGTCAACGATGTAATCACCCTTATAGCCATCTTCGGGATAGTTAGGGGAGTCTGGTTCGACGCCATTGGCTCGTGCCTGAACGCTTCGCGCCAAATTATCGATTTGATTGCCTGCGTCGTTGTAATAAAACTCCCGACTGACGTTTTGGCCGTTGGCTTGAAAAAGCCGACATAGGGCATCACCAAGCGCCGCTTGACGTGCGTGACCCACATGCAGCGGTCCGGTCGGATTGGCCGACACAAACTCAACCAACACGTTTTCACCGGATGCTGGCCAATACCCAAAATCATCTTTGTGTAGGGCCACCTCGCTCAACACCGCTGCCAACGCTTGATGAGAAAACCTGAAATTGATAAATCCGGGGCCGGCAATGTCCATGCCCTGCAACAAGCCCTTTACCTCAAGGTTGTTCTCAAGCGCATCCATAATTTGCTGAGCCAGTGCGCGGGGGGACTGGCCTGTAGGCTTGGCAAGCTGCATCGCCAGGTTGGTAGCTAGATCGCCATGCTCGGTAACTTTGGGTCGCTCTAAGACCACTCGAGGGACTGCGCCAGGCACCAACTCATTGGCGATTTTTGTGAGGGCTAGCTCAAGAATTTGCGATTGCGCAGGAAGCATGAAAATTTAATGCAAAAAATAAAAAATTAATGATAGCCTGAAGACAGGTCATTAGCCGGCTCGTCCCCACATGCCGGCGCCAACTTCGCGCGAGGAGAGAGTCATGCTCGTTACATTCAGCAGCAAAGTCGATGCCGACGTTTTAATGATGGCAGATCACGCCAAACTGGTTCTTAAAGCGACCGGTAAAGAGATCGGATCAACCGTGCCTGAACGCGGTGTCTTCACTGCCGAGCAGCTTGGTGATGCAATTAATTCGCTTGAGCTCGCCATTGCCAACGAGCAACCACCACCCGATGCTGGTGACGACGATGACGATGACTATGACAATGGGCGCAAGGCTAACGAAGTCGTTTTACTTGAGCAACGGGCCTATCCGCTTTTGGCCATGATGCGAAAAGCCAAAGAAGCGGATGCGCCCGTGATGTGGGAGACCAGCTCAGGCTGGTGATCACGACAGCAAGGTAGGCGGCAAGCCGCTTAATCGTGCGATCTAGCGGCTTAAAGATCAATATTGGATGCTTGTAGCGCGTGCGTCTCGATAAAGTCTCGTCTGGGCTCGACTTGATCACCCATCAACGTAGTGAATAGCTCATCAGCAGCGATCGCATCTTCAATCTGAACCCGTAGCAAACGTCGTACTTCAGGGTTCATGGTTGTTTCCCAAAGCTGAGCGGGGTTCATCTCACCAAGGCCCTTGTAGCGCTGTTTGCTCACGCCACGCTCGGCTTCACCTCGTAACCACCTCAAAGCATGCCCAAATGTCTCAATGGCAGACTCTTTGCGCTTATCACCCTCGCCACGCGCCACAAACGCGCCTGGCCCAATCAAGTCCTTAAACGTTTCACTGGCTTTAACCAGAACCGCATAATCGGCACCGTTGACGAAATCCTCATCAAAACTCGTCGCCCGAATATTGCCATGGTGATTGCGCAATACCATGATCTTGTACTTTTCAGTTTTGGTATCAATCTGTGTTTTGACAGCCACCACACCAGGCAAGAGCGGATTCTGTATGTGCGACAACAATGCAGCTGCACTTTGCTCAGCTTGATCCAGCGTGCCGACCTTCAGTGAAACACCACCCACAAGGGCATTTAACGCGTCCTCGTCCATGAACCGTGACAGCCTTGCAACCACTGCTTCAGCCAACGAGTACTGTCGCGCCAACTCATCCAAGGCTTCACCACGAATTGACTGCTCCCCTTGCCGAACGATGACTTCAGCGTCTTTTAAAGCTAGCTGCAACATAAACTGCGCCTCTTCAACTTCGTCTTTGAGGTATCGCTCTTCTTTGCCTGCCTTGACCTTATATAGTGGCGGCTGGGCAATGTAGATATGTCCTTGCTCGACAAGTTGTGGCATCTGGCGATACAACAAAGTCAACAGCAAGGTCCGGATATGGGCACCGTCTACGTCTGCGTCGGTCATGATAATAATACGGTGGTAACGCAATTTTCCCAGATTGAAATCAGGTCCGATGCTGGTTCCTAGCGCAGTAATCAATGTCGCAATTTGCTCACTGGCAATTAGCTTGTCAAAGCGCGCTTTTTCCACATTGAGCACTTTACCGCGCAACGGCAGAATTGCCTGAAACTTTCGATCGCGACCCTGCTTGGCTGAACCACCGGCCGAGTCACCCTCCACAATATACAGCTCGCACAGTGCCGGGTCTTTTTCTTGGCAGTCAGCGAGCTTGCCTGGCAAGCCAGCACCCTCAAGAACGCTTTTGCGCCGGGTCATCTCGCGTGCTTTTCGGGCTGCTTCGCGCGCTCGTGCTGCCTCAACCACTTTGCTGCATAGAGACTTGGCGTCGTTCGGATGCTCAAGCAGCCAAGTTTCGAAAGTTTTAGCCACCGCCTCTTCAACTGCGGGTCGTACTTCGCTCGAAACAAGCTTGTCTTTAGTCTGACTGCTGAACTTGGGCTCTGGCACCTTGACCGACAACACACATGACAAGCCTTCGCGCATGTCATCACCCGTGGTCTCGACTTTGGCCTTTTTGGCCAGCTCATTGTCGCTGATGTATTTGTTGATTACGCGCGTCATGGCCGCACGCAAACCAGTCAGGTGGGTGCCGCCGTCACGCTGCGGAATATTGTTGGTAAAGCACAGAACTTGCTCACTATAGCCATCGTTCCACTGCATAGCGACTTCAACACCAACCGGTATGCCACCTGCCGCTGAGTCGGTAGCAACCGCAAAGACATTCGGGTGCAAAACCGTTTTAGAGCGATTGATGTATTGCACAAAACCCTTGACACCACCCGAGAACGCAAAGTCCTCCTCTTTCCCTTGGCGCTGATCAACGAGCCGAATCTTCACGCCATTGTTCAGAAATGACAGTTCGCGCAAACGCTTGGATAAAATGTCATAGTGGTACTCAACGTTGTTAAAGATCTCCGTGTCAGCCAGGAAGTGGACTTCCGTTCCACGGCGTTCGGTTTTACCCGTGACTGCCAATGGCGCAACGCGCTCTCCGCGCCGAAACTCCATTTGATGCACTTGGCCATCGCGACGTACGGTCAGTCGCAACCACGATGACAACGCGTTCACACAAGAAACGCCAACCCCGTGCAAACCACCAGACACTTTGTAGGAGTTTTGGTCGAACTTGCCACCAGCATGTAGCTCGGTCATGACGATTTCAGCGGCGCTGCGCTGAAACTCATCATCCTTGTGAATGTCTGTTGGGATTCCTCGACCGTTATCTGTCACGGAAATCGAGTTGTCTGAATGTATCGTGACAACGATGTCATCGCAGTGACCCGCCAGTGCTTCATCAATGGCGTTATCAACCACCTCGAAGACCATGTGATGCAAGCCCGTGCCATCCGAAGTGTCACCGATATACATGCCTGGGCGCTTGCGCACGGCCTCAAGGCCCTTGAGCATCTTGATGGAGTCAGCGCCGTAGCTGCTTTGGTTTGTTTGTTCAGTATCAGACATTTAATTTAGATCCGCATGGGCATAACAACGTATTGAAAGGAGTCGTCATCAGGCAGTGTCAGCAACGCAGAGGCATTGGCGTCAGGCATGACCGACCAGCGAACGGTCTCATTCTTAATACTCGACAAAAAGTCTAGTAGGTAACTGACGTTAAATCCAACGTCTAGGGGCTCAAATTGATAGTCGACTTCGATTTGTTCGAGAGCTTCTTCTTGTTCAGCGTTGGTAGACGAAGCAGTCAGCGTATTGTCTGCCAGCTGGAAACGGACACTGCGTAATTTGTCCGTGCTCAGAATAGAGGCCCGCTGCAAACTTGCCAACAAGTGTTCGCGCGACACATCGAAATGCCGCGTGTAATTGGTTGGAATAACACGCTTGTAGTCAGGGAATTTCCCTTCTACTAACTTGGAAATGAGCTCGACCTGCTCAAACCTGAAGCGAATCTGCCCCGCGCCGACATCGACAGAAATGGTGTCATCATTGTCTTCCAGGAGGCGTTGCAGCTCAAGCACCGTTTTGCGCGGGACAATAATTTCTGTTCGCGTTTGCACGCCATCGGCCGCACAACTGCAATGTGCCAAGCGATGACCATCGGTTGCCACCGTGCGCAACGTGTCGCTCTCGAAGACCATTAGCGTGCCGTTTAAGTAATAGCGGATATCTTGTTGTGCCATGGCGTAGTGCGTCATGCCAAACAAATGCTTTAGTGTTTTTTGTGACAAAGAGACGGTGACATCGACGGCTTCGGGCTCAGCCAGTGTGGGAAACTCTTGGGCAGCGAGTGTCTGCAGAGAAAAGCGACTTTTCCCACATTGAACCGTCAGTTTGTTGGTGCTCTGCGATAGTGTGATTTCTTCGCTGTCAGGCAATGCACGCAAAATATCAAGCAGCTTTCGAGCCGCAACCGTGACCGCCGTATCATCTTGGCCAACACCAAAGTCAGCGGTGGCGGTGATTTGTACTTCTAAGTCCGTTGCTATAAAGGACACACGTGTGCCGCGTTTACGTATCAAGATATTGGCAAGAATTGGCAGCGTATGACGGCGCTCGACAATACCTGCAACTGTGGTCAGTGGCTTCAAAAGTGCGTCGCGGTTTGCTTTGATAAGTTGCATGAAATTATCCCTTTAATGTTTGTTCGAGCACATGCAGCGTATGGTTAAGTTCAGCTTGTTTACTTCGCAGGTCGGCAATTTTGCGCACGGCATGCAAAACAGTTGTGTGATCACGGCCACCAAACAAGTCTCCTATTTCCGGAAGGCTTTTATGTGTGAGTTCCTTGGCAAGGTACATGGCCACCTGGCGCGGTACTGCAATGTTGGCCGGCCGTCTTTTTGAGTACATGTCGGCGACTTTGATCTTGTAAAAGTCGGCGACGGTTTTCTGGATGTTCTCAACGGTGATTTGTCCATTGGAAACAGACAACACGTCTTTAAGCGCATCACGGCAGATTTCGACATTGATGTCGTCGCGTCCATGAAAACGGACGTAAGCCAACACCTTGTGTAGCGCACCCTCTAGCTCTCGGACATTGCTGCGTAAGTGTTTGGCAATAAAGAACGCAACCTCTTCGGGCATAGTAAAGCCTTCTGCTTGCGCTTTCTTGAGCAAAATAGCCACCCGCATTTCTAGTTCGGGTGGCTCGATTGCCACCGTCAGGCCGGAGTCGAACCTGGAAATAAGGCGATCATCGATGCCAGCAAGCTCTTTCGGATAAGTATCGCTGGTGATGATGATCTGTTTACCTTGGGCAACCATCGCTTCAAACGCGTAGAAGAACTCTTCTTGCGTGCGTTTTTTTTCGGATATGAACTGAATATCGTCAATTAACAAAAGGTCGAGCGAGTGATAGTAGCGCTTGAAGTCGTCAAATGCTTTCTTCTGATACGCCTTCACAACATCCGACACATATTGATCCGCGTGTACATATCGAACCCTGGCATTGCTCTTGTTCTCGATAACAGCGTTGCCGATTGCGTGAACCAAGTGGGTTTTGCCTAAACCAACGCCACCATAAAGAAAAAGTGGGTTGTAGGAAGTGCCAGGATTTAGCGCGACTTGCTGCGCCGCGGCTCTGGCTAACTGGTTGGCTTTTCCGGTGACAAAGTTTGCAAACGTGAGCGTGCCATTGAGGCGGGACCGATTGTCTGAGCCCGATGCTGTATGGGCGCTTGGCTCGGGCCTTGAGCCCTGATCTGACAACAAGGGTAGGCTTGAGGTTTGCTGCTGCGCGGTTTGTGCCTGACCTGGCGTCAACTCAAGCATGACCTCGACGGGTACTTTGTGCCACTCCGTTGCGAGCTGTTGCAATCGGGGCAGGAAGTTTCTCTTGACCCAATCTAGCTTGAAGCGGTTCGGTAACGCCAGGCACAGCACACCATGCTCCGCGTCAAATGAACGCGGAACGATCGGCCTTATCCAGGCACTTAACTGCTGAGGAGGTAACTCTTGCTCAAGTTGTACCAAGCAAGATTGCCAGAATTCATCCATGGGGTATCTTTTCGTTCTGGCTATTTTACCCTGTCGAGAGAGTACTTATCCACAGCTTCTTCCATAAAAACGCATTTGACCCATTCGAACCAGTTGACTGTAGTGCAGATATTTGATGAAATAGAGGGCTTTCCCCAATATTCCTGGGTTTGACATCATGAAACGTACTTATCAACCTTCAGTTACACGTCGTAAACGCACTCACGGCTTTCGTGTCCGCATGAAAACGCGTGGTGGTCGCGCAGTCATCAACGCTCGGCGTGCCAAAGGCCGTAAGCGCTTAGCCGTCTAAAGCGCTGTGTGTTGCGGTTTGGTATTAAAGCCTGTTTGCTGAAAATTAAATTTGGCTCGGCGCATGAGCTGCTGAGCTTGGTTAGACTCGCATTAAAAAAACAGACCAGCCCAAATTTAGTCAACCATCGGGGCATCCTTGGCCTCTGAAAACCAAAGGTTTAGCCGCGATTCGCGGCTTCTTTCGCCAGAGCAATTTGCGGCTGCGCTGCGCTCGCGTCCTTTAGCTCGCGGAGAACTCTTAACCTTCCATCGGTGTTCTGCTTTACCCACTGATCTGTCAAACGTAGATATACCCAAGCTTGGTTTTGTTGTTCCCAAACGACTGGTCCGACTGTCCGTTCGACGCAACGCCATCAAACGTGTTTTGCGTGAGGCGTTTCGGTTGAGTCAAGCATCGCTATCTCCTGGCTATTACGTTTTTCGATTAAAGGCTAGCGTTCACTCGCAGAGTCTTAGTGGGCTCAAGCGGGAGGTTCGTATCGAGGCAAATCGCTTAATCAGCACAGCTGCGAGTCGATCATGATTAGCTGGCTGTTGATTAAGCTGGTTCAGGCATACCAGTATTTTCTTAGTCCGTGGGTTGGGTCCAACTGCAGGTTCAATCCGACCTGCTCACATTACGCCATTCAGAGCATTCAGTCTCATGGCCCTATCAAGGGTGTCTGGCTTGCGATCAAGCGGGTCGGCAGGTGTCACCCTTGGGCATCGGGTGGCAACGATCCGGTACCACCTAGCCCCCGCGATAAACAGTGACCGCAATTAAGGCTAAACTGCGGTGTTTCTTTGACTACTTAAAATTCAGGTCAGAATGGATATCCGTCGCACAATCCTGCTAATGATTTTTGCGTTTTCATTGCTGATGCTTTGGAACAATTGGCAGGTTCATCAAACTGGCACCTCCTTGTTCGGCGAAAGGCCGACAACTGGAGCCTCGACCGGTAGTGGACAAGGATCTGCCAACGGCAATCAGGCTGACTCTGGTGCGGTGCCTGCTGGGCAACTGCCTAGCCAAAACGCATCCAACCCACAAAGCCCGACTGCGCCTGCACCCATCCCGGCACCTAGTGAAACAGTGCAGGTCACGACAGATGTCTTAAAGGTGACGTTTGATCTCACTGGTGCACAGCTAATTCGTGCTGAATTGCTCAACTATCCATCAAAAGGCGATGTTAACCAACCGACTGTTCTGTTGGAGCAAAACGGTGGGCGGACATACATCGTTCAAACGGGTGTGGTCGGTCCACTGGGCACCGACTACCCAACCCATTTGATTCCTTTCAGAAAGGTGAGCTCTGGCACTACCCTTGAGGGCGATAGTCTTGTTGTTCAGTTTGTCGGTGAGTCTGGCGGGGTGAAAGTAACCAAGACCTTCACGTTCTCACGCGGCTTGTATGTGATCGGTGTTCAGCATGATGTTGAAAACTTGACTGATTCAGCCATTACGCCTTCTGTTTATCTGCAGATTACTAGGGACGGAGATGATCCGGAGGATACATCAAGCTTCTACCAGACCTTCACCGGTCCGGCGGTGTACTCTGAACAGGACAAATTCCAAAAAGTCTCTTTCTCAGATATCTCGAAAAAAGATGGTAACTACATCAAGTCGGCCCATAACGGCTGGTTTGCAATGATTCAGCATTACTTTGTAACTGCTTGGGTACCGCCACAAGGCGTTCAACGAAACTACGACATGGCTCAAGTCGGTGAGAATCTATATGCAGTTCGTAGTATAGAGGGCATTGGTAACATCGGACCTGGTGCAGTTTCAACCATTACAAGCAACTTGTGGGTTGGGCCACAGGACCAGGATGCACTGGCGGCTTTGGCACCAGGCCTTGATTTAGTGGTCGATTATGGATGGTTGACCATCATTGCCAAGCCCTTGTTTATCCTGATGACCTGGATTCATGACTTACTCGGCAACTGGGGTTGGACGATCGTTGCCCTGACCGTTCTCATCAAAGCAGTCTTCTATCCGTTGTCGGCCGCTAGCTACCGGTCTATGGCCAAGATGAAACAGGTTGCACCTCGACTGCAGGCCTTGAAAGAGAAATTCGGCGATGATCGCCAAAAGCTCAACACAGCAATGATGGAGATGTATCGAAACGAGAAGATTAACCCGTTAGGGGGTTGTCTACCAATCGTGATTCAGATACCTGTGTTCATTTCACTTTACTGGGTACTGCTGGCCAGCGTTGAGATGCGTGGTGCGCCTTGGGTAATGTGGGTGGACGACTTGTCGGCTCGGGACCCGTTATACATCTTGCCAATCATCATGATGGTGACGATGTTTGTACAAATTAAGCTTAACCCAACCCCACCAGATCCTATGCAAGCTCGCGTGATGATGCTTATGCCTTTGATATTCGGGGGTTTCATGTTCTTCTTCCCAGCAGGCCTAGTGCTTTACTGGGTCGTCAATAACGTTCTCTCTATCGCCCAACAGTGGTACATCACCCAGAAGATGACACAGGCCGCGAGCCAACCGCATCGCTAAGCTTGCTATCCGATGATGCGCCGATTGCTGCCATCGCGACTGCGTCCGGTCGCGGCAGCATAGGCGTTGTTAGGGTATCGGGTAAACGTCTAAGGAGCTTTATCCAGGCTCTGGTGCCTGGAATTGAGCTTTTGCCAAGGGTTGCACACTACCTACCCATTCACGACAACGATGGATCGCTAATTGATCAGGCGATTGTGATCTATTTTTGTGCACCTCATTCGTACACAGGCGAAGACGTTCTTGAGCTTCAGGGCCATGGTGGTACTGCAATCATGCAATTGCTTTTGCAACGATGCCTCGCCGTTGGTAAGTCAATTGATTTGCGATTGGCCGAACCTGGTGAGTTTACGTTGCGTGCCTTTTTGAATGACAAGATGGATCTGGCTCAAGCTGAGGCTGTAGCCGACCTAATTGATGCAACCTCTAGCGCAGCTGCCAAAGCTGCTGCTGCTTCCCTGTCGGGTGCTTTTTCGTTGGAGGTTATTCGCCTTGGTCAGCAGTTGACCGATCTACGTGTATTGGTCGAGGCTACACTGGACTTTCCAGAGGAAGAGATCGAGTTTATTGAGAAGTACCAAGTTCGTCATAAACTAGTCATGGTCCAAACAAAACTTAAAGAGGTTTTAGATATCTCGGCACAGAGTTGTTATCTGAAAGATGGCCTACAAGTGGTATTGGCTGGTGAGCCGAATGTTGGTAAATCAAGCTTGTTAAACGCTATCTTTTCTCAGGATATCGCTATCGTTACTGATGTGCCTGGCACAACGCGCGATCGAATACGTGAGTCCCTGGAAATTGATGGTGTTCCTATTCTCATTACTGATACAGCTGGGTTGCGCCATACCACCGATAAAATTGAAGCCATTGGTATTGAACGGACGTGGCAAGCTATCGAACAAGCCGATCTAATTCTTGACATCGTCGATGTTAGAAATCCCGTATCTTTGATAAGCCAATGGGGTAACCGATCAGAACTAGTTGGTAAAGATATCATACTGGTTAAAAACAAAAGTGATCTGTTAGCAGGTGATGACGTATCTTTAAATGCGGATAAGGATGATATCTTGATATCCGCTAAGACCCTTCAAGGCATTGAGAAACTGAAGTCATTCATCTTGAGTAAGGCAGGCAGACAGCTCGGTGAGGTTTCACCATGGCTTGGTCGTCAACGTCACATCCGAGCCCTAGAACTTGCCAAACACCACTTGGATATAGCAATCGAACATGCTGAACTTGATGATCGCGTTCTAGACCTTCTTGCAGAAGAACTTCGGCTGAGTCATCTAGCCTTGGGTAGCATCACTGGGGCTATATCAGCCGATGATCTACTTGGAAACATTTTTTCTTCATTTTGCATCGGTAAGTGAGCTTGCCACTTGTTTTTTAAACCGTTGTCCTTTTTTAATTAAACATATTTCTTTAATTCGCAAAGAAGCTGACTTGCTTTAAGTCAAAGTTAACGTACTAGATTCCTGTTCATAAGCCTGTGGATGACCTGTTGAGCAATTGGGTATAAGTGGCTCAATCTCGTAGTCCGTGAAAGTTATCCAACTCTATCCAGAAAGATAAACAGGGTTTATACACAAGCATTTCTTTCTTTAACTGTCGGAAAAATAAAGGAATTTCCAGCTTGTTCGACCTGTCCACAGGGTATCTAATCACTACCAGTTTTATATAAAGTACTTACTAACAATAAAAGAGACGCACAAATCAACTGTAAAAAAGACTTAACATAAAACAGCTGAGCCATGGTGATCTACACTTTCTTTAACCTTTCGAGAGCACGATCCAAGGTGTCATCATTCTTTGCGAAACAAAACCGTACTAATCGATGGTTGGAATCGTTCGCATCTGGATTAGCGTAGAAAGCCGATACTGGAATAACTGTTACACCATGTTCTGTGGTCAGCCATATGGAGAACTCTGCTTCAGGTAAATCTGATATAGCGCTGTAATCAGCCAACATAAAAAATGTGCCGGGGCACTCATATGGCTTGAACCGGGTCTGTTTAAGACCAGTTGCTAATCGATCACGCTTTGATTGATAGAAAGCCGGCAAATTTAAATACGTTGACGCGTCACGCGTGTAATGAGCCAAAGCGTGCTGCAACGGTGACGCCACTGTGAAGACCATGAACTGATGAACTTTTCTTAGTTCTTTGGTTAGTCCTGGCGGTGCACAGCAGTAACCGATCTTCCAACCAGTGGTGTGTGTAGTCTTTCCGAACGACGATATAACGAACGACCGTTTGGCGAGCGCTGGACGACTTGCCAAGCTCAAATGCCCCTGAGGAGCAAAGATGATGTGTTCGTAAACCTCATCCGACACAATTAGAACATCGGTGCCATCAACAATCGCTTCTAGCTCATCGAGGTCATCTGAGGTTAGTACCGCGCCAGTTGGATTGTGTGGAAAATTAACCATGATCATTCTGGTGTTTGAGGTGACAGCGTTTGCTACCAGATCCCAATTGACCTTGAATGTTTCGGTCAATGATGTTGGTGGATCCATACTGACTCTAACCGGTATACCGCCAGCTAGGCGAATAGCAGGTACGTAACTGTCATAGTTTGGTTCGATCACAATTACTTCGTCGCCGGTGTGTACGGTGGCTAAAACTGCAGCCATGATCGCTTCGGTAGCGCCGCTGGTCACCGTTATCTCGGTGTCTTTGTTGTAGTTATGTCTGTAAAGGTTACTAACTTTGTCCCGGATTGCAGCACGAAGTGAGTCTACGCCTGGCATGTATGGATATTGATTATGTCCCGCAAACATGGCGTCGTTCACGAGCTGTAAAAGTTTTGGGTCAGCGTTGAAGTCAGGGAAGCCCTGACCAAGGTTTATAGCATCGTGATCGAGCGCCATTTTGCTCATGATTGTGAATATGGTTGTCCCGATATCCGGGAGCTTAGAAATCAATTGCATCTTTCAAGGCCTTCTATTGAGTGGTTCTGTTAGTGTTGCTCAATGATAGAGAATTTTGTATCTCGCATGTCTAGTTAGGTTTTAGTTTGTGCCCTGTTCGGCGGCGCGTAAGTTGTCGTTCTTACCGATGCCCAAGGTGCTCGGGTTAAGTTTTTCACGTGAAACACGCTAATTTTTCGGTAGTAAGATGTTTGTTTCACGTGAAACAGCGTGTACGGAGAGTAATGCACTCAGATAGGATCAACCGCCGTATAATGCAAAGGAATGTTGTTTGCTTCGGGAATAGAAATGTCGTTTGCTGAAAGCTACGATGTCATCGTTATCGGCGGTGGTCATGCTGGCACAGAAGCCAGCTTGGCAGCGGCGCGTCGCGGCGCAAAGACTTTGCTGCTAACGCACAATGTCGATACTTTGGGTCAAATGTCCTGCAATCCGTCGATTGGCGGAATTGGAAAAGGCCATTTGGTTAAAGAAATCGATGCATTAGACGGGGCAATGGCGTTGGCTACCGACGCGGCCGGTATTCAATTCCGAATACTTAATGGCTCTAAGGGCCCAGCGGTTCGAGCCACCCGGGCACAGGCCGATAGAACGCTCTATAAAGTAGCCATCCGCGAGATGCTACAGCGCCAACCAAATCTAAAAATTTTTCAACAAGCGGCTGATGATCTTATTGTTCAAGGCGATCGTATTTGCGGCGTCATTACACAGCTGGGGATTAGGTTTGAAGCGAGGGCGGTCGTACTGACAGCAGGCACGTTTTTGAATGGCTTGATTCACGTTGGCCTGAAAAATTATTCCGCCGGCCGCGCTGGCGATCCGCCAGCCATATCGCTTGCCGCACGTCTGAAAGAATTGAACTTGCCGCAAGGCCGTCTAAAAACCGGTACACCGCCGCGGCTAGACGGTGCATCAATCAACTTCTCAGTGTTGATTGAACAGCCTGGTGATCTGGATCCAGTACCAGTCTTCTCTTATTTGGGTAACGCGGGGATGCATCCTAGGCAGGTCCCGTGCTGGATAACCCATACCAATCAAAAAACCCATGACA
Source organism: Lautropia mirabilis (assembly GCA_945876565.1). Classification (GTDB taxonomy): domain Bacteria; phylum Pseudomonadota; class Gammaproteobacteria; order Burkholderiales; family Burkholderiaceae_B; genus Algicoccus. The sequence goes on along the minus strand of CAMCOS010000012.1, from coordinate 8,085 downwards.
TTATCCGCGCGGGTCTAGATCGCTCGCCAATGTACAGCGGAATTATCGAGGGTGTTGGTCCGCGTTATTGTCCATCCATTGAAGATAAAGTCCATCGCTTCGCAGATAAGGATAGTCATCAGGTTTTTTTAGAACCCGAAGGCTTAGACACATCTGAGTTCTACCCAAACGGGGTTTCAACATCCCTGCCTTATGACGTGCAGGTAGATTTGATTAGGTCTTTACCGGGATTGGAGGATGCTCACATTGTCCGGCCGGGTTACGCTATTGAATATGATTATTTTGATCCAAGAGGGCTAAAGCCGACGCTAGAAACACGAGCGATAGAAAACCTATTTTTCGCGGGGCAAATCAACGGAACCACAGGCTATGAAGAGGCCGCTGCTCAAGGCCTGTTGGCTGGTATCAATGCAGCAGCTGTTTCACGTGAAACAGACACATTCATTCCATCAAGGGGCGACTCGTATTTAGGGGTCCTGGTCGATGACTTAGTCACCAAAGGGGTTACCGAACCGTATCGAATGTTCACTTCTAGAGCGGAATATCGATTAAGTTTACGCGAAGATAATGCCGATATCCGACTCACAGAGATGGGTAGAGGGCTCGGTTTGGTCTCAGATGATCGGTGGGACCGATTCAACCGTAAACGGGACGCTGTAGAAAAAGAGAAACAACGGCTACGTTCTACATGGGTACATCCTAGGCTTATAAGCTCAGACGAAGCTAACCGAGCTTTTGGGAAGGTGCTTGAAAGAGAGTACTGCTTGGCCGACCTGCTACGCAGACCGAATGTTAACTATGACAGCCTACTTTCGTTGCGCGATGTACATGGAAGCTTGTTCGGCGAGGGCTTGGCACACGCTACGCCAGAGGCTGAGCAAGTTGAAATCCAAATAAAGTACGAAGGCTATATTAAACGTCAGCATGAGGATGTCCAACGGCAAAGACTACAGGACGAGTACAAGATTCCGGAAGACTTGGACTATGACCAGATTAAGAGCCTGTCGTTTGAGGTGCGGCAAAAGTTAAAAATGAATCGACCTGCAACTATCGGTGCTGCCAGTCGGGTATCCGGTGTCACACCCGCTGCAATTGCCACACTTTTGATTTGCTTGAAGAAAAAAAATGGCAAACCAACGGCTGCAAGCCTAGCCTGATGTTGTTACAACAACAGTCGCCTTTTCAAAAGTACAGCTCAATGACGTTAATAAAAAGGCTTGGTCAGGCCCTTGATGATCTTGGTCTTGATTTTGGTCCAAGCAAACAAACGGCGCTAATTGAGTATTTGCTTGAGCTAGAGAAGTGGAATCGCACGTACAATCTGACGGCAGTTAAAACAGTAGATGAAATGCTAGTGCAGCATGTGTTCGATTGTTTGGCGGTTATCCCTGCTTTAGAACGCTACGAAAAACAACGGAGTTTGCGCTTCGGTCTTGTGGCGGATATCGGCAGTGGTGCAGGGTTGCCAGCTGTCGTTTTAGCAATTTCTAGGCCGCAGACCATAGTGATAAGTGTTGATGCAGTACAGAAAAAGACTTCGTTCGTACAAAATATAGCTAATCGCCTGGGTCTAGCAAACTTGGAAGCTAGACACGGACGCGTTGAACGGATCAGGGATATACAAGCAGACTTGGTAATTTCTCGAGCGTTTGCGTCATTGCAAAACTTTGTGGAGCTTGCGCAAGGTCTCGCCGTAAAAGACGGCGTGATAGTCGCGATGAAGTCCAAACAACTCGAGGCTGAACTCCAGGAACTTAGTAAAAATCAAAGCAAGTGGCATGTTCATCAAGTTGATGAATTAACCGTTCCCGAGATGCAGGCAACTCGGTGTGTTGCTTGGCTCCGAAGGAAAAACAATGAGTGAATCAGAAAGCGGCGCCAAGCCGAAAGTTTTTTGTATTGCTAACCAAAAGGGCGGCGTAGGTAAGACGACAACGACGATTAACCTCGCCGCGAGCCTAGCCCAGCGGGGCCGTAAGGTACTTTTGGTCGATCTAGACCCACAGGGTAATGCAACGATGGGTAGTGGCATTGATAAGTCCGCTCGCGAAGTGAATATCTATCACGTGCTGATTGGCGAAGTGCGCCTTGAAAATGCAACCATTCAGTCACCAGAGGGCGGCTATGACGTCTTGCCCTCGAACCGGGAGCTTTCTGGAGCGGAAATTGATTTGGTTGACATGCCAGAGCGTGAGAAACAGCTAGAGCGGGCAATTAAAGGCTCTCTAAAAGCATACGATTACGTCCTGATTGATTGCCCGCCAACGTTGTCCTTGCTGACATTGAATGGGTTAGCGGCTGCAAATGGGGTAATCATCCCAATGCAGTGTGAGTATTTCGCACTTGAGGGATTGTCCGATCTAGTAAACACCATCAAACGCGTCTATAGGAACATTAATCCTAATTTGAGCTTAATCGGGCTATTGCGCGTGATGTATGACGCGAGAGTTACCCTGCAACAGCAAGTGTCTGCACAACTTGAAGATCACTTTAAAGACAAAGTTTTCACAACACTCATCCCGCGTAACGTTCGGCTAGCCGAAGCGCCAAGCTACGGTCTACCCGGCGTGGTGTACGACAACTCTTCGCGTGGCGCCAAAGCTTATCTAGAATTTGGTGATGAACTGATCAAGCGCGTCGAGAGCACTTGATTTGGGCACAAAGAACAAAGGAATCAGAACAATGGTAACCAGCAAAAAAGCCAAAGGGTTAGGTCGGGGACTAGACGCATTGCTTGGATCAGATGCAGATACATTGGAGAATCTCTCGACATCACAACCCGCCTTGCCGCAAGCTTTAAGCGTCAACGACTTGCGTGCAGGCAAGTACCAGCCCCGCACAAAAATGGACGATGGTGCCATTGCAGCATTGGCGGAATCTATAGCTCAACAAGGTGTCATGCAACCGTTGTTGGTGCGCAAAGTCACCAGCACAAGCGGTGCATTGTATGAGGTGATCGCAGGAGAGCGTCGTCTAAGAGCAGCAGTAAAGGCTGGACTCAAAGAAGTGCCTGTGATTATCAAAGATGTGAATGACGAACAAGCAGCCATCATGGCGTTGATCGAAAACATCCAGCGTGAAGACCTTAATCCGATGGAAGAAGCAAGGGGCATAAAAAGATTGCTTGATGAGTTTGCCCTGACTCACGAACAAATTGCCTTGGCAATTGGTCGCTCTAGATCGGCAACCAGCAACCTGTTGCGCTTACTAAATCTTGCCCAAGCGGTTCAAGAAATGGTCATGCAAGGAACCTTGGATATGGGTCACGCCCGTGCGCTTCTATCTCTCGAAGCGGCAGACCAGATACAAGCGGCTAACTTAATTGTGGCAAAAGGTTTGTCGGTACGGGAGGCCGAGCACCTAGCCAACAAAGGACTTCATCCGGTTACAGCAAAGGTGCGTCATGTCAAGCCAAAGCAGAGTCAGGACCTACTCAGAATGCAAGATAAACTAGCCGATGAGTTCGGCACAAAGGTTGCGATCAAGGCAAGCCAGAAAGGCACCGGATCGCTGACCTTACATTTTCACGATTGGGAGCAGTTTCACGGCTTGTTGGAAAAAATGGGGCAGACGGCGCTTATTCAGGACGCATAGTCAAAGTAGGTGGCATCACAGTTACGCTAGAGCCAATGGGGATTTCGGTACTGAACTTTGATCGCAATACAGAGAAGAAAGTGCGCACATTGCGCACCTCATTGACCGCTGAAAACAGCGCCGACGCAAGTGCATGATATGCCTGCATATCTGGCATGGCTAGAACAAGAATAAAGTCCGGTCCCGTTGTTACTCGATAACACTGTTGCACCATCGAGGACTGCGCTGCCAAGGCCTCAAAGCCTAACAAGACCTCGTCGGTTTGAGCCGTCATGGTTACCTCAACCACAGCGATCAAAGGTTTCCCTACCGCTTGCGGATTAACGACTGCCACAGTCTTCTCTATGGCACCGATGCTTCTGAGTCGCTTGATGCGCCTTTGACAAGTGGCGGCTGATGTATGCAAACGTATACCGAGTGCATCGTGTGTGATGTCCGCATCAATTTGTAGCGCTTCAAGAATAAGACGATCTAAGTGGTCAATCTTCATGCAAAAATAACAAGTAGTTGATTGAAAAAATCATTTCGATCTCAGTGTAACGAAATCAACCGAAATTCATATAAAAACAACGAAAAAAATTATTGTGATTTGCAGATAATTAGATCAACACAACAAACTACCCAGGGCATAGATTATGTGCGGAATCGTTGGAGCTGTCTCGAGCCGGAACATTGTTCCATTGTTGATCGAAGGATTGCAACGACTGGAATATCGAGGCTACGACTCATGTGGCGTAGCGACGTACGACAACGGCGAGGTCAAACGCGCTCGGAGCACGAAGCGAGTTGCTGAACTGGCAGCGCAAGCTCAGCGAGAAGGCCTGTCCGGCAACACAGCCATTGCTCACACCAGGTGGGCCACACATGGCGCACCAGAGACCCATAATGCGCACCCACACGTTTCTGGTAAGCCCGGTGGTAAGCCACGATTGGCGCTGGTACACAATGGAATCATCGAGAACTTTGAAAGTCTGCGCGCCGAGTTAGAAGCGAAAAGCTATGTTTTTGACAGCCAGACGGATACGGAGGTAATTGCGCACCTCGTACATGACTGTTATGACAACGACTTGTTGCATGCTGTTCAACAAGCAGTCGGCCAATTAAAGGGCGCTTACGCCATCGCGGTGTTCTGTCGAGATGAGCCACATCGAATTGTTGTTGCACGTGAAGGCTCACCGCTGGTAATCGGCGTTGGCGACGGCGAAACCTTTCTTGCGTCTGATGCACTGGCACTAGCCGGTTCAGCAACACAAGTTATCTATCTGGAGGACGGCGACATTGCTGATTTGCAGACAGATAAAATTTGGATTTACAACCGCGAGGGCCGCGAAGTCAAGCGAGAGTCTAAACCGCTTGTTGCACATACGACTGCTGTTGAGCTTGGTCCATACAGGCACTTTATGCAAAAGGAGATATTTGAGCAACCGCGCGCTGTCGCTGATACGCTCGATAACATAAATAGTATCAATGCCGAGCTATTTGGCGATGGAGCTTATGATATTTTTAGGCGACTGGATCGGGTGCTCATACTGGCCTGCGGCACGAGTTACTACGCAGGCATGACCGCAAAGTATTGGATCGAGTCGATTGCACAGGTACCTGTATCGGTAGAAATAGCGAGTGAATATCGATATCGAGCCAGTGTGCCGAGCCCTTCAACGCTGGTGGTCACGATCTCGCAGTCTGGCGAGACGGCTGACACCTTGGCCGCACTTAAACATGCTCAATCACTGGGGATGGAAAAAACCCTAACCATATGCAACGTTGCCAGTAGTGCGATGGTGCGCGCCTGTAAATTAAACTTTATTACACGCGCCGGTGTGGAAGTCGGTGTTGCGTCGACAAAAGCGTTTACAACGCAGTTGACCGCACTATTTCTTCTAGCGTTGGCTTTGGCCGAGATCAAGGGAAAAATGCCAGCCGAGGATGAGACACGCCAGTTCCATGCCTTAAGACACCTACCAGCGGCCATCACGGCAGTATTAGCGTTAGAGCCACAGATCATTGCGTGGTCACAGAAGTTCGCGGCCTGCGATAACGCATTATTTCTCGGGCGCGGCATGCACTACCCCATCGCGTTGGAGGGGGCTCTAAAACTAAAAGAAATCAGTTATATCCACGCCGAGGCTTATCCCGCCGGGGAGCTTAAGCACGGCCCATTGGCCTTGGTAACTGAGCAGATGCCAGTCGTCATCATTGCACCCAATGATGCTTTATTGGAAAAGCTCAAATCAAACATGCAAGAAGTCAGAGCGCGCGGCGGCGAGCTCTACGTATTTGCCGACGCTGATACACTAATTAAGCCCGCTCAGGGAATGCATGTAATCCGCATGCCGGAGCATTACGGTGATCTTTCGCCAATTCTTCACACGGTGCCCTTGCAGCTATTGGCATACCACACAGCTTGCGGCAGGGGCACCGACGTCGACAAACCCAGAAACTTAGCAAAAAGTGTCACGGTGGAGTAGACGACCTAGGGCCCCTCTCGCAGGGGCCTTCTGAAAACCCTCAGAACCCTCGCGTAACTGTGATTGGTCCAGTCAATCTGCACTTTCGACCACTGAGTACTTACCAACAGTTTCTTGTCGACGCAATCTTGAAACTGAAATCCGAGTGTTGGACTGACCGTCAAATTGCGAACCACTTAAATGAGTCTGGGTACTTGACACCAAGAGGTTGCCAATGGTGACCCCAGAGTGTTTTCTCGGTTCGGAAAAAGTATTAGAGGAGATTACAGAGACTTGGTGAGGAAGCTGAGGTCTTGGAAGCCTAACGTTCGGTGTTTGTTGGTGTTTGTATACGGAGACCGAACGTTAGCCTTGAGTTGTTAAGAAGAGTTGAGTGCCATCGGCTCAATAGCGCATAAGCTTGAACGTCTTTAAAAAGCTCACCTTCTCCCGGATCAATTCGAGGGCTCGTAAAAATAAACCAAGAATCCCAGCTCGCAAACCCCTAGCTGCAAAGCAAGCGTCAGAGCCATTACCAGATATAGCCAATTGGCTTCAGGAGGGTTTAGCCTTACATCGGGAAGGACGAGTGAATGACGCAAAATTATGTATGAGCGGATCCTACAAACGCAGAGCAACCACTTTGATGCGTTGCAGTTGCTTGCGACTGTCTACAAGCAACAAGGAAAGCCTGAAATTGCGCTAGAGTATCTTGATGAAGCATAGCGAGATAACATAACAAATATTTTAGGGCGGGGAGTAAACCTTGAACGCTACAGTAAAATCAGTTCTCGTAGACATTTTTGAATTAGATTCAATCAACATGATTTTAGAAAAATAATGAGTGATATCGAGCCCGTGTTTGATGGTGCTTTGCCGCAAAGTCCAATAATTAAACTCGAATCTCTTGTCGGACTTCAGACACGACTAGAAATCATGGATATTGGGGCAGCTTGCATTGCGGAAGTACCGATCTATAAGAGTCTTGTTGAACAAGATCTTGCGCACCTTCATGCTTTTGAAGGTGATAAACGGCAAGTTTTGAAAATCCAAGAAACATATGGTGATAGAGTCACGGTCTATCCAGTATTTCTTTTTGATGGAAGCAAACAGACGGTTTATCTAACTGCTGAGGCTAGTGGTATGACCTCTCTGCTTCCTCCACGAAAGCATGCCCAAAAATTCTTTAATGGCTTTGAACAGTTTGGTAATGTTATTAAAACTGAGACTCTCGACACCCGAAGGCTTGATGATATCGCTGGTATGCCATTTGTAGACTTTTTAAAGATGGATATTCAGGGTGCAGAACTTACGGTTCTTAAAAATGGGGAATCGGTTTTACAGCAATGTGTTGCGATTCAACTGGAAGTTTCTTTTGTAGGGCTTTACGAGTCTCAGCCCACGTTCGGAGAGGTCGACGTATGGATGCGCTCAAAGGGCTTCATGCCGCATTGCTTTTTAGATGTCAAGCGTTGGTCAATATCACCAACTATACGAAACAATAATTTTCGAATACCGTTCAATCAGTTATTAGAAGCTGACATCGTCTATATACGAGATCCGCTTACAGCTTCTGAATGGAGCGATGAGCAGTTACGCAAGTTAATCATTATTGCTCACGAGTGTTTTGCCAGCCCTGACTTGGCAATGTTTTTGATTCTTGAACTTTTGAGCCGTTATCCATCAAATTCGGAAAAGGATAGTATTAAAGAGAAATACTTGGCGATAGTCAATAGGCAAAATTCGAAATGAACACCCCTGTTTTTAACGAACTAATCCCTTACACTGAATGCCCTTTATGTAGATCACCGAAGTTCGACAGTAACGTTCATTTCTCGCTGATTTTGACGCTGGAAATGCATGTAAATCAATGGGTTAGCGAAGCGGGCTTAAAACCCACCCACCGGTTGCTGCAGCAGTGGCGTGACATTGGCTTGCCTGTTGCCTCAGGCACGTTGACGGGTAACCTGCAACAGTTGTTGCCACTGTTCGCACCATTGACACAGGCTGGTCTCGACCAATTGCGTGCCTCGAATGCGTGGCA
>CAMCOS010000011.1 GCA_945876565.1 Lautropia mirabilis | reverse complement strand
GGAGCCCTAGCTACTTCGCGAGCAGCACAGGCGGGGCTTCGATTGAAGTACTCAAGCGCTATATTCAAGAACAAAACCGACCTTATTGACCCTACCTTATTGACCGTTTGTCCCCGCCCTGAACGGCGGGGCTTGTCGTGATGGTCACTCACCGAACCCGACAAACCCAATCCAGGTTCAGCTGACTGGTTCGTGCTGGTTGAAGGCACAAACATTGAGGCAGTGCGAGCGTTGGCTCACTCACGCTTCACAGATGCGGGCCTGGACATGGTCAGCATCGGTAGCTATCAGCTACTTTGGGACTTGACCAAGGCTGAGCTGTAATCGCTGGGCAGCGATAATCAAGAGGTAATGGGGCGGTAAGGAACAAGACCGCCAAACCCGACGCAAGGGCACCAACCGCTCAGGAGAAGCCAAAATGACAACAACAGAGACAACAACAGAGACAACAACAGAGACAACAACAAAGACAACAACAAAGACAACAACACCTCACAGCAAAACCATCCTGGTGACTGGTGCCAGTCGCGGCATTGGCGCGGCGACCGCACAACTAGCGGCCAAGCACGGTTACCAGGTGGCCGTGAATTATGCCACCAATGAATTGGCTGCCCAGGCTGTGGTTGACAGCATCATCGCGGCCGGTGGCAAGGCGAAGTCATTCAAGGCAAATGTGGCGAACAACGACGAAGTCGTTGCTTTATTCGAAGCGGTTGATGAAACCTTCGGTGGTGTTGACGTGCTCGTCAATAATGCCGGTATTCTCGAGACATTCAGTATTCTTGATGCGGCGCCAGACAAAGTGCACCGTACATTTGAAGCCAACCTGTTTAGCCTGTATTACTGCAGCCGTGAGGCGGTCAAACGCATGTCCACCGCTCAGGGTGGCCAAGGCGGTGTCATCATCAACATGTCCTCGGCTGCAGCAAGACTCTGTTCGATGCCAGGCGGCAATGCCTACTCAGCCTCTAAGGCGGCCGTGGACGGCTTTAATTTGTCGCTAGCCAACGAGGTCGGCAATCAAGGGATTCGTGTCAATGCGATTCGTCCCGGATTGATTGCCACGGATATTCAGAACGGACGAGGCGGTCTGGCGGTCGCAGCCGAGCTTGCCTTGACAGCCGTGCCCATGCAACGCATGGGCGAGCCAGAAGAAATCGCTGAGGCTGTCATCTGGCTGGCCTCGGAACACGCCTCGTATGTGCATGGAGCTGTTCTCGATGTCGGTGGCGGACGCTAATCCCAACTTCTTTACGCGACGGTTGCGCCAGTCACTGGCGCAACAGATTCGCGGCATGACTGGCTCGTCCTCTGGTGCGCCAGTCGCATTTCTGGAGCCTGTGGGCGACCCAGGCTGGTTTGGCCCAGACAGCATGACCTGGAAAGTGCATGCACATCTGGTTTCCATGCTGGTGGGTGGCCTTTCTTCGCTTCTGATTCAGGCCATGCACCCCGGCGCACTGGCGGGCGTTTGGGATCACTCCACGTTCAGATCGAATTTAAGAGCACGGCTAGGCCGAACCGCCTATTTCATCGCTGCCACCACCTATGGTGGGCAAGAGATGGCACAGAACGCCGTGGACCATGTCAACCAGATACACGCGCGCGTTAAGGGGGTGCGCCCAGACGGGCAACCCTACGATGCCAGGGATCCACACTTGTTGCGTTGGGTTCATCTGGGCGAGACCCTGAGTTTTCTGAAAGCCTACTGCATCCACGGTGATCCGAGTCTGCCGCTTTTTTTACAGAACCAGTACATCGACGAGATGCAACGCATTGGCGCCGCACTCGGAGCCACTGCCCTACCAGACAGCGTGATCAGCGCCAAGCACATGTTGCTATCCTATCGCCACGAACTGGTTGTGGACGAACGCGTGCGCGAGGTGATTGAACTCATCAAAAATTTCCCCTCGCGCCGGCGTGACCGGCCATTTATCAAGCTCGTCACCCAGGCTGCGTTTGACCTCTTGCCCGACTGGGTCCTGGAAGACTTGGGTCAGACACGTGCACCGCATTGGCAACGCCTGCTGACTGTCCAAGCACTGGCCTTGGCAAGCATCCCCCTGGAGTGGACACTGGCAACTGAAGGGGTCTTAGCGCACGCACGGCGGCGCCTGGAATTGGCGACAGGCCAGTCCTGATCATCACAAGCCCTCGTGGCTGAGTGACCCTGCATAGCTCACAACGCAAGCCAACCCTTGCAACACGCCCGAGCCAGCAACCACCAAAGAAATACCCCCCAATAGGACTTGCCTACACAGCACTTGCCTACACAGCACTTGCCTACACAGCACTTGCCCAAACAATATACTTGATTTGAATTTATATTTATATATAATGATGGCATTGACCAACCGCAATCCCTGCAATCACACTGGAGTCCCCACCATGCTGCGTTTTGATGTGCCGCCCGTCAATGCCAATGTTGTGCGCCTTGAAGCATTCATCACCTTTTTGGTCTGTGCCATCGCGCTACTTGGCTTCCCCTATCTCTTGCCAGTACTTGCTGTCATGGGTTTGGTTCGTGGCTTTTGGGGTCATTACAAGTGCCCCTCGCATCGCGGATTGACCAAGCTGCTGCAAAGCATGAACCGCGCGGGTGAAAAAGAAAATGCCGGCGCCAAGATGTTTGCCAACAAGATTCTGTTCATCGCGGCGACCGTGGCAAGCGTGCTCTACTTCATGGGCAACAGCTTCTGGGTGGTACCGACGATCGCGCTGGTGATTTTTTCATCACTGGAATGGGCTTTCTCTTTTTGCGCGGCTTGTTGGGTTTACGGTTTTTGGTACAAAATCTTCCCACCCAAAATGCCTGGCTAAGATGGATATATCAGCTCAACGCTATCAACAACTTTGAGCTGATTCCACAGCAGGCCTCTCTTGTACTCAGAATGATTTTGCAATCGAGACTAATGCACCCACTCGACCAGCCGGATGCGGCTGTGAGCTTTGGAACAGGTTATCAGTCGATGCACCGACAACGCTGACGTTAAACACCCAACCGCTGATATCCTTAGAAACACCCGCTTTGTAATCGAAGTAGCCGTTTACGTTATTGCCGTCTGCGTTCTGAACGTTTTGCAAGATTTGGTAACCCGCATGCAAGCCAATGGACCAGCCATCGCCTAGGTCAATATCGGCTGTGCCGTCAAAGTACCAGGCGTTCTTGGAATCGGCATAGCCAAACCAATTGGTCGGTGTGTAGTAAACCTTGAGCCCAACCGGGCCTTTACTAACCCCTGCGTAGATTTCAAATGTGTTGGGCGACACCGCCATGTCAGCACCCGGATAAGCGTACTGAAGCACACCCACATCCAAGCCAAGACCATGCACCTCACCACTCCAGCCGCCGTAGAAATCCATTTCAAGCGACGTGCCCGTGGTCCAACCGACGTTGGAGTTCCAGTTACCGATATAGAAGCCCGACTCGTGGGTCAAATCGATGCCCACTTGCGCCGCTGGCTTGAAGTTGGTTTGGGTATACCCACGGAAACGGTAGTCATTGATGACCGTGATGTTGCCAGACAGATTAAAGCCATGCCCGAGATCAGTACCCTCGGCGGCTGCGTTAACGGAAATGGCGAGCAGTGGAGCCGCCACAAGATACGAAAACAAGCGTTTGGTGTTCACGATGAGTTCCTGCAAAAGGTTCAACACGAGATCGGTCGATCCGCGTGTGGGCCATACAAACCTAGCCACAGGAGGGCTTAAGCAGGAATTGTGCCAGTTTCATTACACGTAAAAACCCGACTAAAGAGGGCCTCTAGCCGGGTCGTATGCAGCGCTTTGATGCACTGTCCTTGTGAACACAAACCCTGATTGGTGCGGCGCAGCACCAACATAGGTTCAACAGTACGGTTTGCACCCTCAACCAAAATCGGATTCGATTGCTGCAGCTTCAATACATGTAACCTGACATTATCGAGGGATGTGGCGAGGGTCTCAATAGGACTTAGGCGGCAGCACCCGTGAAATCCCAAACAAATCATATGCCGCCCGAAGATGGTCACGGGTCAATCACCGCAGACTCATTCGGTTACAGTGATCAATTACGCCACTGTACTTTTCCAACCCAATGCCGTCACTATTGCTTGTCTACCACTCCATCACAGGCGGCACACAACAGATGATTGATGCCTGTGCCGCCGCCCGGTCTGAACCAGGTATCGATGTCATCGTCAAACGAGCACAAGAGACCCGCGCTGAGGATGTGCTAACCGCCAATGCCTATGTTTTCGCGACTCCTGAATACCTCGGCGCCATGAGCGGCATGGTGAAAGATTTTTTTGATCGAACTTATTACGACGCATTGGGGGAAATTGATGGGTATCCCTACGCCATCATGGTGTGTGCCGGTAGCGATGGTGTTGGTGCTGCCAAGCAAATCGAACGTATCGCCACAGGCTGGCGACTGAAATCTGTGGCTGAACCAGTCATCGTCAATGTGGCGGCGCAAACACCAAATCGCATCCTCGCCCCCAAAGTTCTGTCAGAATCACAATTAAGGCCTTGCGCCGAACTCGGCAGTTTGTTGGCGGGCGGGCTCTCCATCGGGCTTTTCTAAACAGAAAACGCAAGACTACAGGCGACCATCTGATCAAAACAGTACCTTTTACGCAAACCATTCTGGGGTTTTGCGGATGACAGACGTGCAATGGATTTATGCTGAAGGCTTGGGTGTGGGTGCCGAGATTGCTGCGAAATCCATGCGCGAGGCTGATGCAGCGAATGAAGCCCTGTTTGCAGAGAATGAAGCCATCAGTGCTTAAAGATCACTGCCCAAACCTGATTGCTTAACTGCTCACGATTAAACCGCTCGACACAATCAGAGAGATGCAAATGCAACCCATCCTACAACCCAGACAAATCGAGCGCCTGGTTCAAGGCGTTCAGACAGCCGATGGCGCAGGCGTCAAGCTCACGCGTGTATTGACCCAAGACCTGCAAAGCCGGCTTGACCCCTTTCTGATGCTCGACGCATTTCGCAATGACAACCCCGATGACTACATTGGCGGCTTTCCCGACCACCCGCACCGGGGGTTTGAGACAGTCACCTACATGATCGCCGGTCGCATGCGCCATCGTGACAGCGCGGGCAATGAAGGTCTGCTTGGCCCTGGTGGCGTGCAGTGGATGACTGCAGGCAGCGGCTTGATTCACTCTGAACTGCCTGAACAAGAACATGGCTTGATGGAAGGGTTTCAACTCTGGCTCAATTTGCCTGCAACCCAAAAAATGGTCAAGCCCAGCTACCGTGACATTAGCCCAGACTCAATTCCTGAATACACCACCGATGATGGCGTGCGTGTGCGTGTGATTGCCGGCGAAAGCCACGGCACAGCCGGTGCTGTGACACGCTCAGACACCGAACCCTTGTTTCTGGACATTCACCTGCGAGCCGGTGCCGTATTTGAAGAGGCACTGCCCCAAGGGCATCATGCCTTCATTTATACCTATCGAGGCAGCGCACAGGTCGGAGGCACTGTCGTGCCAGATCGCCACATGGGCATCTTGGACAATCTTGGCCAAGCACTGAAAGTCAGCGCTAGCGAGCCCACTAAATTATTGTTGATTGCCGGCAAACCGCTGAACGAGCCAATTGCCCAGTATGGTCCGTTTGTGATGAACACAAGCGAACAAATTCAGCAAACCTTGCAAGACTATCGTGCTGGCCAATTTGAAGCGGCCGTGGTTCAGTCTCTGTAGCGCTATTGACCGAGGACGACTTTGCTTGGCAGAGCAATCGTTTAGAATCGGTAACCTGAGCGCATGGAGTTCCTGATATTTTGATTATCTTCACGGTTGTTGCTGCCTTCTTCGTCCGTTTAGTGTCCTTAGGGCTCTATCCCCTGACCGACCCGACCGAGGGACGCTATGCCGATATTGGCAGGAGAATCGTCGAGACCGGGGACTGGGTGACGCCATGGCTCGATAAGGGCGTGCCGTTTTGGGGGAAGCCCCCCCTATCCATCTGGATGACAGGTGCGAGCCTGCAGTGGCTGGGTGAAACCGCATTCGCCGCACGCTTGCCTCACTTTCTGGCAGGCGCATTGATCCTGTGGATCGTCTACGACCTTTTCAAGCGCGCCAATCTGGCCAAAGCAGGTTCTTACACCGTGGCCCTGACCGCCGGCAGCGTTGTCTTCTTTGTCTCAAGCGGCACGATCATGACCGATGCAGCCTTAACGCTGGGCTGCGCCCTGGCCATGCGCGGTTTCTGGTTAGCGGTCAACGGTGAGCAAAGCCAGCGCAACAAAGAGTGCTACATCGGTTTTATTGGTCTTGCCCTAGGCTTATTGGCCAAAGGGCCGCTGGTTTTAGTGATCAGTCTGATCCCCATTGGGCTCTGGATGATCTACAGCCGCAACATCAAAACCGTGTTGACCGAGTTGCCTTGGGTGCGTGGCACCTTGCTGATGCTAGCGATTGCGATACCGTGGTACCTGCTCGCCGAACTCAGAACGCCAGGTTTTCTTGAGTACTTCATCGTGGGTGAGCACTGGCAGCGTTATCTGCAAAAGGACTGGGCAGGCGACCTGTATGGCAAAGGCCATGGCCGACCGCTCGGGACAATTTGGGTATTTGCACTGGTGGGATTGCTGCCGTGGACGATTCTGATTCCACTGCTTGGCTGGTGGACCCGCAAAAGCCCTCGCGAGAAGCCCACAAAGACACATCAGCACATGATGGTCTACTTCGCCTTGTGGGGTTTGTTTCCGCTGGTGTTCTTTTCTTTGTCGAGCAACGTGCTCATTGCCTACGTGCTGCCCTCTGTCGCACCGATCGCGGGCCTCATCGCAGTCTGGCTAGCGCAACGTCAGGCTGACGCACCCATCCGCAAAACACTCATCGGTGGCGTGATTTTTACCGCAGCGCTCAGTATCGCGGCCGTTGCTTATGTTCAATTCACCGATGAGCACAAAAAAATCTCCAGCCTCGCGCTGATCCAATCGTGGACGAGCCAAGCGCAGGCAAATGAACCGCTGTATTTCTATCTCTGGTTTCCACAGTCAACCAAGTTTTACACCGCAGGCCAAGCGCGTTTACTAAAAGACATCCCCGAGATCGAGCAGCTTGCTGATAGCGCAGAGCCGGTTTTTATCGCGCTATACAACACGCAACTGCGCTCAATACCCCCATCATTGTTAGCCCGCATGACCGAGCTAGAAAAATTCGGTCGATACACGCTATTCGAGATGAACCGGCGAAACTAACCGCTTTGGTCAGGCGTCGCAGCAACAAAGCGGTTCTTTGGGTCAACTCATTGGGCAGTGGCTCGCCCTGCGCCCGATCTGTTGACCCTTGTATACAATGGTTCCATGTCACTAAACCGCCGTCACACCTCCAAAAGGCTATTGGTTCACTGGCTTGTGTTGCTGTCGCTGCTGCTTGGGCAGTTTGCGCTGGGCACCAGCACTTGGCTTGCCGCCGAACGAGGCGATACCGATGTTCGTATGCCTGTTTGCACCAGCACCGGCATTACTTATTTGATCTCGACACCAGAAGGCGTCACACAAGACGACAAGACTGACAATCGCTTAGCGACAGGCACCTGCACACTGTGCACCGTATCGCCGCACCAACTGCGCTTCGGGTTGCAAGACACGTTGCTACCTAGGCCCATGCAAGCGGGTGAGATACCACGCCATCAGATCGCCCAACTTGTCGGTGCAACCTTTGTGCTTGATCCCAACGCCTCACCTAGAGCGCCGCCCTTAGGCTGATCAAACGATTGCTTGTCTGTACTTCATCAACCTTTGGCTGCCATCTCTTTTTAGAACCGAACAGCCTTGGAACTCGATCAGAACAAAAGGAACACATCACCATGAAACGATCTGCCATCATTTTATTGACAGCTGCGCTCGGGCTATTCAATACCGCGGCCTTTGCCCAGACAGATGTCGCTGCCCTGACATTCGATGACCCATGGATTCGCGGCTCTGTGCCCGGACAAAAGAACGGGGCCGGCTACCTGGTCATCGACAACAAAAGCAGTCAGGCTGGCGCACTTGTCTCTGCAAACAGCAACCGTGCTCAGCGTATTGAATTGCACACCATCGTGCGTGAAGGTGGTGTTGCCAAAATGCGTGAAGTCAAAGAGATACCCATTCCGGCCAACGGTTCAGTCACACTGCAACCCGGTGGCTACCACGTCATGTTTATTGGCCTGACACAGCCTTTTCAAGAAGGGGAATCCATACCGGTCATGCTGAACTTTTCTGGTGAACAGACCACAGAAGTTAAGTTCACGGTTAAATCACCCACCTACATGGGTGGTTCCGATATGCAGGGCCACAGTCATGGCGGCAGCGGTGGACATGGGGGCCACGGTGGACACGGCATGACGCAAGGTCAGCAGTAAGTCATAAACACCAAGGCACACCAATCCATTTTGGTGTGCCTGATGACGACAATGAAAACCTCAAACGGCGCCTTACGATGGGCGCCGTTTGATTTAGATTAATTGACGTGAAGCGCCTGGACCACAATGCGCATTAGGTTCGAGTAGTTTTTTGACGGACATCAAATAATCGATTACTCGTTAACCCTATATGTCGTGTGCCTTTGTTAACTTGTATTTGCCGCAACGAGACCGGCATATCAAGTGAGGTTATTCATGAAATTAAAAACTCTATCCGCTGCTCTGTTCGCTACTGCTGCTGTTTCCGTCTCCGGTGTTTCGATGGCTTACGAAGAAATCATCTCCGTGCGTCAAGAGCCCGTTCAACCGATTCAGCCGGCCAAGGTTTCTGACCCCCAATTGGTGAAATTGGGTGCCATGCTATTTTTTGAGCCACGCCTGTCGAAGTCCGGATTCATTTCTTGCAACTCCTGTCATAACCTGTCGCGTGGCGGTTCAGATAACCTGAAAACCTCGATTGGTGACAAATGGCAAGAAGGTCCAATCAATTCGCCGACCGTGCTGAACTCGAGCTTAAACGTTGCTCAGTTCTGGGATGGGCGCGCTGCTGACTTGAAAGAACAGGCCGGTGGTCCGATCGCCAACCCCGGTGAGATGGCATTTACCCACGAGTTGGCCGTTGAGATGCTGCAATCAGTTCCAGGCTACACCCTTGAATTCCGCAAGGCATTTGGCACTGACAAAATCAACATCGACATGGTGACTGACGCGATTGCCGCATTTGAAGAAACCCTGGTGACCCCCAACGCCAAGTTTGACAAATGGTTGGCTGGTGACGATGACGCCATGACACCGACCGAACTGCGTGGTTGGGAACTGTTTAAGACCAGCGGTTGTGTGGCTTGCCACAATGGTGCAGCACTGGGCGGCAACTCCTTCCAGAAAATGGGTCTGGTTGAGCCTTACCATACAACAGCGGCTGCCGAAGGCCGCTCAGCTGTGACGGGCAAAGACGCCGACCGCTTTAACTTTAAAGTGCCGACACTGCGTAACGTTGAGTTGACCTACCCCTACTTCCATGATGGTGGCGCTGACACCCTGGTCGAAGCGGTGGACATCATGGGTCGTCTGCAGTTGGGTAAGCAGTTCACGCCTGAAGAGAATGCTGCCATCGTGGCCTTCTTGAAGACGCTCACGGGTGATCAGCCACGTATCGTGTTGCCGATCTTGCCAGCATCGTCCGACGCAACCCCACGTCCCACACCGTTTGCGGATTAATCCCCAAGCGCTGCAAGGGAGTCTGTCTGGGCCGGCAACATGTTGCCGGCCTTTTTCTTGGCTGGCGCCCGCCTGAGTCGCGAACCAAGGTCTGGTTAGCTAGACCAGACGCGTGCTTGAAACGCGGGCGTACTCAGCCTCACGCCAATGCTCAATGTCGAATTGCACCCACAGCATTTGCGCCGGACGCAGCCCACCAACAGCATGGTCAAATTGATACGCCAACTCCGAAAGCCCTGGGTTGTGCCCCACGATCATGAGTGTGTTGACTTGGTCGCTAGTGTCATTCACCAACCGCTCTAAAGACACCACATCGGCCAGATAAAGATCATCCGAGATCAGCAAATCAATGGTGCTGCTTTCAAATGCTTTGAGCAAAATCTGCGCCGTTGACTGAGTGCGGGTGGCTGAGCTCACCAACACTTTGTCGGGTACGAGCGCCTGCTCGCTAAGGAAGTGCGCCAGCTTGCCTGCATCAGAAATGCCAACCTCTTCAAGCGCGCGCGAATGGTCTGTCTGGCTCGGGCCAGCAGGCGCAGTCTTGGCGTGACGAACAAGTAACAGAGTCTTCATGAAGGGTCGTGGACAGAAACAAAAAATGTTTGCGTGAATGCGTGTTGCGTCATCGTAACTTGCTTTAACGGATACGCATATGACAGTTAAGAACTGACAAAACTGGCAGCGTTTTGTTCCGTGTTGACTCAGGTCAAGGCAAATAATATGTAAATTTGTAAAATGTATGCATGCCGCTGATTTCAAGGATAGACCCAGGCAATGGGGCCTTGGATCAGCGAACGCCAAGCGCAATTTGGCCACACCAACATAGAACCCAAGCGACAAAGTGACTAAGCTTGAACCATCGGAAAATTCAACCAAATGAACAAACTCGCCTACCTGCCCATTGCCATCTTTGCGAGCGTGATGGGCATGTCAGGATTGACACTTGGCTGGCTCAAAGCTGGCAATATGGGTTGGCCCGTGGCCAGCTCCATCGGCATGGTGCTGGCAGTCACCACCATCATACTGCTTGCATTTCTCTTGTTGATGTATGGCTTGAACGCATCGACACGCTGGTCAGCCGTTTGCGAGCAAGCCAAGCACCCAATTAAGTTGAATTTTTTCGCGGCTATCCCAATTGGCTTGATTCTGGTCTCGACCCTATGGTCAAACATCGATCTGTCATTGGCCGAGCCAATTTGGTGGGTGGGCATTTGCGCCATGTTAGTTGCCACGCTTTTCACCATGAGCAGCTGGATTAACCACTCACACTATCAAGTCGGTCACCTTAACCCAGCCTGGTTCATTCCCGTGGTCGGTAATATCTTGGTACCCATTGCCGGGATGCGTTTTGGGCAAATAGAGATCAGTTGGTTCTTCTTTAGCGTGGGGCTGGTGTTCTGGATCATATTGACCGCCTTGGTCATGAACAGGCTGATCTTCCATGACGCGCTCGCGGATCGCATGCGCCCAACGTTATTCATTTTGCTGGCGCCACCGGCTGTTGGTTTTGTGTCTTACCTGAGCCTCAATGGCATGACACTCGATGCGCTAGCGCGCGTCCTGTACTTCACTGCCTTGTTCTTAACATTCTTGCTCAATTCGAACACCATGAAGTTTCTAAAACTACCCTTCTTCATTTCCGGTTGGGCCTACTCGTTCCCAATTGCGGCGATGACCGTGGCTAGCTTTGAAATGGGTCAGCTCACCGGATTATTCGGTTACACCGCCTTGGCCTGGGGCTTACTGGCGCTACTGAGTGTGGTGGTTTTCTATTTGGCCTACAAGACACTATCGGCATTGTTTGTAGGCAAACTGCTCGCGCCTGAGCCAGCCCACTGAAGCCACGGTGCGACCGAGAAAATGCAAAACTCACCCCCAACCGAGAAACCATCGTTGAACTGTGGCAAGGGTTGCATTGCAGCCCTGATTGCCATCGTGGCGCTGTTGATGCTGATCGTTATCTTTTACGAGCCGACACCGTCAGCAGGTGACATGTGCAAAATCTACGGCTAGAAAGTTATTCGCATTGAATTAATACTCTTCCAGACTCACCACGGGATCACCGAAACGGTTGGTGCCCGCCGTACCAGGAAAGATCATCCAGACACATAGCACCAACGAACCCAAAGCAGTCAAGTGCAGCAATAGCCACCAGGCCGAAGCATTCATGTCATGTAAGCGCCGAGCCCCAACAGCCAGACTTGGCACCAGAACCAAGACCAAGAACCCCCATGAGATAGGCAAGCCAACAGCAGGCCCTGCGAACGAAGAAACCAGGGCGTTGATCATGAGCCATGCCAAGATGGTGAATAAAACAAACCACCAATACTCGGCACGCGAAGCACGACCAGAGAAGGCGGCGTACTTACCAAAACAGGCAAGGATTGCCTCAAAAAATGACATGATCTGCGTCCCATCAATTGACGTTAGCTTGGATGCTACCGGATCATGGCCATGCAGACAAATACAAAAGCCCTCCCATGCAAAAGCCCCGCATGAAGCGGGGCTTTTGATGATCAGCCGAACATCAAAGTTTGATTCAAGTGTTGATTCAAACTCAGTTTGGCATCTTGGAGCTCACGCCTTTGACGTAGTAGTTCATCTGGCCCAGGGCCTGGTCACTCATGGGCTGGCCAGCGGGTAGAACCTCTTTGCCGTCCTGCGCCACAATCGGACCCGTGAAGGGGTGGAAGCTGCCGTCTTTGATCTGCTGCTTAAGCGCCGCCACCTTATCCTGCGTTGCCTGCGGCACCGCAGGGTTAATTGGGGCTAGATCAATAAACCCGTCTTTGATACCACCCCAAATCGACTCGGCCATGCCGTTCTGGGCCAATGCTTTCTGTGCGGCTTGCGTGTAATAGTTACCCCAGTGATGGGTTGTGGCAGTCAGATGCGCATCTTTGCCGTACTTGGACATATCAGAGTGATAGGCAACGGCATAGACCCCTTTCTCTTGAGCTGCCTGCACAGCAGCGGTCGAGTCGGTGTGATGGGTAATCACGTCCGCACCCTGTGCAATCAAAGCCATGGCGGCCTCGCGCTCTTTACCCGGGTCATACCAGCTGTTAACCCAAATCACGCGCACTTCAATGTCTGGGTTGACGCTTTGCGCGCCAAGCGTAAATGCATTAATGCCTTGCAAGACCTCGGGAATCGGAAATGCTGCGATGTAGCCCAGCACATCACTCTTGGTCATTTCACCGGCAATCACACCAGTGAGGTAACGGCCTTCGTAGAAACGGGCGTTGTAGTTGTTGAAGTTTGGACCACTCTTGTAACCCGTGGCGTGCATGAACTTCACGTCAGGAAACTGTTTTGAGACACGGTCAACATAGTTCATGTACCCAAAGCTCGTTGCAAAAATCAGGTCATGCCCACTGGCAGCCATCTCACGAATCACCCGTTCAGCGTCAGCGCCTTCGGCCACGCTTTCGACAAACGACGTGGTGACTTTATTGCCAAGCGCCTGTTCCATTTGCTTGCGCGCCAAATCATGCTGAAAGGTCCAGCCTGCATCACCAATCGGACTGACGTAGACGAAACCAACCTTCAGTGGGTCCTGTTGTGCTTGAGCGACTGACCCAAGGCCTGCGGCAGTCAAGGCCACTGAAGCCAAAGCTGCCTGAAACAAAGTACGACGATTTTTCATGCGCGTTCCTTTTGAAAGGGTTTACCGAGAGAAGCTGGAGAATTCAGCCTGATCATCTTGACGTTGTGCGAGATCAGAACCAAGACCACAATAGTTGCAATATAAGGCAGCGCCGAGAGAAATTGAGCCGGAATTTTGATCTGTATCGGCGAAGACTGCACGAATAGCTGCGCAATCATGACGCCCCCAAACAGATAAGCGCCAAACAACACGCGCCCGGGACGCCATGTCGCAAACACCACCAACGCCAAGGCAATCCAGCCCTTGCCTGCGACCATGCCCTCGGCCCACATCGGCGTGTAGAACAGTGAGAGAAATGCGCCACCCAAGCCCGCCATGGCGCCGCCAAACAAAACTGCCAAATACCTCACCCGGATCACGTCAATGCCGACTGCATTGGCAGCCTCAGGTGACTCTCCAACCGCTTTGAGCACGAGACCACCACGCGTCTTCGCTAAAAACCAGACAACGCCAGCGAATATCACCCAAGTCGCGTAGACCATCCATTGCTGCGCAAACAGCGCCTGCCCAATGATGGGCAACTCCGACAAAAACGGGATCTCAATTGGTTTGATCGAAGGCAATACTTTGGCCTCAAATGGCTTACCCAAAAACGCCGCCAACCCAACCCCAAATATCGCCACGGCCAACCCGCTGGCCACCTGATTAGCCATCAAGTGCACCGTGATAAACGCAAACACCAGACTGAGCAAAGCACCCGCCACGATGCCGCCTGTAACACCAAGCAAAGTGGACTCAAATGTGAAAGCCATCACAAAGGCGGCGACAGCACCCACAGACATCATGCCCTCGGCGCCAAGGTTGAGCATGCCCGACTTCTCGCAAATCAGCTCGCCCAAAGCCACAAGCAGCAATGGCGTGCCGGCAACCACGGTCGCAAATAGAATGGCGCTTAGCAACTCCATGTTCTACCGTGCTCCTGACGTCAACGCACTGGCTCGCGTGAACCGAATGCGGTAGTTGATCAGCACGTCGGTTGCCAACAAATAAAACAGCAACAGACCTTGAAACACTTTTGAGATGGAGCCCGGAAGACCGAGATACTGCTGGGCTTGCTCACCGCCGATAAAAAAGAGTGCCATCAACAAGGCAGCCAGTCCGATGCCGATCGGATGCAAGCGACCCACAAACGCCACAATGATCGCCGCAAACCCGTAGCCACTGCCCACCTTATTGGTTAACTGCCCCATGGGCCCGGAGACCTCAGCCATACCAGCCAGACCAGCACAAGCGCCACCGATCAGTAACCCAAGCCACACCATCGTGCGCGCCGGCACACCCGCATAGCGGGCGGCATTGGGCGACTCGCCCGCCACGCGCATTTTGAAACCCAGATGGGTTTTAAAGACCAGGATGTAGCTTGCGATCAAGACCATCAGCACAAACCCAAGCACCAGATTCAACCGAGTGCCGGGCAACAGAATGGGCAGCAAAGCCTCTGGCTCAAACATGACTGTCTGCGGAAAGTTAAAGCCCATGGGGTCACGCAAGGGGCCAAAGACGAGCCATGACACCAGTAGCTCAGCGACGTAGACCAACATCAAGGACACCAGGATCTCGCTGGCATTAAATCGGGTCTTTAGAAATGCAGGGATTGCTGCCCAGGCAGCGCCGGCGGCTACACCCGCCAACACCATCAGAACCAGCGTGAGAATCGGCACGGATCCTGCATATAACGCCACATACGTGGCACCAATGGCACCCAGAATGAA
Organism: Lautropia mirabilis; assembly: GCA_945876565.1. Taxonomy (GTDB): domain Bacteria; phylum Pseudomonadota; class Gammaproteobacteria; order Burkholderiales; family Burkholderiaceae_B; genus Algicoccus. The sequence continues at coordinate 45,235 of CAMCOS010000011.1, read as the reverse complement.
CTGTCCCTCCGCACCAATGTTCCAAACACTGGCCCGAAAGCCGACTGCCAGCCCGGCTGCACAAAGCGCCAAGGGCGTCGCCTTTAACAACCACTCCGAAATCCCGTAGGTTGTCTTGAGTGGATTCACAAAAAACACTTCGAACCCTCGCACGGGATCTTTGCCAAGCAGCGCAAAAATCAACAATCCCGTGAGAATAGTTAGTGCGATGGCGAGCACCGGCGTCACAACCCGCATGGTTGCGTTGGGTGCCTCGCGAGCCTCAAGCCTGATCATCTTGAGCCCCGAGCATCCGGGCGTTTGACATGACTGACTGCCATGGTTTTCAACACTAACCCACTGACCCACTGAGCGTAAACAACCTATCCCAGCACCGAAGCAAACAGATGCCAGGGCTAAAACAAAAGCCAAGCCTTGCCCCAAACTGGCGCGTGCTATAACTTTCGCACTGAAGCCTTCGCACTGAAAGCCTTGCATATGAAAAGGGCCGATCTAACGATCGGCCCCGGCATACTGGCGCGCCCGGCAGGATTCGAACCCACGACCCCTTGGTTCGTAGCCAAGTACTCTATCCAACTGAGCTACGGGCGCTAAAGGATAAGAATTATAGCACCTTATAAACTTTCAGTTGCCCGCCCGTCTAACCCGTATTCCGCAAGCCCGCGGCGATTCCATTAATGGAAATATGGATGCCGCGCTTGCCACGTTCGGTTGCCTGATCCAGCGGTTTTTCACGCAAGCGACGTATCAATTCGACCTGCAGATGGTGTAAAGGATCGATGTAAGGAAACCGATGACGTATCGAACGGGCCAGGGCTGGATTACTCGCCAGTCGACCTTTATGCCCGGTGATTAAGTCCAGCGCTTCACCGGTGCTGTGCCAGTGCCCAGCAATGGCGTCAAACACCTTCTGCCGTGTTTTTCGATCAGCCACCAGGCTCGCGTACCGACTCGCAATCGCCAAGTCACTTTTTGCAATCACCATGTCCATGTTGGACAACAAAGTCCTAAAAAACGGCCATTGCGCATACATTTTCCGTAACAGCGCCAATGCTTCAGTGCGTTTCATGCCTTTGGGTGGGTGCTCCAAGAATGCATTGACTGCCGCCCCAAAACCCAGCCACCCTGGCAGGGTCAGTCGACACTGACCCCAACTAAAGCCCCATGGAATGGCACGCAAGTCTTGAATCCTAGGGGCAGTATTGGCTTGATTTGGCCGCGCAGCCGGACGAGAGCCGATGTTTAACTGGGCGATTTCGCGAATGGGCGTCGCCTCAAAGAAATACGGTGCAAACTCGGGGGTGTCATACACCAGGGCCTGATACGCCGCAAAGCTATCGTCAGACAGCCGCTGCGCCACCTGAACAAAAGCCTCGGGGGTTTGGTCATGTGTGCCAAGCAAGGTGGCCTCCAGCGTGGCGGCCACCAGCGTCTCCAGGTTGCGCCGGCCAATGTCTGGGTTTGCGTACTTTGACCCGATCACTTCGCCTTGCTCGGTTAGACGAATTTGTCCACCCACCGTCCCGGGCGGTTGGGCCAGAATCGCTTCATAGCTTGGGCCACCACCACGACCAACCGTACCCCCACGCCCATGAAACAACCGCATGGTGAGGCGCTGTTTTTTGCCGAGCGAGTGAAACACCACTAGCAAGGCCAGTTCCGCACGGTAGAGCTCCCACGTGCTGGTAAAGATACCGCCATCTTTGTTGCTGTCAGAGTAACCAAGCATGATTTCCTGCTCACCACCGCTAGCCGCCAGTAGGTCAAGCATATTCGGCAACGCAAACAGATCCCGCATGATGCCCGGCGCGCTTTGCAAGTCGCCAATCGTCTCAAACAATGGCACCACCATCAATGCGGCTTTTGCTGGTACCGCTGCTGTTGCCTTGACATCACCATGAGCGTGGCCACCCAGTGGGCCAGTCATAAGACCCGTTTCCTTTTGCAGAAGATACACTTCGAGCAAATCGCTGACTGTCTCGGTATGGCTCACAATGTATTGGCGCACCGCATCGGCACCAAAACGCGCCCGAACCTGGGCCGCTGCTTCAAACACAGCGAGCTCTTTGTTCGCGAGCTCACTGTATTGAGCACCGGGTATGCGCAAGGGCCGCGCTTGGGCAAGCAAGCTCACCAGCATCTGAACCCTTGTCGCCTCATCGAGTGCGAGGTAATCATCACACACCCCCGCCATCCGCATCAATTCAGCCACAACCAACTCGTGCTGATCAGAGCTTTGGCGCAAGTCCACGGTGGCCAAATGAAATCCAAACACATCAACGGCTCTGATCAGCTCATCTAGACGCTGCTCGGCCACGACATCGCCGTTGTTTGCCGTCAAAGACTCGCGAATCACCTGGAGATCTGCCAGCAACTCACTCGGATTGAGATAAGGGTTTTGAGGAGCGACAGCATGACGTGCCGCCTCTTGCCCGGTCAGGGCAGTCAACGTGGCGGCCAGGCGCGCATACATGCCAGTCAATGCGCGACGATAAGGTTCATCGGCGCGGTGGGCGTTTTGATCGGGCGAGCGATCAGCCAAGGCCTGCATGGCCGCCCCAACCGGCACCAACATCGCTGACATGGAGAGCTCTGCGCCCAGATAATGCAAGGCACGCAGATGGTGACGTAACGCAAGCTCGGATTGTCGTCGCAGCGCCTCACGCAAGGTATCCGCATTCACGTTGGGATTGCCGTCACGGTCACCACCAATCCATTGGCCCATTTTTAAGAAAGACGGCACGCCGGTCATGCCGAGCTCGCGCTCAAGCTGCTTGTATAGGCGAGGGATCTCAGATAGAAACGTTGACTCGTAGTAGCTCAGTGAATTCTCAATTTCATCTGACACGGTCAACTTGGTAAAACGCAATAATCGGGTCTGCCAGAGTTGAACGATGCGTGCCTTGATCTGGTGCTCGTTGTCTTTAAGCTCTTGCTGTTGCAACACATCCACTCCACGCGCACGAATTTGGTCACGTGTCTCAAGCAGTTTGGCGATGGCGCGCTCGGCATCCAAAATGCTCTTGCGTTGCACCTCGGTCGGATGTGCAGTCAACACCGGCGAGACATGACTGTTGGCCAGCGTCTTGGCGATCTGGCTGCGGTTGATGCCCGCTTCAGACAAACGCTCAAACGCAAGCGCCAGACTACCTTTTTGACGGTGCCCAGCTCGTTCATGAAATACCCGGCGACGGATGTAATGCCGATCTTCAGCCAGATTGGCCAAATGACTGAAATACGTAAACGCCCGGATGACGCTGACCGCTTGTTCATCACTGAGCTTGCGCAACGTGCCCTTGAGCAAGCGGTCAGCTGCATCATCGTCGTGGTGACGAAACGTCACTGAAAGCTTGCGGATTCGCTCAATCAGATCAAACGCTTTCTTGCCCTCATGCGCATGGATCACTTCGCCCAGTAACCTGCCCAACAGACGAATGTCGTCAACCAAGGGTTGCTCTTCGGGACGTAAGCGCTCTCTTGCCATGGACAAACCTTCATGAAGTTCAGCCATCATTCTATCGGTTCATTAGCCAGATGCGTGACAACAATGGGAAGCTGTCGTACAACTGACAAACAGCCATCTGAAGCACCAACTTGGATCATGATCAAACCTAGCGAACTCACGCCCCCCTTGTCCACACGTGCTATTCGTGCCGCAGAAGTGAAAGGACTCGCGCAAGGCCTGCCATTGATGCTTCGCGCTGGCACCTGCGTGGCCAATTTTTTACATGCACGCCTATCCGCCTCCAGCCATGTGGTCGTGCTCATCGGCCCTGGCAACAACGGCGGGGATGCTTTGGTTGCTGCGCTCGCACTTAAAAACCTGGGCCACACACTCACGGTTGTCATGCCGGTGGCTGCCCCAACTGCGTCTGTCGATGCACGCCAAGCGCTGCTGCAATGGCTAGTGGCGGGTGGCAGTATCACGCAGCAGTTACCAACAAGCAGGCCCGATGCGGTGATCGATGGCTTGTTTGGCATTGGCTTATCCCGCGAATTGGAACAACCCTGGCAAACGGTGATCGATACCGTCAATGAATGGCAAGTACCCACGCTAGCCATCGACATCCCTTCCGGGTTAGACGCGGATACCGGCAAAGCCTTGGGCAAACCCATACGGGCTCATTGGACACTGTCATTGATCGCGCCATGCTTGGCGACAGTGAACATCGATGGCAAGCGCTTTTGTGGCGAATGCTTTGTCGAAGACTTGGACCTCGGGCAATCAGTTAGCACGCCAGCACCGTGAGCTACACTCGACGCCCGAACGAATGCCTTCAACAACTGCAGACCCACCGCCACACAGCTTTTAGATGATAGAGAATCAAGGCAAGCCTCGCGGCTCGATGAACCGAAACATTTTGGTGGTTGACGACGACGATCGACTGCGTGAGCTCTTGCAACGTTACCTGTCTGATCAAGGGTTTGAAGTCACTACCGCCGCAGACAGCCAAGCCATGGGCGAATTAAAGCGTCAGGTGGAGTTCGACCTGATGGTGCTCGATGTCATGATGCCAGGTGAAGACGGCATGAATATTTGTCGCCGGCTGCGCACTGTGGGCGATAGAACCCCCATCATCCTATTGACCGCCAAAGCCGAGGACAGCAGTCGGATTATGGGCTTGGAACTAGGCGCCGATGATTATGTTGCCAAACCGTTCAATCCTCGCGAGTTGCTCGCACGCATCAACGCAGTACTGCGCCGCAGTCATGTGCAAGAGCATCCTGGCGCGCCGAGTCGCACACTCGAGGTACTGCGTTTCGGGCCCTACGAACTGAACCTCTCAAACCGCACGCTGCTGCGCAACGGTGAAACGCTTGCGATCACCACCGGAGAGTTTGCGATGCTTAAGGTTTTTGCGCGTCATCCAAACGAGCCACTGTCTCGTGATCGACTCATGGAACGTGCACGTCGCCGGGAATACGAGGCCTTTGATCGCAGCCTTGACGTACAAATCTCTCGCTTAAGAAAGCTCCTTGAGCCCAACCCTTCTAAGCCTGTTTACATTCAGACAGTCTGGGGAGTGGGCTACATGTTGGTGGTCGATGGCAAGCCCTGATCTTAAGCTAGGGCTGTTTGCGCGCACGTTTTTGCTGCTGGCACTTTTGATGCTCGCAAGCTTAGCCGCCTGGCTGCATGTTTTTTGGACATTAGAGCGCGAGCCACGCGCCACGCAAATTGCCCACCAACTTGTGCGTGCGGTTCAATTCACGCAGGCTGCCGACCACTTTATGGAGCCAGCACAGCGTGCGCAATGGCTCAATACCATCGAAACACACACCGACTTTAAGCGACTGCCCGTCGAACAAATACAAGCGCTCGCACCCCTGCCCGACAATGCCGACTGGCGTGCAGTCAATACAATCGTCACCGCCAAGCTCGGCGAGCACGCGAGGCTCGCGGCATCTAGCCCCTTTAACGGCGAGGTCTGGGTGCAGATGATGGACAATCAGTGGCTGGGTGTTCAGGTGCACCCCATCACCCAAACCAAGGGCCCAGAGTGGGTGAGTTGGATCGCAGCCGCTGCGCTGTTGTCGATGGTGGGCGCAGCCGTGGCCGTGGGCTACTTAAATAATCCATTATCGAGACTATCGCGCGCAGCACAGCAACTCGCCAAAGGGCAAACGCCAGATGCATTACCTGAAGCCGGCCCGCAAGAAATCCAGCATCTGAATGCAAGCTTTAATCGCATGGTGTCGCAATTACAGCAGGCCGAGGCGGACCGTAACTTGATGCTCGCTGGCATTTCGCACGATTTGCGAACACCCTTGGCTCGCATGCGTCTTGAAGTTGAAATGAGTCCTATGGCAGATGCGCAGCGCCGCGCCATCGACCAAGACCTCTCGCAAGTCGACCAGACCATTGGTCAGTTATTGCAGTACGCAAAGCCAGCCAAGGAACTGCCTGTGAGCGCCGTGAACTTGCTCGAGGTCATACAAGACGTGATTCACCAGACGCAAGCAACGCTAGCCAACACACATGATCATTTCCGATTCCGCGCTAACACCCAGGCTTACTGTCTGATCGACCGCGAAGACTTCAGTCGTTGCGTGACCAACCTGCTAGAGAATGCAAGACGCTACGGCAAGTCAGCCCAGGGCACGGCTTGTATTGAGATTACGGTTCAGTCACGTGGTGACCGTCTGCATGTCGATGTGCGCGATCGCGGGCCTGGCATTGCCAGCCACGACATTGACCGACTGCTTAGGCCTTTTTCTCGGGGAGAGGCAGCCCGAACCGGTGGCGCCGGCTGCGGTCTTGGCTTGGCCATCGTTGAGCGCTTGCTAGCGCACGCCGGCGGACGGCTTAGGCTGTTGCCACGCGAGGCGGGTGGCCTGATTGCACGCATGGATCTGCCTCGCGCCAGACGACCTCGGAACAAAAAAGACCGAGGAACCATAGGACCACGCAGCTAAAGCGCGTTAGCCACAATGGCTCAATCAATCCTCTCAAGGAGCGCCACCGTCGTGACGGCAATGCCCTCGCGTCGTCCGAGAAACCCTAACCCCTCATTGGTTTTGCCTTTGATATTGACGGCACCCATCGTAATTTGCAGGTCGGCTGCAATATTGGCTACCATCGCAGGCGCATGCGGTGCGATTTTGGGAGCCTGCGCATGAATCGTCGCATCGATGTTCACCACGCACCAACCGGCAGCCTTCACCCGAGCGAAAGCCTCGCGCAATAGCACCCTGCTATCAATGCCAGCGTACTGAGGATCGTTGTCTGGGAACAAGCGGCCAATATCACCCAAGGCCGCAGCACCCAGTATGGCGTCAGTAATGGCATGCAAGAGCGCATCGGCATCCGAATGCCCTTTTAAATGATGGCTGTGATCAATCGCAACCCCCCCTAAAATCAGGGGACCACCCGGCTCAAGCGCATGTACATCAAATCCTTGCCCGACACGAAACGGCAATTGGCTCATCGCAATCCCTGCATCCATTCAAAGTCTTCCGGCCACGTCACCTTCAGGTTACGCGCAGCGCCAGCCACCAACAGTGGTCTTTGTCCTGCCCACTCCATGGCGCTAGCCTCATCGGTCACCTCAACACCGGCCCGCAAGGCCCGTCTCAAAGCATCGCTTAGCTCATCCACCCGAAACATCTGTGGTGTTTGGGCCAGCCAGATCGTTTGGCGAGGCAGTGTTTTACACACACGAGCAACCTGACCCAGGGCAGCGGCATCATCCGCGAGTTTGACCGTGTCGGCTGCCGGCACGGCCAAGAGCCCGCCTTGCCCTGCGTCAAGACAAGTATCAATCAAGGCCGACAGACTGGCTAAGGGCAACCCTGGTCGTGCCGCATCGTGCACCAGCACCCAATCGTCATGGTCAAACCCACTTTGCTCAAGTGTCTGTAATACCGTCAGGGCACGACTCGCACCACCGGTTTTTAAGACCTGCACATGCTCTACACCAGCCAAACACTCCACCGCAAATGGATCGTCAGGCTGCACACCAACGGCCACACTGGCCACGCGCCCGTCTGCCAAGAGCGCGCGAACAGCCCACTGAATCATGGCTTGACCATGGATCTGTCGGTATTGCTTGGGCATGAGCGAGCCGGGCGCCTGGGCACGCAGTCCCACCCCGCCAGCTGGGACCAGACCATAAATTCGGGGGTTACGAGCATCATTCATGTAGCGATTTTATAATTACTGTTTAATTAGCGCTCAATTGCATGACCACCCTAGCCAATCCCGACATCCAATCCATGTTTACCGGTCTTAAACCCGGGCAGCGCATGACCTGCCCATGCCCGCCTGGATCAGGTGACGCCTGGCTGCTTGCAGGCTTGGGTGCCAAGGCCGGCAGGCCCATGGTGATTCTGACCGCCCAGCCATTACAAGCGCAACGGTTAGCCAGTGAAATCGCTCAGATCGCACCCAATTTGCGCGTACGGATGCTGCCAGATTGGGAAACTCTACCCTACGACGCGTTTTCACCGCACGAAGATCTCGTCTCTGAACGGCTGCGTACACTGCATGCGCTCATCCAAGGTGAGGTCGATGTGCTCACGGTACCGGTCACCACGGCGCAATACCGGGTATGTCCGCCAAGTTTTTTGGCAGCTTACACGTTCTCTTTCAGACAGAAAGACAAGTTAAATGAGTCGGCTCTGCGCGATCAACTCGTGCTGGCCAACTACGTACACGTCACTCAAGTGAGCGCGCCAGGCGAGTTCTGTATTCGGGGCGGACTCATCGACTTGTTCCCCATGGGGTCGGTGCTGCCCTATCGGATTGATTTATTCGATGACGAGATTGAGTCCATCAAAACATTCGACATCGATACCCAGCGCAGTCTCTATCCCGTGCCGGAAGTCCAGCTGCTGCCAGGTCGCGAGTTTCCGATGGACGAAGCGGCACGTAACCGATTTCGCGCCAAGTTCCGCGAAATATTTGAAGGGGATCCATCGCGTGCTTTGCCCTACCGAGACATTGGTAACGGCATCCCGTTTGCCGGCGTTGAATACTACCTGCCGTTGTTTTTTGAAGAGACGGCCACGCTCTTTGACTACCTCCCCAAAAACTGTGTGTGCGTCACCCACGGCGACTTGGAAGATGCCATGCGGCGGTTTTGGGATGACACTGACTCACGCTATCAGTTTTTAAAAAGTGATCGTGAGCGTCCCGTTCTGCCGCCTGAGGACCTTTTCATGCGCGGCGAGTTGCTGTTTACGCAATTGCAGTCACTCGCTCGCCTGACTCTATCGGAAAGCCGTGAGCACGCGCAGTTCTTGCCAGCGCCTGATGTGGCCGTCAATCGTCGGGCTGAGGACCCACTGCAATTGCTTCGCGCCGTGCTCAAGCACGCGCCAAGCGAACGAATTGCACTGTGCACCGATTCGCACGGGCGCCGCGAGACGATTGTCGAGATGCTCGCCGAGCACGACATTCATCCCGACACACCGTTTGAATCTTTGCAGGATTTTATGCAGGACCGCGCTCAGTTTGGCGTGCTGGTTGCACCTTTTGACGGTGGCTTTGTCTCGTTAGCTGACCAACTCACGATCCTCACCGAGAACGATCTTTATCCGGGTCACGCCAGTTCCACGCGACGAGCCAATCGCGACCGCACGCGCGCAAGCGACGTCAACGCCATGGTCAGGGACCTTGCCGAGCTGCGTGCCGGTGATGCCGTGGTACATGTTAACCACGGCGTGGGTCGCTATCACGGACTCATCAGCATGGACTTGGGCGAGGGCGAAACAGAGTTTCTGCACCTTGAATACGCCAACGCCACCAAACTTTACGTACCCGTTTCTCAATTGCACGTCATTGCACGCTACAGCGGCGCCGACCCGGAAACAGCCCCTTTGCACCAACTCGGTTCTGGTCAGTGGGACAAAGCCCGTAAGAAAGCGGCGCAACAGGTGCGTGACACGGCCGCTGAGCTGCTCGACATTTACGCCAAGCGTGCTGCCCGTCAGGGTCATGCATTTAAGCTGCCTGTCGGTGACTATGAGCTCTTTTCCGAAGGCTTCGGGTTTGAAGAAACGGTCGATCAGGCAGCTGCCATCGAAGCCGTGATCGCGGATATGGTGTCTGACAAGCCAATGGACCGACTGGTCTGCGGCGATGTGGGCTTCGGTAAAACAGAGGTTGCGCTGCGTGCTGCCTTCATGGCGGTCAGCAATGGCCATCAAGTGGCTATCCTGTGCCCCACGACGCTGTTGGCCGAGCAGCATGCGCAAACGTTCACGGATCGATTTGCCGACTGGCCCGTGAAAGTGGTCGAGTTGTCGCGGTTTCGCTCGCCCAAGGAAATCAAAGCCGCCATTGATGGGATCACTGGCGGCTCTGTTGATATCGTCATCGGTACGCACAAGGTGCTATCCAAAGACGTCAAATTCAAGCGGCTTGGGCTTGTCATCATCGATGAAGAGCATCGGTTTGGTGTCAGGCAGAAAGAGGCGTTGAAAGCGCTGCGTGCCGAAGTCGATGTATTGACGCTGACAGCCACACCCATTCCCAGAACTCTGGGGATGTCACTCGAAGGCATCCGTGATTTCTCGGTCATCGCCACTGCCCCTCAGAAACGTCTGGCCATTAAAACGTTCGTTCGCCGCGAGGACAACAGCACGATTCGTGAGGCCTTATTGCGTGAACTCAAGCGGGGTGGTCAAGCCTACTTTCTGCACAATGAAGTACAGACCATCGAGACACGTCGACTGCGTCTACAAGAACTCGTGCCTGAGGCACGGATTGCCGTTGCCCACGGCCAGATGGGCGAACGCAATCTAGAGCAAGTCATGAAAGGCTTCTATCAGCAACGCTTTAATGTGTTGCTGTGCACCACCATCATCGAGACGGGTATCGATGTGCCCACGGCCAACACGATCATCATTCACCGTGCTGACAAGTTTGGTTTGGCCCAGTTGCATCAGTTGCGTGGGCGCGTTGGGCGCTCGCATCACCAGGCCTATTCCTATTTGCTGACACCTGGCGAAGATGCCATGACCAAGCAAGCCAACAAACGCCTGGAAGCCATTCAAGCCATGGAAGAGCTCGGGTCTGGATTCTTCTTGGCAATGCACGATCTAGAGATCCGCGGCACTGGCGAGGTCCTGGGCGAGTCACAATCAGGCAATATTCAGGAAGTCGGGTTCTCGATGTACAACGACATGTTGTCTGAGGCAGTGCGTGCGCTCAAAGCAGGTCAAGAACCTGATCTGGACGCGCCATTTAGCCCAGGCTGCGAGGTTAACCTGCATGCGCCTGCTCTCTTGCCCAACGACTACTGCCCCGACATCAATGCGCGCTTAAGTATTTACAAGCGGCTCTCCAATGTCAACGAGCCAGACGACCTGATTCGCATCCAGGAGGAACTGATTGACCGATTTGGCAAGTTGCCCGAATCTGGACAAGCACTGATCGCCACACACCGACTGCGCATCGATGCCGTCGAGCTAGGCATCCAGAAGATCGATGCAAGCGACACCGGCACACTGATTCAATTCAAAGACAACACAGCAGTTGATCCCATCAAGCTTATTGATCTGGTGCAAAAGCAGAAAAACATTCGTTTTTCTGGTCCCAATAAAATACGGGCCGACATCAGCGCCGTCGATATTAAACAGCGCACTGACGCCGTGCGGTCCCTTCTTAAACAAATGCGCTAATCACGGAAAATTGCCATGACGGTTAACCTGATTGTTCAGTCCCCTGCGCTCGATCTGTCACTGATCGATCAGGCAGCTGCCTTGGTTCAAGCCAATGGTGTGCAATGGATTAATAAAACAGCCGCTCGCCTGCTTGATGTCACCCAAGACAACGACTCGGAAGAACTGATTAAAGCTTGGGCTTCAGAAAAGCATACGGACATTGCGTTTGTTAACCCACAGGCCAGGCTCTCAGACTGCAAGATTTTGGTGATGGACATGGACTCAACGCTCATCAACATTGAATGCATTGACGAGATTGCAGCCTATGCCGGGCTTAAAGCGGAGGTCGCCGCTATTACTGAGCGCTCCATGCGCGGGGAAATCACGGAGTTCGCTGACAGCCTCAAACTGCGTGTAGGCTACCTGGAAGGCTTGGATCAATCCGTGCTGGAAAAGGTTTACACCGAGCGTTTGATGCTGAACCCCGGTGCCGAGAACCTGATCCGCACGGTACAGCAAGCTGGGATCAAGACGATGCTCGTGTCAGGTGGCTTTACTTTTTTCACTAGCCGCCTGAAAGAGCGGCTGCAACTCGATGCAGCGCATGCGAACGTGCTGCAAACCAATGACCAGTGCAAGCTCACCGGGCAGGTCACTGGGCCAATCATTGATGCGCAGGGCAAAGCTGACTTACTGGCTGATTTTGCGCGTGTGCACAACGCCAAACCAGAGCACATCATTGCGATTGGCGATGGTGCCAACGATCTAAAGATGCTGGCTAGCGCCCACTACGCGGTAGCTTACCGAGCCAAGCCCGTGGTTCAGGCACAAGCACGCTTTGCCTTGAATCACAGCCCGTTGGATGCGGTATTGAATTGGTTTGCGCAAGCCTGAGTCAGATTGATTGTTGGGCCTTGGCCTACTCCATACCTGAACGCCGGAGCGATTGACCGTACTTTGGTTGACTCTACTTTGGTTGACTCTACTTTTTTAACAAGTAACGGTAAACGAATCCTGGAAAGCCAAGCACCAGGAAAATGCATAGCGCAGTGACGTAGAACTCCCAGCCGCGTGGGAAGGCGTTAACCAAGGCTGTCTCGAAAGCATAACCCACCAAGCCAATTAAAATAAACAAGCCAAACAGCTCGGCAATCAGTGCCCAGGCGGGTTTTTTAAGCCAGTTGCTCACTGGCACGACTGCCAGCACACGCTCTGAAACAAACGGCAAGTTAGCAGCAGCCACTGCCAAAGCAATCAAGATCCAGACAGCAACACTCTGACTAAGCACCTTTGGCCACCTCTAGACACAATCAAAAAGAAGCAAGGATGGTGAAAACCGATAAGTTCATCAACCCAGCTGGTACCAGACCCAGCAACAGAATCAACCCCACGTTCACCACCAACAAGGACGCGGGAACCGTGGGTACCTTGTCAATCACACGATCAGGCGCGGGATCGTCAAAGTACACGAGCTTGACGACCCGCAGGTAGTAAAACGCACCAATCAACGAGAACATCACAGCCACGGCCGCCAACCAGATCATGCCGGACTGAACCACCGCCTGCAACACCATTAACTTGGCATAAAAACCGATCAATGGTGGTATGCCAGCCAGCGAGAACATGACCAACAACATCACACCGGCCATCGAAGGGTTGATCTTGTTAAGGCCTTTGAAGTCCTCTAGCTTGTCGCACTCAAAACCGGCACGAGACATCAGCATAATGACACCAAAACCCGCCAACGTTGTCAACACGTAGCTAACCATGTAGAACAGCGCAGACCCGTAGGCGCTGCCATTGACGAGTGCGTTGCCCTCGGCCGAGCCCGCGGCCAAGCCCAGCAACACAAAACCCATGTGAGAGATGCTCGAGTACGCCAGCATGCGCTTGAAATTGGACTGCATAATGGCCGTGAGGTTACCGATCGCCATGGACAGCACAGCCAGAATAATCAACATCGGCTGCCAGCTGATGGTCAACTCGCCGAGGCCCGTGACCAACAAGCGCAAGACAATCGCAAACGCCGCCAACTTGGGCGCAGCCGCCAACACCAAGGTGACCGCCGTGGGCGCACCGCTATACACATCGGGCACCCACATGTGAAACGGCACGACGCCAAGCTTGAAAGCCAGTCCCGCCACAATGAAGACCAAGCCAAACACCAGCGCGAGCTCCATGCCACTGGTTTGTACGCGCGAGCCGATCAGCGCCAGATCGAGCGAACCGGTGGCCCCGTACACCATCGACATGCCGTACAACAGAAAACCCGAGGCCAAGGAACCAAGCACGAAGTACTTCATGGCCGCCTCAGTTGACTGCGCATGATCACGCCGCATCGCCACCAAAGCGTAAATTGCCAGCGACATGAGCTCAAGGCCCAAATAAATCGACAGCATGTTGCCCGCTGAGATCATCACCATCTGGCCCAGTAAGGCCAGCAAAACCAGGACATAAAACTCACCGCCACGCAGTATGTCACGGCTCTGGATGTACTCGCGCGAGTAGACCAAGGTCGCAAAAACCGCCAAGTAGGAAACCAGCTTTAAGAAGTGTGCAAAGCTGTCAACCACCACCAAACCGTAGAACCCAGTGCCATAAACACCATTGGCCCATTGCCACATCGACACCACAAAAACAACGATCAACGTAAGGTTAGACAGCGTGTACGTGAGCCTGCGCCTTGGATCATTGGAAAATGCATCGATGATCAGAATAGCCATGCTTGCAACCAGCAAGATGATCTCTGGCAGCACAAGGGCGAAGTTAAATTGAGATTCCATCATGGCAACTTATAGTTTTCCGGTGGCAACGTGTTCAAGCAGTACCTTGACAGATGCATCCATCACATCCGTGAACGGCTTGGGGAAGATGCCCATGTAGAGCACAGCAACAGCAAGAATACCGAGCACAAGAAACTCACGTGCATCCAAGTCTTTGAGTTTGGCCACGCGATCATTGGCCACTTTACCGTAGGCCACCCGCTTGACCATCCACAAGGAGTAGCCGGCAGCCAGTATCAAGGCAATGGCTGTCAAGAATCCAACCCAGAAGTTAAAGCGGATCGCACCGAGAATCACCATGAACTCACCCACAAAGCCGCTCGTACCTGGCAAGCCCGCATTGGCCATACTGAAGAGCACAAAGAAGGTGACAAACTTGGGCATCTGGTTAACCACCCCACCAAAGTCAGCAATCTTGTGTGAATGCATGCGGTCGTACAGCACACCAATACAAAGGAACAAGGCGCCGGAAATAAAGCCGTGGGAGACCATCTGAACCAGACCGCCCTTCATGCCTTCGACATTGAAAATAAAGAAGCCAAGCGTAACAAAACCCATGTGCGAAATCGACGAGTACGCCACCAGCTTTTTCATGTCCTTTTGGACGAGCGCCACAAATCCGATGTAGATGATCGCAATCAGTGACAACACAATCATCAGGTCAGCCAAACCGACCGAAGCATCCGGCGTGATCGGCAAAGAAAACCGCAAGAAGCCATAAGCACCAAGCTTAAGCATGATCGGTGCCAAGATCACAGAACCACCGGTGGGCGCCTCTGGGTGAGCGTCAGGCAGCCACGTATGCACCGGGAACATGGGGATCTTGACCGAGAACGACGCCAAAAACGCCAGGAATATCAGCACCTGCTCTTTGTAAGTCAAAGGCGCTTGCTGCCAATCCAGAATCGCCCAGGTACCGGTGGTGCTCCATAGATACAGGAAAGCGACCAACAACAGCAGCGAACCCAGCAGCGTATAGAGAAAGAATTTCACCGCGGCGTAAACACGGTTAGGACCGCCCCAAATACCAATGATCAAATACATCGGTATCAGCGTCGCCTCAAAAAACACATAAAAAAGCAAACCATCCAGTGATGAGAAAACGCCAATCATCAAGCCAGACAGGATCAGGAACGCGGCCTTGTACTGAGATACTTTGTAAGTGATCGACCCCCAACCGGCAATCACCACGATCAAGGTAATCAGTGCCGTGAGCAATACATACCAGAGCGAAATGCCATCAATGCCGACGTGGTAGTACGCAGGGAAAGCAGCAATCCACTCAACCTTGTGCACGAATTGCATGTCAGCTGTTGATAAATCAAATCCGGTGTAAAGCGGGATCGTCAATAACAAACCGATGGTCGCAGCAATGACAGCAAGCCAACGCGCGATGTTCGGTCTGTCATCTCGACCGACGAGCAGAATAATCAGCCCAGAAACAATTGGCGTGAAGATCGCAAGGGTCAGCCAGGGGACGGAGGAGGATGCTATCTCGCCAATCATTATTTATTTACCAGAATGAAAGTGATCAGAGCAATCAAGCCGATGATCATAAAAAACGCATAGTGATAGATGTACCCGGATTGCAGACGACGACTAATCGCCGCAATGGCGCCGACCGTTCTGGCCGTACCATTGACCATCACACCGTCGATAACGCCCTGATCCACTTTTTGCCAAAGCTCAATGCCAAGCCAACGGGCAAACGGGGCGATCACTTTCTCGTTAAGCCAGTCAAAGTAGTACTTGTTATCCAGCAAAGGCTTAAATACTGAGAATGCCTTGGCGATAGCTACAGGCGCCTTGGGATTCACCACGTAGCAGTACCAGGTGATCAGAATGCCAGCCATGGCCAGGTAGAACGGCAGCGTCAAGACGGAGTGCAAGCCGTAGTCCAACCAACCATGCCAATCTTCGGTCAAAATGCGCATGGCATCGTGGCCCTGGTGCTGCACTGAATTCAAATAAGTGAAGAAGTCGCTAAAGAGCAATGGCTGGGTCAGTATCGCACCTGCAATCACAGATGGAATGGCCAATGCAACCAGTGGCAACGTCACCACCCACGGTGACTCCTTGGGCTTGTCGTGGTGCGCATCATGGCTGCTGCCATGGTCATCATGCGCATGCTCATCGTGTGGCGCCTGGTCGTAACGCTCATTGCCGTGAAACACCACAAAGAATGCCCGGAAAATATACAGAGACGTCACCATGGCACCGATCGTGACGCAGAACGAAGCGAAACTCGCACCCCAAACGTTGGCTGCTCCAGCAGCCTCGATGATGTGTTCTTTGGAGTAAAAGCCCGAGAAGAAAGGAAAGGCAGCCAAAGACAAAGCACCAATCAGGAAGGTGTAGTAAGTCACGGGCATGTATTTTCTTACCCCACCCATGTACCGAATATCTTGGTTGTGGTGCAAGGCCATGATGACTGAGCCAGCGGCCAGAAACAGCAGCGCCTTGAAAGCGGCGTGCATCATCATGTGGAAAATGGCCACTGAGTACGCTGAAGCCCCAAGGGCCACGACCATGTAACCAAGCTGCGACAAGGTGGAGTAAGCAATGATGCGTTTGATGTCGTTTTGCACAATGCCCAGGATGCCAAGAAACAGCGCGCCCAATGCACCAACGACCATCATCAAAGACAGCGCTGTGTCTGAGAACTCATAAATCGGGGAAAAGCGCGCCACCATGTAAATACCCGCCGTGACCATGGTTGCCGCGTGAATCAACGCTGAAATGGGCGTTGGGCCTTCCATCGAATCAGGCAGCCATGAGTGCAGTGGCACTTGGGCTGATTTGCCCATAGCCCCCACAAAAAGACAAATACAAACAACGGTTAACAACAGCCAGTCTGTACCGGGCAGGGTTAAGCTGGCGAGCTGCTCGGCTTTGGCCATCACCTCTACGTAATTCAACGAACCCGTGTAGGCAAAGAGCAAACCAATGCCCAGAATGAACCCAAAGTCACCAACCCGATTGATGATGAAGGCTTTCATGTTGGCAAAGATTGCCGTGTCACGCTTGTAATAAAAGCCAATGAGCAAGTACGACACCAGACCCACCGCTTCCCAGCCAAAGAACAACTGCATCATGTTGTTGGCCATGACCAACATCAGCATGGAAAACGTGAAGAGCGAAATATAGGAAAAAAACCGCTCATAGCCATCGTCATCGGCCATGTAGCCAATACTGTAGATATGCACCATCAATGAAACGAAGGTCACCACCGTCATCATCAATGCTGACAGCGGATCGATGAGAAAGCCCACTTCCATTTTGTAGGAGCCGACCATGGCCCACAAATACCACGTACCCTCGAAAGTATTGCCCTGCGCCACGTCGTACAGCACATAAAAGGACAGCACCATGGATAGTGCAACCAAGCTCGTTGTAATCCGGTGGGCCATGAAACGACTCACCGGCTTGCCCATAAACCCGGTACCAAAAAGACCTGCCAGGATGGCGCCTAGCAAAGGAGCCAAGACAATGATGAGGTAGATGGTAGGTACGCTAGACATAGGTAAGTGTTCTTTTATGAATCGTCTGATCGGTCAACGCTGCAATCTTGTGTTTGGTCGCTCAGCCCTTCAGGCGATCGAGGTCATCGACATTAATCGAGTTGATATTGCGAAACATCAACACCAGGATAGCCAAACCAATCGCAGCCTCAGCGGCGGCGACCGTCAATATAAAGAACACAAAGACCTGGCCTGCTGCATCACCCATCCAGGTGGAAAACGCCACAAAGTTCATGTTCACGGCCAACAGCATCAACTCAATCGACATCAACAGCACGATCAAATTGCGGCGGTTCAAGAAAATGCCGAATACACCGATGGCAAAGAGAATGGCACCTAGCACCAAAAAATGAGATAGGGTCAGTTCCATGACGACTTCTCTTCCGATTCAGCATTAACAGGCGCTTGCGACTTCAGATCAACAAGATGCACGCGGTCCTTGGCTTTGACTCGCACCGCAGCAGCCGGATCGTTGTAACGCACATCTTTACGCCGACGCAGCGTCAGCGAAATCGCCGCAATCATCCCGACCAGCAGAATCACGGCACCGACCTCAACTGCATAAACGTATTGGGTGTACATCAACTCGCCAAGCGCGCGGGTGTTGTTGTAGTCGTTGCCCATGTCTGCGGCAGGTCCGATATCGCCCCAGGTCTGCATCAACACGAATGACATCTCGAGCACCATGATCGCACCGATGATCAAGCCAAGCGGCAGGTAGTGCCGCATGCCTTCACGCAAGGCTTCCATCTTGACATCTAGCATCATCACCACAAAGAGGAACAGCACCATCACGGCACCGACGTAGACCAGCACCAGGAGCAACGACAAGAATTCGGCACCGAGCAGCATCCAGATCATGGCGGCATTGGCAAACGCCAGAATCAGAAACAGCACGGCAGTGATGGGGCTTTTAGCGGTGACCACGCGAAACGCAGCCACCACCAGCACAGTGGCAAGGATGTAGAAAAGGACAGTGGTGAAATTCATTTCCGGGTATCAGTCCATTTAACGGTAAGGTGCGTCTGCGGCACGGTTACGAGCAATCTCTGTTTCGTAGTGATCACCAACGGCAAGCAACATGTCCTTGGTGAAATAGAGATCACCGCGCTTTTCACCGTGATACTCATGGATTTGCGTTTCCACGATCGAATCAACCGGGCAGCTTTCCTCACAAAACCCACAGAAGATGCATTTGGTCAGATCGATGTCGTAGCGCGTGGTGCGCCGTGTACCGTCCTCACGGACCGCCGACTCAATCGTGATCGCCAACGCTGGGCACACTGCTTCGCATAACTTACAGGCGATGCAACGCTCCTCACCATTGGGGTAGCGGCGCAACGCATGCAACCCGCGGAAACGCGGTGACATGGGCGTTTTCTCATAGGGATAGCGCAGCGTGATCTTGCGCTTAAAAAAATACTTGCCAGTCAGCTTCATGCCCTTTAACAACTCCAGGAGCATAAAACTGCCAAAAAAGTCCTTGATCGCTTCCATTGCTCGCCTCTTTTGCCCTTGGTCCGCGCTCAGTTCCAGATATTGAACGGCGTCTGCATCCAGATCGCCACGATCACCAGCCATACACCGGTGAAGGGGATAAAAATCTTCCAGCCCAGACGCATGATTTGGTCATAGCGGTAGCGGGGGAATGACGCTCTGAACCAAATGAAGAGCGACACCACGCAGAATGTCTTAATGCCTAGCCACAGCCAACCCGGAATCCAGTGCAAAATCGCAATGTCCAGCGGCGGCGCCCAGCCACCGAGGAACATGATCGAAGCCAGACATGACAACAAAATCATGTTGGCGTATTCGCCCAGGAAAAACAGCGCGAACGCCATGCCTGAGTACTCAACCATGTGACCAGCCACAATTTCCGACTCACCCTCCACCACGTCAAACGGATGGCGGTTGGTCTCTGCCACTGCCGAAATCACATAAATCACAAACAGCGGCAACAGTGGCAGCCAGTTCCATGACAAGAAAGTCAGGCCCATGTCGGCAAAATAGCCACGGTTCTGCACGTTCACAATTTCAGACATGTTCAAGCTGCCAGAGACCAGCAATACCGTGAGCAGCACAAAGCTAATTGCCAATTCGTAAGAAATCATTTGCGCTGAGGCGCGCATGGCTGCCAGAAACGCGTACTTGGAGTTTGAAGCCCAGCCCGCCACGATCACACCGTAGACGCCGATCGAGGTGATCGCCATGATGTAGAGCAGTCCCGCGTTGACATCAGCCAGAACCACTTCCGGTCCAAATGGCACCACCGCCCAGGCAGCCAACGCCGGCATCAACACAACCACCGGCGCCAGAATAAAAAGGATCTTGTTGGCCTGGCTCGGAACAATTACTTCCTTGGTCAAGAGCTTCAAAACATCGGCATACGGCTGCAAGTGGCCACGCCAACCCACCCGGTTGGGGCCAAGCCGCACGTGCATGAAGCCAATCATCTTGCGCTCCCAATACGTTAACTGGGCCACACACAAAATGATGGGCAAAGCAATTGCAACGATCTTGACCAGGGTCCAAACAACAAGCCACGCCGTGGGGCCAATCAAGCCAGTTCCAAACTGGTTAATTGCATTGAGCCATTCCATCAGGCACGCTCCATTTGCAAGGTGGACAGCACGGAGCCCAGAGCGGCGCAAGACTCAAAACCAACTGGCAGTCGTACACAATCCATGGGCACGGTGGCGTCCGCTCGAGCAGTCATCACCACCTCTGCCGTGGCAGAGCGCAGCTTCGCATCGTCCGAATCAGCAATGCCCAGCTTAGCCAAAGTATCCGGGTGCACACGCGCCGCAGGCAATTCAGACGCTTTGGTCAGCTGCAAGGCATGCGCGCGGCGTACTATGGCGTCTGACCGGTAAATCGCCACATCGGCCACACGCTCTAGGCCATCGACCTTGGCAACCGACAGACCGACTGGCATCTTGATGCCATTGCTCAGTTTGGATGCAATGCCGCCTGTTAACACCGCATCACGCACAGCTTCGGAGGACTCCTCATCAAACTCCGGCAGGTTCAACAGATTGCCCATAACACGTAGAACCTTCCAGCCCGGACGACTTTGCTGGTGCGATGGCACGGTCGCCTTAAAGCTCTGTGGCGTACCCTCTGCATTAACAAAGGTGCCAGACGTCTCGCTATAAGGGCCAATCGGCAACATCACACGGGCCCAGTCTTGCGCGGCCGATTTGTAAGGCGTGAGTGCGACAGCAAACTTCGAAGCCTTCAGCGTATCAACAGCGACCTGGCCCAGTGACGTATCAAACTGAGGCTCAAGATTAACCACGACATAGGCCGCGAGTGCCGCGCTCGGGTCAGCCAACATTTGGCTGACTGTCTTGCCACCTTGCGCTGGTGTTGCCTTGACCAAATAAACACCCACGGTGTTTGCACCAGCAGTCAAAAACCCGAGCTTTGCACCGAGCTGCTTTGCTATCCAACCAGCATTAGCCGCCAGTTGTGCCGCATTGCCCGCATGCACGGCTGCATTGCCGATCAGCACAGCCACGTTTTGGCCGCTGGCCAAACTTTGGCCGATACGGGTTGCCTGCTCAGAAGCTGCCACCCCAGAAAACGCTGACGGCACTTCAACACCCTTAACGCTGGCCAACGCCACCGCCACTTGCGCCAAAGCATCATCCAAGCGCGCGGGTGACACCGTCATGCGCGCATGCAAAGGCAGCAGCGGATCGTCTGCGGCCAAGTCGATGCTGCTGATTTGCGTGCCACGCTTGGCAGCCTGGCGCAAACGCTGAGTCATGAGAGGGTGATCGGCACGCATGAAGGAACCCACCACGAGCACGCGATCGAGTTCGTCCAAAGCGGCGATTGGCATGCCTAGGGATGGCACACCTTCAAGCGCCTGATCCCAGTTCGGATCGGTCAAGCGCGCACGGGCATCGATGTTCGGAGAGCCTACGCCTTGCGCCAAACGCGCCAGCAGCGATAACTCTTCAAGCGTACATTGCTCGGAGCCAACAAACCCGATTTGCGACGCACCCATGGACTGGCGCACATTCGAGAGACCTTGGGCCACTGCTTGCAAGGCATCTGCCCAGCTTGCCTCACGCCACTGGCCATCATCACCTTTAATCATCGGGCAGGCCAAGCGGTCTTGGTGCAATCCTTCATAGGCAAAGCGGTCCCGGTCACTGATCCAGCACTCATTGATCGCATCGTTCTCAAAGGGCACAATGCGCATGACTTCGTCACGCTTGACCTGAACAATCAGGTTTGCGCCGAGACTGTCATGGGGTGACACCGACTTGCGACGGGCAAGCTCCCAGGTTCTGGCGGAGTAACGGAATGGCTTGGAAGTCAAAGCACCAACCGGGCAGATGTCAATCATATTGCCCGACAACTCGGAGTCAATCGAGCGGCCAACAAAGGTGGTGATCTCAGAGTGCTCGCCACGGTTTAGCATGCCAAGCTCCATGACGCCGGCAATCTCCTCGCCAAAGCGCACGCAGCGGGTGCAATGAATACAACGCGACATCTCTTGGGCCGACACCAACGGACCCAAGTCCTTGTGAAACACCACGCGCTTTTCTTCTTCGTAGCGCGAGGCCGAACCACCGTAACCGACTGCGAGGTCTTGCAACTGGCACTCACCACCTTGGTCACAGATCGGACAGTCAAGTGGGTGGTTGATCAGCAAAAACTCCATCACGGCTTTTTGTGCAGCAACGGCTTTTTCCGAACAAGTGTGGACGATCATGCCGCTGGTCGCGGGCGTGGCACAAGCTGGCACGGCTTTGGGTGCCTTCTCGACCTCGACTAAACACATGCGGCAGTTAGCCGCAATTGAAAGTTTCTTGTGATAACAAAAATGCGGCACATAGATGCCGAGCTTGTGCGCAGCATGCATCACCATGCTGCCTTCCGGCACTTCTACATTTTTGCCATCGATGGTTAGTTCAACCATGGTCAATCCAAATCAAAGGTAAGGTGCTACGACACATCGCTTGTTCTCGATGTGATAGGCGAATTCGTCACGATAGTGCTTCAAGAACCCACGAACAGGCATGGCAGCCGCATCGCCGAGCGCACAAATGGTGCGACCCATGATGTTGCCGGCCACCGAGTCCAATAGGTCCAGATCTTCTGGGCGCCCTTTGCCATGCTCAATGCGGTTAACCATGCGATACAACCAGCCCGTACCCTCACGGCAAGGCGTGCATTGACCACAGCTTTCTTCGTAGTAAAAATAGGACAAACGCAGCAGCGACTTCACCATGCAACGCGTTTCATCCATGACAATCACGGCGCCAGATCCCAGCATGGAACCCGCCTTGGCGATCGCATCGTAGTCCATGGTGGTGTCCATCATGATGTCACCGGGAATCACGGGCGCACTTGAGCCACCAGGAATGACTGCCTTGATCTTGCGACCACCGCGCATGCCCCCGGCCAACTCCAACAGCTTGAAGAACGGCGTGCCCAAGGGCACTTCGTAATTGCCAGGCTTCTCTACATCACCCGATACAGAAAAAAGCTTGGTGCCGCCGTTATTCGGTATGCCAACTTCCAGGAAGGCCTGGCCACCGTGGCGAATAATCCAGGGCACGGCCGCAAACGTCTCTGTGTTATTGACGGTGGTAGGCTTGCCATACAAGCCAAAACTTGCCGGAAACGGTGGCTTGAATCGCGGCTGGCCCTTCTTGCCTTCCAGTGAGTTCAGCAGTGCCGTCTCTTCACCGCAGATATAGGCACCATAGCCATGGAAAGCGTGCAACTGAAAACTGAAATCCGAACCGAGAATCTTGTCACCGAGAAAGCCAGCGGCACGCGCTTCTTCAAGCGCTTGTTCAAACCGGTCATAAACCTCATAGATCTCGCCATGGATGTAGTTATAGGCAGCCGACACACCCATGCAGTAAGCACCAATGGCCATACCTTCAATGACGATGTGCGGATTCAAACGCAGAATGTCACGATCCTTGAATGTACCTGGCTCACCCTCATCGGAATTGCAAACGATGTACTTTTGACCCGGAAATGCCCTGGGCATGAAGCTCCACTTCAACCCCGTCGGGAAGCCCGCCCCGCCACGGCCGCGCAAACCAGAGGCCTTGATCTCAGCAATCACGTCCTCGGGCTTCATGGTCAGCACTTTTTTCAAGGCTTCATAACCACCGCGCTTAACGTAATCGGCCAGACGCCAGTTCTTGCCGTCCAAATCAGCCATGATCTGCGGCGCAATGTGACGACCATGCAAAGCCATGGAATTGCCGAAGTCGTCCCCGGGTGCCGGGTCCAGACCATGTGAATACTTCTCTAGAACAGCCGAGATACTCACGTTCATGCCTCCTTGACCGCTGACAAATCAGCCAGCATTGCATCAATCTTTTCCGGTGTCATGCGAACGCACATGTGCTGGTTATTGACCAACAGCACTGGCGAATCACCACAAGCTCCCATGCACTCACCCTCAACCAGGCTGAACTGCCCATCTGTGGTGGTCTGGCCAATCTCAATGCCGAGCTTTTGCTTGATGTAACTCATGGTCTGTTCGCCATCGCGCAACGCACAGGGCAAGTTGGTGCAAACCGTGATCTTGAACCTTCCCACTGGCTTGACATCGAACATGTTGTAGAAGGTGGCGTTTTCTTGCACCAAGATCGGTGGCTGGCCCAAGTATTTGGCCACGTCTTCAATGACTTCAGGCGAGACCCAGCCTTGCTCATCTTGCGCAATGGCCAAAGCAGCAATAATGGCCGACTGCTTTTGGTCTTCGGGATACTTTTCAAGCTCCCGATCAATCTTTTTGTACGCCTGTTCTGTAAGCAACATAGTCAATCTATCCAATTTTTGGCACAACCACTTATCGGTCGATTTCACCAAACACAATATCTTGGGTGCCGATCACCGTCACCGCATCAGCCAACATGTGGCCCCGTGTCATTTCATCCAAGGACTGCAAATGCGCAAATCCAGGGGCGCGAATCTTTAG
The DNA here is from genome assembly GCA_945876565.1 of Lautropia mirabilis. Taxonomy (GTDB): domain Bacteria; phylum Pseudomonadota; class Gammaproteobacteria; order Burkholderiales; family Burkholderiaceae_B; genus Algicoccus. The sequence goes on along the minus strand of CAMCOS010000011.1, from coordinate 20,858 downwards.
GCGATAAGGCTTGTTGGCACCATCAGAAACCAGGTAGATACCGAATTCGCCTTTGGGATGCTCAACCGCACTGTAGACCTCGCCCTCTGGCACATGAAAACCTTCGGTAAAGAGCTTGAAGTGGTGAATCAACTCTTCCATGCTGGTTTTCATGTCGGTGCGATGCGGCGGCGTGACCTTGTGGTTGTCCAGCATCACCGGGCCCGGGTTGTTGCGCAACCACTGTACACACTGGGCAATGATGCGATTACTCTCACGCATCTCGGCCACCCGAACCAAATAGCGATCGTACGAGTCGCCATTGACACCCACGGGAACATCAAAGGCCATGCGGTCGTAGACCTCATAAGGCTGCATCTTGCGCAAATCCCAAGCCACACCCGAACCACGTAGCATGGGACCCGTGAACCCGAGCGCTTTGGCACGCTCTGGCTCAACCACACCAATGCCCACCAAACGCTGCTTCCAAATACGGTTATCGGTCAGTAGCGTCTCGTATTCGTCCACACAGGCAGGGAAACGGTTGGTGAAGTCTTCGATGAAATCCAGTAACGAACCTGAACGTGCCTCATTAAACGCCTGGATGTCTTTCTCAGTACGGAACTTCGCTGGCGTCACAAACCGCGGCATGGTGTCTGGCAAATCACGGTAAACACCGCCCGGGCGATAGTAGGCTGCGTGCATGCGGGCGCCTGAGACCGCTTCGTAACAGTCCATCAAGTCTTCACGTTCACGGAAGGCATACAAAAACACCGCCATGGCGCCGACGTCCAAGGCATGCGAACCCAATGACATCAAGTGGTTCAAGATACGGGTGATTTCATCAAACATCACCCGAATGTACTGGGCACGCAACGGTGGCGTCACACCCATCAACTTTTCAATGGCCATGACATAGGCATGTTCATTGCACATCATCGACACATAATCGAGTCGATCCATGTAGGGCAACGCCTGCAAGAACGTGCGGTTCTCTGCTAGCTTTTCAGTGGCCCGGTGCAATAGGCCAATGTGCGGATCAGCCCGCTGAATCACTTCGCCGTCGAGCTCAAGCACCAAGCGCAGCACACCGTGTGCAGCTGGGTGCTGAGGACCGAAGTTAAGCGTGTAGTTTTTGATTTCAGCCATGATTATCGCCCCACACCATATCCATCTTCACGGATCACCCGCGGAATGATTTCGCGTGGCTCAATGGTGACTGGCTGATACACCACCCGCCCCTGCTCAGGGTCGTATCGCATTTCGACGTTGCCATACACCGGGAAATCCTTGCGAAACGGATGACCAATGAAGCCATAGTCAGTCAAAATGCGGCGCAGGTCAGGGTGACCTTCAAACATGATGCCAAATAGATCGAAGGCTTCGCGCTCGTACCAATTCGCTGCCGGCCAGACGGTTACCAGGCTCTCTAGGACCGGAAACTCATTGTCTGTCAGCCAAGTACGAATACGCAGCCGCCAGTTGTGGGTCAATGACATCAGCTGTGAGACCACCGCGTAACGCCCGGGAAACACCGGGCCCGGCGCTTCAGGCTGCCCTTCTTTGCCTTGACCGTAAGTCAAATAGTCCATGCCACACAAATCGATACAAGACTCAAATTTCAAGCTGGCCGTATCGCGCAGGCGCTCTGCCATGGTCACCCACTGATTAGCAGGCACCGTTAGCGTCAGTTCATCGTACGCCATCACCACATCAGCGTCTTGACCGAATGTGTCAAGCAGGTTCTGTTGCAGGGTGGAAAGTCTGGACATGAGTCAATTTGCCTTCGTTAAATTTCCGGTCTATCGGTCGGGATCGCATCAACAATCAATCTTGTATCAAATGTATGTGTCAACACCTAGCGCGCGATCGTGTTGGTCAAACGAATCTTGTTTTGCATTTGCAACAAGCCATAAAGCAGTGCTTCAGCCGTAGGCGGACACCCAGGCACATAAACATCCACTGGCACAATACGGTCACAGCCGCGCACAACCGAGTAAGAATAGTGGTAGTAGCCACCGCCATTGGCACACGAGCCCATGGAAATAACCCAGCGGGGTTCTGGCATCTGGTCATAGACCTTGCGCAACGCAGGTGCCATCTTGTTGCACAAGGTACCCGCCACAATCATCAAATCGGACTGACGCGGGCTTGGCCGAAACACAATCCCAAACTGATCAAGGTCGTAGCGCGCAGCACCCGCGTGCATCATCTCGACCGCACAGCAAGCCAGACCAAACGTCATTGGCCACATTGAACCAGTCTTTGCCCAGTTGATCACTTTATCTGCACTGGTCGTGACAAAGCCTTCTTTCAGAATGCCATCAATCGCCATTGTTTCACCAATTGTTTACTGGGCCATAGGCCCAAGGGCCGAGCCACACGCTAGCATTACTCCCAGTCTAGCGCGCCCTTTTTCCATTCATACACAAAGCCAACCGTCAGGATGACCAAGAAAATCATCGCGGTTGTGAAACCCACGAGCCCCACCGTGCCATTGGCAATGGCCCAGGGGAACAGAAATGCAATTTCCAGGTCAAACAAAATGAACAGGATCGCCACCAAATAATAGCGAACATCAAATTTCATGCGGGAGTCGCCAAACGCCTCAAAACCGCATTCGTAAGGAGAGAGTTTTTCTGCGTCGGGCTTGCGTGGGCCGATCAACGAACCAGCCGTAATCAATGCGAAGCCAATCAAAGTGGCAACGATGATGAATAACAAAACCGGAAAATATTGTTCGAGGTTCATCGGCTCACTCGGGCATTGGTAAAAACCACGAGATTGTATCATCGTGTCTTAAAACAAGTAACGCAGACCCGCCCCAATGACGCTACTTTTAGCTGTCTTAGCCATCTGAAAGTTATTACCATATGAACCCCAGAAATATAGGTTCACTCGGGGTGATAAGCCGTGGGTGTATGCGACCCCGACAATATTCTGGGTCGCAAACAATGGCTCGCCCGCTATACGCCCCACAGGCTGCTGCATTTGCCAAGAGACCATAAGTTCGTTGCCGATCCCCCCCATGGGCACTGTAAAACCAATCATCGCCGATTGACTATCAAAACCCTCATCGAACAAGACCCCAGCACCGTCCGTGACCGTTGGCAAGTCCGATACCATCCAACCGTTTCCAGGTCCGTTGCCACTTGCGGCACCATTGTAGGTTCGGCCAAACGCGGCTGCGATCTCGACCACTGCGAAATCATAAGTCGCACCCACAATCCAAGCGCTCGGTGATACACCAACCGGGTTACCGCCGAGGCCGCCGGCGCCATCAGGAATTAACTCTGCGGGAAACACACGGTCATAAGCGACCGCGACATTCAGTGCATCCCCTGTAAATTGGGCACCGGCGGTCAATGCCCGCATATTGGCATTGGTACCGAAATAGTTCGTTTGAGGCACAAGAGATGAGTCCAACGGTGAGCCATAACGCGCTGATAAGCCGGTATTAAACGAGTAGCCCGCACCGAACGTCAGTCCATGCCATGGGTTAGTCTCGTATTGAATCAAGTTGTCATACCGAACGGTATTGACGGTGCCAAATGATGCACCCATGTTGGCTTGCCCAAAACTCTCGCCAAATGGGTCGATCGTCGAAAAATAATTGGTTGAGATGGTGGACTGACGTCCGACCAACAATTGCCCAAAATGCTCATTGGCCACACCCAGGGTTGACTGACGCCCAAATGCACGCCCACCTTGCCCAGCCTGACCGTTAGCAGAGTTTAAGCCCCCCTCAAGCACAAATGATGCGGACCAACCGCTCGCAACGGTATGGGTACCCTTTAACCCCCAACGCGAGCCACTTTGCACGCCAGTGTCCATATCCAAATCAGAAGCAGCGACACTATTCTGACCGGCAATCGCATCTCTAGAAACCATGACGTAGCTTAGGCCCGTGTCCACGACGCCATACAAAGCCAGATCGGAAACGGCGTGCACGCGGCTTGTAGCCAAACCAACGACCAAGAGCACTAGAACCTTTCTCAAAACCACTCCAACAACCCGTCGCTACAAACAGCCAACGCTTAACAAAAAAAACATGGTAGCAACAAATTGAGAAGGTTCGCACTTGTAGAACAGCATGCAGAAAAGTTCATGCCAATAAAACTAAAAATTCACCCACAACAAAAAAGCCCCCGAAGGGGCTCTTTTGTTGTCTAAGACAATCGGCTAAGCCGATTAGGATTAGAACAGGTGACGAATACCCAGGTTAACTGAGTTGGACGATGCACCCTGAATCATTGCTGCGTTGTTCAAGTACGAGTAGCTTGCATAAACGTTGGTACGCTTGGAGAAGGGGTAGGTATAACCAATCTGAGCGCCAAACTCGTTGCCGGTCTGCAGATCGTTCAAAGTACCGCCACGAATCTTTTGCTGGATGCTCAAGAATGCGTTACCCGTACCAACTTTACCGCTCAAACCAGCCATCCAAGACGTGGTGCGCGCACCTGGGACGAAGGTAATTGCGCTGGATTGGTTGGTGTCACCGCCTCTTGCAACCGAGGTGATCTGGTTGAAGTTGTTCAGCAAGCCGTCGTTAGCCTGAGCAAAAGCAGCGTGCAGTTTCACGACTTTGAAGTCGTAGGTACCGCCCAAAGCCCACGTCTTATAGGAGCCTGGATTGGTGTAAGTAGCCGTGCTGCGCGAGTTGGCTTGAATGTTGTCGTACGTTGCTGCCAAAAGGATAGGACCGTTGGCATAACGCAAACCCAAGCTGACAGCGCGCGACTTGTTTGCCTGACCAAATTGCGAAGCGGTCGAGGCAGAAGGCGTACCGCTCAGGCCAGTGTTGAACGAGTAACCAACTGCACCCGAGAAGCCACTGATGTTGGGCGTCGTGTACATCGCCATGTTCGACAAACGGTAGAAGTTCGTACCAATGACGGTAGTCAGTGAGGCCTGACCGAAACCAGCCGAGAAAGGATCGATACCTGAGAACTGTTGAGTGCTAGGTGCTGAACGGCGACCCAAGTCAACGGAACCCCATGAGCTGCTGTTCAAGCCCAGAGTAGCCTGACGGGTGAAACCGTTGTTACCGCTACCGTCGGTTACGGTGACGCCGCTTTCGTATACAAAATTAGCCTTCAAACCGTTGCCGAGGTCTTCAACACCTTTCAAGCCCCAACGCGAGCCAGACTGAACGCCAGAGGCCAAGCCAAACTGGTTAGCAGTACCATCCGTGCCAGCCAGGGGTGTAGCTGAACCAGCTTTGAGAGACTGGTAGTTCAAGCCAATATCAACCACACCGTACAGGGTGACCGAGTTCTGTGCCGAAGCGGCGCCAGCGTAGCCAGCGATCAGGGCGGCAGCGAGCAGAGTCTTTTTCATTTAAGAATCTCCAATGATTTTGAGTGACAAGAGCACATTCAACGGCTTTGTTGTTTGCGCCCCCCTAACTCCGCTAAGGGAAGTTGGTGCTATTGCATCAAATTTCTGGCTATCTGGCTATGAATGCCTGACTCTCGAGCTCAATTTGGTCAGTTTATGTCTCGGAAACGCGACACTTGTTGTTTTAAAGTAACAAACTGTTGTTTTGTGGGGACGCTTACACCAACCTGATCATTCGGTTAATGCATCGGCCTTCAGCGCCGATTTCCCAAGTCGAGGTGCTTGCTAAACAATCGCCCAATTCGTTTGGGGGTTTTGATGGTAAACAGATTGGTGAAGTAGCGATTGGTTGAATAGCGATTGGTGAAGTAGTGATTGATAGGGCAGCTTTGCCTCGCACGTCATGCAAAGCTGCCCCTCGGTCTAGCGGCAACCTTAGAACAGGTGGCGCATACCCAAGAACAGCTGCGAGGTGTGCGCACCTGACACCAGTGCTGCGTTGTTCAGGTAGCCGTAAGCTGCATACAAGTTGGTTCGCTTGGAGAATGGGTACGTGTAGCCAATCTGTGCGCCGAACTCATTGGACGTATTCAAAGAATCCAATGACCCACCAGCAATCCGCTGCTGCACGCTCAAGAAGGCGCTTCCGGTACCCACTGGTGCGGTCAAACCGACCATCCATGAAGTCGTGCGAGCGCCGGGGATGAACTGCAACGCGCTACCTGAGTTGGTATCACCACCAGTGGCCACAGATCGGACGGTGTTTGTTGAGTTAAGCAGACCGTCATAGGCCATCGAAACCGCGGCGTGAATCTTCACAACATTGAAGTTGTAGGTGCCACCGAGCACCCAAGCCTTGTATGCACCCGGGTTGGTGTATCTAGCCGTGCTTTGAGAGTTAGCTTGGATATTATCGAACGTTGCAGCCAGTAACGCTGGGCCATTCGCATAACGCAAGCCCAAGCTCACGGCCCGCGATTTGTTGGCCTGCCCGAAGGTCGATGAGGTAGCCGCTGCCGGCACGATCGTACCTGGTACGGTGTTGTAGCTGCTGCCCGAGAGACCGGTATTGAAGGAGTAGCCAACCGATGCAGTAAAACCGCTTATGTTCGGCGTCGTGTAAGTCGCCATGTTCGACAAACGCAAGTTGTTAACGCCAATGACCGTTGTCATCGATGCGATGCCGAAGCCCGTCGCAAACGGATCAATGCCAGAAAGCTGCGTAGTACTCGGCGCAAACTTACGACCCAGATCGATGGCACCCCATGACTTACTAACCAACCCCAGGGTCGACTGACGGGTGAACCCATTGTTGCCAGATCCATCAGTGACGTCCACGCCACTTTCATAAACGAAGTTAGCGCTCAATCCGTCACCAAGGTCTTCCACCCCCTTCAAACCCCAGCGCGATCCGGATTGTGTGCCCGAGGCCAAGCCAAACTGGTTCTTTGAGCTTGAGGTCTCACCTTTCGTGCCGTCAACGGCAAAGCCGCCAGCGCTATTTTGATAAGCAAAACCAACATCAACCACCCCGTATAGGGTGACCGAGTTTTGTGCCGAAGCGGCGCCGGCGTAGCCAGCCATCAAGGCGGCCGCAAGCAGAGTCTTTTTCATTTAAAAATCTCCAACAATTTTGACTGACAAGAGCGGGATGCAAAGTAGTCGTGAATGTATGGCTTGACACGCGCCGCCCCACCTAACTCCACTAAGGGAAGTTAGGAGAATTTCATCAAACTTTTAGCGATATGATTATTACAACGTGATCCTAGCACCGGTTCTCAGTCGATCTTTTGCCCTGCAAATCGTATTTGTCGCGTTTCGCACACTCTCAATTACTTTAAGCACCCGAAAGTGCTCCCAATCATCACTTTGTGAATGGGTTGCTTGAATGGGTCACTTTAAGCGCTTGTTTCAACGATCTTTTTTACTGGATCGTCTCAATAACTGGAGAACCAGCGCTGTATCTGAGCCCGATCCTCGGTCTTGGCCAGCGCCAAACGCAGCAAGATCCTGGCCTTAGATGGATTTAACGTAAATGCAGCAATCGTTCCTAATTTTTCGTCTTTCACCGAGTCACGGATTACGCCCTGCCAAACCCGAGTTGAGCGCACCAGCATCACGCCTGCGTCTTTTGCCATTCTCGCGCCCTCACTCGCTTGCGGTGACAGGCTACCTTGACCCGTGGCAGCAAGAATGATCCCCTTGGCGTGCCCAATCGATGCTCTATATAGATGCAATCCTGCACCTTGATGATCGTAGATCACATCAACCTGGGGCATATCGCTCAAATTAAACGACCGCTTGAACTCACTATTGGCGGTGTGGGGCATCTCGATACGCCTCTGGTACTGAACCCAGCGGCCAAATACCAAACCCAGATAACCAAACTCCGTGGGCACAAACGCTTCTACCCCATTGGCATGGCCTTTGGTCACGTGACGTGCCGAGGCGATGCGGTCATTCATGACCACCATCACACCACGCCCTTTGGAAGCCGGGTCAGTGGCCACCACCACCGCATGAAATAGATTTAACGGGCCATCGGCGCTTAACGCCGATGCGGGGCGCATTGCACCCACCAAAACAATGGGCTTGTCCGTGTCGATGGTCATATGCAAAAAGAACGCCGTCTCTTCCAGCGTATCTGTTCCATGCGTAATCACCGCGCCAGCAATGTCATCCCGATCGCAAAAGCCCTGCACAGCCTTGGCAATTTGCGCAAGGACCACATCATTGATCTCATGGCTCTCTATATTGCTGACCTGCTCAAACTCAAAATCCGCCAAGTCAACAAGACCAGGCACCGCAGCCACCAGATCCGCCACACCCGCACTGACCTGATAGTCAGACAATTGAGCGCTATCGGGCGCCGATGAGGCAATCGTGCCACCAGTGGCCACAATGGCGATGCGGGGTTTAGTTGCAGTATTCAAGACCAAATCTCCAGAAAGCGGTGGTTATGTGTAGCGGTTATGGGCAGCGGTTATGAGTACAGCCATGGGTATTTGTCAAGAGCGCATGATCGTTGAGTCTGATCATCGACACTTCTGCCAAGCGTACATGACCACGCAGGGAAATTGAAAGCCTGCAGGTTTACGGCAATCAGAATTTCGCAACGCCGCACGAAACACAAGAAAATCAAAAACACAAAACAAAAACCGCGCCAGATTGCTCTGTCACGCGGCTTTGGTAAGGTACTGTTTGTTTTGTTGGTGCCGACGGCGAGACTCGAACTCGCACAGCTTTCGCCACTACCCCCTCAAGATAGCGTGTCTACCAATTCCACCACGTCGGCAATATCCTAAGACCAGAATTCTACCACTAGTGCTCAATTGGTCGAGCTGCTCGCAGCACCAGGCGCAGGGGCTGCTGGTGCGCTTGGCACTGTCGGTGTCGTAGGCACTGCGGGCACCGAAGCACCAGAACCTGGCTGGCTTAGTGCTGGCTGGCTTGGTGCTGGCTGGCTTGGTGCTGGAACACCGCCTGGTGCACCGCCTGGAATCGATGGCACAGACTGTCCAGGCTGGAACGATTCCATGATGCCGGTGTCTTGTTCGCGGCCACCGGAGTTGGCGATGTAAGCCAAGCCGATCGTGGCCAAGAAAAACACCACTGCTGCCCACTTGGTCATGCGTGACAAGAAGTTCGCGGCACCCGTGGCCCCAAAGAGGCTACCGGCCGAGCCGCTGCCGAAGGCCGAGCCCATGTCAGCACCCTTGCCTTGCTGCAAAAGCACCAGCACGATGATCGAAAAGGAAGCGATGATCTGAATCACCAGCAATATCGTGAACTCAATGGGCATTTCTGTCTAACTCCAAAATCTGTCTGTATTTTCTTTACGTGTGTTTTTGCGAATGTTCTAACTTGTGACTTAACAATGACGTTAAGCCATGGCAATCGCCACAAAATCTTTGGCAACCAACGCTGCCCCACCAATCAAGCCACCATCAATGTCTGCCATGGCAAAGAGTGTGCTGGCATTATCTGGCTTAACACTGCCACCGTAGAGCAAGGGAATGCCTTTGGCAACTTGGGGCAGTTGGGCGCGAATAAAAGCATGCACTTCTTGAGCCTGCTCTGGCGAAGCTGTCTTGCCCGTGCCTATCGCCCAAACCGGCTCATAAGCAATCACCGTGCGCGACACCAAATCATCCCCCTTGGTCAGCAAGGGGGCCATCTGCTCAGCAATTACCCCCCGCACCTGCCCAGCCTCGCGTTGCGCCAATGACTCACCCACGCAAAAGACAGGCGTCAAACCCGCTTTTGCAGCCGCTTGGGCCTTGTCGGCAACCAGTTGCGCCGACTCACCATGCATCGCGCGGCGTTCCGAATGACCCACAATCGCCCAACGGCAGCCAAACTCCATCAGCATCGATGCGGAGACTTCACCGGTGTAAGCACCCTTGTCAAAAGCGCTCACGTCCTGGGCGCCCCAAGACACACTCGATTGACTCAAACGATCAGCGACTTGCACAAGGTAAGGAAACGGCGCACACACGGCGACGATTGATTCAACGGGTTGCGCGCCTAGCGCAGACACCACACCATCAATCAGCGCACTGTTGGATTCAAGCGAGCCATTCATCTTCCAGTTACCGATCACCAAACGCTTGGCGCGGGTGACTGGGCTGGATTTGTATTGAGCGTCATTCATGAAAACAGGGCGCAGACGCGCCAGAGGTTTGTTAAATTAGGTCTATATTTCAGTGGCAAAACTTCAGTGGCAAAACTTCAGTGGCAAAACTTCAGTGACTAAGCTTCACTAGTCAAGCAATCACCACAGCATTGGCACATAAGCCGAACAAACCGCCGCACAAATCGCCGCACGACAAATCGCACAACAAAAGTACACAGTGCCAAGCTAACCCGGCATTGTAACCGCTATCGGGGTTGCTGCGCAGCCTAATTAGCCATCATGGCCTTCCGAGACCTACAGATCCATATAGCACCCCATTTACCACGCCATTCAGCCCCCCACTCAGAGCCCTATTGACCCAACGTCGATCAAACAGTCATGATGATCTTGCCGATCTGTTCCCCGGCCTCCATCATGGCATGACCCTTGGCTGCCTGTGATAAGTCCAATGTGGTGTGAATGATCGGCTTGATCTTGCCTGCTTCAAGCAGCGGCCACACATGCTTTTGAAGGTTCTGAGCGATCTGGGCCTTAAACGCCACGGGACGCGGGCGCAGTGTTGATCCGGTGATTGTCTGGCGACGACGCATCAAGGCATTGGCATCAAATGAGGACTTAGAACCACCGAGCGTGGCAATAATCACAATACGACCGTCTTCAGCCAAGCACTGAATGTCGCGCGAGATATAGTCACCGGCCACCATATCCAGGATCACGTCCACACCGCGCTTGTCTGTCAGCTTGCGGATTTCGTCGACAAAGTCTTGGGTTTTATAGTTAATGCCCTTTGCACCCAGCGCCTCGACGGCCTTCACGCGATCATCACTACCAACGGTGGCATATACCGGATTGCCCATGGCAACGGCTAACTGAATCGCCGTGGTCCCGATGCCACTGGCCCCGCCATGAACCAACAAAGCTTCGCCCAAGCTTAAGCGACCACGATCAAACACATTGCTCCAGACCGTGAAGTAGGTCTCTGGCAAACCGGCTGCTTCCACCAGCGACAGGCCCTTGGGTATTGGCAGGCACTGCTCAATGGGTGCAACGCAATACTCGGCATAACCACCGCCTGCCACCAAAGCACACACCTGATCACCCACTTTGAACGGTGAGCCCGCAACCGCACCCGAGACAATCTCGCCGGAGACTTCAAGCCCCGGAATGTCAGAGGCACCCGGTGGCGGGGCATAATTGCCTTGGCGCTGAAACACATCGGGGCGATTGATACCGGCCGCAGCCACTTTGATTAGCACTTCACCGGCAGCAGGTTCGGGCATGGGGCGCTTGGCCACCACCAACATCTCTGGCCCACCTGGCTGGCTAATTTCAATTGCGCGCATCGTTTTTGTACCCATTATTTGAAAATTGAAATCGCGAAATGGTTTATTATGCGGCCTTGGCGGTCTTGATCCAAGAACGTCCCTCTGTACTTCATGTCAGGAAGCGTGGCCGAGTGGTTGAAGGCACCGGTCTTGAAAACCGGCGAGGGTTTGCGCCCTCCGTGAGTTCGAATCTCACCGCTTCCGCCACTGACTGCCCCGGGCACTGCGAGCCTGCTCGGCTCGACCTCCAGTCCATCAAACACCATAAATTAGCCCGGGCTGGCTCGGCTCGGTGTTCTTTTGGACATCAGAAACAACACGGATTTCAATTTGAAACCAAAAAACCGAATAAATTCAATGCTTTGACAATTATAAAATCCAATTTTATAATTTCAAGATGTACCAACCCCGCCAAATAACCCCCATACTCCATCACGCCCTGTCGAGCTTCCCGGCCGTATTGCTCACTGGGCCACGCCAGTCCGGCAAGACCACCTTACTGCGCCACGAAGCCGGCAATCATGTCACTTACATCACTTTTGATGACCCGCTCGAACGCGAGTTTGCCGCATCAGACCCAGAGGGTTTCTTAAGTCGCTTCGCCACGCAAGCTGTGATTCTCGATGAGATTCAGTACGTACCCGACTTACTGCCCTACATCAAGATGCGTATCGATCAAGACCCAAGTCGCTGCGGCCAGTGGCTGTTGACCGGCTCACAACAATTCGGGCTGATGCGCGACGTCAGCGAGTCATTGGCCGGACGTGTAGCGATACTAGAATTACCGCCATTCTCACAGATCGAGTGTCATCGCCTTCAATTGTCTCAGACGCTCTGGAATGGCAGCTACCCAATCCCCGCCCTATTTCCAGACCGACGTGATTTGTGGATCAACAGCTACATCGCCACATATATTGAACGAGACGTACGACAGATTCGAAACATTCCGGATCTCCGAGTATTCAGCCAGTTCCTGAGTCTAATGGCAGCGCGCCATAGCCAGGTTTTTAATCAGGCTGAGATCTCCAGAGAGATTGGCGTCACGCTACCGACGATCAAGTCTTGGGTCGGCGTGCTCGAAGCCTCTTACATCGCACACTTGCTGCCGCCCTGGTATCAAAACTACGGCAAGCGAATCACCAAAATGCCCAAGTGCTACTTGTACGATGCCGGGCTAGCCAGCATGCTCACACGCCAACCTGAGGCCGAGTCAGCCTTGGCCGGTGCTCTAGGCGGCCCCTTGCTCGAAGGCTGGGTTGTCACGGAAGCCATGAAAGTTTTCATGGCCATGGGACGCAAGCCGGATCTTTACTACTGGCGCTCGCACGACGGCCTAGAGATCGACCTACTGATTGTCATCAAAGGCAAGTTACACCCGGTTGAGATCAAACTGACGGGCACCCCGTCGGCAGGCCACGTAAAGCCACTGACCCGGTTCATTGAGCTTGCAGGTCCAGATGCAACTGAACACGGAACGTTGGTGTGTCAAACCGAAACCACAAAACCGCTGCCCGGCGGGCACATGGCCATGCCGTGGCATGGCTTCACCGATTGGCTATCTAACGCACTGCGCTAATCTGACAGCGCCAGCATGTGGCAAATCAGATCTGACTTGCCTTCAAACCCAATGCCAGGCAAGTCGGGCATCGTGACATAGCCATTCTCTACCTTCACGCCATCCGGAAAGCCACCGTATGGCTGAAATAAATCCGGATAGGACTCATTGCCACCAAGGCCCAAGCCAGCCGCAATGTTTAACGACATCTGGTGACCGCCATGCGGGATGCAGCGCGCCGCTGACCAGCCGTGTTGCTTCAACATATCGAGCGTCTTGAGATATTCAACCAGGCCGTAGCTCAATGCGCAGTCAAACTGCAACCAATCGCGGTCTGGACGCATGCCACCGTAACGGATCAAGTTTCTGGCATCTTGCATGGAGAATAAGTTCTCACCCGTGGCCATGGGGTTGGCATAGTAGTTTCTGAGCGCTGCCTGCAACTCAAAATCCAGCGGATCACCGGCCTCTTCGTACCAGAAAAGGTTGTACTGAGACAGCGCCTTGGCATAAGCAATCGCGGTATCCAAATCAAAACGACCATTGGCATCGACGGCCAGCCTTTGCCCATCTTGCAGAATGCTCAAGACGGAATCGATTCGGCGCAAATCCTCATCGAGCGATGCACCGCCAATTTTCTTTTTAACGACGGTGTAACCCCGATCGAGGTAGCTGCGCATCTCGTCTTTGAGCTTGCCATGATCCTGGCCAGGGTAGTAGTAACCACCTGCGGCATAGACAAACACCTTGCGGTTAACCGTGCCGTCACCGTAGCGGTCAGCCAGTAGTTGAAACAATGGCTTGCCTTCGATTTTGGCGACCGCATCCCAGACAGCCATGTCAATCGTGCCAATGGCCACCGAGCGCTCACCATGTCCACCGGGTTTTTCATTGGTGTACATACAGTTCCAGATCTTATGTGGATCCAGGTTGTTGCCACTGTCGTCCACTAAGCTGTCGGGGTTTGCCTCCAAAACACGCGGGATGAAGCGCTCTCGCATCAGCATGCCCTGACCATATCGGCCATTGGAGTTAAACCCATAGCCCACAACGGGCTTACCGTCGCGCATGACATCAGTGATCACCGCCACCAGGCTGATCGTCATTTTGCTGAAATCAATATAAGCGTTGCGTATGGAAGAGCTAATGGGTACGGTTTTTTCTCGGATCTCGACGATTCTCATGCTGGCCCCGGATGTTTTGTTCTGCTTTCTGATCTGTTCTCTGATGCAGGCGAGCGTCCCGAGCGCCACTAACTTTAGCGCCGCCACCGCACTGACCCTGCAACTGCAAAAGAATACCTTTAATTCTCACCTGTGCGAAACCAGCCATCTAAATGGCAGTGCCAAGGTGCGACATACACATTGACTTGGCGAGCCAGGCGCGGCCATTACTCGATTTCCCTGCCCTACTTGGGCGTTTCCCCCGCTACTCGGGCTTTTACAGTATCGTTATCGATATAACAATTCAAAATAAAGCCAAATTGGACTGAGACAAGCTGTGAGCGCGCTGATTGACCACTACGGACGCAAGATCGAATACGTGCGCATCAGCGTGACTGATCGTTGTGATTTGCGTTGTAACTACTGTATGCCAGTGGGCTTTAAAGACTACCGCGAACCAGCCAACTGGCTCACCTTCCCTGAAATCACCCGTTTGGCCAAGGTTTTGTGTGAAGCCGGGACTCGCCGTATTCGTTTGACCGGTGGCGAGCCTTTGCTGCGCCGCAATCTGCCAGAGCTGGTTGCGAGTTTGCGCGAGCAGACCACGATTCAGGACATCTCACTGACGACCAATGGCACTCGTTTGCCAAGGTTTGCCCAGGACCTGAAAGACGCAGGCTTGGATCGAATCAACATTAGCTTAGACAGCTTAAAGCGCGACAAAGTGGCTGAGATTTGTGGACGTGACGTGCTAGATCAAGTGATTGCTGGCATCGACAGCGCACTGCTGGCTGGCTTGGCACCCGTCAAAATCAATATGGTCGTGATGCCTGGCGTCAATGAAGACGAAATTGATGCCATGTTTCAGTTCTGCCGTGATCGGGGCTTAATGCTGCGCATGATTGAAACCATGCCAATGGGCCACACGGCGCTCGGTGCAGGAACCGTGTCGCTGCAGCCTGCCCTAGATCGCTTGCGTCAAGACCATGGACTGATTCCATTCATTGCCGAGCTTGGTGGCGGTCCAGCACGATACTGGCAAACCCCGGATAGTAAAACTAAAGTAGGCGTCATCACCCCGATCAGCCAACATTTCTGCGAGACTTGCAACCGGATTCGCCTGGCCGTGGACGGCACGATTTACCTTTGCCTGGGTCAGGAAGAGAAAATCGAGATGCGTGATCTGTTGCGCAACCAGCCCGACAACGACGAAATTATTCGCCAAGCCTTGTCCGAAGGCATTCACTTAAAGCCCGAGCGACACCACTTTCGCGAGTCCCCTGAAAAAATCGTGCGCTTCATGTCGCAAACCGGCGGCTAAGCACCAATCACACCGAAGAACTCGATGTCCCAATCCCCTGCACGCCCACCACTGCTGGATTTTGATGCGGCCAGAGCGCAGTTGCTCTCGTTCGCCACCGCCCCCGTAATCACCGACGAAGTGCCGCTGCTAGAAGCCCATGGCCGGGTGCTTGCCCAAGGGGTTGTGTCACCCATGGACGTTCCGGCGTTTGCCAACAGCAGCATGGATGGGTATGCCATTTGTCCCGCAGACCCAAACGCCGCATCGCTGCAGCTCGCCGTCACGCAAAGAATTGCCGCCGGCAGCCAGGGCTGCATGCTCTTGCCTGGCCAAGCGGCCCGGATTTTTACTGGCGCACCGGTGCCACCTGGCACGTTTGCAGTGGTGCCACAAGAAATCGTTGAAGTCGCGGGTGACCAGATTTCGATTGCAAAACCCGTGCATGCCAATGATCACATTCGTGCCCAAGGTGAAGACATCGCAGCGGGCACGGAAATCATCGCCCCAGGCAAAAAGCTCAAGCCCGCGGATCTGGCGCTGACCGCTTCGGTTGGTGTCACGCACGTGAGAACCTACAGACCACTGACCGTGGCGATTCTGCTCACCGGTGATGAGCTGGTAGAGCCTGGCGCGCCGCTTGGTCCCGGTCAGATCTACAACAGCAACCGTTATTGGCTCCAGAGCCTGTTAACCGACATCGGCTGCCGGGTACTGGATCCTGGCATTGTGCGAGACACACCAGAAGAAACCCGAGCCGCGCTCGATCAAGCCAGCCAAAAGGCAGACGTCATCATCACTTGCGGTGGCGTCTCGGTGGGCGAAGAGGACCATGTGCGTGCTGCAGTGGCAAGCATGGGCCGGATCGATCTCTGGCAAATCGCCATGAAGCCAGGCAAGCCCTTGGCCTATGGCAAGGTCCACCAAGCAGACTTCATTGGCTTGCCTGGCAACCCGGTGAGTGCATTTGTCACGTTTGTCTTGATGGCCTTGCCGTTTCTGCAGTTACGCATGGGTTTGCCGGCGCAAGCGCTTACCCCACGCAAGCTGACCGCAGACTTTGAGTGGCCCAAGCCAGATCGGCGACGTGAGTTCATCCGTGTGCGTCAAAAGACCGATGAAGCGGGCAACATCAGCTTAGACCGTTGGCCCAACCAAGGGTCTGGCGTGATGAGCAGTGTGGCCTGGGCAGATGGTCTGGCCGATATTGCCCCCGGACAAATCATCCAGCGAGGTGATGCGGTACCCTATCTATCTTTGAGTCAATTGCTGGGCGCGACCACATGAAAGTTCGAGTGCTGTATTTTGGGGAGTTGCGAGAAACCGTCGGCAAAGCAGACGAGCTGATTACTGTAGGTAACGATGCCACGGTTGCTGGTCTGATTGACGAGCTGGTGGCACGCGGACAACCGTGGCAAAGCGCGTTGACCTCCAACGAACCTTTGCGTGTAGCAGTTAACCAGGAAATGGCCAGCCTGCAAACGGCACTGAGCCTGAATGCTGAAGTCGCGTTATTTCGGCCGGTTACAGGTGGGTGAGATGGACGCTTTGTTTCAAGCAACCGTGCAGACCGAGGCGTTTGATTTTGGCGTGGAGTACAACTCTTTTCTGGCAGGTGACCGTGCTGCAGGTGCGGTTGCTTCGTTCGTGGGACGCGTGCGTGAAACCAACGATGACCAGCACATCACCACACTGGAGCTAGAGCACTATCCTGGCATGACCGAGAAGGTCATGCTCGAGGTGATGAGTGAAGCGCGCAGGCGCTGGCCACTGCTGGGTGCGCGCGTGATTCATCGAGTAGGTCCCCTTAAGCCTGGTGACAACATCGTGCTGGTCCTCACCGCAAGCGCCCATCGCCATGCAGCGCTTGACTCGTGCGCCTTCATCATGGATCACCTGAAAACCAAAGCCACCTTCTGGAAAAAAGAGACCACTGAAGAAGGTCAGCGCTGGGTCAAAGGTCGCGACAGCGACCAACAGGCCCAGGCTCGTTGGCACCAGGAACGGAACGGTGAAGAGTCATGAGCAATGAGCTGACGCATTTTGATGCAAGCGGTCAAGCCCACATGGTCGATGTGGGCGAGAAAGCCAGCACCAAACGCCAAGCGGTGGTCTCGGGTTCTATTACGCTTGGACCCCTTGCCATGAAAAAGGTGCTCGAAGGCACCAGCAAAAAAGGCGATGTGCTTGGTATTGCCCGCATTGCTGGCATCATGGCCAGCAAAAAAACCAGTGACTTGATTCCGCTATGTCACCCCATCGGGCTGACCAAAGTCAGCATTGATTTCACCACCGACGAACAGGCTTGCCGAATCGATTGCACTGCCGTGGCTGAGACGGTTGGCCAAACTGGCGTGGAGATGGAAGCACTGACGGCGACATCGGTTGCACTGCTCACGATCTACGACATGCTAAAGGCCGTTGATCGCAGCATGGTGATTGGCCCAATCGCACTTCAAGAAAAGCACGGTGGCAAATCTGGCCACTTCAAACGCGAGTAAGCAACACCAACATTGCTTGCAGCTTGTCAGGTTTGTGGATCACCACGCGCGCGCCGCACACCGAAATCAAACCATCGGCAGATAAGTGCTGCAAAGAACGCGAGAATGTCTCGGGCTGCAAGCCAAGTTTTGAGGCAATGGCGCGCTTGTGAAACGGCAGTCTGGCCTGATTACCAACCCGGGGTTGGCGTAGCAGGTACTGCGCCACTCGCTGGGCCGCCGACAAAAGGCTGACGGTCTCCATGTCACGAAACAGCGTCTCAACCCGCTGGCTCAGGTTCGTCAAAATCTGCTGCGCAAAAGACGGCACACGGGTGACAGCCACCATGACATCTTTGCCTTCAAATGCCAAGAGCTTAGACGGCCCGAGTGCTTGCGCATTGGTAATGGCCACATGTTTGGTCAGCAAAGCCGATTCACCAAACACATCGCCTGGCGAGAGAAATTCAAGCACTTTTTCTTGGCCACGCTCAGCCGGAATAGACAGTTTGATGTGACCGGACAACAGCGCGTACAGGCGCCCGCTTTGCTCGCCGCGACGAAACAAATAGTCGTGCTTGTCCAGTGCGATCGAATAGCCGACCGTGAACAACCAGTTCTGTTGACTGCGCTCCATGCCCACAAACAGAGGATGAGTCGCCATTCTCTGCTGCACATCCTGGGACATGTTCATGTCAAATCACCTTGGAATATCGGACCATGGTTTGTCCCATGCGCAAGTACTTGTCAAATCGCATGGCCACCACTCTGGACAAGAATCTGCCCTTGGGCGTAATGACCACTTGCTCATCATCAATCTGGACCAGGCCATCAGGCTGCAATCCCGCGAGCGCTTGAAGATCCTCTTGGAAGTATTCGTCCGCATCGATTCCCCAGTGTTGACTCATGTCAGCAAAAGACAACTTAGACTGGCACAGCAAGGAATGAATGGCATCACGGCGGATTTCATCATCACGGCTCATGACCAAACCACGAATCAGCGGCAACTCATTGCGCGCCAGCATCTCTTGGTACTCCTCAAGCATGCGGGCGTTCTGGGCATAGACATGTCCAATGCGGCTAATGGCTGAAACACCTAGCGCAATGAGATCGCTATCAGCACGGGTGGAGTAGCCTTGAAAGTTGCGTTGCAGCGAGCCTTCATCCAAGGAGCGGGCCAACTCATCGTCTGGCAGCGCAAAATGATCCATGCCGATGTAAACATAGCCAGCATCGAGCAAGGTGGTGACAGCAAGCTTTAGCATCGCAAGTTTTTCTGGCGCAGATGGTATGGCGTCGGTATCAATTCGACGCTGTGGCTTAAACCGGTCTGGCAAGTGCGCATAGCTGTAGAGTGCGATGCGGTCTGGTCGCCACGCGAGCACCGTCTTTAAGGTGCGATACATGGTGTTGACGGACTGCAATGGCAAGCCATAGATCAGGTCCATGTTGATCGACTTGTAACCGAGTTCGCGTGCTTCTTGCAGGACTTGACCCGTCACATCAACTGGCTGGACCCGATTGATCGCTTTTTGGACCTCTTCGTCCACGTCCTGAACGCCCAAGCTCATGCGGTTAAAGCCATAGTCAGCCATCAGCTTTAAGACCCCTGGCTCTAATCTGCGTGGGTCGATTTCGACCGAACACTCTGCATCGGCTGCAAACTGGAAGTTGGCGTGCAGCATGTTGAGCAAGCGCTCCATTTGCACGTTGGTCAAAAAGGTAGGGGTGCCGCCGCCGAAATGCAGCTGAGTAACCACGGGCGGTTCATGAAACAGCTCGCGGATCAGACCAATTTCTTTTTCGAGGTCATCCAAATAGGGATCAGCCTTGAACTTGTGCTTGGTCACAATCTTGTTGCAGGCACAGTAATAACAAACCGTGTCGCAAAATGGGATGTGCACATACAACGACAAAGGCGCATCGGCATGCCCGGCGTCACGTTCGCGTAATGCCTCGATGTATTTGGCACTGACTGAACCGGACTGAAATCTGTCGGCCGTTGGATAGGATGTGTAGCGTGGACCGCTGCCATCGTGGCGGGCGATCATCGCTGCATCAAAATCGAGTGTCGTTAAGTGGGCGAGTTCCATGCCTCTAAATTAATGTGCGCATGCAGCATCGCCTAGGGGGCTAGTCCTCTCAAATTTGATCCAGAACAAGTTTTTAGGTGTTCTGCCCCTAAAAAACAGGTTGGTCGAGATGGCGTAGAATGTCAAACGGCGCCCGGGTGGTGAAATTGGTAGACACAGCAGACTTAAAATCTGCCGACCCGAAACGGTCGTACCGGTTCGATTCCGGTTCCGGGCACCACGATCAGCAGGCACATCAGCCCTTCTTCATAGCTGCACGTCCCCAATCACACATCACCGGCAAGTTCAACGCCACACCGGCTTATACTTGCGGCCTATTTTCGACTCCCGCTTTAATGCTTAACATTTAACACCTCTCGTTATAGAATGTCGATGTCGATCAAATCGTTCCGCTGCTCAGACACCAAAGCGATTTACGGAGGCCAACACCCTAGACGATTCGAGCAAATTGATACTGTCGCTCAGCGAAAACTGCAGATGCTCGATAGTGCAGAGCAGCTTCAAGACCTGAGGTCACCGCCCGGAAACCGTCTTGAAAGCCTGAAAGGAGATCGGCGAGGCCAATACAGCATCAGGTTTAATGACCAATGGCGAATTTGCTTTGTATGGACTGACGCGGGTGCGCAAGAGGTGGAGATTGTCGATTACCACTAGGGATTAAGGGGAAAAAATGACGAACAATAAAATGCGGGCGATTCATCCCGGTGAGATTCTACGGGAAGAGTTTCTCACCCCGCTTGGCATGTCAGCCAATGCGTTATCAATGGCTCTACGTGTACCAGCCCCTAGAGTCAATGACATCGTAAGAGAGCGTAGGGCGATTACGCCTGATACGGCTCTTATTGCTGCGGCCCTGTGAAGTTTTAAGCGGCGTATCGCACACGGCGATCCTGGAAGTAGCCCATGACACGCTCTGGGTTGTTGTCCAACATCGCCATGTGCTCGTTGGCCGCCTCGCGTAACTTGGCCTTGGTTCTGATCGGTACG
>CAMCOS010000010.1 GCA_945876565.1 Lautropia mirabilis | reverse complement strand
CGCTTTGCCTGTGTCGAATGCGGTTTCGAGGGAAACGCCGATCTGGTCGGCGCGATCAATATCTTAGCGGCAGGGCATGCCGTGTTGGCCTGTGGAGGAGCGGTGCTGTCGGGCCGTCCAGCGAAGCAGGAACCCGCCGAAGCGACTACGCAGGAGCTTGCTCTTGTTTAGCGCCGTAGGAATCTGCGGCCTTCAGTCCGGGGAGGATGTCAATAATCTACCGAGGTCCAGCCACCGATGAGTTCTTCTTGGCGAGCGTTTGATATCGATGACACAGCGGCAGCTTGGGTCGAGCATGGCAAGTTCGTTCTCAGTGGGGCGTCTACGGGAGAACTCGCGGGGACCACATTTGCAGTCAAGGATATTTATGATGTGGCTGGCTGGCCAACCGGGTTTGGCAATCCAGTGTGGCTTGATACACACGAACCGGCCAGTCAGACAAGCCCCATGGTACAGACGCTACTTGATGCAGGTGCCACACTGAAGGGTAAGGTGATCACCGATGAGCTCACCTACAGTCTAAACGGCGACAACATCCATTACGGCACGCCGATCAATGCCAAGGCCCCGGATTGTGTCTCTGGGGGATCTTCAAGCGGATCAGCTGCAGCCGTGGCCGCGGGTCTGGTGGACTTTGCACTCGGTAGTGACACCGGCGGTTCAACGAGGGTGCCAGCGAGCTACTGCGGCATTTGGGGTTTGCGCACGACACATGGCAGCTTGCCCACCGAAGGGGTATTGCCGCTGCAGCCTTCGTTTGACACGTTGACATGGTTTGCCAGTGACCCGGATGTCTTTGAAAAAGTTGGTATGGTTCTGTTGCCAGACACAGAGCGTGAATTGACGGGCTTGCTACATTGGGATGTGCTTTGGACCATGGCCGAACCAGAGCTACAGTCTGGGCTTATCGAGGTTCAAGCGGTTGTGTCTGAATTGCTTGGCGTTGATTCAGTGAAGCAGGAATTGCTGCCAGTTGGGCAAACGCTGGAGGACTGGCGGTGTGCCTATCATGTTGCTAGTGCGCATCAAGCGTGGGGCATTCATGGCAACTGGATTGAGCGGCATCAGCCAATGATGGGGCAGGCCATTGCCGACCGATTCCGGTTTGCGTCCACCGTGAGTGCTGATGCATCCGAGCAAGCCTGGCGTTTGATCGATGCGGTCAAGCTGCATGTACGCAATCTAGTGGATAGTCACGGTGTGGTGGTGTTGCCTTCTTCGGCCAGCACGGCACTCAGGCTCGATGCCAATGCCGCCTCGGTTGACGATGTGCGCATGCGCACCATGCGCATCACGTGTGTGGCTGGGTTGTCTGGCTTGCCGCAGATCAGCATTCCCATGCACACCCAAGCGGGTAAGCCCTATGGCGTTTCGTTGCTTGGTCCAGCTGGCAGCGATTTATCGCTTTTGCGGTTGGCCACAAAGGTGGCTGCGAGGCTTGCTCGCTAGGTGTTGGTTCGGCACGCAGGTGTTTCTGTCCGATCGGCAACGAAACTGCCCGGCGAAGCCGGGCAGTGCTTTAGTGCATTGACTCAGTTGCAGCTTACTTCGCCACCGGCATGGCGAATTCAGCACCTGCTGCAATGGTCTGGGGCCAGCGCTGCATGACAGACTTCTGTTTGGTGTAGAACCGCACGCCTTCTTCACCGTAAGCGTGCATGTCACCAAACAGGCTGCGCTTCCAGCCGCCAAAGCCATGCCAGGCCATGGGCACTGGAATGGGCACGTTAATGCCGACCATGCCGACCTGAATGTTGCGTGAAAACTCACGCGCAACGTGACCATCGCTGGTGTAGCAAGACACACCATTGCCATACTCATGGTCATTGATGAGCTTGATCGCTTCTTCAAGCGACTTCACGCGCACGCACACAAGCACAGGGCCAAAGATCTCATCGGTATAGATCGACATGTTGGGGGTTACTTTGTCAAACAGGGTGCCACCAACAAAGAAGCCTTTCTCATGGCCGGGTACTTTGACGCCACGGCCATCAACCACCAGCTTGGCACCTTGTTCAACACCGGCGGCGATGTAGCCTTCGATACGCTCTTTGGCAGCTTCGGTGATAACCGGACCCATCTCGGCGTCTTTGTCCATGCCGTTCGAAATTTTTAATTGCTTTGCTCGCTCTTCTAAGCGAGGCATGATTTTGTCGGCAATGTCACCCACCAACACCGCCACAGAAATGGCCATGCAGCGTTCGCCCGCTGAACCGTAGGCAGCACCGATCAGGCCATCCACGGTGGCGTCAAGATTAGCATCAGGCATCACGACCATATGGTTCTTGGCGCCACCGAGCGCCTGTACGCGCTTGCCATGAGCCGCGCCCGTCTGGTAGATGTACTGGGCAATTGGCGTTGAACCCACAAAACTCAACGCCTTGACATCAGGATCTTCCAGCAGGGTGTCGACGGCAACCTTGTCGCCCTGCACCACATTGAATACGCCATCAGGTAGACCAGCTTCTTTTAAGAGTGCTGCCATCAGTAACGATGCTGAGGGGTCACGTTCGCTTGGCTTAAGAACAAAGGTGTTGCCGCAGGCAATGGCCACCGGGAACATCCACATGGGTACCATGCAGGGAAAATTAAATGGGGTGATGCCTGCGACCACGCCCAAGGGCTGACGCATGGTCCAGTTGTCGATGTCTGTCGACACTTGCTCGGTGTAGTCACCCTTCAGAAGCTGCGGAATACCGCAGGCGAACTCGACGATGTCGATGCCGCGGCTGACTTCGCCTTGCGCGTCAGAAAAGACTTTGCCGTGTTCCTGCGTCAGAACCGCTGCGAGTGCATCCTTGTGGGTATTGAGCAAACTCAGGAAGTTGTTCATGACGCGCGCGCGACGGATCGGTGGCGTGTTGGCCCAAGCTGGGAATGCTGACTGGGCTGACGCGATGGCTTTTTTGACGGTGCTTTTGGAGCCAAGCTCGACCTTGCGAACCACAGCACCGGTGGCCGGATTAAACACGTCTTGAGTGCGCGCGCCTAACTCTTGGTAATGGTTGCCGTCTATCCAATGTGCAATGTGGTCGGCTGGCTGTAGTGAAACTGCCATGAAAGTCTCCTCGATCTCGCATCTGATGTGAATGCCCTAATAATATTTCCAAATACAAGTTTGTGCTTTGGAGCAATCATGTCAAGGAAAGGCTCATGCATTGGCAAGCGGTGTATTGAAGGTCTTGCCCCAAAAAGCTGACCCGGCTTCGGCGGGGTCAGTTGTTGACAAGACGACGAGATACAACGAGGTACGACGAGATACTGCGAGGTACGACTAGATACGACTAGGTGGAGCCCGTGCGCTTATTGGCTGCTTGGCTGGCTTTGCTCGTGTTTGTTGTAGAGGTATCCACCGAGCGTTCCCACTGCGGCGCCACCAATTGCACCCCAGATCGGGTTGCCGCCAGCAATAGCAACGATACCAGCGCCGGCCGCCGCACCAATGGCACCACCCGACAGTTCACGCTGTTGCGCTTGGGTCATATTTGAACAACCACCAATGGCAAACGCTGCAACGACTGGTACAGCAAACAGGGTTCGTTTAAATTTCGTCATGATCATTAGTCCTTATCTCGTTAAACCATTTCACCCAGCTTATTTCTTTTTGCAGGGGTAGGTGGTGGCCAGGTAGCGCATCATGGAGTCAGCGGCAGGCAGGCTGCTGTACTGGGTGGCTTTCGACGCCCAAGCGACATAGCCTTTGATAGCGGCTTCACGCGATGGACCTGGCTCAGGAAAGCAGACATAAGCCGGGTTTTTCTTGGGGTGGATGCTTGCCACGTACATGTCATACACACCTTGTGCATAACCGTTGCAGAAATTCTGTGAGGAGACGTTCCCGGTGTCGTTGCAGATCGTTACCATTTCCGAGGTGCTGACGCTGGCGGCTTGAGCAGCACCAAGACCACCGGCGATGGTCAAAAGCGATACGCCAGAAGCTAAGATAAACTTTTTCATTGGATGGTCTCCGAAACTGTGTATTTCCAGTTTAACCGAATACAGCATGGTTATTGATACATGTTTAATGCGTGGGCCAGACCCGCATTTTTAGAGAATACTGAATGTGGCGTCTCCCGGGTAATCAGTTGGTGTAGTTAGCGCGGGAAGATGCGCGAAAAAAGCCGCGCAAAAAAAGGCCGCTTGATTAAGCGGCTTTTTTCAAAACTGGCAGGCAAGCATTTAAGTACCCGCTTTCTTGACCCACAGGTTACACCAACCGGGGCCTGCAACGAGCTTGCCGGGGAAGATGCTACAGGCACCAGCAGTGGCGGTTTTGGCAGTGTAGAGCTGGCAGTTGTCACAGACCTGGCCGACTTGATACTTGGCGAATTTGGTCTTATCAACTTGCGCAGCATCTTCTTTGTAGCCGAGTGCAACGGCTTGTGGCTCACCTTCACCGAGCATGGGTTGAGCGTAAGCCACTTTGGCGGTTACCAAAGTAGCAACGCTAACAGCAGACACAGCCATAAACTGACGACGGGTAGATTTCATTTTGCTTTCCTCATGTAAAGCGACAAACTAAACTGGCCACAAAAATTCAAGACTAACTTTCAAGCATCATTGTACGGAAACTTAGTTAAGAAAGTCATGAATCGACTGTGTATCCAACCATAATTTCTTGACATTCATCAAAAAAAATTGCACTTGTGCAATGAGTGAGAATCGATTTCAATTACGGATAGAAAAACAATAACTCAATAAGATTGAGATCTATTCTCAATACAAGGTTTCGCTGGTGCCAACTTTATCAATTGCGTGGTCAGGTCCGCTGTTCGTTTTGGTGTGGAGTACGGGGTTTATTGTGGCTAAGTACGGCATGCCGTACACCGACCCCATGACATTTCTGACCATGCGTTTTGTGGGCGTTCTTGCCGTTATGGTGCCCTTAAGTTTGTGGTGGCGGCCAACGTGGCCCAATGCCAGGAGCGCGTTACACATTGCGGTTGCTGGGCTGTTGATGCACGTTGGCTATTTGGGCGGCGTATGGACGGCCATCAAACTTGGCATGCCAGCGGGACCAACCGCACTGATCGTGGGCTTGCAGCCAGTTTTAACGGCATTCTTGGCGGCACGTTTGGCCGAGAAGGTCAGCGCACGTCAGTGGGCAGGTTTGATTTTTGGCTTTAGCGGTGTCGCGATTGTGCTGGCTGATAAGCTCGAGTTTGCAGGCGTATCAGTTTGGGGCGTGGTGCTGTGTTTTATTGCCCTGGTTTCGTTTACCGCTGGCACCATCTATCAGAAAAGGTTTTGTCCCATGTTTGACCTGCGGGCTGGCACCATGATTCAGTATGCTGCCAGCGCGGTGGTGACAGCTTGCTTGATGATGGCTTTTGAACCCATGACTGTACAGTGGACTGCAGAGCTAATCGGTGCGCTGCTCTGGAGCGTGTTGTTCTTGTCAATTGGTGCCATGAGTCTGTGGATCGTGTTGCTGCGTCAAGGCGCAGCCACTCGCGTCAGTAGCCTCATCTATTTGACGCCACCGACGGTGTCTGTCATGGCCTGGATGTTGTTTGATGAACGCTTGTCGCTGTGGGTGGCGCTTGGCACGATTGTGACGGTCATGGGGGTTTGGCTGGTCACGCGCAGCAAATGAATTGATTGGTCAGAAAAGAAGCGATTGGTTAGAGAGTTGTCTGAAAATCTGGGAGAGAAAAAGTGAATGCGTATGTGATTGCCATGGTCAATGTGACCGATGATGATAAATACAAAAACTACATGGCCCACGCCAGTGCAGCTTGCAGCAAGTACGGTGGCAAGTATCTGGTGCGTGGCGGCGCCACAGAAATCATGGAGGGTGGATTTCCATGGTCACGCGTGGTGGTGCTCGAATTCGAATCGCGCGATCGTGCGCGGGATTTTTACAACTCGGTGGAGTATCAAGCCGGCAAGAAAGAGCGTTTAGGTGCTGCGGACTTCAACATGATGATTGTTGATGGCGCTTAAGGCCCAGACACTCCGGTTTAGCGTTGTCTGAGCTTAAAGACTTGTGCTGGTAGCAGAACCACGGCCATGGCCGCGATGATCAATGCAAGTGCAAGCCAGCCCGAGGCTCAGACGTGCTCAACTAGGCTGATTGCGCTGCTAATAACGCCGATCACGGGTGCCAGCATGACCGATAGGTTACTGACCACGGGCGGCAGTTTTCTGGAGAGCCGGTACCAGAACACGTAACAAAACGAGAAAGTCACCAGACCGCCGTACAACATAGTCCGGGTCTCAGCAAAGTTGGGCCAGCGCCACAAGTGGCTCTCGAACCAGTAGGTCAGAATGACGTACGCAGGCAAGGTCCAAATCAATCCCCAAAATGCCATGGACTCGTTGGTGATTGATAGGGGTGTATGGCGAATCATGGTCGTTCCTGCGCCCCAGCACATGGCAGCGGCGACCAGGATAACCAAACCAGTTGGCGCAGCAAGAAACTGTGAAAAGTCATTTAAGGTCAGCGCACCGACTGCCAGCATGGCAAGGGTGACGCCAATCGGGCCACGTTCGTTTACAGGTGCTTTGTACATCAACACGCTCGCCACAAATGCCCAGACTGGCATGGTGTAGCCGAGAATCGCTGCGCGGCTAGCCCCCATCAGAATGACACCATACAGCAAACCCATTTGCCAAGCGGTCAGGTTGATCTGGCTAATGGCAAAGAGTTTTTTCAGTTCAGCAGGTGCAATCTTGAGCGACTGACCGCGCATGAGCAAAAACAGGCCTACGGCTGCGATACCGATGATGATAGAGAGCGCACGAAACGTAATCGGTGGGTAGCTCTGCAGACCAAGCTTCATGACCGGAAAGGTAATTCCCCAGACCAGACTGACAAATGAAAGCAGTGCGACGTCAACGATCGACAGTGATTGCGCAGTCATGGGTGTGGCGAACGACAACTTAAATCCGGTGGTTCTATTAGGCCGGCCACTAGGATAATATTGGCTTGCCTGTGTGTTTCATGAGATTTTGAGGAGAAAAACTTTGCAGCCTCTATCCCATCCATTACCGCTTGACGGCGTGAGAGTCATTGAACTTTGTAACGTTGCGGCTGGGCCATTTTGCGGGATGCTGCTGGCTGACATGGGTGCAGATCTCGTGAAGGTAGAGAATCCGAGTGGGGGCGACACTATGCGCAGCTGGCCACCGATCTCTGATGGCTATAGCGAAAACTTCGCAGCGCTTAATCGTAACAAGCGTTCGGTTGCGCTTGATCTTAAAAATCCGGATGACCTTGCACGGTTCAAGTTGCTGGTCAAAACGGCTGATGTGCTGATCGAAAACAATCGGCCAGGCGTCATGGGTCGGCTTGGCATAGACTACAGCACACTGAAGTCCCTGAACCCGACATTGGTCATGGCCTCGATCTCGGCCTATGGACAGACCGGCCCGCGTGCGGCTGAAGGCGGCTTTGATCTGACGGTGCAAGCCATGAGTGGCATCATGAGTGTGACTGGGCAAGCGGGTGGGGATCCGGTAAAGTGCGGTGTGCCGTTGGCCGATTTTTCTGCGGGTCTTTATGCCGCTTTTTCAGTGGTGTGTGCGTTACGGTTGGCGCAAGCATCCGGCCAAGGTACCCACATCGATGTGCCGATGCTGGGTGCCACATTAGGCATTGCGGCCTTGCAGACGTCTGAGTATTTTGGTACCGGTAAAGATCCGGTCAAGTTAGGTTCGGCGCATCCTCGTAATGCGCCTTATCAGGCATTCAAGTGCCGTGACGGTTACTTTGGCATGGCCGCGGGCAATAATGCCTTGTGGGCGTCAGTCTGCAAGGTGGTTGGCCAGCCCGGCTGGACAGAAGACCCCAGGTTTTTGAGCCCCACGCTTCGAGCGCAGCATCAAGTTGTGTTGCGTGACATGTTGCAAGCCATCTTTGCAGAATCTGACACCGATACATGGCTTGAGCGGTTTCGCAGTGCCGGTGTGCCATGTGCACCGATTAATACCTACTCGCAGGTATTGGCCGATGAGCAGGTCAAGCACATGCAGTGGGTGCAAGACATTACCTTGCCCAACGGGGTACGCACACAGACATTTGCCTCGCCCGTTCAATTTGATGGTCAGGCTATGCCGATCAGGCGGGCTCCGCCTGCCCTTGGGGCGCATAACGATGAGGTCTTCGAGCAGTGGCGATGAGCACAAGCTTAATCGTCGACAAAGTCGACAAAGCATCAAAGGTTTGGACCTTGACGTTGAATCGGCCAGACAAACGTAACGCACTTGACGCTGAATTGGTGGAGTCACTTATTGAAGTGATTGATCAAGCCCGCGTTGAGCAGGCCGACCTACTGGTGCTGCGTGGTGAGGGTAAAAACTTCTGTGCAGGTTTTGACTTTGGTGACATTGAGCAGTCAAGTGAAGGAGATCTGTTGTGGCGCTTTGTGCGCATTGAACAGATGCTGCAGCGCTTGCATGCCCTGCCAGCATTGACCGTGGCACTGGTGCATGGCAAGAATTTTGGTGCAGGGGTGGATCTCATGGCTGTCTGCAAGCATCGGGTGGCTGCGGCTGATGCGACGTTTCGGATGCCGGGCTTAAAGTTCGGTTTGGTGCTGGGTACGAGGCGGCTTGCACAGCTCGTGGGGCGGGAGCGAGCCCGCCAGATACAGCAGGTGGCACAGACGTTGTCCGCGCCAGATGCCTTGGCCTCAGGTCTGGTGTCCGAGTTAGTCGATACGGGACGCTGGCAGGCAGTGGTGCAACAACAGCACGAGGCTGCGATCACATTGTCGCCTGAGGCTAGGCGTCTGCTTTATCAGGTCTTAAGCGAGGACACCGATGACGCTGATTTGGCTGATCTGGTGAGGTCGGTGGTGAGTCCCGGCTTGAACGAACGGATTGCGAAGTACCGCGCCGGGGATTAAGGTAAACGATAGGCAGGTGAGAGCCAAGACAAGCGGGGGAGAACCAACCATGGTTGGACATTCGGTTAAACGAGTAAGGGGGGCGGGTCGATGCCAGAAGCATTAGATCGTTTTATTGCCAGTCTTGATCGGCTGGTTGAGGGTGGTGGCGAGGCGCGGCCGGATTTTTGGCCTGAGCTTGGTGATGCCATGCGCGAGTTGGTGGCCAAAGATGACTGGTTGCCGCAAAGCATGGCGGTGCCGCATCCGCAGTTTTATCAGCAGTATTGCCTATATGCCGATCCCAACGACCGTTTCTCGGTGGTGAGTTTTGTCTGGGGGCCGGGTCAATCCACGCCGATTCACGACCACACGGTCTGGGGTGTGATCGGCATGTTGCGTGGTGCGGAGATTTCTCAGGCGTATAACATTGATGGCGATTCGCCACCCACACCCACTGGTGAGCTAGAGCGCCTCGAGGCAGGTAGTATTGGGTTTACAGCACCATCCATCGGTGATGTTCATCGGGTTAGCAATGCCTTTGATGATCGCGTCTCCATCAGTATTCATGCCTATGGCGGTAACATCGGCAAGATTCACCGTCATGTGTTTGCTGAGTCAGGCGGCATGGCGAAGTCGTTTGTGTCGGGCTACAGTGCGCCTGTGATGGCATGAGCAAGTTCAATGGCGTATCTGAACTTCAGTTCGCTGATGAGTTCGATGTGCCGGTTGCCTACATGCAACGAACTCGTCAATGGTACTTGGCGCTTGGTTATGACAACCCTTACCGTTGGGCGCATTACATCGATGTGCCATTTGCCCCACTAGGCAAGCCTTTGCCAGAGGCAGTGGTTGGGCTTATCACCACGGCTGCCCCTTTTGATCCGGACAAAGGCGATCAGGGCCCGGGCGCCGAGTACAATGCGCGCGCCAAATTCTACGAGGTCTATTCCGGCGATGCCACCTTGGATCACGACGTTCGCATTGCGCATGTGGCTATTGACCGGCAGCACACTGACATGACCGATTCAGGTAGTTGGTTTCCATTGCCGTTACTAAGGACGTTTGCCGATCAAGGCATGATCGGTGCGCTGGCACCTCGGTTTCATGGTGCGCCGACCAATCGCAGCCAGCGTCATACCTTGACTGTCGATTGTCCTGAGATTTTGAAGCGCTGCCGTGAAGACGGCGTGGATGCCATGGTCTTGGTGGCCAATTGTCCGGTCTGTCATCAGACCTTGAGCCTAGTGGCCAGGTATCTGGAAGCCAACGGGATATCAACCGTGATCATGGGTTGTGCCAAGGATGTGGTTGAACACTGTGGTGTGCCGCGGTTTTTGTTCAGTGATTTCCCGCTTGGCAATGCGGCGGGCAAGCCACATGACATGGATTCACAGCGAGATACATTGAGACTAGCCTTGGATGTCCTGGCTTGGGCACGCGCTGGCCGTACAACAGTGCAGTCACTGCAGCGCTGGTCTGATGATCCGCACTGGAAGCTTGATTACTGTAATCCGGACAGGACGTCGGCTGCACAATTGCAGCAATTGCGAGCGCAAACGGACGAGACCAAGGCGCAGATCGCCCTGAAAAAATCCGGATTGGTTTGAGGAAACTCGGGGGTGGTAGCTAAGGGGAAATCCTATGTGTTTGTCTGTGGGTTTGTGGAACCTGGGGGACTTTTTTGCGCTAACGTTAGCCGACTTGAATCCGATATCCAGGGAGGGACCATGAAAGCTTCTCGATTAATGCGCCTGGCTGCACTCTTGGCCGCTTTGTCAGCGGTGGGTGTGACTGCGCAGGCACAGAATGTTTTGAAGATTGGTTATGCCACGTCACCGACCTCGCATTACGGCGTAGGGTCGACGGTGTTTTGTGAGGAGATTCGAAAGGGCACGCAAGGCCGCTACGCCTGCCAGCAGTTTCCAAGTAGCGCGCTCGGCGGCGAGCGCGAAATGATTGAGTCCGTGCAGTTGGGCACGCTAGATATTGTGAATACCTCGACTGGTCCACTGGGCAACTTTGTTCCTGAGGTCAAGATTGTTGACATTCCTTTCCTGTTTCGTGATTACGACCACGCTCGCAAGGTGATGGATGGGGATGTGGGGCAGGACCTGCTGCAAAAAATGCAGGAAAAGGGGTTGGTTGGCTTGGCTTGGACAGAGAACGGTTTCCGCCATATGACCAATAATGTGCGGCCGATCGTGCAAGCTCGCGATGCCAGTGGCCTGAAGATGCGCACCATGGAGAACAAGGTGCACATGGATGGTTACAAGACATTCGGCATTTTGCCCACGCCAATGGCGTTCCCCGAGTTGTTCACGGCATTGCAGCAAGGCACCGTGGATGGACAGGAAAACCCCATTCCAGTGATTCTGGCATCCAAGTTCTCACAGGTGCAGAAACACCTGTCACTGACAAACCACGTCTATTCACCTGCGGTTCTGATTTTGTCGCCAAGCGTCTGGAATCAACTGTCTGATGCGGATAAACAGGTATTTTTGAGTGCTGCTAAGGCTGCTTCTGCCGCCCAGCGCAAAAAAGTCAATGATGACGAGGCCAACGGTATTGCACTTTTGCGTCAAGATGGTATGCAGGTAGTGGAGCAGGTCGATGGCGACAGTTTCCGTCTAGCCATCACGCCAGCCTATGCGGAGTATGCCAAGGAGTTTGGCGCTGACAACATTCGTGCCATTCAGGCTATTCAGTAAATCCCTGTTGTGGTTCAGGCCATGCACAAGCATGGCCTGAACGGTCAGCTGGGATACGTATTCACGCCCGGGCCAGGGCATCGATGCGGTCTGGCTCGACACCGAGCATGTCAGCGGCATGTAAAATATCGCGCCAAGTGTTCTCATCGACAGTTATTCCTGACTTTAGGCGTTCGGCTCTGGTGTGCTGCTCGGGTTCACCTGCAATCTTCACGCCGTCCGTGCCTTCGATCGGTGGTGATTGCTTGACCCAGTCAAGAAACGTCAGTGACTCTTGTACGAATAGATTGTCTTGCGCCAGTTTGGTCGGATCGATCAGAATCGTTAGCATGCCGTTAAACACTCGGCTACGTATAGGCCTGTCGTGTAAGGTCTGGCCAGCTGACAAAGCGCCACCTAGCAACTCACAAACCAGTGCCATACCAAAACCTTTGTGCTCACCAAATGTTTTGATGGCGCCATAAGGGGGCTTGACGCCATAGGCTGGATCAGTGGTGGGTTTGCCTTCATGGTCGATCATCAGACCAGGCTTGAGTTGCTCGCCTTTGTTGTGCGCCACGCGGGTCTTGCCCTGCGCAATCACGCTGGTCGCAAAATCCAGGATCACTGGCGTGCGTCCCTCTACAGGTATGCCGACGCAGAACGGGTTGGTGCCAAATCGACCATCAGCGCCGTCCCAAGGTGCTACCACGGGCTTGGACATGACATTCACAAAGTGGATTGAAATTAGGCCGGCATCGGTCGCCATTTCCGCCCAGGCACCGATGCGACACAGGTGGTGCACATTGCCTAGTGACATGATGCAACTGCCGTGTTGCTGGGTGCGCTCAATGCCAAGCTGCATGGCCTCATGACCAATGACTTGCCCAAAACCGGCGTGGCCGTCTAGCCCAAGCATCGAGCCATGATCGACTCGTATGCTGATGTGGGCGTTGGCTTTTAGGCCACCTTCTTCTTTCAGGGAAAGAGCATAGCGTGGCAGCATGCCAATGCCGTGAGAATCATGGCCAGTGAGGTTGGCTTCAATCAAGTTGTCAGTGACCAGCGCAACTTCGGTCGGTTCACTGCCAAATCCCTTGACCACCTCTTCAATGGCGGCCCTCAAAGACCGCACACTGAAGCACTGCGTTACTGTTGCCATGCTGCCCCTTCCTTGTCGTGCTTATTGCATGAACCACCCATGGCTGACGATAAATGACTGGCCGGTCATGGCAGCCGATGGGAACCCAGCTAGGAAGGTTACAACAGAGGCGACGTCATCGGTGGTGGTGAAGATGCCGTCAACTGTTTGGCCAAGCATGACCTTTTTGATGACCTCATCTTCACTGATGCCCAGTGATTTGGCTTGCTCGGGGATTTGCTTGTCCACCAACGGGGTGCGTACGAAACCTGGGCAAACCACGTAGGCACGAACGTTCTTCTCGGCACCTTCTTTGGCAACCACGCGGGCCAAGCCCAAGAGGCCATGCTTGGCAGTGACATAAGCTGCCTTCAGCTTGGAGGCCTCGTGCGAGTGTACTGAGCCCATATAAATGATCGAGCCGCCACGGCCACTGGCGTACATGTGCTTAATGGCAGCCTGGGTGGTCAGAAATGCGCCATCGAGGTGGATGGCGAGCATTTTTTTCCAGTCAGAAAACTTATACTCTTCGATCGGATTCACGATCTGGATACCGGCGTTGGAGACCAACACGTCGATGCTGCCCAGGGTTTTGACGGCTTCGTCGATGCCCGCATTGACTTGGTCTTCGCTAGTGACATCCATGGAGACAGCTATGGCCTTGACGCCGAGTGCCTCGATTTCTTTGGCAGTCTCTTTTGCGCCTTCGATATTCATGTCAGCGATGACGATATGGGCACCTGCTTTGGCCATTTGAATCGCGCATTCTTTGCCGATACCGCTCGCTGCGCCAGTAACCAGGGCTACTTTGTCTTTGAGTGTCATGAGAATTTTCCTCTATGTGTGGGTTGATCTGAAGTCAGTGCGTTTGATAGTAGCAAGTAACTCGTTTTGTTTTGTTCATATTTCGCACTCTTCGACATTAACGCATAGATCGAGCCCATGTTTCTTCGCTCGCGGGTCGCGGTGGTCTAGAATCAAATGCAGTATACGTAAGCCCTTTGTCAGTGTTGGTCGGTCTGGCATGAATGGGGCGGACTTGGCGAAACGGCAAAAATGATGAACACGACGATAGAAGCGAGGACGATAGGCCAACCGAAATGATGTTTGAGTCGCCCGTCAGTGCACAGCGACCGTATTTCATCGCTTGATTTCAAAGTGGCTAGCCGCTAAACCACCATGGACTGACTGAGGTATTAGGTCGATGCGAGCGTCGCCTCTTCGGGCTGAGATTGCTGCATTTGCCACATTTGGGCATAGGTGCCTTGCTGTGCAAGCAGTGACTCATGCGTGCCTTGTTCAACCAATTCGCCATGATCGATGACCAAAATCTGGTCGGCATGCACGATGGTTGAAAGTCGATGCGCGATGATCAGTGTTGAACGATTGCGAGCAAGCTTCCATAACTCGGCCTGCAAGGCGCGCTCGGTGCGCGAGTCCAGCGCTGAGGTGGCTTCGTCAAACACCAGCAAGGCTGGGTTTTTCAGCAAGGTGCGGGCAATCGCGAGGCGCTGTTTTTCGCCGCCAGACAGTTTTAAGCCACGCTCGCCCACCGGGGTGTCATGACCTTGCGGCAGGCGATCAATGAAGCTGGCCAGTTGAGCGGCTTGAGCCGCGGCATGGACCTCCTCGTCGGTGGCGTGAGGCTTGCCATAGCGAATGTTGTAGCGAATCGTGTCATTAAACAGCACGGTATCTTGGGGCACGATACCAATGGCTTGCCGCAGACTGGTTTGGGTCACGTGGCGAATGTCCTGGCCGTCAAACCTGATGCAGCCTGAGTCGACCTCGTAAAAGCGAAACAGCAGCCGCGACAGTGTACTTTTGCCAGCGCCGCTGCGACCCACGACAGCGGTGGTTGTGCCGGCTTCGATGGTGAAGCTGATGTCCTTGAGCACCGGTCGTTGCTTGTCGTAACTGAAACTTACCCTATCAAAGACAACGGTGGGCCCGCGCACAGGGTCTCGAATCACCAGTGCAGGTGCACCGGGTTGATCGGTGATCTCTTGCGATTGATTCAGTAAGTCAAACATGCGGTCAATGTCAGCGGTGGATTGCTTCAGTTCCCGATAGACCACACCGAGAAAATTCAACGGCATGTAGAGTTGGATCATCAGGGTGTTGACCAGCACCAGGTCGCCAAGCGTCAAACTGCCGTTGGCCACGCCTGCCGCAGCACGCCAAACGATCAGAACCAGTCCAACCGAAATAATGATTTGCTGGCCCAGATTGAGTGCGGCCAATGATTGTTGTGAAACGATGGCAGCCTTTTGATATTGCTGCATGCTTTCATCATAGCGGCGTGTTTCATAGTCTTCGTTGCCAAAATACTTGACGGTTTCAAAGTTCAGTAGCGAGTCGATGGCTTTCTGGTTCGCTCGCGTATCGAGTTGGTTCATGGTGCGACGCAAATTGGTGCGCCATTCTGTCACCACGACCGTAAAAATAATGTAGAGCACCAGGGCAACCAAGGTGATCACTGAAAACCAGATGTCGTAGAAGATGGCCAGGTAACCCAATACCAGCGCAAACTCAAAAAACGTTGGAAAGATGCTGTAAAGAGAAAACGACACCAGCGTCTGCACTGCTCGGGTGCCGCGCTCAATGTCACGGCTCACACCGCCCGTTTGACGCGAGAGGTGAAAGTTAAGCGATAACCGGTGAAGGTGATTAAACACGTTGAGCGCAATCTGGCGCACTGCATGCTGCGTTACCCGGGCAAACAAGGCTTCTCTGAGTTCAGTAAAGAGTGAAGTCGACAGCCTCAGCAGCCCGTAGCCTACGATCAATCCAACCGGCACCACCAACAAGGCGCCTGCCATGGTGTTGATGTCCAGCGCGTCAACCATGTCTTTGAGCACAATTGGCACGCCAAGGTTGGCAAACTTGGCCAGTACCATGCACGCCAGCGCGAACGCCACACGCCACTTATAGGCAAGCAGGTAGGGCAGCAGGTCACGGATGACCTGCCAGTCCGCACGGTGCGGTTTGCCTTGACTGTTCTCGCTGTCAGCGCCAAAGCTTCTCAAGGGATCTGCCTCTGTATTAGCCCATCACAAATGGATTGGCGATTTCTTGGTTGGTGTTGATCCAGACGCTTTTGGTTTGCAGGTATTCATAGATCATGGCTTGACCGTTTTCTCGGCCAAGCCCTGAGCGCTTGTAGCCACCAAAGGGCGACATGTAACTCACCACCCGATAGGCATTGACCCAGACGGTGCCGGCACGAATACGTGCGGACACGTCTAGGGCGCGGTTAATGCTTTGGGTCCATATGCCAGCCGCTAATCCATACAGCACGTCATTGGCTAATTCAACAGCTTGCTCGTCGTCTTTGAACTTGATGATGGAAAGCACGGGGCCAAACACTTCTTCCTGTGCGATGCGCATTTGGTTGTTAACACCGGTAAAGATAGTCGGCTCGACAAACCAGCCTTGACCGCATTCCGGGCGCAAGGCTGCCGCACCGCCGAGCACACAGGTGGCGCCTTCACTCTTTGCCACCTCTATGTAGGAGAGGATCTTCTCGTATTGTGGGCGAGTGGTCACGGGGCCCACTTGGGTGGTCGCCTGCATTGGGTTACCCATTTGGGCAGTATTGGCTAGGGCCAGTAGTTTCTCCACAACCTGATCGTGAACGTTTTCATGCACCAGCAGGCGCGAGCCTGCCAGGCAGGTTTGGCCAGTGGCAGCAAAAATGCCTGAAACTGCGCCTTTCACTGCATTGTCGATGTTGGCATCTTCAAAGATGATGTTTGGCGACTTGCCGCCAAGTTCAAGCGACACGGGCTTAAGTCCGCGTGCCGCTGCTTCAGCCACTTTGATGCCACCCATCTCACCGCCCGTGAAAGCTACTCGGGCAACCTTGGGGTGCTCAACCAGCGCACTGCCTACCTCGTTACCAAAACCGGTGACTACATTGACCACGCCCTTGGGAAATCCAGCTTTCTCAATCAGGTCCATGAACTCCAGCATCGAAGCCGATGTGAATTCAGAGGGCTTGATCACAACCGTGTTGCCGGCAGCCAATGCTGGTGCAAGTTTCCAGGCCACCAGCAGCAGCGGCGAATTCCAGGGTGTGATGATGGTGACCACACCATAGGGTTCGTGGCGCGTGAAATTGAACATGCCTGGCTTATCGACCGGGATGACTGCGCCTTCAATCTTGTCGGCTAGACCACCAAAATAATAGAACCACTGCGGCATGTATTGGGTTTGCGCATGCATCTCGGCTTTGAGCTTGCCATTGTCGCGAACCTCGATGTCTGCCAGATACTCGGCTTTCTCGGCAATCAGATCACCGAGCTTGCGCAAAATAGCGCCGCGCTGGCTAGCGGTAAACTTAGACCACGGTCCTTTGTCAAACGCTTGCCAGGCTGCCGCGACAGCACGTTGTGCGTCCTCGGCGTTGCAGCGGGGGATCTTCGCCCATGGTTGTCCAGTAAATGGGTTTTCGGTCTCAAACCACTGCCTGCTGGCTGGATCTACCCACTGACCGTCAATGTATGCTTGGTACTGTTTCATGTTCTCTCCCCCAAGAAACGCTCAGCGCATGATACTGCCAAGCCCTGCCTGGCGTGGGGATGTCGTGTCGTCTGGGCCGGTATTTCAGGCGGTGCTTGGTTGGGCTGATACAGGATCTGCTGTTTCGAGCGCCGGTTCGTCGGTCGGCGGACGCAGGGGCCTTAAAAACGCGTCGGGTACAGGTCCCTTGCTTTTAAAGCAGAGCTTGCCTTTGATGATGTAAGTTAGTGTGTCAGACTCCGACAGCGTTTGAACCTCCCACGTGTGCATGGGTCCGTAATCGGACCAGTCTTCGATCCCATTAGATGCCAGCACCCGTACAATTCGTCCGAGATTTTCCGGGATTTCACACTTAACCGTGATGGCCAAGTCTCCGACGCGACAATTCAGTGCCATGATCTTTACCTGCCTATTTCCCAAAATGATCCAGTAGTTGGCCCAGTGGCTTTAACGCCTCTCTCATTTGATTCAGTCTTGAGTTTAGTGCTGAGCTAGTTTTGGGTTCAAACGGTTCGATCAATGTTCCGCGGTCCTGGCTTAACTCAGCCAGTGACACCACACTGTCGTTGTTATAGTCAAACGAGTTGACGATTGCTGATGCCAACAGGGGACCCAAAGGCAGTCCCGCTGCCAAGAGGCCAGCCAGATCGTCATTGTTGGCGGCGGTGTCTTGGCCGACGGCAGCCACGTAGCCAGCAACCCGGAATAACCGCGCTATTTCCGCCACGCTTAGATTGCCATCGCCAGAGACATCGATGCCAGCAAAAAGCTGGTTCGCGCAAGCCTGTCGATCCGTCTCACATAGCCCTTGAGCATTGCTGATCACTCGTAAAAGCGCCACTGGCTCACCATGTAAAAGCACTTTGCCCGGCGGCAATGCATTTGCGCAGGATTCGTAGTCAGCGGTTTGCCAGTCTTGGCTAGGTGCTGCTGCCTTGTCTGCGCTCTCGGGCAAGAACGCTTCACGCAGGCGCCCGTCTGGTTGAATTTGAAAGAAGTTGGGATAACCATCGGACTCTTGAAGCCTTGTCCAGCCGTCGGGCTGCGCCGCTGAAGCAGTCAAGCCAGTGAGCGCAGTTTCTTCTTCTCCGAGCCACAGGTAGAAGTTCTTGTAAATCACCAGTGTGTCTGCGGGCGCCGCACAAGTGGGGGTGGCCCATACGCCAATCAGGGCATCCGGGATCTCTTGAGCCAGACACAGGGTTGGTGCTAATGCGAGAAGACACGAGGCAAGTGGATGTTTCATGGCAACCCTAATCAAATCAGTGGTTTTTAGTCTAGTTCGCGCCAACGTTGGGGTCAATGAGACTAAAGGATGAGTTTGAGGTGTAAGGTTCAGAAGCTGGCAAATTTGTCTGTCTAGGCAATAACTCGCTACACAAGAGCGTTACTTTCGTTTAACGTCAGGGCAGTACTGAATAAACAGAAGGGTTGCCATGACACTTGCCATTGACTATTACTTTGCCCCACAAAGTCCTTGGACATATTTGGGCCATCAGCGCTTGGGCGAAATTGCAAGCGCCGCGGGCGCTCAGATTCGGGTGCGTCCGATCGACCTTGGCCGGGTGTTTCCGGTCTCCGGTGGCGTGCAGCTGAAGGATCGGCCAGCACAGCGCAAAGCCTATCGTTTGGTGGAGCTTGCCCGATTTCGGGATCACTTAAAGCTACCACTGAATTTGGAGCCCAAGCATTTCCCGGTGGTGCCAACCATGGCATCAAAGTTGATCATTGCCGTGCAACAAGCGCTTGGCGAGCCAGCTGCCTTTAAGGTGGCTGGTGCGCTCATGGCCGCCGTTTGGGTGCAAGAGCGCGACATTGCAAGTCCGCAGACACTGGCCAAGGTGTTGGATGAGTGTGCCTTGCCAGCCCATTGTTTGGCCGAGGCTGAATCGGTGTCGGTTCAAACGGCTTACGATCACTACACCGACACAGCCATTGAGCTTGGGGTGTTTGGTGCGCCAACCTACGTACTGAAGGGTGTGCTGTATTGGGGTCAGGATCGCTTGATGTTTTTGGAGCAAGCGCTGCGTGATGTGGCTGTCTAAGCGTTGGTTTTTTATGGCATCAAGCCTGCCGCTGGGGAATATGCCTGAATCTTGTTGTCGATGAAAGGATAATTGTTGTGACAACCATTGCATTTGTAGGGCTAGGCGCCATGGGTTTACCCATGGCACAGAACTTGGTTAAGGCTGGTCATGAGGTGCGCGGGTTCGATCTGAACACCCCTGCATTGACCGAACTAGAAAACTCAGGTGGTGCAGCGGCAGCTTCAGCCAAACAGGCCGCCACGGGCGCCACTGTTCTGATGCTCATGGTCGTTAACGCTGTCCAGGCCGAACAAGTGTTGTTTGCAGATGGCGCTCTGGCTGCCTTAGACCCTGCATCGACTGTGGTGCTGATGGCAACCTGTCCACAGGCAGCAGTACAAAAGCTGGCGCAGCAAGTCGCTGAAAAAGGCCATCGCTTGGTGGATGCGCCTGTATCTGGCGGCGTGGTGGGGGCACAAGACGGCACGCTCACGATGATGGTGGCGTGCGAGACCGCCACGTATGAGGCCATGTCGCCTCTGTTTCAGGTACTGGGTGAGCGCGTATTTCACGTTGGTGAGGCACCCGGTCAGGGTGCCATGGTTAAGACCATCAACCAGTTGCTATGCGGTGTGCATATCGCAGTGGCAGCTGAGGCGTTTGCGCTGGCTGACAAAGCGGGTCTGGACCTTGAGTTGTTGCTGCAAATCATGAGTGGGTCGGCGGCGTCAAGCTGGATGCTTCAGAACCGTGGACCACGCATTTTGCAAGACAATCCAGAGGTCAAGAGCGCGGTGGACATATTCGTGAAGGACCTATCGATCGTGCTGCAAACCGGCCACGATATACGCGCTGGTTTGCCAATCGCTGCAGCGGCCCATCAGATGTATCTCGCTGCGTCAGGTAGAGGCGATGGCAAGGCCGATGATAGCCAGGTCATTCAGACTTATCGTGCCTTAAATGGTGTCAAGGATTAAGGGGCCGATGGCTCCTTAATTGAGGTGCCTGCCTTTGTGTGCGGTTTACACCCCCACCGCAAGACCCGACTGGGTTATGTCGACATTCGGGCTGGATTTACCTCTAGCGCCTCGCGAGGTTTATCCAGGTCATCTAGGGCCGGTGATTGTTCGTAGTCACCGAGATGGTCGTATGGCCATTGGCTTGGCCCAGTTTGGCTTGGTGCCGCCTTGGGCTAAGCATGCCAAGATCTCGCGTCATACCTACAACGCCCGCGTGGAGACAGTGGCAGACAAGCCGAGTTATCGTGATGCATGGCGTCAGGCACACTGGGCCTTGGTGCTTGCGGATTGTTTCTATGAGCCTTGCTACGAAACAGGCAAAGCAGTTCGCTGGTGTGTCGAGCAGGCAGACGACGAACCCATGGCCATTGCGGGCCTATGGCAGCGCTGGCTTGATCCGGCCACGAGTACCGTGCTTGCGTCATTTACCATGCTCACCATTAACGCGGATGGACATCCGGTCATGGCCCGCATGCACAAACCCGAAGATGAAAAGCGCACACCGGTGGTGTTGTCAGAGGCATCGCTTGATTCGTGGTTAAGCGCAACACCGCAGACGGCGCGCCAGTATTTGACTCTGGGGCAAATGCCCGAACTGCGGGCAAAGCCTGCATAAGGCAGGTTCACAAGCAAGTCCTTGATGCTGCGGGCGGTTGGTCTCGGCAATTTGGTCTAGACTTTGTGCAAACACATTTGTGGGATAAACGCATGCCTGCCTTGATTGGTTTTACGTTGTTGCTGCTCTACCAGGTCGCCGGTGAAGTGATCGCACGATTGTTTGCGCTTGATTTGCCAGGACCCGTGCTTGGGCTGATGTTGTTGTGGCCGTCCTTGCAGGTGCAGTGGATTCGGGAGCAAGTCGGTGCAGTGGCTGGTTTTTTACTCTCCAACCTGTCGTTGTTGTTCATACCAGTGGGCGTTGGGGTGATTTTGCACCTGGACTTGCTTTCAACCATCTGGTGGCAAATAGCGCTCGCACTCTTGGTGTCGACCATTCTTGGCTTGATCGCCACGGTGCTTTTGTTGCGGTGGTTGATACGCGAACCGTTTGAGTCGGGCGATGCTGAGCAGGAGCGTGATCGTGGCTGACTTCGTCGAGTTGTGGACCTACCTGTCAGCCACACCTTTGTTTGGTTTGACGGCTACCTTACTCGTCTACGTCATTGGCTTGGCCATCTATCAGCAGTTTGATCAGTCGCCCTGGCTTAACCCTGTGCTCTGGAGCATTGTGGCTTTGGGCAGTGCATTGTGGTGGCTTGATATCCCGTATCAACGGTATTTCGCGGGCGCTCAGTTCATTCACTTTTTATTGGGTCCGGCGGTCGTGTCACTGGCACTGCCACTTTGGCAAAGAAGGGTGGAGCTTAGGCGACATGCGCTGGCTTTGACGCTGGCGGCCTTGGGTGGCGGGGCGGTGAGTGCTCTGAGTGCATTTGCACTGGCCTGGTGGCTCGATGTGCCAAAGGCGGTGGCCCTGTCATTGATTCCAAAGTCAGTCACTGCACCGGTTGCCATGGGGCTAGCTGACAGCATTGGCGGCATTGCGGAGCTTGCTGCGATCTTCGCTGTCCTGAGCGGCTTGATCGGCGCACTCTTGGCGCGCTCGGTGTTTGGCATCTTGGGCGAGGGTGTGACCAAAGTGGCCTGGATGAGGCGGGGGTTTGCGCTGGGCACGGTGTCGCACGGCATTGGCGCAGCTCGAGCCATTCAGGTCAGTCACCAGGCGGGCGCTTATGCTGGTCTAGCGTTGGCTGCGCAGGCCGTGCTGGCATCCATCTGGATACCGCTGGTGCTTGGCTGGTTTTAAAGCTTTAGTTTGTTTGTCGTTTGGGGATTGTTTGCTGACATTTCGTGGCCGTGGTGCTGGAGTTCTACAACTAATAATCACTTAACCTTGAATCGCACGTGATGGCCCATGGTTTGGTTCAGTGGTTTGGTTCAGTACCGAACTTCACTCGGTTCAGATACACTCAAAGCCTAATTTTGGTGTAGACCCCTAGCATGCATAAAGCAGTCACACTCAACTGTCACAACTGTGGTGCTTTGTTTCATAGAGCCCGCCTTGAGCCAGGGCAATGGTCACGTTGCACCCGTTGTGATGGGGTTTTAGACACCTACGGTCGATTTACGCCGCAAGCCTGGTTAGCTATCGTTTTGGCAGCGATGGTCACATTTGCGTTCGCCAATGTCTTTTCTGTCGTGACCTTGTCTCTTCAGGGGACAGCGCAAGCGACTAATTTTCTTGGGGCGGTCAAGGCAACGTGGAATGCGGGTTTTAGTGAGGTTGCTGTTCTGACTGGCCTGGTTGGCTTTGGCTTTCCACTGTTGAAGTTATTTTTGTTGGCGCTATTGTTTGTGCCCATGGCGTTTGGGCGGCTTCCTAAGTATTTCGAGTTCGTTCTGGGCCTACTGGGTTGGGTGCGGCACTGGTGCATGGTGCCAGTGTTTCTGGTTGGATCGCTGGTTGCCATCATTAAGCTAATTGATCTGGCACAGGTTGTCGTCGGTGTGGGACTGTACGCAACGGCAATCAGTGCGCTGTTCTTTACGGCATTGGCTAGGCTCACGCCCGCTCGGATTCGTTACATGGCGCTTGATGCAGATTTGCCGGCAGCACCCCCGAAGCCAGATCCTGCGCCGACGCCAGCATGCCTGCCTGGGTCGTGGGCTTTATTGCTTGCGGCTGCCATTCTTTATATCCCTGCCAATGCGCTGCCAGTCATGTATATCGGCACCTTGAATGGGCGAGAAGGTCACACCATTTTGGGGGGCGTGATCGAGCTGGCAAACATGGGGTCATGGGCGATTGCTGGGGTGGTGTTCACCGCCAGCGTCTTTGTGCCTATTTTTAAAATTCTTTTGCTTGGTACATTGTTGTGGTTGACTCAACGTCGATCTGCGTTGGGTTTGAAACGAAGGACACGGTTTTACAGACTGGTGGAGACCATTGGTCAATGGTCCATGCTTGATGTGTTTGTCGTGATACTCTTGACCTCGCTTGGGCAGTTTGGCCAGTTACTCTCAATTACGCCTGGCGGTGGTGCGATTGCATTTGGGGCGGTGGTTGTACTCACCATGTTGTCTGCCATGAACTTTGACTCCAGATTGGCCTGGCGCCGCGCAGGTTACCGCAGGTCTGTTGTTTGGCCAACAGCGAC
The DNA here is from genome assembly GCA_945876565.1 of Lautropia mirabilis. Taxonomy (GTDB): domain Bacteria; phylum Pseudomonadota; class Gammaproteobacteria; order Burkholderiales; family Burkholderiaceae_B; genus Algicoccus. The sequence continues at coordinate 46,286 of CAMCOS010000010.1, read as the reverse complement.
TGTTTCCCCGGCGGTTTGATGTTGGATATCAATTGACCATGAAGCTGTGCAGCCATGACTGATTTGACGCCAAGCAAGAAAGCAACGCCCCCTGAGCCCCGCGTTGGCCAGCGTCATAAACGACATCTCGCTTGGGTTTGGGTGATTCCTTTGGTCGCGGCGCTAGCCGGTGCTTCCATCGTCTGGCAAGAATGGGCTTCTCGTGGGCCGGTCATCACAATTTCCTTTCAATCGGCTGGCGGCATTGAAGAGGGCAAAACACACGTCAAGTTTCGTGATGTGGTGGTTGGTTTGGTCACCGACATAGAGCTAAGTAAAAACCGCGAGTTTGTGGTTGTCACGGCCCAGCTCGACAAGGATGCCGAGGCATTGGCCAACGAGAACTCCCAGTTCTGGATAGTCAAACCAACGGTTGGGGTGACAGGCATATCTGGCTTGGCCACGCTGTTCTCGGGTTCTTACATTGAGGTTGATACTCAAGCCCAAGGTGATGTGCAAAGCAATCAATTTCATTTTGTGGGGCTGGGTAATCCGCCACCCATCACCAGTGCTCGTCCTGGTCAGCGGTTTCGATTGCGTGCACCCACGCTTGGTTCGATCCAGCCTGGTACACCGATTTATTTTTTAAGAATTCCAGTGGGCGTTGTGACGCAGTACACCTTGGATCCGTCGGGACAGTACGTCGATATTGATGTGTTTATTCATGATCCTTACGACAAGTACGTCAACGCGAACACACGTTTCTGGAATGAGAGTGGTATCAATGTGGATTTGGGTCCCAATGGCGTGCGAGTCCACGTGGGTTCGTTAGCCTCGATTCTATCGAGCGGCATCGCATTTGCATCGTTTGGGCCACACACCCCGGTTGCGCCTCATAATGTGTTTAAACTGTTCGATAGCCGTGAGCTGGCAAAGTCCTTGCCACAGGGTCCGAACGTACCGATTGCCATGCGCTTCGATCAGTCCACTCGCGGCCTTGAGGTTGGTTCTGCTGTTGAGTTCCATGGTGTGCAAATAGGCGTGGTGGAGTCGGTCGATCTGGATCTTGACCCGACCGACAAAAGCTTTTACACGCGGGTCAGGGCCACGCTTTACCCGGCGATGCTGGGTGCTGCCTACGAACACATGCAGGTTAAAGAGCGGGACCCGCGGACATTGGGCATGCTCGTGCAGCAAGCAATCGATCTAGGTATGCGGGCCCAATTGCAGCAAGCCAGTTTGCTGACTGGTGGGCTGTATATCGACTTGGTCAACCGCGCCGGGACACCGGCTGGCTCAAAGTTCGAAGGCACCTTTCCCGTTCAGATTCCAACCATTGCATCGCAAACATTTGCTGATCTTAAAAAGCAGATTGGTGACATTATTGATCACATCGATCAAGTGCCATTCCAAGCGATCGGCAAGGATCTTGAGCAAGCACTCAATGAGTTGACTAAGGTTGGCAGATCTGTAAACCAGACGTTAACGCCTGAGCTCGCTGATACCTTGCGCAAGCTGCAAGGCACGCTTGACGATGTCAATCGAATATTGGCATCAAGCGATGAGTTGCCTGCGCAGGTTGGACAAGCCATTGAAGATCTAGATGAGGTTTTGCGCTCGACCCGTGAGTTTGTCAATGAGTTGCGCGAGCGGCCAAACTCGCTTCTGTTTGGCGAGCCAACGACATCATATTCGCGCGACACCCTAGGAGCCGACAAGTGATTAAGCGGATTGTTTTGTTCATGGCGGTTGCTGCGGCATTGGTTGGCTGCGCAGGTAAACCGAGTGTGTATTACACCCTGACACCTTCGGTTGATCGTGAGCCTGCGACTGCTGCAGCACTTGCCCCTGTTGGCCCCTACTCGATTGGTTCCGTCGCAGTGCCAGCGCCTGTAGACGATGTTTTGATTGTGGTTCGTCGCTCGGATGACCAGCTCATGAAGCTAGCGCACGACCGATGGACTGCGCCTTTGAGCAAACAAGTCAGTAACGCGTTGGCCGCGGCGCTGACTCGCGAGCTTGGCATGCCGCCGTTCTCTCGATTACAAGCCGGAACCATTAGCAGTGGCATATCGACCATTTCGGTGGACGTGCAGCGATTTGATTTGGTGCCAGGGAAGTACGCGGAGTTGAGTGCCGCGTGGCAGGTTGTGTCGGACCGTTCGGGCGCTAAAAAGAGCAGGCTGTTTTGTTATACCGAGCTGCGTGAACCTGTTGAACCTGGCGTCGCGCCGCTGGTGAAGGCGCAGCAGGCCAATATTGAGCGTCTTGCCCAGGCCATTAGCGCGGGGTTGAGAACAGGCAAATCGGGCTCAGCAGCCACACGCTGCCAATAAATCACGGTACAGTTGGCATGCTAAGTATCCTTGCCTCAGATGTTGAGCATCACTGATGGTGGGCATGGCTTGCTCAGGCCATTTGGCAGGGGCACCGGCTCCCGAAGGCTCGAATCAGTGATAGTTTTCTCACGCGTGAGAGCCAGACGCTTTTGATGCGTTTGGCCTAGATCGATGGCCGTGGTATGTCCGTCAAAGTGGCTACGATTTTTCCTGGCATTCAGCTGAATCAGTTGCCATCGGTTCAAGCAAGCGTCGTCCTCTATAGCGATCAGTCTGGTGGTTTAGAAGCCATGGTGGACTTCGATTTGGTTACTCGATTTAAGACCGCGGGCGATAGTTTTCTGGCCGCCAGCAAACTCGCACGACCCGATTGTGACAAAGTGCTGATCGAAGGGGCAGGGCGGATTGTTGTAACTGCATTGTCGGCTTATCAAACAATGTTTCCGCATGCGAGCTTGGATATTGTGGTGTTTAAGAGTGACGGCGGCGCTCACTTGGATTGGATGACGGCCAGATTTACACTGGCTTGCCATGAGCGACAGTTGCTGGGCTAGCCCAGCCATCGGTCCTGAGCCGGATCGAATAGCTCTAAGGGTTCTGGTTAGAGCACCCTCTAAGTCTTGGCGACCACTTGGGCCAAGGGTATACCCTAATCCAATCTGATCTTGAAAGTGGTACCATTTTAAGCTTCCTGTAAGTCTTTCACAATCCGAAAAAAGGGACTACTTTATGAAACTGTCACGACTATTGACTCAAAGCTCCGTTGCCGTTCTGGCGGCGGTTTCAATGTCCTCAGTGGCATTGGCTCAGGACAAGTCCGGCTGGCCCAAGAGCTTGACGCTGGGCACTGCGTCTGTGGGCGGTGTTTACTTTGTCTACGGTGGTGTTGCTGCCAACATCATGACCGAGAAAACCGGCGTGAACGTCTCGACCCAGCAAACGCAAGGCCCTAACCAAAACATGATCTTGGTCGATGGCAACAACGTTGACTTGGGCATGGTCACCATGGGTGTTGCTTACAACGGCTGGAATGGCAAAGGCTGGGCAAATGGTAAAAAGCACCAAAACGTGCGCGCCATGTTCCCCATGTACGACACACCATTTGCGTGCGTGGCCAACCAGAGCTCGGGCCTCAAGAGTTTTTCTGATCTGAATGGCAAAAACGTCGGCGTTGGTCCTCGCGCTGGCACACCAGGCACGTATTTCCCGATTTTCTTTGATGCGCTTGGCATGAAAGTCACGGTGCGTAATGGTGGCGCTTCTGACATGGCTGGTCTACTGAGCGATGGCTTGATCGACGCGTTCTGCTTTGCAGCAGGTCAACCGATTCCTGCGTTCTCTGAAATTGAGGCACAGCGTCCAGTCACGTTCTTTGGCTTTACGGCCGATGAAATCGCTAAGATTCGCCAGGCTGCACCAGAAGTCGTGCCAACAGTTATCCCCAAGGGTACCTATCGTACCCAAACAGCCGACATGAACACCGTTGGCTTGTATAACTTTGCGGTGGCCAACAAGGACCTGCCAGACAGCCTGGTGTATGAACTGACCAAGGCGGTCATGGAGAACAATGCTGCGATGGTTCAAGGTCACGCTGCTGCCAAGGAAACATTGCCGCAGAACGCAACCAAGAACGACTTTTTGACATTCCACCCGGGTGCTGTGAAGTACTTCAAGGAGAAAGGCATTCAACTGAATCCGGGTACCATGTAAGCGTTTAGCTAAGCCAAAGTTCTAACCCCTGCGACCATCGGTCGCAGGGGTATTTTTTAATCTGATGGATTCTAATTATGTCCCACGTTGATTCGGTATCGCATCCCGACCTGACTGCCAAGGCCGCCCACGCTGTTGAGGATGCTGAAGTAGGCGGTGAACAGCGAACGCTTAGGCCTTTTGAGAGGCACCTATTTTTTTGGGGATGCGTTGCCTTCACGGCCTTTCATATTTTGGTGTTAAATCTATATCCCATGGATCCGTGGCTCTATCGCAGTGCTCACGTCTCGTTTGGGTGTGCGCTTGGTTTCATGATGTACAGCATGGGCAAAAAGTCCGAGACGGGTGTGCCCCTAGTTGACTGGGTTGCCATTGCTGCGAGCATTGCCTGTTTTGTTTACATCCTGATTAATCTGGACTTTTTGCTGTTTCGTGCAGGCGCGGCTCCCACATCCGGCGACGTGGTGATTGGCGTCATCGGTACGTTGTTGATTCTCGAGATCACTCGCCGTTGTGCCGGCTGGGCGCTTCCGGTCATCTCAGTCATTTTTTTGCTGTATTGCGTGGTCGGGCCCTGGATGCCGGGCGTTTTGTACCACCGTGGCATTTCACCCGATTTGTTGTTCTCGTTTGTGTACTCCATGGAAGGTGTGTTTGGGCCGACGACGGCGGTTTCGTCTACCTACATCATTCTGTTCATTACATTTTCGGCATTTCTTCAAGTGTCCAAAGTGGGTGATTACTTCATCAACTTTGCGTTCGCGATTGCTGGTAAAGCTCGAGGCGGCCCGGCCAAAGTGGCGGTGCTCTCCAGTGCTTTGATGGGCACCATCAATGGAACGTCAGCGGGCAACGTGGCTGCGACGGGAACGTTTACGATTCCTTTAATGAAAAAGGTCGGCTATCCACCGCGCAGTGCGGCGGCGATTGAGGCAGCCGCATCAACGGGCGGTCAGTTGATGCCGCCAGTGATGGGTGCCGGTATCTTCATCATGGCCGAGATCACGGGTATTCCATATTTTGAATTGATTGTGGCTGCGACACTGCCGGCCGCACTCTATTTCTTGGCGGTCTACTTCATGGTCGACAATGAGTCAAAGCGACTCAACATGGTTGGGCTTTCTAGTGACGAGCTGCCATCGCTGGCAGAGATGCTCAAGAAAGTCTATTTGTTTGCGCCGCTGGTGATCTTGATTGGCGGTCTTGTGATGGGCTATTCGGTGATACGTTCTGGCACGCTGGCCATGTTTAGTACCTTGGTCGTGAGTTGGCTCAGCATACAGGATCGTATGGGGCCGCGAGGCATAATCGATGCATTGCATCTGGGGGCCAAGGGCACGATTCAGTTGATTGCGGTTTGTGCGTGTGCGGGATTGATTGTCGGGGTGATTGGATTGACGGGCATTGGCGGTCGCTTCTCAAACATGATTCTTGACATTGCTGGTCAGAGTCAGCTCATGGCACTAGTTTTCGCCATGCTGATCGCTATCATTCTCGGGATGGGTATGCCAACAACGGCAGCTTATGCGGTGGCGGCCTCCGTGGTCGCACCGGGCTTGATCAAGCTTGGGATTAGTCCGCTGGTGGCACACATGTTTGTGTTTTATTACGCAGTCATTTCAGCCATCACGCCGCCTGTTGCGCTTGCAGCCTATGCAGGTGCCGCGATTGCGGGCAGTGACCCCATGAAGACTTCGGTGACGTCGTTCATATACGGTATGGCCGCCTTTCTCGTGCCGTTTATGTTCTTTTACAGCCCGGCCTTGTTGATGCAAAGTGATGATGTCTGGCAGATTGTTCACTATTCAATCACGGCGCTGCTTGGTGTGTACTTGCTCGCAGCGGCGCTGCAGAGCTGGTATTTTGGGTTGGCCAAGGGCTGGATTCGTCTTGTCTTGTTGGCATCCTCGATCCTGCTGATCTCCGGTGGATTGACAACCGATCTCGCCGGGTTTGGCTTGGCAGCGTTTGCAGCTTTGGTGCAGCTTGTTAAAAAGAGAAAAGGTCCGCCGGCGGTTGCAGCTTAACGTGTCGGTGGCTGTGATGCGATGGCGCGGGTTTATTTGTTCCGTGCCCGTGTCAATTCGATCTAAGTGGTAGAAAATGGCCTCCCTGAACAGGGAGGCCTTTTTTTAGTACTCGGTCACTTGAATGCTGCTATCCGCAGCTTCCAACATGGCCGCAGGCAGTGCAGTAGTTGCAGCCGTATGTGCAAGCGTATGTGCAGCCTCGGTAACCAGCCCGCGCCAGCGATCGATGATGCGTTGAAGCGCATAAGCAATTGCTGCAACCTCGGAGTCGTGCCAGTGCGGCACTTCAGTGCCATCGGCTTTGAGCACGGTGCCTAGCCTGGCAGGACCACGATCCCAGACGACCTTGATCATGTCGCTAAGCGCACGTTCTAAGAATCCGCCCCGAGCAGCGAGCGACAGTAGGCGCATGCTGGCGGTCACCCATTGCTGGGATTTCTCGCTTTGTCCGACTGGCATAAAAAAGCTCAATCGCACGTTCAACGGTTTCCCCTGTGTCGGGGTCGGTGATCGGAATGAACGAAACCACGACGTAAAGGGTCTTTTGTCCGTCTTGGGTGACATGCTCGATCTTTTCGGCTACTGCTGGCAGGCTGCCCTTGGGCCACTTTTCCATAACCGTGCGCATGGGGTCAACCGCTGGCGCCGTGGTCTTGGCGGGTTCGGGTGTCGTGGAGAGCACCGAGCCCAGAATGCTGTTGGGCCGGTAAGTTGCTAGTCCCTTCAGTTCAGCCGCCCAGGCTTTGACATACAGCTGCCTGAAGTCAGCATAGGAGTAGTCGGCAGGAATGTTGACCGTTTTTGAAATGGCCGTGTCGACAAAGGGCTGAACGGCTTCCATCATGGCGATGTGATCACCAGCAGACAGTTCAAGTGCCGAGATGAAGTGGTCCGGTAGATTGTCAACGTCACCGCCAAGCTCACGATTGAGGCGCTAGGCGTGGTCTTCGACTGCGTACTCTTGGGTGGTGCCGTCGGCTTCACGTTTCTTGCGTTGATAACGCTAGGAGAATGCAGGCTCGATGCCGTTAGAGGCATTGTCTGCAAATGCCAGGCTAACGGTGCCGGTTGGTGCAATCGAAATCAGGTAGCTGGTGCGAATGCCGTGCTTGACGATCAACGCCTTGATGTCGTCCGGTAGGCGACTGGCAAAAGTGCCTACCTCAAGGTACTTGGTCGCGTCAAAGGCCGGGAATGCACCTTTTGATCTCAACGATGTTGCTTCAATGGCCACGCAAAGCGTGGCCATTGTTCTGGCAGTGCGTGCGGATCGTGGGTCACGAGTAGGCAGCAGCGACTCGATAGCCAGGGGCTCATGCGCTCAACAATGGTCTGCACCAGCGATGCCTGCAAACCTCGAAATGGTTCGTCAAGCAAGACCAGTCTTGGATCTCGCAGCAGCAGCGCAGCAAGCTGAAGGCGCCTGGCCTGGCCGCCTGAAACCCGACTGCCACCAACACCAAGTCGATAGGCAAAACCTTCCTCGGTATTCTGCAGCGTCTGCAGCAGATCAACCATGTGTAAGGCGTGGCACAAGTCACTCTCTTTGACGGGACCCAGTCCGAGGCACAGAAACTCACGGATGGTGACATCAAGTAGTTGATCGTTTTGGCTTAAAAACCCAACCAATGCGTAGCGCGATTGGTCTGCCAACATCAACAAGTCGACCTGATTGAGCAGCACCTGACCACTGCTTGCGTCTAACTCGCCTGCCATGGTGGCCAGGAGACTTGACTTGCCAGTGCCGCTGCGGCCGTGCACCACCAAAGGCAGACCCTCAGTCAGGCGGGCATTGAGTCGCAAGCGCGCATCGGGCTGACGCTGGCAGGACAAATCGACGATATCCACGACGGGACTGGCGCTGGCGAACGTGCTGGGAAGATCGCTTGGCGTTTGCGCTCGTTCTGTACCGACTTGAGCATTTGTCTCGAGATTCATCAGGCGGTTTGCCGCTTCATTGGACTCACCCATGCGCCAAAAAGCGCCAGGCAAGCTGCCTAGCGCTTCGTTTAAGCCCAGAGTCATCAGTGCCAGCAGGGTGGCTTGCGGGGCTCCCAGATTTGGCCAAGCCAGTGCCAGCACGGTCAGCGCCATGAGCCCGGTAAGCGCTTGTACGCTGTGCTCTGAGACGCTGACGTAACGCTCTTGCCAGACCAGTCGTTTTGATTGGTCTTGATCGAGATCGCTGAGCCTTTTCTGCGAGGTGCTGGCTTTCTCATAGGCCAAGAGATCGGCCAAGCCACCCAAGTGATCCATCATGGCGATCCGCTGCTTTGCGCGCGATTGGATGACAGCTTGCCCGCGTAACTGTCCAGATCTCGCGCACCAGATTGCTGTGATGAACGTCAGTGCGGAGCCTGACGCGATGACAGTGGCAATCAGCCAGCCGCCCCAGATAGCTGCGATGGCGAGCACGGCTACGCAGGTAAGGAGCGCCGCAAATAGCGGTCCGATTACCCTAAGGGGCACACCGTCTAGTGTGTCAACGTCTGCAGTCAAGCGATTGACCAGGTCAGCGTTTCGGGTGAGATCTAGGCTGCGGGCAGGGCGCTTGGCTAGCGCGTTAAATGACCTGACTCGCAGATCGGTCAGAATGCGCAAAATGGCTTCGTGGCCGATCACGCGTTCAGCGTAGCGGGCTGCCGTTCGTAGCATGGCCAATGCTCGAATGGCGGTCGATGGCGTGAATATGTTGAGGTTTAAGATGAGCCCCAGGCCAGCCATTGCACAGGCCGTGATGAACCAGCCTGAAACGGCCAGTAAAGCAACGGCAGACAGCCATGTCACCGCTAAGCTCAGGAACGCGACGAGCAGCCATCCAGCTCTTGGTCGATATAGCTTTAGCAGATAGCGCCAGGTGCTCATTTGCGCTCCTGCAAAGAGCCGTTCTTGATGACAAAGACACGGTCGCAGTGTGACAGTGCAGCCTGGTCGTGGCTTGCCATGACAACAGTAATGTGGTTCAGTTTGGCGTGCTGGCTCATGATGTCGAGCAAGGCATCGCGGGTGTCAGCATCTAGCGCTGCGGTTGGCTCATCGAGCAGCCAAAGTGTTGCACCGCTCAGAACAGCCCGGCATAGCGCGATACGCTGCGCCTGGCCGCCAGAAACACCTTGCCTTGACTCGCCAATTGGCGTGTCAAGGCCAGCTTGCAACAGGGGATTGGGCAGTGGCAGTCCAACCTTGGCCAATGCAACTTTCAGCGCATCGTCTGTGATGGGTGTTTGGCTGCCAAGTAATAGGTTCTCGCGCAGACTTGCATGGAAAAGATGAGGGCGCTGGCCAAGCCATGCCCAGTGTGGATCACGAATGGATTTGCCGTGCGTTGGTTCAATAAAGCCGGCCAGAATGTTGATCAAGGTTGATTTGCCTTGACCGCTGTCGCCTGCGATGCCGATGATCTCGCCATGCTGAATACGTAGGTCAATGCGATTAAGTACCGGCTCAGTGGCATCTGGCCAGGTTAGTGTGACGCCCATCAAATCAGCCGCCACATCGGGCTGATCGAAGCCTGATTGACCACCGCTGGCCGGCATGCCAAATACCGCTCGGTCTTCAGATCCTTTGGCTGTCGCAGCAGACTCTTTATTCATGAGCGGGCCCAAAATTTCAGCGCTTGCTTTGGCTGCATTCATGTCGTGATGCGCTTGAGCAAGTTGGCGCAACGGTAAAAAGCATTCTGGTGCGAGTAGCAAGATGAATAGACCCGAGGCCAGGGTCATTTGTTGGGCAGGTCCGAAGCTGACCAATCCGAGCAAGGCAAAGCCGATATAAATGGCCATCAGTCCAATGGCCAGTGCACTGAAGAACTCCAATGCGGCCGAGGAGAGAAAGGCGACTCGCAACACCCGCATCGATATCTTTCGGTAGACCTCGGCGGCTTGCTCAACCCCAAGTTTGGCCTGTTCAGTGGCACCCATGCGCCGAAGCCATGGCAAGGCCTGCAGGCGGTCCATCAAGTGCGCGGCCAGTGAGGCTTGCTGGTCTTGTTGCGCACGATGCACCGATTCGGTGCCCCATCCAATCAAGATCATCGAAATCGGAATGATGGGTGTGGCTAGCAAAATCAATACTCCAGCAATCCAGTCAACCCAAAGCGTTATGCCAATGATGATCAATGGAATGACAGCGCAAGCCTGCTTGGCCGGCAGATATCTCGCCAGGTATCCATGTAAAGCGTCAACCTGTTCTAGGCATTGATGTGCCCACCAGGCCGTGTTGCCTTGCCGCTCCAGCCGATGCGGACCTGATTGGGTGGCCTGTGCCAGCAATTGACTTCTGAGGTTGGCTCGCACCTGAGCAGACAAGGATTGACCAAGATGATCACGCCAAAGGTTAGCGATCATCCTTGTGCCAATGCCTGCTACAGCAAGTAACCAAAGCCAATGCTCAGGGTAGCGATCATTCATGGCTGAATGAACAATCAGCGCGAAAGCTGCGCTTAAGCCTATCGCACCCACAGTAGCCAAAGCCGCTGACATGCCGAGGAGCCTGAGCACAGGCTTGGATTCGGTCTTGAGTTGGCCCAGAAAAGAGGCCGACGCTAATTCAGGCGTCGGCCTTGGGTCAGCAGATGAACTCGAGTTGTCAGTGGTATCCACTTGCACTGGTGACTTTGCCTCTAAAGACGTAATACGTCCATGCTGTATACATCAAGACAAACGGCACGACAAACAGAACCCCTACGAGCAGGAATAATTGGCTTTCAGGCGCAGAAGCCGCATCATGAAAAGTATAGTTCGGCGGCACGACGTAGGGCCATTTGCTAAAGAGCAGGCCACCGTAGAATAAACCGAACAGGATAATGGTACCAATGAAGGGCAGGGCATCATGTTTCTTGCCAAGCCATTGCCACACCATGATCGCCATGAATGCCGTCAATGCGGGCAAGATCCAGAGCCAACTCACATTGCCGAACCAACGATCATTGACGTAGGTGTCGATCATGGGCGTCCAGAGACTAACAATCGCAAAAAAGATCATCATGGCAATCAGCAGCTTGTGAGCCCATTGACGCACACGGTCTTGCAGCTCACCTTCAGTCTTGAGGACTAACCAAGTGGCGCCAAGCAGCGCATAGCCAACTACCACCCCCAAGCCCGTCATGACCGTAAATGGGGTGAGCCAATCAAATGCACCACCGACGTAGCGGAAGTTTTCTGTTTCAAAGCCCTGGATGTATGCCCCCACCACGGCGCCTTGCGCAAATGAAGCCACGAACGAACCCAGACTGAACGACAAGTTCCAGAGGTGCTTTCTTTCGGGCGATGATTTGAAGCGAAACTCAAAGGCCACCCCTCGAAATATCAGGCCCGCAAGCAACAAGAAAACACCAATGTAAAGGGCGGGCAGAAACACGCTGTAGACCAGCGGAAACGCCGCCAACAGGCCAGCCCCGCCAAGGATGAGCCAGGTTTCGTTGCCATCCCACACTGGCGCGACCGAGTTCATCATGATGTCGCGCTCGGCATCGTCCTTGGCAAACGGAAACAGAATCCCGACCCCCAAGTCAAAACCATCCGCCAATACATACATCAGCACGCCAAACCCAATGATGGCAACCCACAGGTACGTGAAGTCATACATGGCTGTTTCCTTCACGCATTAAAGAACGAGGGTGCAGCGCTTGGCTGCGGGTCAGCCGCTGACATTGGCCGCTTGGGACGGCCAGTGTCACTGACGACAGATGTGTCTTCACTGATGCCGTGGTTGATCAGTTTGCGCAAGAAATGCATGCCGGCGGTGAACACCACGGCGTAGACTGCCGCGTAACCGACTAAGGTCGCCAACACCATCCAGCCGGTTAAGCTCGGTGTGACCGCTTGGGCTGCGGTCATCATGCCGTAGATTAGATAAGGCTGTCGGCCTATTTCGGTGACAAACCATCCGGCCAGCACAGCAACAAAGGGCGCTGGAATCATGAACGTCAGCAAACGCAAGTAGCCCCGGGATTGCAGCAATTTGCCACGCCACATCAGCCAGGCACCCCAGAGGCTCGCCACGATCATCAGCATGCCAATGCCCACCATGACCCTAAAGCTCCAGAAAACTGGAAACACGGGCGGCTGCTCGGCCACGGGGAACGACTTCAGGCCTCTGACCGTGCCATCCAGATCATGGGTCAGGATCAGGCTGGCAAGCTTGGGGATACCAATCTCGAAGTGGTTCTTTTGCGCTGCTTGATCGGGTATGGCAAACAGCAGCAAGGGTAAGCCTGATTCGGTCTCCCAAGCACCTTCCATCGCAGCCACCTTGGCAGGCTGGTGCTCCAAAGTGTTCAAGCCATGAGCGTCACCAACAAACAGTTGCAGCGGTGCGATGACTGCCAGCAAAGCTATGGTCATCTTCAGCGCTTTCTGGGCGGTTTGTACGGCGTGTCCGCGCAAGATGTATAGCGCTGACACACCAGCCACCACGAAGCCACCGGTCAGGAAAGAGGCCAACGCCATGTGGGCGAAACGGTAGGGGAAAGAGGGGTTAAAGATTGCCTCCAGCCAACTGGTCACGTGGATCATGCCATCACGCATCTCAACGCCTGCGGGTGTCTGCATCCAGGAGTTGGCTGACAGAATCCAGAAGGATGAGATAAATGTACCGATGGCCACCATATACGCTGAGAGCAAATGTAAACCTGGCGGTACTTTATTGCGCCCAAAGAGCAGGACGCCCAAGAAAGCGGCTTCCAGAAAAAATGCCGTGACCACTTCATAGGCGAGAATCGGACCCAGAAAGTTCGATGCCGTGTAGGAGAAATTGCTCCAATTGGTGCCAAACTGAAAGGCCATGACCAGTCCTGAGACCACGCCCATGCCAAACACCACGGCAAAGATTTTGGTCCAGAAAGTGGCGAGTTTGATCCAATGGGGATTTTGGGTGCGCAAGGCTAAGGTCTCAAGAACGGCGATGTAACTGGCCAGTCCTATCGTGAAGACTGGGAAGATCGCATGAAATGAGACAACAAAGGCAAATTGCAGACGCGAAAGAAACAGAGGGTCAAGTTCCATGGCTATCTCCACATGGATAGGGTGTGCTGTGCTCTAGTGCAATGAGCTCACGATAGAGCTCATTTCGTCTTTATATTACTACTAGTGGTTCGCCTAATTGATTTAAGTCAATTAGGGTGTTAGGGGGATTCGCCCGTCATGTGCGTTCAGGCCAGTTGATCAACGAAATACATCATTTCGGAACGTGTTGTATTCGTATCGATACGGTAGGGTGGATTTGGCCAACACACGGGGTGGTTCTCAAGCCGTCTGATCTGTTGATCGAGTATAGCGGCATCGGCGTCAGATGGATCACGACCAAGCTTGGCACGCGCATTGATCCGCCGCTTTAAAACAGGCAGCGGTGCTTCACACCAGACGACTTCTAGCGTGATTTTGTGTTTATTGGCCAGCTCGCTGAATTGGTCGACGTGTTCTTGCACAAGAAAGGTCGCGTCCACCAGCACCGTGAGGTTTTGTTTGAGCAGTTGGTGGGCGATGGTGGCTAGCTTTGAGTAGGTCTCGTTGCCAGCCTCTTCTGAGTAAAGCCTTTTGGGGTCCTTAAGCAGATCAGTAAACAAATGCTTGCGAATGATGTCAGCACGCAATTGGATGGCTGATCGTTTGCCAACCAACGCGCGTGCAACTGTTGATTTGCCACTGCCGCTGAGTCCTGCAACGATAATTAGCCTGGGCGCATTGGCAGGTTTCACTAACCTATTTGCCAAGCGCCAGTAGCGCTCAAACGATTCAACGCGGGTGTTGCGGTTCGTTAGCGCCGCAACTTTTGCCCGAACCACAGCGCGATACAACGTGTAGTAGCGCAGCAGTAACAGTGCTTCGTAGTCTTTCGTTACTTCGCACCACTGATTAATCATTGACCAGGCCAAGTCCGATCGGCCGTGCGCCAGAAAATCCATGAAAGTAAATGCAATATCGCTTACCGCATCAATCTGGCTTAAGTCACGATTGAATTCAAGCGCGTCGAAGGCGACGATGTTTTTGCCAAGCTTTAACAAATTCCCCAGGTGGAGGTCACCATGGCAGTCACGGTAATAGCCCGCTTTGCGGCGTTGCTCGATCAAGGCGTTGTGCTGTTTTGCTTGGCGCTTTGCCCACTGTTCGATGGCGCTGGCTTCAGGCAGTAGGTCAGCATCGATGCCCGTGATTTCATTTAAGCTTTCTTGCAGCCAATCGATGGCGGGGCGGTGCCCTTCGGTGACATGGACTTTAAGGGCGGGTCGTTGACTGATTTGGTGTGCGACATAGCGGCCAAGTGACTCGGCATCTTGGCTTGAGATGCCGTCGTGTTCAATCAGATGACTCAAAATAGCGGTTTGATCAAACCGCCGCATGAGCACCGCCCAATCGAGTGCTGGCCCGGCTCCATTGATTCGTGGTGCCTCTGGCGTGCCAGTGATTTTGACCATCCCTAAATAGAGCGTAGGGGCGGCGAGTCGGTTGATGCGCATCTCCCGTACGCAATCCTCATGCCGTAAGGCCAGCGTGGAGAAGTCCACAAATGGCAGCTTAACTGGGCGTTTAAGCTTGTACGCGCGTTTGCCGCAAACGATCACGCTTGAAATGTGGGTGCGATAGATGCGTGCCCGCTTGCCGCTTTGTTTGCTTAAGCGGCTGGCTAGCTGTTTGACAAGCCGATCATGTGCCTGCTGGCTAAGATTCATGTTGGATGTGGCAAGCGTGACTGTTTTGTGGCGTTTCTGAGTCTGTTTATGTAGAAATTAGACGATAATGCGGGCTTGATACAACCTTTGTTTTACCGCCTGCCATGCCGCGTTTGCGCGTCGAATCACTATCGAAAGCTTATCCTTCAGTCTTGGCCAATCATGAGGTCAGCCTGAGCGTTGATGCTGGCGAGATTCACGCCGTGCTTGGCGAAAATGGTGCTGGCAAGTCCACGCTCATGAAAATGATTTACGGCGTGACGTCTCCCACTGGCGGCACCATTTTTTGGGAAGATCGTCCGGTCACGATTGCGAGTCCTGCCCAAGCCAGGGCGCTGGGCATTGGCATGGTGTTTCAGCACTTTTCGTTGTTTGAGACGTTAACGGTGGCGCAGAACACAGCATTGTTTTTGCCGCCTGGGCAATCGCTTGACGCATTGTCTGAACAGATTCACGAGGTATCTGAGCACTACGGCCTGCCGATTGATCCAAGCCGTTATGTGCACGACCTCTCTGTTGGCGAGCGGCAGCGCGTCGAAATCATTCGATGCCTGATCCAGAAACCCAAGCTCTTGATCATGGACGAGCCCACATCAGTGCTTGCGCCAACGGCCGTTGAGCGTTTGTTTGAAACCCTTCGCCAGATCCGCTCAGAAGGCTGTGGGATTCTCTACATCAGTCACAAGTTAGACGAGATTCTGTCATTGTGCGATCGGGTCACGGTGCTGCGCGATGGGCGAGTCACTGGCGAGTGCGTCACACATCAGCAAACGCCAGCGTCGCTTGCGCGCATGATGATTGGTCATGACTTTGAGCACCCTGTCAAGCCCGAGCCTTCGTTGGGCGTGATCGCCTTGCAGGCTGATGGGCTAGCACTGAAAGCTGTTGAGTCGCAGGGCGTCAGCCTAGTTGACATCACGCTAAGCTTGCGCGCCGGCGAGGTTATGGGGATTGCTGGCATTTCAGGCAATGGCCAGCGTGAGCTCTGTGCGTTGTTGGCTGGCGAGGTCTTGCCTGATGCAGGCGAGTTGCGCTGGTTTGGTCGCTCTTTCATGTTGGATGATCCCATGCAGCGCAGGCGCCTCGGCCTTTGCTATGTGCCTGAAGATCGTTTGGGTACTGGGGCGTTGGCTGACTTGAGCTTGACAGAAAATGCCATTTTGACGGGTGCTGATCGCATGGGCTTGGTGAGCAAAGGGTTTTTGCAATTTGAAAAAGCCCGCGCATGGACCGAGCGCTGCATAAACTCTTTTCAGGTCAAGGCAACAGGCCCGCACGCACAGGCTCGTTCGCTATCGGGCGGCAACCTGCAAAAGTTCATTGTAGGGCGTGAGGTTTTGCAAGCACCGACGGTGCTGATTTGCGCACAACCTACGTGGGGCGTCGATGTGGGCGCCGCGGCCTTGATTCGTCAGTCCCTGATCGATCTGGCCCGGGGCGGTTGCGCCGTGCTGATTATCTCTGAAGAACTTGAGGAGATTTTTGATGTGGCTGATCGGATTGCCGTGATGTTTAACGGCAGACTTTCGCCGACGACGACGCTGTCTGAAACCAACCGTGAACAAATTGGTCTCTGGATGAGTGGGCTTTGGCAACAGGCTGCCTGATCGTTAACTGAATCCGCTTGCCGGTGCAAAATGTTCTAATATGGAACTATGAGCGAACAAACCAAGTACTCCAGTGTCTACTTGCGATTCCTGAACTTGATGCAAGCCATTCGGGAGTTGCCGTCTTTTCCGCACGTTGATCCGGTCGAAGAGCGCTTGCTCAATGCGCTGGCTTCGATCTGGCATGGTGGTGGGCGTGTAACAGTGCTTGAGGCCATGGCCTTGCCGGTCGATGTCTCGCCCACGACTTTGCATCGACGACTGAAGTCTCTGCGCGCCAAAGACCTATTGGCGCTTGAGACTGATGCATCGGATACGCGCATCAAATACGTTGTACCGACTAGACGCACCGACGACTATTTCAGCGCCTTGGGTCGTTGCCTGAATGAAGCGGGCAGAGCTTAAGGGACTGCGCTATGTCATCGAGCTCTCCTGCGGTGCCATCGGTGTTGGCGCAACTGATACTCATTACTGGCGCGTGGGTGTTTCTTTACATCGTAAACGACTGGCTATTTGATTACGTCGCGATCTCACAGTATGCATCCTGGATTTTTTTGCCTGCTGCATTGCGAATGCTTGCGGTGTTGCTTTGTGGCTGGGTTGGTGTGCTTGGATTGTTTATCGGCAGTTTGATTACGGGTTACTACACACACGATTTCTCGGACCCGAGCATGGTCATTGTGCTGGCTGGCTTGTCGGCGCTTGCCCCCATGTTGGCTTATCTGGTCTGCGCCCGCTGGTTTGGTTTGCGCTCAGACCTCAAGGGACTGAGCGCGTCACAGTTAGTCGTTTTAAGTGTGGTGGTGGCGCTCGCTGGGTCGGTGTTTCACAACTTGCACTTCACTGCCATTGGCGCGGTTGATGCGTTTAGTGACACGTTTGTCACTATGTTTGTGGGCGATTTGATTGGCACGTTCTTTATGCTGTATGCGGCCAAGCTGTTGATGGGCTTTCTTGTCCCCCCAAAGTCCCCGGCAACTTAAGCATTGGCGGCTCAAAGCCGCCAACGAGTACTGATACAAAAGCCAACAATAAAAATAAACAACTAACAATCGGTAATAATCAGTAACAATCAGTAACAACCAGCGTTAATAACTGCTAACAACCACCAGAAAAACGCCACCCGATCGAGTGGCGTTTTTGTTGGTTTGAACCAGAGTCTGGATTAGCCGACGGTATCGTTCCAGATGTTCTTGGCCCAACCCCAGGCATAAATGCCTTCGAGCTGGCTTGGCTCCGGCGAAAGACCACCGGCCCCCTTGACGGGTAAGAACGTTTTCTGTGCAGCATCGTATTGGTGCACGCTCGCCACATGCACGACCTCTCGCGCACTAATGAAGCTGTAGCAGGTATTCGTGACGACAGGGTTTGGGTTAACTGGGAAGTTGTTTAATTCAGCCACAATCGCAGCAGCCGCCACTTTGGCATGCTGGTTGGCCATGTGACCGGATTTCGGCATGCCAGGTGCAATCTGGATTGAGTCACCAATGACGTGCACGTCCTTGGCTTGGGTCGACTCAAAATTCAGAAAAGCGACCTCAGCCCAGCGATTGTTCATGTTAGCTAAGCCCGAGTCCACCACAAGCGAACCAGCACCCATGGTCGGTATGACGTTAAGCACATCAGCCTTGAAATCGTCGGAGAGCTCAAACTTCAAGGTGCGTGTCTTACCATCGACTCCGACCACGTTGTGTGCCGGGCGGTAGTCGATGTAGCCGTCATACATACTGGACCAAACCTGTTTGAATAGTTTGCCTTTCGATGTCACGTCTTCGTTGGCATCAAACACCACGATCTTGGACTTGGGCTTGTTGTTCTTGAGGTAATTCGCAATCTGGCAGGTTCGCTCGTACGGTCCTGGCGGGCAGCGATAGGGGGCCAGCGGGATTGTCAAAGCGACCACACCGCCATCGGGCATGTCGGCAATCTGCTTGTGCAGCGCGACTGTCTCTGGACCGGCTTTCCAGGCTTGCAGGGTGATGCCCTCGGCGTTGGCTTGCGCCAGACCTTCAACGCTGGCCATATTCATCGAGATACCCGGTGAGAGGATTAGTTTGTCGTAGGCAATTGTGCTGCCACCGGCAGTTGTGACTGTTTTCTTTTTGGTATCGAGTTTAGTGACCGTGTCCTTGACCATGGTAACGCCGTATTTGTCAGGCAGACCTTTGTAGGAGGTGGTCAGGGCACCCAACTTCTCTTCACCACCGACCACAAGGTTTGACAATGGGCAGGAAATGAAGTTGTCGTTGGGCTCAATGAGCGTGACGCTGATCGAATTGTTTGACAGCATGCGAAGATATTTGGCAGCAGTGGCGCCACCATAGCCAGCGCCAACGATCACGACCTGAGCTTTGCTCGGTGCGCTGGCAAGAGCAAGCTTGTTAATACCCGCTGTCGTGCCGAACAGTGCGGCACTTTGTCCGAGAAACAAGCGACGATTCATAATGTTCTCCTCGAGGATGGTCTTTTAGTTTTTGCCAAGTACTTTGGCGATGATGTCGATTTGTTCCTCGGTGTAGCCTTTGGCAATCTGAGGCATGATCGTGCCAGTCTTTTCGCCAGACTTGTATTGGCGCATTATTTGTGCTAACTGAACGTGAGTTAACTCGTTGATCTTGGGCATTCTGTCGCCAGCCACGCTTACCCCATTGGTGCCGTGGCAGTTGGCGCAGGTTGCTGCAAGGCTGAGGTGATAAACGCGTTCTGCAGTGACATCGCTGGCCACCGCCATGCTGCTTGTGCCAATTGCCAAAGCTGCGCTGGCCAAAGCAAGTCCAACAGCCTTTCGAGCTACCTTCATCGTGAGTCTCCTTTAACTTTGCCGGTATAGGCTTTTTCTGATTCACGGTTGATTTATATCAAGAAATGTCGTGTTGCGAAACTTTTTTATTTGCAGAAGCAAATTGTTTTTTCTAATGGCGACTTACTGGTCGTGTGTTTTCATGACGCGTCGATTTGCCTTGGCGGCTTGTTTAAATGCCATGCTCGGCAAACCAAGCCAGACACTTTTGCCAGCCGTCTTTGGCTGGACCGGGCCGATACGTTGCACGGTAATCGGCATGAAATGCGTGGGGAGCATCTGGGTAGATTTCGAACCTCGAACCCTGCGCCGCAGGGTTGCCCGTGGCGGCTGCAAGTGCCTGCTTCATTTGGTCTACTGACTCAAGTGGAATGCCATCGTCTTTCTCGCCGTAAAGGCCAAGCACCGGGGCATTTAAATCTTTGGCCAGGTCAACTGGGTGAGCCGGGAAGTTCGCGCTTTTCTCGCCGACCAAGCGTCCATACCAAGCCACGCCCGCTTTAATTTCCGGGATATTGGCGCATGCCAGCCAAGTGATGCGTCCACCCCAGCAAAACCCGGTGATGCCAACTCGGTTTGAATCACCGCCATTTTTGGCAGCCCAGGCCAGGCTTGCGCGAATGTCATCCATGACTTGGGCGTCTGGCGTTTTACCTACAATTTCTTTGAGAATCTCAGCGAAAGTACCCAGCGAGGTTGGGTCGCCAGCCCGTGTGAAGAATTCAGGCGCAATCGCGAGGTAGCCCTGTTTGGCGAATCGCCGCGCCGTGTCGGCGATGTACTCATGCACGCCGAATATTTCGCTACAGACGATAATCGTTGGCAAGGGACCTTTGGCATCTTTGGGCTTGGCGTAATAGGCATAAAGTTCGATACCGTTTTCCTCAATGCTGGCCTCACCCGTATCTAAGCCGTCGAAATCGGTGCTGATCACTTGTTGCGCCTGAATCGGGTGAGCAGCCAGAGCAAAGCCGCCTGCCAGACTGGCTGCTGTGGTGTTGCGTAAGAATGCACGACGCGTGGTGTCCGATCGGCCGCCTAGGGCTTTGCCATCGGCATACAGATCGTCTGAAGCGTGCGCTGATTGGGAATCGTGACTTTTTTCTGACATAAATGCCACCTCTTTGTGTAAGTCTTGCTTTATTTTTTGATGATATTTGCCTTAAGAAATACACCTTGCCCGAATGAAAGCAAGAGGGATATTAGGGTTTCTATTGATCTTGCTTAAACGTCAGATTTTTATTACTTTATCGAATTATCAAATAACCATAATAAACAAATCCACGCCGCAGCTAGGGTTGATTTTTGGAGATTGTCTTGAGCAAGTCAAAGCTTTCTGAAATACCCGGGCAGGTGCGCAAAGCGCCCGAGAATTTTTTGCCCGCCGAGTTTGTGGCTGATGTGTCAGCCAATGGGATGAGTGAAGAGCGCAGAGGGTTTTTGCGCAAGAGCTTCTTAGGTGCTGTTGGTGCAGGCTTGGCCACGGGCGTCGGTGCCAAGGCCATGGCGCAAGCCGGCCCTGATGATCCTGCCATCGTTGAGAAGCAGATTTGGCAAACCACGCTTGGTCAGCCAGTGGCAGTAAAGCCCTACGGTGAGCCATCAATCTATGAAAAGTATCTGCAGCGCCGCCAGTCGCCTGGGCTAACCGCGGTGGATGCGGCATCGGTTGCGTTTGCACCGTTGCAGGGCTTTTTTGGGATCATCACCCCAAACGGGCTGCATTTTGAGCGTCACCATCAAGGCTGGTATGACATCGATCCAAACAAGCATCGCTTGATGATCAATGGCATGGTTAAAAAAGAACTCGTCTTCACGATGGATGACTTGTTGCGGCTGCCACGCACATCGAAGTTTTACTTCATTGAGTGCGGTGCCAACACCGGCATGGAGTGGGGCAACGTGGCCGTGCCCACCGTGCAATACACCCACGGCATGCTGTCCTGTTGCGAGTTCACTGGCGTGCCGTTGTCGCTGTTGCTAGAGATGGCGGGCGCAGACTTGAAGAAAGGCAAGTACATTTTGGCTGAGGGCAATGATGGCTCGGGCATGACACGTACCATCCCGATGGACATCGCCTTAGATGATGTCATGGTTGCGTTTGGCATGAACGGTGAGATGCTACGCCCGGAAAACGGTTATCCCTTACGTCTGGTCGTGCCAGGCGTGCAGGGCGTGAGCTGGGTCAAGTGGCTGCGTCGTATTGAGGTGGGCGATCAGCCCTACGCCGCAAAAGACGAGGCAGTGCACTACATCGACTTGATGCCTGATGGCCTGCATCGGCAGTACACCACCATTCAGGAGGTTAAGTCGGTGATTACCACCCCGTCTGGTGGTCAGCAGTTGCTCAATACGGGTTTTTATGCAATCAGTGGCTTGGCATGGTCTGGTCGCGGGAAGATCGAGCGCGTTGATGTTTCGGTTGATGGCGGTAAAAACTGGAGCCAGGCTCGCCTAGAGACGCCGGTCATGGATAAGTGTTTGACACGCTTTAGCATCGATTGGGTTTGGGACGGTAAGCCAGCGATTCTGCAGTCACGTGCGGTTGACAGCACCGGACATGTGCAGCCGGCGATTCGCCAGTTGCGTGAAGTTCGGGGCACCCGTTCGATCTATCACAACAACGCCATCCAGTCTTGGAAGGTTGGCACAAACGGAGAGGTTAGCAATGTTCAAGTTGGCTAAGCTTATCGGATCTTTTGCGCTGGCTGGCATGGCTGGCGTTGCATTGGCACAAGATGCCAAAACGTACGAAGGTATTGGTCGCTTGGCGACCCCCAACGAAGTGATTGCCTGGGATATCGATGTTCGGCCCGATTTTGTGGGTCT
The DNA here is from genome assembly GCA_945876565.1 of Lautropia mirabilis. Classification (GTDB taxonomy): domain Bacteria; phylum Pseudomonadota; class Gammaproteobacteria; order Burkholderiales; family Burkholderiaceae_B; genus Algicoccus. The sequence goes on along the minus strand of CAMCOS010000010.1, from coordinate 24,324 downwards.
ACCCAAGGGCTCGGGCTCGGTCGATGATGGTATGGGCATCTGGGATGCTCAGTGCGCAAGCTGCCATGGCTCTTTTGGTGAGTCCAACGAAGTGTTTACACCGATCATCGGTGGAACCACTTTGGAGGATCAAAAGACTGGGCGGGTGGCCTCACTGACTGATCCTAATCAGCCTCAGCGAAGCACGTTGATGAAGGTGCCCACTGTCTCGACCCTGTGGGACTACATCCATCGTGCGATGCCATGGACCAATCCTCGCACCTTGTCAGCTGACGACACCTATGCGGTGCTGGCCTACATGTTGTATCTCGGTGAGATCGTCCCGGAAGACTTTGTCTTGTCGAATGAGACCATCGCTGAGGTTCAGGAGCGCATGCCAAATCGTAACGGGATGACGCTGGAACACGGCATGTGGAAGCGCAATGGCAAGCCTGATGTTAACGGTAGCACTTGCATGACCAATTGCGTTGAGACAGTGACCGTTACATCGACATTGCCTGATTATGCGCGCAATGCTCACTACAACATTGCTGAGCAGAACCGTATATTTGGGCCCTACCGTGGGGCGGATACCACCAAGCCACCATTGTCATCTTTGCCTGGTGCTGACTATCAGCCAGTGGCCATGACCGCGGTGGTTGCTTCCGATGCGGGGGGTGGTGCCATTGACGCAAAGGCTCTGTTCGCCAAAAATAACTGTGCTGCCTGTCACGCCGCCCACACCAAGATGGTTGGACCCTCGATTGCCGAGGTGGCAGCCAAATACAAAGATCAGCCCGATGCGTTGGTGATGTTAGCGGCAAAGGTCAAGAACGGTGCCGTGGGCACATGGGGGCAAATTCCCATGCCACCGCATCCTCAGATATCGGATGAGGACATTGCTGTGATGGTTAAGTGGATGGTTTCGGGCTCGTAGTTTTTGCGTGCTGGCCGGTTTAACAAAGCAGTTTTTATATTTGAAGAGGAGTTAACAAATGAATCAACAACGACGTATGCTCATGCAAATGACCGCGTTGGTCGGTCTGATGGCCAGTGCTGGCTTGATGACCCAAGCTGAAGCGGCTGCTTGGAACGAGGCAGCATTCAAAGCCAAGACGGTAGAAGATGTGGCTAAGGTGCTTGGCTCCTCTGGCCTTCCCGTGGTGTCGGACAAAGTTCAAGTGCGTGCGCCTGACATTGCTGAGAACGGTGCCGTGGTGCCGGTTGGGGTGGAAAGTTCGCTCAAAGCCACTGAAATGGCCATTTTGGTTGAGAAGAACCCCAGCGCCTTGGCTGCCATGTTTGTTCTGCCAGAGGGTGCGGAGTCTTTCGCGACCACTCGCGTGAAGATGGGTCAGACGTCGAACGTCATCGCGATGGTGAAGTCTGATGGCAAGTGGCTCATGGCATCCAAGGAAGTGAAGGTCACCTTGGGCGGTTGCGGCGGCTAGGCGCTGACGTGATCCCGGCATGATTTTGAATTCGCGCTAAGCGATACACGAGATAAAGAGAGGCACAAAATGGCAAGTCCAATGCGTATTCGAGCAACAGTCGAACAAGATGGTGCGGTTGACGTCAAAGTCTTGATGCGTCACGCCATGGAAACGGGTCAGCGCAAAGGCGCTGATGGTCAGCTAGTTCCAGCTTGGTACATTGAAACAGTAGAGGCCAAGATCGGTGACAAGGTTGTGTTCACCGCACTGTTTGGTCCGGCTGTCTCGAAAGATCCGTTCCTGAATTTCAAGCTTAAGGGCTCTGCTAAAGCGGGCGACGAGCTTGTGGTGACCTGGAAAGACAACAAGGGCGAATCACGTACCGATAAGACGGCAATCAAATAATACGACGCATGATTGCTCGGGAGGAGACAAAATGAAATCAGGTGCTAGCAAGTATGCCGCCGCCGTTGCGGTTTGCGGTTTGATGAGTTTTTCTGCGTTTGCACAGACCGCTTCAGACCAGTTGAAAGAGTATCGGGCAATGCTGGCCGACGGCAACCCGGCTGAACTCTACGAGATGGAAGGCCAGGAGTTGTGGGCCAAGCCTGCGGGACCAAAGAATGCAACGCTGGAGATGTGCGATTTAGGTTTAGGGCCTGGCGTGGTTGAAGGTGCTGCTGCTCAATTGCCGCGATACTTTGCCGATACGGACAGGGTGCAAGACCTCGAGTCGCGCTTGATGACCTGCATGGAAACTTTGCAAGGGATTCCCTCTGAGGAAGTCGTTAAGGCCAGATTTGGTCAAGGCGTGCGTAAGCCCATGGAAGCGGTTGTGGCTTACATCGTTGGTCAGTCCAAGGGCGTGCCAATCAATGTGCCGGCTAACCATCCCAAAGAGAAGGAAATGCTTGCCGTTGGTGAGCAGTTGTTTTTCTTGGAAGGCGGACCTTTTGACTTTTCCTGTGCTTCTTGCCACGCAGTTGATGGCCAGCGTATCCGCATGCAGGATTTGCCTAACTTGACCGACCCCAAGGGCGCTGCGGAGGGGTGGGGAAATTGGCCGGCTTATCGCGTGTCAAGTGGTACTTTCTGGACCATGCAGCGCCGCTTGAACGATTGCTATCGGCAGCAACGTGCTGCGTTCCCGATCTTCGCTTCTGATGCCACGATTGCTTTGTCGCTTTATATGGCAAACCAAGCAAACGGCGCAGGTGAAATGAATACCCCGGGTTTGAAGCGTTAATCGGTTGGAGACACACATGAAACATACATACATGGCAGTTGCTGGTCTAGTGGGGTCCTTGACGCTGGCTACTTCGATTGGCGTTCACGCGCAAGCCGTTGATCCAGCCGTGATGGCTGTCATTGAGTCTAGTTTTCGCTCGCAAGGCATTGCAGACAAGAGCCGGATGATTCCAGACGAGGTGCAAATTCTTTGCGCTGACCAGGCCTACTTCAACTCCCCCGAAGGTCAGAAAAAAGCCATTGAACTGCAAGAAGCTGCGCTGAAGGCCATCAAGCCCCCCTCAGATGGAAAGTATCTCGGTGACTGGAAGGCTGGTGAGAAGGTTGCTCAAAGTGGCCGTGGGATGACTTGGAGTGACGGTTTGGATACTCCGAATGGTGGGTCTTGCTACAACTGCCATCAGGTGACCAAAGCAGAAATATCGTACGGCAACATCGGACCGTCTTTGCTCGGATATGGCAAGCTGCGTGGCAATAGCCAGGAAATCATTGAGTACACCTGGAATCGCATCAACAACTCCAAGGCTTACAACCTGTGCAGTAACATGCCCCGGTTTACGCATTTCAATATTTTGACTGAGCAGCAAATCAAGGACGTGATGGCTTTGTTGCTTGATCCTAGTTCGCCGGTCAATCAGTAAGCAGTTCCGATACCAAAGGGTCTTCGGACCCTTTTTCTATTTCTAGGTTGGGTTTCAAATGAGTATGAATCGTCGTGAGTTTATGCAGATTTTGGCGCTTGCTTCTGCGGCAGGCATGGTACTAAGACCTGGTATGTCGCAAGCGCAAGCCGCGGCGAACGCTTTTTATGACCTGCCCAAGTTTGGTAACGTCCATTTCCTGCATTTCACCGACTGTCACGCTCAGTTAAACCCGATTTATTTCCGCGAGCCAAACGTCAACTTAGGCTTTGGCATCATGTATGACCGCCCGCCTCACTTGGTGGGCGAGTACCTTCTGAAGTACTACGGTATTTCGCCAGACACCCGCGATGCCCATGCATTTACCTACTTGAACTTTACCGACGCTGCCAAGCAGTACGGCAAAGTAGGTGGTTTTGCGCATCTGGCTACACTGGTCAAGCAAATGAAGGCATCACGTCCTGGCGCCTTGTTGCTTGACGGTGGCGACACGTGGCAAGGTTCAGGCACTGCTTTGTGGACTAACGGGCAGGACATGGTTGATGCCTGCCTGGCGCTTGGCGTAGACATCATGACGGCGCACTGGGAAATGACCCTCGGTGAAGAACGTGTGATGCAAATCGTGCAAAACGACTTTGCTGACAAAGTGTCTTTCATCGCCCAGAACATCAAGACCACAGATTTTGAAGATCCCGTCTTTGATGCCTATACGATGCGCGAAATGAACGGCGTCAAAGTCGCCGTCATTGGTCAGGCTTTCCCTTACACACCGATTGCAAACCCGCGTTACCTTGTGGAAAACTGGTCGTTTGGCATTGATGAAGAGAACATGCAAAAGACCGTGGACGAGGCGCGGCAAGCAGGCGCCCAAGTCGTGGTGGTGATCTCTCACAACGGCATGGACGTGGACTTGAAGATGGCCAGCCGCGTTACTGGCATCGATGCGATTTTTGGTGGTCACACGCACGATGGCGTGCCAGCACCCGTCAAAGTGCAGAACCCGGGCGGGGTGACGTTGGTCACCAACGCAGGTTCAAACGGCAAGTTCCTCGGTGTGATGGATTTTGATGTGAAGGACGGCAAGGTGTCGGACTTCCGGTATAAGTTGTTACCCGTGTTCTCGGATCTGCTGCCGGCAGATCCCGACATGACCGCCTTGATTAAGCGTGTGCGTGAGCCGCATGAGGCCAAACTGAATGAGGTGCTTGCCACCACTGAAGGCCTGCTGTATCGCCGCGGCAACTTCAATGGCACGTTTGACCAGGTCATCTGCGAGGCGCTTATGAAGGGCAAAGATGCACAGATTGCCTTCTCGCCAGGCTTCCGCTGGGGTACGTCGTTGTTGCCAGGCCAGGACATCTTGATGGAGAACGTTCTCGATCAAACTGCCATTACTTATCCTTGGACGACGGTGACAAACATGTCGGGTGAAATGATCAAGGTCATCCTGGAAGATGTGGCAGATAACCTCTTTAATCCGGATCCTTACTATCAGCAGGGCGGTGACATGGTTCGTGTGGGTGGTTTGGAGTACACCATCAACCCGACCGCAGACTTCGGCAATCGTATCTCTGACATGACGCTAGATGGCGCGTTGATCGATGCGAGCAAGAACTACAAGGTTGCCGGTTGGGCACCTGTGTCTGTTGAAGCGCGTGATGCTGGCGGCGAGCCGATTTGGGACGTGGTCGCAAGTTACTTGCGTGATCAGAAAGTTGTCAACGACGTCAAGCTCAATGAGCCCAAGATCATTGGGGCTCAGAATAACCCAGGGTATGCACCCCTGAGTTGAGAAGGGTCGGTTGTTTAGAGCTTTCTTGAGTAAACGGCGGGGCTAGACCCCGCCGTGTCATTTGGGTCCACAGAGGCTCAAACACATCATCAATAAAGGAGACAAACATGAAAACAATTTTTGCATTGGCATTAGCGGCTGTTATTGGCTCGATGGGCTTGGCGCCCGAAACCGTGCAGGCTCAGGACAACTAAAAGCCCAAGGCGGTTTATCACTTGGATGACGCGTTTGGTAATGGGCTGAAAGCGTTGCGTAACATACGCAATCATTTGGACACGGAACCCGAGACCGATATTGTTTTGGTGATGCACTCGGGTGGTGTTGACCTGATGTTTGAAGGGGCGACGCACGGTCAGTCTGAGACAGCGTATGGTCCGTTGATTGCTGACTTGCGTTCAAAGGGTGTTCGCTTTCTCGTTTGCGAAATCACACTCAAGCGTCGTAATTTGAGCAAAGATCAGTTCATTCTTGAGACTGAGTTCACGCCCTCTGGTGTGGTCGCGTTGACGGATTTGCAATTGAAGGATGGTCACGCTTACATTAAGCCTTAGGGGCTTGCATCTGACGCACATGCCCCGGATCAAGCTTGCTTGGTGCGGGGTTTTTGCTAATTGGGCTCCAATGTTATACGGCACAGAAGGAGTGGAGTGATGAGGAATTGGTATGCGGGCATTGCTTTTCTGTTTGCATCGGTGGTTCAGGCCAACGAGCCACCGAAACTGGTGCTCAAGCAAGTCAGTGCGCATGCCTATTATGTCGAGGGTTTGTTTGCGCTTGGCACACCCTTGAATCAGAACTTCATTTCTAATGCGGGTGTGGTGGTGGCGCCTGATGGGGTGGTCGTGATTGACGCGCTCGGTTCGCCTTCTTTGGCCGAGCGCCTGGTGGCTGAAATTCGTAAGATCACGGACAAGCCAATTCAGTATGTCATCGTCACCCACTTTCATGCCGATCACGTCTACGGCTTGCAGGTATTCAAAGACCTTGGTGCCAAGGTCATCGCCCAAGAAGAGGGTAAGCTCTATCTGACTTCGGATACTGCCAAGCTTAGGCTTGAGGTTTCACGCGAGGAGCTTGCACCCTGGGTAAATGACAAGACCCGTCTGGAAGGCGCCGATATCTGGGTGATCGATGACGAGCAGATGATGCTCAGTGGCTGGCAGTTTGATTTACTCAAAGTTGGTCCGGCCCATACGCCAGATGACTTGTCAGTCTATGTGCCTGATCAGAACGTCCTGTTTGCAGGTGACCTCATGTTTCAAGGCCGGATTCCATTTGTGGGCAATGCTGATAGTGCTGGCTGGATCGAGTCACTCGATCGTTTGATGACGCTGACGCCAGCGGTTGTGGTGCCAGGTCACGGGCCTCATTCAACCAACCCCGGTCAAGACCTTCAATTCACGCGTGACTATCTGAAGTATCTGCGCGATGTCATGCGTGAACCAGCAGAGAATCTCGATGATTTTGATCAGGCATATGAGAAAGTCGATTGGTCACCTTACGAGGGCTACCCTTTATTCAAAGCCGCTAACCGGATGAATGCTTACAACGTGTTTTTGTCGATTCAGTCGGCTCAGTGAGGGTCTTAGTTGGCCCCAGATGGCCCCAAGTCCCCCCAGGTGCCTAGGGCTTGACGTAGTTAGCCAAGTCGTAGATGTCGAGGTCGATCATTTCACCGTAGTCCTTTTGTATGACTTTGCCTGAGGTATCAACGACGTAGAGTTCGGGGATGCCTTGGCGTTTGCCGATGGCCTTGTCAAGTTCGGGTGTCATCATCGCCACGGGGAAGTTCAGGCCGTGCTTTTTGACGTAAGGAGGCACGTCTGCCGCCTTACGGTCAATGGACAGAGCGATCACTTGTATCGGCATGCCCTCGGTGCGCTTGACTAGTTCGACCAAGTTGACATTCTGGCGGTGGCAAAAGGGGCACCAGGTCGCCCAAACCTGAACCACAACATGTTTGCCAGCCAGGCTTTCTCGGGTGATGGTCTGGCCATCGATGGTGGTGAGGTTGTCGATGATGAGTGTGTCGCCGACCTCAATGGCTTGGGCCGTGATCGAAGCCAACCCCATTGCTATCGCCAAAACCCATTGACGAGCGCTCTGAGCCATCTGGCTCATCGATCGACGCCAGAAATCTGTCGGTTGCTGCACTGTGATGTCCTGCATGCTGTAAACCCTCGTGTTTGGCTCAGTCATCCACGTTCAAACTGCACACTACTGAATTCAAGCATACGACAAATTCCGTAAAAACAGTGACTGCTTCAACGTTCAATTGACCACGTTGATCGGTGTGCCCCCATGGAATGCCTCGAGATTGGCTTGGATGCCTTTAACCAGGCTGCTTTGCCCATCGGTGGCTGCCCAGGCAATGTGCGGTGTGATGATGAGATTGGGGTGCTTGAAATTCAGTAACGGCTCATGACCGGTTGGTGGCTCTTTGACCAGCACGTCCAGGGCCGCACCGCCCAAGTGACCAGTCTTTAGGCCGTCGAGTACGGCGTCTTCATTGACCAAAGGCCCACGCGCTGTATTGATTAATAGTGCACCGGGCTTCATGTGGGCAATCTCGGCTTGGCCGATCAGGCCCTGGGTGGCCGGTGTTAGCGGGCAGTGCAAGGTGATGACATCCGCTTGTGCGATGACGGTCTCAAATCGGGTGTATCCCTCGCGGATTTCCGCTTTGCCACGGTGCTCGGCAAACAGAACTTTCATCCCCAGCGCTTGCGCAAGGCGCGCTACCTCAGCGCCAATGGCGCCCTGACCAATAATGCCCAGCGCTGCGCCCGCGATATCAAGAATTGGTCGATCGTGCACACAAAAATGCGAGGACTCAGACCAGGACTGCGGACCGATGGCGGCGTACGACAGCAGGTTGCGCCTTAGCGCAAAAATATTGGCGATGACATTTTCCGCCACGCTTTGCCTGGAATAACCAGGCACATTGCTAACCACCACGCCATGCTCACGACAGGCCTGCAAATCAACGCAGTCATAGCCCGTGGCAGCAACGCAGACAAACTTCAGCTTGGGGCATTGCGCCACAATGGCAGGCGTGATGCGTATCTTGTTGGTGATGCAGATCTCGGCGCCGTCCAATGCCTTGACCACGGCCCCGGTGGTTTGATCGGTGGCGGGCAGGTTGACCCAATCTTGGGCCCAGGCAGGGCGCTTGATTGAGTGAGGCAGGGTGTCGCTGTCAAGAAAAACGATTTTCATGGTCGGTTGGGCCGTCTTGGGAGCTTCTAATCGATATGGGGGCATTTTGGCATAGGTTCCAGGTCGGCAAGCTGTGAACTTTATGGTGTGCTGCAGTTCAAAACACTAATTCCGATCACCAGGCTCTCAGGTAAACCCGATATGCAGTCGGTCCGCTAACTCGTTTGGCAGCAGCATCGATGTCTGCCGCCAGATTGAGGTAATCTTGTGACCACGGCAAGCAGATGGGTGCCATCTTGCGCAGGCCAGCTTTGGGTTTTGTCATTAAGATCATGAAAAATCGCTGCAGTGACACTAGAAACTGGTTTGTGATGCAGGGTTGGGCAATCAAATTGCCCGGATTGCTGCTGCTGTGGCTTGTGGCGGGTTGGCAGTCTGCAGTTGCTTACGAGCTCAATGGGAAAGTGGTGAGTGTGGCCGACGGCGATACTATTAACGTGCGTGATGCTGGGAGAAACTATCGTATACGGCTGGCCAGCATCGACGCGCCAGAAAAAGGCAATGGTGGTAAGCAACCCGGTCAGCCTTACGGTGAGGCCGCTAGGCGATTCCTGGCTGATCAGGTCGCGGGCCAGACCGTAACATTGAAGTGTTTTGAAGAAGACCGATTTGGCCGGCATATCTGTGATGTGGTGCTCGGTGATGTCACAGCCAATCAGCTACTGGTTTATGCGGGCATGGCGTGGGCCAATCGGCAAGGCAAAGACAAGTACCTACGCGATCGCAGGCTCTTGGCGTTGCAAGACGATGCCAGAGCCAACAAGCGCGGACTTTGGGCTGAGCCAGCGCCAGTGGCGCCTTGGGTTTGGCGATATCAGTGCTGGAGGCAAGGCCAGTGCGGGAAATAAGTCATGGGTTTTGGCGGCGATCGGCCCTTGCGGCCCTGTTTGGGTTCGCTTTTGCGTTAGCGGGTTGTGACTGGGTTGCCGAGCCAATCAATAGTCCTTATCAGGCAGGTGCCGAGGCGCAAAATACGCTATACACAGCTTTTACACAGCGCTCACCGCGTTACCTCGACCCAGCCAAGTCGTATTCCAGCGATGAGACCCCATACACCTACAGCATCTATGAGCCCCTGTATGGCTACCATTACCTAAAGCGCCCTTATGAGCTCAATGCCCGTGCTGCTGAGCAGGTGGCCACACCGGTCTTGCTCGATGTCGCCGGTAACGTCTTGCCCGACACCGCGCCTCCTGATCTGGTGCATGAGAGCATCCACGAAATCAAGCTCAGGCCTGGTATCTTGTTTCAGCCGCACCCGGCTTTTGCGAAGAATGCTGATGGGCAATATACCTACTATCCATTGGCGCCAGGTGCGCTGGATGGTCGCTACGCCATCACGGATTTTTCTCAGACGGGCACGCGCGAGCTGACGGCACATGATTATGTGTATGCGTTTCGGCGATTAGCAAGCCCGCGCGTGGCCTCGCCAATCTACTCGACACTGGCTCAGCATGTGGTGGGCTTTGCGCAATATGGCGATGAGCTGAAAAGAGTGGGCGCGCAATGGCCAGAGCAGTCTGGTGACGGTGAGCTGCCTTGGCTCGATCTGCGAGATTTTGGCTTTGATGGAGTTCAGGCAATTGACAACCATACCCTGCGCATTCGGGTCAAAGGCAGTTACCCGCAGTTCAAATATTGGTTGTCAATGACGTTTACGGCCCCTATACCGTGGGAGGCCGATCGGTTTTACAGTCAGCCTGGCATGGCGACCAACAGTCTGTCGCTCAACACATGGCCTGTGGGCACCGGGGCGTTCATGATGGTGGAGTCCCTGGAAAATCGCCGCCACGTATTGGGCCGTAATCCAAACTTTCGCGGTGAGCCATATCCGTGCGAGGGTGAGCCCAGCGATCGCGAGGCGGGGCTGCTCGATGACTGCGGCAAGATGACGCCGTTTGTTGACCGCATGGTGTTTAACATCGAAAAGGAGTCGATTCCACTGCAAGGCAAGTTCATGCAAGGCTATTACGATTTGCCTCAGGCCAACCGGGGCGACGTGGGCGTGGCCATGCTGGTTGCTGCTGGAGACTCTTCCGAGAAAGCAGCGCTTTATGCTGAGCACGGCATACAGTTACCGTCCACAGTTGAGGCATCGATTTTTTACCTTGGCTTTAATTGGCTTGACCCCGTGGTCGGGCAAGGTGATACACCTGAACAACAAGAAAAGAATCGCAAGCTGCGCCAGGCGCTTAGCATTGCTTTCAATTGGGAAGAGTACATCGCGATTTTTCGGCAGGGGCAGGCCCAACCATCTTTTGGGCCAGTGCCACCTGGCATTTTGGGCTATCAAGCCGCGCCAGAGGGCATCAATCGCGTTGTTTATGATTTGGTCGATGGCAAGCCCAAGCGAAAGTCGCTTGACTACGCCCGTCAGTTGATGGCCGAGGCAGGCTATCCCAACGGACGGGACGAGAAAACTGGCCAGCCGCTGGTCTTGTATTTTGATTCGGCCGCAGGTGCCAACGCATCGAATCCGGCGCTTGACTGGATGCGGCGTCAAGTCAGTCACTTAGGCGCACAGCTTGATATTCGAGCGACTGACTACAACCGTTTTCAAGAAAAAATGTCACGTGGTGTGGCACAAATGTTCATGTGGGGCTGGATTGCCGACTATCCGGATGCCGAGAACTTCCTGTTTTTGCTCTACGGCAAACAGGTCAAGGCCGGCAAGGGTGGTGAAAACGCCAGCAACTACAGCAGTCCTCAGTACGATGCCTTGTTCGAGAAAATGCGGGATTTGCCCGATGGCCCTGAGAAAGCTGCGATCATTGACCAGATGATCAAGGTTGTGCAACATGACGCGCCCTGGATGTTTGGTTTTTTTCCTAAATCGGCCGGTGCATATCAGCAGTGGGTGCATAACGCCAAGCCATCGCAGATGGTGCGCAACGGCTTGCAATACCTGCGTATCGACAGTGAGCTGCGTCAACAGAAGATCGCTCAATGGAATCATCCGGTCTGGTGGCCCCTGATTGTGTTGGCCGTGTTGCTGGCATTGATCATTTGGCCGGCCTGGCGCATGGTCAAGTCGCATCAGCAACGCACGGCCTTGCCACCGAAGGTCTCTAGCTTGGGAGACGGGCAATGACGGCTTACATCCTTAGGCGCTTGATGTATGGCGTCATGATTTTGATTGGCGTGAACCTGCTGACCTTTGTGCTCTTTTTTGCGGTCAATACGCCAGACGATATGGCGAGGCTTGCGATCGGGGGGCAGCGAGTCAGTGCGGATGCTATTGAGAAATGGAAGGCCGAACGCGGCTATGACAAGCCACTTTGGGTCAATACGCAAGCTTCGGGCGCTCAGACTCTCACGGACACCATTTTTTATCAAAGATCGGTGCCGTTGTTGCGATTTGATTTTGGGTTGTCTGATAGTGGGCGTGACATCGGCTGGGAAATCCGTGAGCGCATGGGCCCGAGCCTCGCCTTGGCAATCCCGAGTTTTGTGCTGGGGATCCTGGCGAGCATCTCGTTTGCCTTGCTGCTGGTGTTTTTCCGGACCACCCCCTTAGATTTTTGGGGGGTGGTGCTCTGTGTATTAATGCTCTCCATATCAGGGCTGTTCTATATCATCGCAGGCCAGTGGTTGTTTGCCAAAGTCCTGCGACTAGTTCCTTATTCTGGTTATATCGGTGGCCTGGATATGGTCAAGTTTCTGGCGTTGCCGGTGCTCGTGGCCATCATCTCCCGGCTTGGGCCTGAGGCGCGCTTTTACCGCAGTCTGTTTCTTGAAGAGATCAGTAAAGATTACGTGCGCACGGCGCGCGCCAAGGGTTTGAGCGAGCGAGTGGTGCTCTTTAAGCATGTCTTGCGTAATGCCATGTTGCCGATTTTGACGGGTACGGTATCAGCGCTGCCCTTGTTGTTCATGGGTAGCCTGATTGCGGAATCGTTTTTTGGCATCCCAGGACTTGGCAGCTACACCATTGACGCGATCAATGGCCAGGATTTCTCAGTGGTGCGAGCGATGGTGTTTCTAGGCGCATCTCTATACATCGTTGGCCTGATATTGGCTGATATTTCGTACACCTTGGCCGATCCACGTGTGAGGTTTGAATAATGCCAAACTTCGTGTTCTTGTGGACTGACGTTGCGCTGTTTCTGATGGTGGCTGCGGTTATTGTTTATGCCTGGCGGGTGAGCCGTTTAGCGACAGCGCGCGCAACGTGGGCACGCGTTGCCAGAAGCGCGCCGGCCATGAGTTCGGCTGTCGTGTTGATGTTTTTTGTGGTGGTGGGGCTACTGGATTCGGTGCACTTTCAGCCGCGATTGCCCCAGGCGCCCGATGCGCCACCCGATGCGCCCGTGGTCTACTCCCCCCAAGTGCTGTCGTTGCTCGATACCTTGCTAGACGACACAGCGCTGACCCATCAAGAGAAGACTTACTCTGCACCCCTGGCTTATCGGCAGTTCACCAAGGAAACCATCTTGCAAGAGGGTGGTGAACCTTATCGAGACTTTCCACGCCTGCGCTTTGGTGGCAGTCATCTTGACAATCCTGAAGCACAGTGGCTAGCGGATGTGAGTCAACGTGCCGGCTTAGGCCTAGTGGGTGGTTTGGCGGTTGCGCTTGTCTTGATTGGTATTGTTATTTCTGGCATTGCCAGATCGCGCCGTCATCACGCATCACCAGTTGGCAGTTGGTCCAGTGTGGCTGGTGAAATCTGGCGTGGACAAAGTGACGTGCCTTGGCGAGCGATGTTGGTGACAGCCTTGATCATGTGCATGGTTCTGGGCGTGGTGTTTGGGCTGGCGACTGGGTATCACGTCATGGGCACGGATCAGACCGGCAATGACGTGCTCTGGCAGGCCTTAAAGAGTGTGCGCACGGCCTGGGTCATTGGCACGCTGACAACCGTGGCGATGTTGCCTCCAGCACTGTTCTTTGGCATCTCGGCTGGCTATTTCAAAGGCTGGGTGGATGATGTGATTCAGTACATTTACACAACCTTGACCGCCATTCCAGGCGTCTTGTTGATTGCCGCAGCTGTGCTCATGATGCAAGTCTATATTGATACGCACCCTGATCTGTTTCCGACGGCTGCCCAGCGCGCTGATCTTCGACTGTTTTTATTGTGCATGATTTTGGGCTTGACTGGCTGGGCTGGCTTGTGCCGGTTGTTGCGTGCTGAGGCATTGAAACTGCGTGAACTTGAATACGTGCAGGCTGCGCGTGCGTTTGGTATTTCGCACTTCACCGTGATGTTGCGCCACCTGTTGCCCAACGTGATGCATATTGTTCTGATTACGGTGGTGCTGGAGTTCTCAGCGCTCGTTCTGTATGAGGCGGTGCTGTCTTACTTGGGTATCGGTGTGGATCCCACCATGAACTCCTTTGGTACGATGATTGATAAGTCTCGTCTAGAGATGTCGCGTGACCCAATGATCTGGTGGAACCTACTGGCTGCTTTTGTGTTTATGTTGGCTTTGGTGTTGTCTGCCAATCTATTTGCAGATGGTGTGCGCGATGCCTTTGATCCGCGTAGCCAAAACTTCCGACCCGCTCGTCGCAGCCGCCTGCTGGCCATGCTCAAAAAAGGGAGCACCTGATGGCTGTTGATAAAGACTTGGTGCTCTCAGTGACTGATCTTTCCATTGCGATTGATCACGATAAGGATTTGAAGTTTGCGGTGCAGCAGCTGGCCATCAGTGTGCATCGCGGTGAGACATTTGCGCTGGTGGGTGAGTCAGGTTCCGGTAAAAGCATGACCGCACTGGCTTTGATGCGGCTCTTGCCTGAGGCCTTGCAAGTCGTGCAGGGCGAAGTGTTGCTCGAAGGACAGAACATCAATGCCCTGACTGAGCTTGCGATGCAGCGCGTGCGTGGCGGTCGAATCGCCATGATTTTTCAGGAGCCGGGTACAAGCTTGAACCCAGTCATGCGCGTGAGTGAGCAGTTGCTCGAAACGATTGAATCGCACACGCAGCTCAGAGGCCAACAGGCGCGCGACAAAGCGATTCACTGGTTAAAACGTGTGGGCATCCCAGAACCGGAATTGCGCATCGATCATTATGCTTTCCAGTTCTCCGGCGGGCAAAAGCAGCGAATTATGATTGCCATGGCGTTAGCGGCTGAACCGGACTTGTTGGTTGCTGATGAGCCAACCACCGCGCTTGATGTGACCGTGCAGGCGCAGATCCTTGATCTTTTGGCTGATATCCAGAGAGAGCTTGGGATGGCAGTGCTCATGATCACCCATGATCTGGCCATTGTGTATCAGGTGGCTGACACGGTGGCGCTGATGCGTCACGGCAAGATCGTGGAGACAGCCCCTGCCAACGAGTTCTTTAAGTCACCCAAACACCCTTACGCCAGAGAGTTGTTTGATGCGATCCCCACCTTTGCCAAGCGCGGCAGACCGTTGTCGGCCATGGGCCAGCAAAGACTGGAGAGTCAAGCTCCGGTGGTTGAGCGCAACGCAGAGCCCGTTTTGCTCGTGAAGAATCTGAAGGTAGGTTATCCGATTCGACGGGGCTGGTTGCGACGCCTAGTGGGCGTGACCCAGGTTGTCGATGGTGTTGGATTCGAGTTGTGCGCAGGCCAGACCCTCGCGCTTTTGGGTGGGTCAGGCTGTGGCAAAACCACGGTCGCTAAAACATTGCTCAGGCTTTTGGATGGTACGGCGATTTTTAGTGGCGAGGTTCGTGTCGGCGGTCAAGATCTGCTTGCTGCCAAGGGCGCAGACTTAAGGCGCCTGCGCACTCAGATTCAGATTGTGTTTCAGGACCCGTTTGCCTCGCTTGATCCGCGCATGCGGGTTGGTGAGATCTTAGAAGAAGGCGTGGCGGCTTTGCTGCCTGACGTGTCTGCGGTGGACCGGCAAACGCGGGTGGTGCATCTGCTCGATCGGGTAGGGCTTCCCACCGATGCCGCGATCCGTTATCCGCACGAGTTCTCTGGTGGCCAACGGCAACGCATCGCGATTGCCCGGGCGTTGGCTGTGGAGCCTAAAGTGCTGATCTTGGATGAGCCCACGTCTGCACTTGATGTCTCGGTTCAAGCCCAAATCCTTGATTTGCTCACTGATTTGCAACGTGAGTCGGGCATGGCTTATCTGTTTATTACGCACAACTTTGGTGTGGTTGAGTATTTCGCAAATGACATTGCGATTATGGATGCCGGCGAGCTAGTGGAGGTGGGTTCAGCAGAGGCTGTGCTGCATCATCCACAGCATGCTGTTACCGAGCGTTTGCTCAATGCAGTGCCACGCTTGTCATTCGGCACGGTTGATCCGAGGCGCCCAGAGCGCGAGCCCGGTATACTAGAGGCTTGAAATGATTGGGTTTGTCCCCATCTGGGTGTTATGTCGCTAAAAGTATTTAACTTGCAATGTGATGCGGGTCATCTGTTTGAAGGGTGGTTCGGCTCTCACGAGGATTACAACGCGCAGCACGCACGAGGGCTAGTCACGTGCCCGATGTGTCACAGTCCTGACGTTCACAAGATGCCTTCTGCGCCGCGTATCAATTCCTCACGGACGCTTGCGCCCATTGAGGAAAGCCGGACCACCGGCTCAGCGTCAGGTTCAGTACCCGCGCCCGTGGCCACTTCACCAGAGCTTCTAAGGCTTCAGGCGCAGGTTTTGGCGCAGATGCGTCAAGTGATTAACAGTGCGGAAAATGTTGGACCCACTTTTGCGCGAGAGGCTCGAGCGATTCACGAGGGCGAAGCCCAACCGCGTTCGATTCGAGGCACCGCAACCCAAGAGGAACGCCAAGAGCTTGCCGAGGATGGCATCTCGGTGATGATGGTGCCCGAGATCTTGGCCAATGATCGTTTGCAGTAATTTGTAGCTACCCAATAACAAAGCCGCGTATGACGCGGCTTTGTTATTGGGGACTGTGTTCCAACTTAGGACATGACACGGCTGCGATACTCGCCTGTACGCGTGTCAATTTCAATCTTGTCACCGATGTCGCAAAATAGTGGCACGGGCAATTCGAATCCTGTATTGATTTTGGCTGGCTTCATGACTTTGCCAGAAGTGTCGCCCCGCACGGCGGGTTCGGTATAGATGATCTCGCGCACCACCGACGTTGGCATATCAACAGAGATCGCCCGACCATCATAAAAAACCACTTCAACAGCCATGCCCTCTTCGAGGTAATTCAGGGCGTCGCCCATGCTGTCCGCTTCCACTTCGTACTGGTTGTACTCAGTGTCCATGAATACATACATCGGATCCGCAAAATAGGAGTAGGTGCATTCTTTGCGGTCTAACACGACCACGTCAAACTTCTCATCGGCTTTGTAGACCGATTCGCTGCCTGAGGCTGTCAGGAGGTTCTTGAACTTTAACTTGACCACAGCGGCGTTGCGGCCCGATTTGTTGTACTCGGCGCGTTGCACCACTTGGGCTTGGCCGTCAACGACGACCACGTTGCCGACACGCAGTTCCTGCGCTGTTTTCATGACTAATTGCTCCGTCTTGGGTGCGCCGAAAGCGTTGCCGCGGCGCAATGGGATAGTAAACCCAAGATCATAACCGATCTGATGGGCCAATTTGATTACACACCGCGGTGTCTAGGCGAGTGGCGAGGTCACTTTGCTGGGCTAGTTCGTGACACCATGCGGCGCTCGTCTGTTGCCAGCTTTCCCAGCCAGTGCCCGTGAGATAGTGGGTTAGGTCAGTGTTGAGCTTGCCATCAGCCCACTCGCGCATGGCGCTAGCAACGGGTGAAGGCGGGCACGACAGTCGCAGCCAAGCATCAAGTTTGGCATGATGCGCGCCATCTGTTTGCGGATAGATCTGCCAGAACAGGGGTTTGCCTGCCCAGATGGCACGCATGAAGGAGTCTTCGCCACGCACCAGATTCAAATCACACGACCAGAGCAATTTGTCATAGTCAGGCTGGTTTAGAAACTCAATCGCCTGCCAGGTGACTTGCTCGCCTTCTGGACAAATCGGCATGGACTGACCGGAAGGCATGAGCAAATGAAAACGCTCACCCGTTTGTCTTAATTGATGGATGAGCAGGTGCAGTGGCGCATGGGAGTACGTGAAAACCGACACTAACCTCGCGGGTTCGGTGAGGTTGACCCCCAATGAAGATAGCCAAGGTCCAGGCTGTTGGCTCATTTGCCATTGGTTTCGTTGTTCAAGTAAACCCTGTTCGCGCATGAGTCCACCAGTGCGCTCGGTAAAGCCCGGGAAAAAGAACAATGGTTTGAGCGTATCGTTTCGCTGAGAGTGAAGGCCATGAAACGAGTCGACCCAGTCTTCAGCGCTCAAGTACTCCAGCTGCAACCAAATTGAACCCGGGTGACCAGCCAGCTGTTTGACGTACTCGTCTGGCAGTGCACACGAGAACCCGGCAATAACGATCGGGTGCGGTGTGACTGGCACCCAAGCATCAAGCCATTGACACACCTCGATTGCTTGGCAGGTTTGTCTAGGCAGGTGGGCGTCAATGGCGGGCTCGATTCGCTTGAACTGCGCGAGCTTGTCGACCCAGAGCCGGATCTGCCATCCTTTCTCTTGCGTCAGTTGGCGCGCCAGACGCCACATCACGCCAATGTCGCCTAGGTTGTCGACGACTTGACAAAACAAATCGGCCGATAAATCCGGCTGGTGGTGCAGGCTGGCGTTCAATGGAAATGTTGTGGCGCGTCAAACGCTTCTTCAGGCAACTCGACGTGTACCAGTTCGCCAGCGGGATTTGGAAACAGCGGCGCACTGCAGTCCTCGCACGACTCTGGCAACAAAATACCTGGGATTCGTTTAATGTGATTGACGCCACTATCTTTTAAAACCGCAGCAATTTCGTCAACGGTGTCAATGATCGTCTCGCCAGTACCGCTACCGTATTGATCGAACACGGGCCAAATGGTCCCGTAAATCACATCTTGCTGACGACCCCGATGAAAGCCAATCCGATATTCCTGTGCATCGCGCTCGCCCACCGCCGCAATGGTCGCTCGCAACTCACCCGGTTTAAGGTTTAAGGCGCTGTTTAACCATTGACTGGCTGAATGGATGGCAACAATGCGCACGTGTTGTTCCGATAGCTCAATGCTGGCGTGATAGGACTGGGGTAGTAGCGCGTGGAACTGGCATCCTGGCAACAACTGGCTTAGGGCTGGCGTGACGTAATGCGTCCATTGCTCGAGGCACCGTTCTTGGGTGGCATGAAGGTCTGATTGCCATCGAAATAAAGGTTCCCCTTGGCGCACCGCAACCGCTAACACCAAATGTCGGGTATCTACCAGCAGAGCTGGGTTCGGCTCAATCGTGATCGTTGAGGGCAGTGCCGCGCGTTTGCCCAGTGTTCGATTTGCTAGGCGCTGCAGCCACTGATAGATCTCGCCAAACGAGCGTGGCATTTCATCGATACCAAGCAACTTGGGCAAGGCCTCTACCTTCACGTCTGGCGCCAGCACATGTTGTTTGAGGCCGTCGGTAAAAAAATCGACCATTTTGTCTGAGAGGTCACCCTGTGGCAGCTGATAGCGGGTCCAGACAGCGAGTGCGCTGGTCACCAGAAGCACCTGCCATGGCTGGCCTTCGACTTCAATGTTCAGGGCTTGGCTAGCCGATTGAACGTGTTCTAGCAAATCGTCGGCTTGGTCTGGGTCGACGCTAGCCAGTTCATCTAAGGCGGCTTCGATCACATCATCCTGACTCGCCGCCAGGTGTTTATGGATCAGACCCTCAATTCGCCCTTCCCAGTACCTGTCCTCAAAACGGCTGGTCGAACTTGCAGCCGCGCGCACGAGTGTCACAAGCTGACTGGTGGCGCGAGGCGATACTGGCGGTGGTTGCTTTTTGGGCATTGGAAAGTTTTATTTGAGTTAACTACCTATATTAACGCGGTCCATCGATTGCTTGCATAAACGCCTGGGTCACTTTGGATGGTTTGCCCAATTTCGGTAAAACGAGGCGAATGGAGCGAGTCAGTCCCTGGCCTATTCGGATACCGACCAAATGCCCATCTTCGTGGATCAGTGAAAGCCGTGACACGAACCCCACGCCCAAACCCGCTCGAACGGCTTGCTTGATACCCTCGACACCGGCTAACTCTAAGTAGCCGTTAATGGATAGGCCCTGGTCATTAAACGCCTTGATCACCAGGTTTCGAACCCCGGAGCCGTCTTCGCGCATGACCAGTGGCTGCGCCGCCAGTTCATTGACCTCGATCGAGTCACGCTTGGCCATGGGGTGATTGGACGGCAGTATCGCCACGACCTCGTCGGTCTGCCACGGCACAACATTGCACTGGCTTAGGGTGTCTGGACTTAACTCGCCCTCGAGCACGGCGAGGTCTAGCTCTGAACGTTTGGCGATGATGTCTGCGGTGTTTCCTGCAATCATTTGGATGTCGATGCCGGGGTAGGTGTGCTTAAAGCGTGCCACGATCTCTGGTAGCAGATAGCTCGCCGGCGTGGTGCTGGCACCGATGCGCAAAGTGCCAGAGGCTAGAGATTGGTTTGCCTTGCGCTCGTCCATGGCTTGGGCCATCGCAGCACGCAGACGATTGGCTGGTGCGAGCAGCCGTTTGCCAGCCGATGTCAGCACGATGCCTCTGCCTTGGCGTCGGTACAGGGCTTCGCCAAATGATTGCTGAAGTGCCTGCAGCTGACCGGAGACGGCCGGTTGGGACAGGTGCAGGGCGTGGGCTGCGTGGCTAATGTTGCCGTGTTCTGCAACGATGCTGAAGGTAATGAGCTGATCGGGTGTCATTTGAACAACAGGTAAACGTTGATCGGTGTAAGCGAGCGGTGTAAGCGAGCGGTGTAAGCATTTAGGCATGAGCGGACAAGTTATCAGAAAAACTGATATTTACAATCGAAAATAACAGATTTTCAAATGTGTTGTGATTGACTAGACTTGCCATACAAAAATTGACGACAGGAAAACTGGTTTGAACACAGCGGCAGCGACTTCAGAGACCACGTGGCGCGACCGTGGCAGCGGCCTGTTGTTTGTCACGCTCATGGCGTTTGCTGTATTCGAGTTGGCACAGCTTGCACCTATCCGGGCCTTGAGCATCAGTCCGCTGGTACTTGGCATTGTGTGTGGGATGCTGTATGGCAACCTGTTAAGGGGCAGCATGCCAGCTCAGTGGGGTGTCGGGGTGGACTTTGCGGCGCGTCGTTTGCTGCGGGTCGCAGTGGCGCTTTATGGTTTGAACGTCAGTATCCAGCAGATTGTTGAAGTGGGTGTGGCGGGCATGGTGGTCTCGATTGGCGTGGCGGTTGGGGTTTTGGCGCTTGGCACATGGCTCGGTACCCGCTGGCTCAAACTTGACCGGGACACGGCCATGCTGACCTCAGCGGGTAGTGCAATTTGCGGTGCGGCAGCTGTTCTGGCGTTTGAGTCAACCTTGCGATCAGCGCCTCACAAGAGTGCCGTGGCAGTGGCCACCGTGGTGTTGTTTGGCACAATGTCGATGTTTCTGTACCCACTTTTGTCCGGGGTAGGCTGGTTGCCATTTGAGGGCAGGGCACTGGGAATTTTTTTAGGTGGCAGCATTCATGAGGTCGCCCAAGTGGTGGCTGCTGCCAGCAATATTGATCCGGCCACCACGGAAGTGGCCACGATTGTAAAAATGACCCGCGTGGCCTTGCTCGTGCCGTTGTTGCTTGTCATCGGCCTGTGGCTGCAGCGTCGCGACGCTAGCTTAGCTGACAACAAGGCAAGCTTACCCATTCCCTGGTTTGCGATTTGGTTTTTAATCTTCGCCGTCATCAATTCAACTGGCATTGTGCCGGCGCCACTACTGGAAACATTGCGTGCCATCGATGTTTTTCTATTGACCATGGCCATGACCGCACTGGGCATTGAAACGCGTTTTGCTCAGTTGAAAGCCGCAGGCCCACGCGTCTTGGCCTTGGCAGCTGTGCTGTTTGTGGTTTTGTTTTGCCTCACGGGTCTGTTGGTCAAGTGGGTCGCCTAGATTTCGTCGTTGGTGAAATGCAATGAGTGACCGAAAGCAGACAACCCGACAGGGGTCGGGTTGTCTGCGGGATGCAAAGATGGCTGCGTGGTAGGTAAGTGAGCTAGGCCGCGAGCAACTCCCTCAACACATAGGGCAGAATCCCGCCATGCAGGTAGTAGTCCACTTCAATAGGGGTGTCGATGCGCAGTAGAACATTAACGCGTTCGGTCTTACCGTCTTCGTGGTGAATAACGAGCGTGACATCTTGCTGTGGCATGATGCCAGCCTCGATCCCCTCAATATCGTAGGTTTCTTTGCCGGTGATACCAAGTGACTGAACGCTGTCGTTGCCCTTGAACTGCAGCGGTAACACCCCCATGCCAACAAGGTTGCTGCGGTGAATGCGCTCAAAGCTGCGCGCAATCACTGCTTTAACCCCTAGCAACATGGTGCCCTTGGCCGCCCAGTCACGCGAGGATCCGGTGCCGTACTCTTCGCCACCGAACACCACGGTGGGTACGTCGGCTTTTTGATAGGCCATGGCTGCATCATAAATTGACATTTGCTGGCCAGAGGGCTGAAACAAGGTTTCACCGCCCTCAACGCGGCTGCCATCAGGGCGCGGCGCAATCATGAGGTTTTTGATGCGCACGTTGGCAAATGTGCCGCGCATCATGATCTCGTGGTTGCCTCGCCGCGATCCGTAGCTATTGAAGTCAGGCTTTTTGACGTTGTGGGCCAGTAGCCATTGGCCAGCCGGTGATGTCTCTTTGATGGAGCCTGCGGGTGAGATGTGATCCGTTGTCACCGAATCACCAAATACGCCAAGTGCTCGGGCACCGTGGACGACGGGCACAGCTGTCGGGTGCATGGTGAACCCCTCAAAAAATGGTGGCTCCGCAATGTAGGTTGAGGTGGGCCAGTTGTAGCGCTCACCTTTGACGCCAGAGATGTGCTCCCAAAGCTTGCCTGGGTTTTTCTTGACGTTGGCGTAGTTGCCGCGAAACACTCTGGCATCCAACGCGTACTTCATCAGCGCATTGATCTCATCCGAGGTTGGCCAGATATCGCCGATGTAGACATCGCCCTTTTTGCCTTTGCCTACTGGCTCGGTCATCAAATCACGTCGCATCGTCCCAGCCAGCGCATAGGCCACCACCAGCGGGGGCGAGGCCAAAAAGTTCCCCTTGATGTTGGGGTGAATGCGAGCCTCGAAGTTCCGGTTGCCAGACAGCACTGCCGAGCAGATGAGGTCGTTGTCGATGATGGCTTCATTAATATCAGCAGTCAGGTCGCCAGCGTTGCCAATGCAGGTGGTGCAGCCATAGGCCGCGACATTGAAGCCAAGTTTCTCAAGGTAAGGGAGCAACTTGGCTTTCTTCAAATACTCAGTCACCACACGTGATCCAGGTGCCAATGACGTCTTAACGTAAGATGGCACAGTCAAGCCTGCTTCAACGGCTTTTTTGGCAACGAGTCCGGCAGCCAGCATCACGCTTGGGTTGGAGGTGTTGGTGCAAGAGGTAATCGCGGCAATCAGGACGTCGCCATTGTGAAGCTCGGTGCCTTTTGAAGTGGTGAAAGCTTTCTCTAGCTTGGCTGGCGGCTGGTTAAAGCCATTGTCCCCAATCGGCGTGGAAAACAGGGTGTCGAAGGTG
Organism: Lautropia mirabilis; assembly: GCA_945876565.1. Classification (GTDB taxonomy): domain Bacteria; phylum Pseudomonadota; class Gammaproteobacteria; order Burkholderiales; family Burkholderiaceae_B; genus Algicoccus. Next base: position 1,470 of record CAMCOS010000010.1, on the reverse strand, counting down.
TTCGCCACATGCCCGATTTCGATTCGGTCTTGTGGTCGCTTGGGGCCAGCAAGCGAGGGGGCGACTGTGCCAAGATCAAGCTTGAGCAGCCGGGTGTAATTGATGTCTTTGCCATGCGGCACACCAAACATGCCTTGCGCCTTGAAGTAAGCTTCAAAGGCAGCGATTTCGGATTTTGTGCGGCCAGTGCCCCGGAAATAATCAATTGTTTTGTCATCAACCGGAAAAAATCCCATGGTGGCACCGTACTCGGGCGCCATATTGCCAATCGTGGCGCGGTCAGTCACTGACAAGCTCGCTGTACCTGAACCACAGAACTCAACAAATTTGCCGACTACTTTTTCTTTGCGCAGCATCTGCGTGATGGTCAGCACCAGATCAGTTGCCGTTACGCCGCCACGCAACTGACCGGTCAGCTCCACACCAATCACATCCGGGGTTAGGAAATACACCGGTTGACCGAGCATGCCAGCTTCGGCCTCAATACCACCAACGCCCCAACCGACCACACCGATCCCGTTAATCATGGTGGTGTGGCTATCGGTGCCCACCAGCGTGTCTGGGTAGTAGACGTTACTCTTTTTGTTGCAATGCACCCCGCGGGCCAGGTATTCAAGGTTGACCTGGTGCACGATGCCAAAACCAGGGGGCACCACGCCAAATGTATCAAACGCTTGCATGCCCCATTTCATGAACTGATAGCGCTCCTGGTTGCGTGAGAACTCAACCTTCATGTTCAGGTCTAGCGCATCCTGGGTGCCGAAATAGTCGATCATGACCGAATGGTCAACCACGAGGTCAACAGGCACCAACGGTTCGATAGACTTGGGCGAGCGCCCCATTCTCTTGGCGACATCACGCATGGCTGCCAAATCAGCCAGCAGCGGCACGCCCGTGAAATCCTGCAGTACAACTCGGGCCACGACGAAGGGAATTTCGTTTTCCCGCTTGGCGTTGGGTTGCCAATTGGCCAATTCCTTGACGTGGGTTTCAGTAACTTTTTTGCCGTCACAGTTTCGAAGAACCGACTCGAGCACGATTCGAATCGACACCGGTAATTTGGCAACATCGATGCCGAGTGCTTTGCCAAGCGCAGGCAAGGAGTAGAGGCTTGCGCTCTTGCCGTCAATCTTGAAGGATTTGAGAGTTTTGAAGGGATCGTGTGCCATGGTTGGGAACCTCCGCAAAGTTGTTCCCCTAGCATATATCAGTCATAGCAAAGAGGGAATGATCTCCTGTTTAAACTGAAGTTCTTCCCCAAAAAAGCTGAGTTTTCCCAATGAAACCCCTTGTAATTTGGGTTCCACATTCTGACTACAGCTTGATTTGAGCGATCAATTCAAGGGCACGTTTTTGCTTCTCGGTTGGTGTGGTGACAAGCTCGAACGTGGGCGCGTCAGCGGCACATTTTTGCGTGCAGCAAGTGTTGCGAACAATGGTTTGAAGCTGCGCCATAAGAGTCTGGAAACT